>JBPOHS010000014.1:0-1993 GCA_052035295.1 Pseudomonadota bacterium
CAATGAATCTCAAGGGGCGCTGGGTGCTGGTCACCGGCGCGTCTTCCGGCTTGGGAAAGGCCATGGCGGAACAATTGGCACGCGATTATCAGGCCAATCTGGTGCTGGTCGCCCGTCGCCTGGATCGTTTGCAAAGCTTGCAGGCCAGCCTGCAGGGGGAATTCGGTATCCAGGTGGCTGTGGTGCACGCTGATCTGCAAAAACCTGCAGACATTGACCGGGTGTTCCAGGAAGCGACGGCCGCTGGCGATATTTACGCGCTGGTACTGAACGCTGGCGTCACCTACTTTGGCCGTTATGAGGACATGGACTGGGAAACCTTCGAAAGCCTGCTGGCCACCAACGTCACCAGCGTCATTCGTCTCGTGCATTTGTTCCTGCCCTATCTGAAGCAGAAAAACCAGGGTGGCGGACTGATGCTGGTGAGCAGCATGGCAGGATTTCTGGCCGTGCCTTACCAGACTGCGTACGCCGGCACGAAAGCTTTCATTACCAATTTCGGCATGAGTCTCTACCAAGAATTGCGCGGCCAGAATGTGTCGGTCACGGTGTTCTCACCCGGCGGCATCGCCACCGACATGACGACCAATAGCGGGCTGGCTGCACAGTTTGAAAATACGCCTTTCCTGCAGAGCGCAGAGGATTGTGCACGCGATGCCCTGGGCGCCATGGTGGCGCGCCAGCATGTGCACGTTCCGGGAATGCTCAACAAGGCGCAACTGTTCCTGTCGCGCGCTGTACCCCGCAAGTTATTGGGTTTGATTGCTGCCAACGCCTATCGCAAGGCGCTTTCCTGATAGCAGACGCTGACCGCTTATTTGGGCCAGAACATCATGACGTCATCCTGTGGCGTCTTCGAGAACTTGCCTTTGACCTGCACGACCCGAAGCGGTGATGCCATCATCTGTCGCACACGCTCATCGGGCGTGCTTGCCGACAATCCCTGCGCATGACTCCAGAGCACGGTCGGGCTATCAAACTGGAATGACCAGAAATAATGCCAGATCGACGCAATGTGCTTTTTCTGGAAATCCCACGGCGCGATATAGCTGGTGGGGACATCCGCATAGGCCGTCATACTGAGCAGGGGCATCGCCATGTCAGTGATCGGCGTGAACCACATTAACGTGGACGTGCGATAGGTTTCCATCACCACGTCTTCAGCGATTAACGCCTGCGCATGCGCATATGCTGCCTGACTGGTGGTTTTGTTGCCTAGGAAGGCGCGCTGCCCACCCATGTAGGCAGGATCCAGCAACGCCAGTCGGTGCGGTAGCAAGTGGGGTGGCAGAGTCTGTTGCTGAATGGCGTCGAGAATCTTGCGGCTGCCGACGATGGCCATCTGACTCCCGAAAGAATGCCCGACGATGCGAATATGCGGGCCCTGATAATCCTGCATGGCGCTCGCATAACTTTCCACGAACAAATCCGTGGCGCTTTTCTCCGGGCCCTCGTGCAGGCTTCCCTCCAGATCGCGCCAGCGCATGCGTGACAGGGAGCGATGCGTCCATACTTTGGCTTCGGCCATGGCCGGCGATATCTCGTCAGAAAACTGGTTCCAGTAAAAAACGCCGACGTTCCACCCCTGGCTCAGCCAAGCATTGGCGAGATTTTCGCGCGGCCCGCCAATAAACCCGTAATCGAAAATTTCACGGTACTGACGCCGCGTTTCGCCGACTTCCCAGCCATGAATATAAATCACCGTCGGCGCATACGGATTGAAATACGCGTTTGGCTCATGCGCCACGGCCTTTTGATGCTGCCCATCGGGGCCGAACCAATAAAGCCCATAATCCAGTTCACGGAATATTTCCGGCCCAAACGCGCGCGGTGGGGGCTGCTTCTTTGCCCAAGCAGATTGCAGGCCAATGCCTGACAAAAATGACACGAACACCAGCATCATCAAACAACGTGAAAAGACGGGAATCATAGGGGCCACAGCAGTATTATTTTTTATTGTTATCAGGATAAACATCTGCCCTGATGCCACCCC
>JBPOHS010000109.1:0-26638 GCA_052035295.1 Pseudomonadota bacterium
TTGCCACCAGCACGAGTCGCAGCTGCCTGCGTTCAGCCGCGCGGAAAAGTATTTCTTTGATGACATTCGGACACGCGTCCGCATCCACCCATATGGTCATGGTATTACGTACTCAATGATATGTTCAGGCCACCAAGAATACCCTGATCCGGGTCTGCCGCGGCAAAAAAAAAGGCCCCGCAGGGCCAGGAAAATGGGGGGGGGGATGTCGCTTTTTTTATCAGACTGTGTTCATCAACATTGCTTTTAACACCTGTGCTTTTATCAGGTTCGCAGCTATCACTATTGCTTGACCAGGGTTTCAATTACTTCGCGCCCGTCATCATATTGATGGATCACAGTGATGATGTTGGAGCCAGGTTGGTGGACCAGGGTAGCTTGGTGCACGCTCGGGAAACGCAGAGTCACGGTAGCGTTCAGATCAGCCAGCGTGCAACCATTGGCGCAGCTGAACATCTGATCATTTTCATACAGCGACATCAGGATGGCAGCGCTGGTACCGCGACAGGAGCCATCCGCTTTCGGCGCCAGATCATGAAAGCCTACGGTCATATGGCCCAGAACATTGAAGGTATGCGTCAGGCTGGTGGTAGCACCGGCGCAAGCTTCGCTGCTGAAGGTGCTCTTCCACTTGGTTTTCACCAGATTCAACACCGTGGCACCAGCATTCGTGTCATAGGCATTCAACAGCGACATACGGAAGTTGGTCAGCACATCGACGGCCTCAGGCAACGTCGGGCTATTGGTCGCCAGCGCTAGCACTTTCTGTAACGAAGACTGAACCGCAAAAGAATTCATGGCGGAATCGAAGTTTACCTTCACATCTGCAGCAGCATAATGCGTGTTGGAACTGATTTGAATGCCATTGAACGGGTTCAGATCGCTATCGATCGTTTGCAGAAAGCGCAGCAGGTTGGCCAGCGCAGCAGCATTTTTGGCTTCGGTAATCAGCAAAGACGTTGGCACCGCAGATTTTGCCTTGGTTTTACCGAGCAATACATCACCAACGTAAAAGCTGATTGTGTCGCCATTGCGATAAGAGAACCCCCCCGCCGAGGTAGTGAATCCACTCACAGAAATTTTGCCCTGTGCATCACGCGTTACATAGCGTGCGTTGGCAATCTTGGTGCCGGTAATTGCGCCCTTGAGCAAAGGGCTTGCTTTTGTAGTGGCGGCTTCAGCCGAAACACCCGTGCAGCTCAGAACAACACCCATCACAGCAGCTGCAATGGCTTTTGATTTTTTGAACACTGAAAGATTCAACATGATGACGTCCCCCGGGACAAATTAACACTGGTGTCGGTCGGAATTTCAATTTGTCTTGTTTCCAAAACCGTCTTGATTCCGTCAGCGCCGCCCCATTTGCAGCGCTCTTGGGATCAAATATACGTGTTATTTTTTGTATTGGAATGAGCGGAAATTGAACAGCATCACAGATTTTTCCAGTCAGTGTTATGACGGATTTGCCCCTACCGGAAATCAACAAGTTAGGTGTGGAAGGCCCTGTTTTCGGGCCAAAGCGTCAAAAAATAATTTCACTTTTTTTCATATCGCGTAAGGGATTTGACGCCAAATTCCCCCTACATGAAATTGTTTAGGGCGTTTCTCAAGGATGTTGATACCTTTTAAGTGCCAGCATTCGTACTGTCTTTCTAGCCAATCGCACTGTCTCGCCAGCCATTAGCATTTAGTCCATTACCGGTGGGCCGCACCGAAACACCGGGCGTTGCGACAGCGTGAACAGCAGCGCCCCATCACAAACCCTCTGTCGTTCTGAAATAAAACATTCAAATAACGCCTACCGTCAGCTTCTCACCTTTAACACTACAGGATCGAGCGTGGTGTTAAAAACAAGCAACCAGGATTGCTTGATACGGGTGCCACCTGGCGTTCGTACCGGCCATCCTGCTGTGCTCCTCAACCAAGCATGCATGTACCTCCGCATCACGACCGAAGCAAGGCATGATGAGACAGCCACGCGGGGAGCTGTTGTTGCCAGCCAGACCATCTGCCAGTGACTGAGCGCCGAGGCGCCTGATCAGCGCTCACCGCCCATAAAGTTGTTGAACGCGGCAACTTGCCATATTCTTAACGGACAACCTGTGCTTTTCTTCCCTGCTGGCCCAAAGGACTCCATGGATCACCTGACCCCGGCGGACTACGTCAAGTGGTTTCGCCACACTTCCCCCTATATCAATGCCCACCGGGGTAAAACGTTTGTCATCGCCTTTTCGGGCGAGGCTGTCGCACATCCGAATTTCCAGCATCTCGTACATGATTTTGCCTTGCTCGACAGCCTTGGCATCAAGCTGGTCCTGGTGCATGGCGCACGCCAGCAGATCAACGAGCAATTACAGAAATCCGGTATCAAGCCGACGTTCGCACATGGCCGCCGCGTCACCGACACTGACAGCATGAACGCCGTGCAAGAAGCCGTCGGCAAGGTGCGCCTGCAGATCGAAGCGCTCCTGTCGATGGGGGTGGCGAATTCTCCCATGCACGGCGCCGCCATCCAGGTCTGTTCCGGCAATTTCATAACGGCCAAGCCCTATGGCGTTCGTAGCGGGGTGGATTTCCTGCACACCGGGGAAGTGCGCAAGGTAAAAACCGAACCCATCCGGGCCCTGCTGGATCGCGATATCATCACCCTGCTGTCCCCGGTCGGGTATTCGCCGACCGGGGAAGCATTCAATCTACTCTGGGAAGAAGTCGCCGAAGCCGCCAGCCTGGCGTTGCAAGCCGACAAGCTCATCTTCTTGACGCCCCAGGCTGGTATACATGACGCGCACGCTCAGCTACGGCGCGAACTCACTACCGCCGAAGCCCAGTTGTTGCTGGATGCCACTCATCTTGACGACGATCAAAAGCGCCTGCTGGCAAGCGCGCTGCGGACAGTCAGCGGCGGCGTTAGTCGCACCCACCTGATCAGCTACCAGGAAGATGGCGCGTTACTGCGGGAACTGTTTTCACGTGATGGCAGCGGCACCCTGCTTACGGATGCGTCCTACGAAAAACTGCGGCTTGCCTCGATTGACGATGTCGGGGGAATTCTCGAACTGATTGCGCCCCTGGAAAACGAGGGCATTCTGGTGCGCCGCTCGCGCGAGCATCTCGAAGGCGAAATCGAGCATTTTTGCGTGGTCGAACGCGACGGCATGATCATTGGCTGTGCAGCGCTTTACCCCTATAACGAGGGAAATATGGGTGAGCTTGCCTGTGTCGCCGTACACACAGACTACCGGCACGGCCAGCGCGGCGACCATCTGCTGGCCTTCGTCGAGCGCCAAGCCCAACTGAAAGGCCTGGAACATTTGTTCGTGCTGACCACGCGTACGGCCCATTGGTTCCAGGAACGCGGCTTTGTGGAAAGTGCGGTTGATGCGCTACCCCAACCGAAACAGTCACTCTACAACTACCAGCGACGCTCGAAGGTCTTCATCAAAGCGCTGGCCTGACAGGGCCGGCGTTTTGCCCGCCGACGACAGAGTGGCAACGCGCAAACAGGGCCCAAATTTGCGAAGCCCGTCAGCTACCTGACAGAAGACGCTGTCACCCATAAAATTCCCTGACTATAGTAATCTTCGGCTATATAGTATTAAGACCTGTGGCGGCCTCCTGACCGGGAGCCTGCGCGCCACCCAACCGCTTTGTCGCCTTCCACGTGTAGAGGGGAAAGGGAGCCACCCGCTCCGTCGTATGAGCATTCGGCAATCGCTAACGCCCTACGTGGCCCAAGCCATTACCAGCACCAAGACCCGCAATCTCAAACGCGCCTGGTTTGAGTTCACGCGGCATTTGCTGCCGTCCCGCAATACGGTGACTTTCTATCACCGGGTTGATGACCCCTATTCTTACCTGTTGCTGCAGGCTCTGCCGCGCTTGATGCAGGATTTCAAGATTCGGCTCAACGTGCAGTTCGTGCTCGATTTGCCCGCTGAGGGGACCCCCGAACCCGAAAAATTGCGCCAGTATGCATTGCGCGACTGTCAACGGCTGGCCGCCTTCCATGACTTGTCCTTTCCGGATCAACCGACGCATCCAGCGGCATCCGATGCCTTTGCCGCAACTGCGTTGCTGATCAAGCACCGTGACAGCCCCAAGTTGCTACACCTCATGCTTGAGGTGACCGGTGCCCTCTGGAAAGACAGCACCACCACGTTCGAAAGCTGTATCAAGCGGTACGGCACCGCCCCGGAGAAAGACACCCGCGCAGCACTGCAAGGCTCGCAGGATCTGTTGCAACGCATGGGGCACTACAACTCCGCCATGCTCCATTACGGCAACGAATGGTACTGGGGGCTGGACCGCCTGGGGCATTTGGCCGAGCGTCTCAACCGTCCCAGCCTGCGCCTCAGCCAGGAGGACATTGCCGACTATCAGCGCCAATACCGCCACGTATTGCAGAGCTATAACACGCTCAAGCCCAGGCCCCGCCAGCTCAAATCCATGGAGTTCTTCTTTTCCTTCCGCAGCCCTTATTCCTATCTGGCCGCGGGCAGGCTGTTCAAGCTGCAGGAGCTCTACCAGTTCCCGCTGTCGCTGCGGCCGGTGATGCCCATGGTGACCCGCGGCATTCCACTGCCGCCGGAGAAGAAGCGCTACATTCTCGATGACGCCAAGCGCGAAGCGCAGCGTTTCAACATTCCTTTCGGACGCGTCAGCGATCCGCTGGGCGACGGCGTAGAACGCTGCATGGCGTTGTTCCCATGGGCGCAGTCACAAGGCAAGGCAAAGGAATTCCTGTTGTCTGTCATGACAGGCATCTGGGCCGAAGGCGCCCCTGTCGCCGAAGATGCTACCCTGGCCAGGCTGGTTGAACGGGCAGGTCTGTCATGGGAAGACGCCCAGAAAGAGCTGGGCAATGATCGCTGGAAAAACCTGGTCGAATTGAATCGACAGGATCTCGACAGTCTTGGTCTGTGGGGAGTGCCAGTCATACGCTATGGCGATCTGGTGGTGTGGGGCCAGGATCGACTGTGGGCCATTGAGCAGGAAATGCTGCTCAGTCGTAATACGGGCCGTTAACCATCGCCCGACGGCTCTTGAATTCGCCACGCAGACCGTACACACTCAAGCCCTCACTTTTTCGCCCCGGCGCAGGCCCTTGCCGAGCTGCAGTGGGCGCATAACAATAACGATCCAGCGGCAGCAATAGGTTTTGACATGCGTACTCCCGTTTCCCTGAAATCCGTGTTCACCCTCGGCACCCTGTGCATCGCCACCCTGGTCGGCAGCGGTTGCACCAACACCGTTCAATACGGTGACGCCAGCAAACCCGAGGTCGTTACCACCGAGTTCGGCATCTCTGACCTTCAAAACATGGTCAGCAAGATGACCGACAACATGATCGCCAACCCGACGGTGATGAGCTACACCTACGCCAAACGGCCTGCCTTGGCCCTGGATTCACTGACCAACCGCACCGGCCGGCCGCTCAATACCCGTGTCGTCACCAGCGTGATTTCTCAGAAACTGCAGACGCAGGACAGCTTCCGTCTGATCGAAGGCATGACGATAGAGAACACCAAGCAACGTTTACGCCTGCAATCTGCCGATGCCCTCGAGGAACCGGCCAGTGCGCACAAAGTCAGCAGCGCCCTGGGCGCGGATCTGTTCCTGTATGGCGATGTCAGCGAGGTGGTGCGTACCCACCCGACAACGAAGGAAGTGTTCTATCGCGTCAACATGCAGCTCCTCGATAACAAGAGCGGCGGCGTGGTGTGGCGTGAGGAGAAAGAGTTCCTGAAGAGTCAGAAGAAAACTGTTTTCGGGATTTGAGGTCGCCCAATGGGAAGGCCACCAGTAACACGCCTTGCCAGAACACCATAAAAAAAGAGCCGCCAGTTAAACTGAGCGGCTCTTTTTTATGGTGCAAGTCTTTACTAAAAGCGCAGGCCTTTGTTCAGGCGGCACGCTTCACGCTGCGGGCGTGTTACCAGGAAAGGACGCGTATCAGGCAACGACAGCGTGCAAAGGCTCCGACAAGCCCAGCACATCTTCACCAAACACGCCAACGACCTCAATCGGGCCGCGTATGGCCGAGTTAAAGCGGGGGAACTCCTCCCGCGACACCCGGTACTCACGGTGCTCAGGACCGCCGATACGAAACACTCGCTTGCCTTCGAGATAGCCGGCATCGACCTTGAATCGCACCACATAGCCCACGCCGGAATTCGGCACGTTCCATCCGGACGCGATCATGTTGGCAAACGATTCGGTCAACATCGGAAAGAAAAAGGTCTGATGGGGCAAGCGCGCCGGGAAACGGGCACAATCACGATCGAGAATGGCCTGCATCTGTCCAGGCCCAACAGCACGATACAAAGTCACTGTATCCATTTATATTTCGGCGCCCCGACCAAGAATTGATAACTTGCGAAATTGTAAGTCATTTCCTGTAAAAAAATAGTCAAGTGCAGGGAAATATTTCGCCTAATTTTCTTCCTCGATGGTTGACACCCGGTGCCGGGTCTATACTCCGGAGACATGCCTTCGACCCTACCGCTGCTGGAGCTCCCGACATGAAGCCCGAATCTTCTTATGCTGCTGACTCCAGCAACGAAAACCGTCGTCGCGCCAGGCGCGAGCCGGTCTCGGATACGCTGTTCATTCAGACGATCGGGGCCGAGCAGGTTGCAGCGGTCGGCTCAGACCTCAAGACGGGCAACACGGTCAATGCGTCCGCCTATGGCATGCAGGTGGAGCTGGATTTCGAAGTGCTGGTGGAATCGGAAATTGCCCTCTGGATCAGCATGCCCGGCACCCCTCAGCGAGTGATGATTACAGGCATCGTACGCTGGACCAGTCGCAGCATTTCCGCGGACCGGTATCTGGTAGGCATCGAACTCGATGAAGATGCGGTTCCCGAAATGGAACGCTGGCTTGTTGCGCGCCAATCGCATTGAGCGGCGGGAGAGACAGGGGCAGGTGCTGCTGAACAGCACCGAAATGCAGTCACCACCCGGCGCAGTCTCACCGGGTGGAGCCAACCGGCAAGACTTATTTCTCCAACTGTGACAAGTCGCGCACACCACCACGATCGGCACTGGTAGCCATGGCCGCATATGCTTTCAGCGCGGTACTGACTTTGCGCGCACGTGGCAGAAGAGGCTTCCACCCTTCCTTGCCTTTGGCGTTCATTGCAGCGCGACGCGCATTCAGCACCTCATCACTCAATTTCACATCGATCGTACGATTGGGTATGTCGATGCGGATCAGATCACCCGGTTCCACCAGTGCGATGGCACCACCTGACGCTGCCTCTGGCGACACGTGGCCAATCGACAGGCCAGAGGTTCCACCCGAGAAGCGACCGTCGGTGAGGAGTGCGCAAGCCTTACCCAACCCCTTGGATTTGAGGTAGCTGGTCGGATACAGCATTTCCTGCATGCCGGGACCGCCTTTCGGGCCTTCATAACGAATGATGACGACTTCACCTGCTTTTACTTCGTCGCTAAGGATGCCTTTCACTGCGGCGTCCTGACTTTCGAAGATGCGTGCGGGGCCTTCAAACACCAGGTTGCTGTCGTCCACGCCCGCAGTTTTCACGACGCAACCGTTCTCGGCGATATTCCCGTGCAACACGGCCAAACCGCCTTCGAGGGAAAACGCGTGCTCCAGCGAGCGAATGCAACCTTCCGCCCGATCGTCATCAAGGGAATCCCAGCGACAATCCTGACTGAAAGCCACCTGACTGGGAATGCCGGCAGGACCGGCCTTGAAGAACTTGACCACGTCAGCATTGCTGGTGCGCTTGATGTCCCACTGATCCAGCGCATCCTTGAGCGTCGGCGCATGCACGGTGGGTACATCGGTGTGAAGCAGGCCGGCACGATCCAGCTCGCCCAGAATACCCATGATGCCACCCGCACGATGTACGTCTTCGATGTGATATTTCTGCGTGTTGGGCGCGACTTTGCAAAGCTGCGGCACTTTGCGGGACAGGCGATCGATGTCTTTCATACCGAAATCCACCTCCCCTTCCTGGGCGGCGGCCATCAGGTGGAGAATGGTATTGGTGGAACCGCCCATCGCGATATCCAGCGAGGTCGCGTTCTCGAATGCCTTGACGTTGGCGATATTGCGCGGCAACACCGAGGCGTCGTCTTCCAGGTAATAACGCTGTGTCAGTGCGACGATGCGACGACCGGCCTCAAGGAACAATTGCTCACGGTCGGCATGGGTGGCGAGCGTGGTACCGTTGCCCGGCAATGACAAGCCCAAGGCTTCGGTCAGACAGTTCATCGAGTTGGCCGTGAACATCCCTGAACAGGAACCGCAAGTAGGGCAGGCGCTGCGCTCGTAGGTGGCAGCCTGTTCATCCGTGATATTGGGGTCGGCCGCTGCCACCATGGCGTCGATCAGGTCGAGCTTGATGAACTTGTCGGACAGCTTGGTCTTGCCAGCCTCCATCGGCCCGCCCGACACGAAAATCACCGGTATATTGAGGCGCAATGCGGCCATCAGCATTCCCGGCGTGATCTTGTCGCAGTTGGAAATGCACACCAGTGCATCGGCACAATGGGCGTTCACCATGTACTCGACCGAGTCGGCAATGATTTCGCGCGAAGGCAGCGAATACAGCATGCCGTCATGCCCCATGGCAATACCGTCATCGACAGCAATGGTGTTGAACTCCTTTGCCACGCCACCGGCCTTCTCGATTTCACGGCACACCAGCTGCCCCAGATCTTTCAGATGCACATGCCCGGGAACAAACTGGGTGAAAGAGTTGGCCACTGCAATAATCGGCTTTTTGAAATCCTCGTCCTTCATGCCGGTGGCACGCCAGAGGGCGCGGGCGCCCGCCATGTTACGGCCCTGGGTGGAGGTTTTGGAACGATATGCGGGCATGGTGCACTCCTGAAATGTCGCCAGAGGGATCAAAAAAACTGCCGCATAGGATAACAGGAACGGCGTTATCTGTCGTTGATCCGCCCCGTTAGGCCAATCCCGGACCCGCCCACAGACGGCGCTTGCGCACCGCCCCTTCTATTCGTCACAATGGACACACGCACAAGGACGGTAGTCCAACGCTGCATGCGCCAGCCCATAGGTGACGCACCGCCATAAGAATGACTATACCCGCGAGGGAGGCTTATAATGAAAACAACGACTTACCTGAAAATGCTGACTATTGGCCTGACGTTTGGAACACTGGCAGGCTGTGATTCCATGCCCGTATCGGTTGAATCACTTAGTCTTGCGCCCTCACCCACCGCACGCCAGGACGATGTCATCGTGACCAAACTCGAAGGTCAACCCGTTGCTTTCGTACAGGAAAGGCTCGGCCTTCCCAATGGTCGCAAGGATTTGCCCACGGGCGCGATGATCTGGACCTACAGCGATAATGAAAAAGGCCTCAATGCAAACCAATGCAAAGTCGCCTTGTCGATCCGCGATGGTGTGGTGCAGCGTGTCTCGATCGAAACCAAATCAGAATCGCTGTTCTCGGCGGTTTCCACTTCATGCGCACGCATCCGCAAGAACCTGTCCTGAAACCATCGGCGGGCGGGATGCAGGAGATTATTAGTGACTGACATCCCGCTTGGCGACGCCCGCATTGTAGATTCTCATATCGTCGACCAACGTATAACAGAGCTCGAAATCAAGGTCGCCTTTCTCGAAGACACGATCAAGCAGCTCGACGACGAAGTGTATCGCCAGCAACGACAGATCGAACGTCTGGAAACCTTGTGCGCGCGTCTTGCTCAGGACATGCAGGCGATGGCCGATCGCGTCGGCCCCGCCGGCACCGAGCAGGAAATCCCGCCACACTATTGATCCTAGCCGTCGTTGATAGGCAGATGGCCGACGTCCAGATCCGCTTCAGGCATGTTGCTCAGCCGCACATTCAGGAAGGACGGCTCCATGTCGATTCCCTGGGCCCGGAAGCGCCGCTCAATCGTCATGTTAATGTCGTGCTGCGTACTGCCACGCTTGGACAGCTCGGACACATAGCAACGCAACTCGAAACCGAGTTTTTCCCCAAAGGATACAAAGAACGCGCCAGGGGCCGGAGATTTCATGACGTGCGGATGCTGTTGAGCCACTTCAAGCAAAGTGCGAATCACCATCTCGACATCATTGCCCCGCCCTACCACCACCGGGATCACGATACGTGAAACGCTGTCGCTGAGTGTCCAGTTCACCAACTGATTGGTCATGATCATCTTGTTGGGAATAATCAACTCCTTCTGATCTGCATCGATGACCGTGGTCGCACGCATGCGTATCTGTGACACCTTGCCGGTTTGCCCGTTGATCGTAACCACATCGCCAATCCGGATCGGACGTTCGATCAGCACGATAATGCCCGAAATAAAATTGGCGAAAATTTCCTGCAGACCAAACCCGAGCCCGACACCGAGAGCAGCTACCAGCCAACCGATTTTTTCCCAGGCAATACCGAGCAACTCGGAACCGAACATGATGCCGACAAACACAATGCAGTAGCGCGCTACCGTCGTGATCGCAAAACGAATGCTGTTTTCCAATTGAAAACGCTGCAGCAACACCGTCTCGACCAGACCCGGCAGGTTACGCCCAGCCACCACGGTGATAACCAACACGAAACACGCGCAGAGAAAACGCCAAAGCGTAATGGGAACTTGCTCGATCTGGCCGCTGTCACCAATTCCCTTCATGCTCCAAAGCACGTATTTGTCGAGCACATCAAGCGCCGGCGCGACATCACTCCACAACTGCCACAACACGGAAATAAATACCGAATAGGCAACCACTTTCAACAAGGCGCGGTTACGCTCGCTGATGGATTCGAGGTTGATTTCATCGAGCACATCCAGGTCAACCAATTCCTCGGCAGCGATATCCTGCCCATCCTTGGCACGCGCAGCGCGTTCTGCTGCGCGTTTCGCCAGTGCACGATCCAGGGCAATTTGACGTTCCTGCACCGAAAACCAACGGGTGAATACCTGGTGCGCGAGGTATATTCCAAAGCCGGCAAAAAAGGTGATGTAAAACATGCGGGCAAAGAACACGACAGTAAAATCGTATCCCACAATGCCCAACACTGCGCAATAAACGGGAACGCCGATCAGCAGCGGCATCCACAAGAAACGCTCACGCCAACGCACATCAAAAAAGGAATACGCGGCGCTGCCATCTATCAATCCCGTGCCGGGCCGCAACAACGTGAAGCAATTGAAGGCGAGAATCATGTTCGCGAGCACCATCAATACCCGTCCGAAAACGAACATGTCCCGCTGATCACTGGCGTTATCAACAATATAGATACCCAACGCGAACACCGGCAGCTGCAACATCAGCCACGGTTTTTGTTTGCGCAGAACAGCAAGCACCCGCTCGTTCCAGCCGAAGTGCAGGCTTGCCAATCCATTGGGGCAGGTCATGACCGGCAGCAAAGCAATCATCAAGGAAAGCGGGCTCAATTGCACCGCCAACTCTCCCACGGTATAGGGGAAGGTTTGATACGGGCTGTACTCCATGAGTGCAACACCGAGCACCGCAATGGTTAGCGGTACCGGGAGCGCGGCGACGAGCGTGACACCGAGAGCCTGCAACGTGTAACGAAACTTATCCTGACCGACTTTCCCGATATCCTGACCGATGTGATCAAGCAACTGGAGTAAACGCCGGCGGATATAGACCAATCCTACCAGCACCAGAATGGCCAGCGCAGTCTGCACCGGATTCGCCTTGCGATAGCCATCGAATGACAACGGCAGTTCGGCCCATGGCATTTTCAGAAAAAAGGCATAAGCCCCTTTGGTCGCGCTCAGGAAAATATCCCAACCCATGGGCGGCGATGCATGCAACCAAACCATTTTCTGGTTGAGCATGCTCATGAATTTGCGTTCCTCGCTTTGCAGACTCTTGCGTGACAATTCGAAATTGGTCAGCGCCACCACATAGTTGCCGTTGGTCTTTGACAGGTTTTCGATCAACGACTCACGCTGGGTGAGCAATCTCTGGATTTCACTGGTCACGGTCGGACGAATGCTCTCCTCGGGTGTCAGTTTCTCCAGCATATGATCGATTTTTTTCTGGCGTTCAGCGTGATTGCGCAGCTCGCGCAGCTGATCGTCATAGGTAAACTGCTTCGCACGTGCATCGACAAGCTCCACATGCAAGGCTTCCTCGTCACCGGCTTCGTTCAGGAGCGGTCGCAAGGTTCGCGTGACGTAACGCACGTGCTCCATGTAAAAACGATTGAAACCGCCGATCTCCAGCTGCTGGGATGCAATTTGATAACGCTGTTTGACCTCCTGGCTCACTTCACTGTATTGCTTGTCGCGCTGAACAATATCGCGCAATGCCAACTGCAGGAACACCAGCTGGTCGTTATGTTTGCGATTGAGGATGGCAGCATCAATCACTACTTGCGGCATACCGGCGAGCGCCTGCTCGATTTCTGCAAACGCCGCTTGCTGACGCGCAGCCTCATTATTGCTGAGCAAATCAAAGCGCGCCTGCACCGCCGCATACACTTCCTTGGTGGCGCCCAGTTGTGCTGTCAACAAATCACGACTGGCCGTGTAGAGTTCCAGAAGTTTCTGGTAGCCGTTGAGCTGTGACTCGTTGAGTTTGCGCAATGTCACCAGACGATCCCGCTCACTCATTGCCAGCTGCAACTTGAGTTCCTGAACGCCTTCACCTGAATTCTGCAAGGACTGGATCCGCTTTTCAGCCGCTTCGAGACTGGCTTGCAACGAGGCGATTTTTTCCCGCGCCTGGGTGGGAACATCCTGTTGCTTGGCAATTTGCTGATAAATGTCACCGAGCGCCAGGACAAGCGCCTGTTGCTGGGACTCCAGCTGCGTCAGACGCTCGCTCAGCTGCTCCAGGTTGAGCTTCTCGAGCTTGTCGCGACCCAGCAACTGCCCAACCACCTCAATGTCCTTGCGCATCACCGCAATGATATTCGGCGCATCAGTCACCGAACGTTCCAACTGCTCGGTTTCATTCTGCAAACGCTTCTGTTCTTCGCGGGCACTGGCTATCTGGGTTTCGAGGGACGTTCGCAACTTGGCTTCGGAATCCCCGGGAGATTCTGACGGCGGTTCGGTGGGCGCAACGATATCTGTAATCGCCGCCAAGGATGTGAGCGGCAGCCCCAACAGACACAGAAGAAAACAAAGACTGATGAAACGGGAGGTCATGGCAGGATTTCCACAAAAACACCTGGCTTGCCGCAAGCACGGCAAGCCAGCAAAGAATCAGGCATTCGCGAGTTGAAGGGCACGACGAAAGCGCTCGCTGTAACGCTGGCGCTCAGCCGGCGGCACCATCCCCACACCCAACCATTCTACCTGGAGCTGCTCAAGCATTTCCCCCGGTGACAAACGGGCATCGCGTTGCGCTGCACCCTTGTTGAAACGGGCAATCTGGAACTGCATCCGGTACTCCTTGTCGTCAGCCGGCGAATCCACGCCAGCGGCGATTTCAAGCCGCACACACAACTCGCGGAGTTTCGCTGCGTTGTCTGCCAGTCGCTGATCACTTGTGGCAGCCGCATCAAATTGCTGCAATGCTTTCAATCGTTGCAAGGCGAGCGACTCTGCATTGTCAGGCAATGCTTCAGTGCCCGGCAGCGCCGTGCCGCTAGTGAACTCCTCGCCTGCGAGGGCATGTGCTTCCTGATCGTCGAGCCACTCAGCCACTTGCCACAAGGAATCAAAGCGACGTGACCGATGACGAATCTGGGCGTGACCCAGACCCTGACGGAAATGATCGCTGACAGCCCGATAGCGTTTGCGAATATGCTCTTGCTGTTCTTTTGGCAACGCACCAATCTGTTCAAACTGTTCCTGCAACTGCTGGAACTGTTCATTGGCAGCGACCGCGTCAAAGGCAACGGAATCAGCCAATTTTTCGATCTGGTCACAGATGGCTTCGGCCTCTGAGACATGGCGCTCACGCTCCGCCTGCACATCGGCGCGCTGCTGATCGCGACGCGAAAAGAGATTGTCGCAGGCGGCACGGAATTGCTTCCACATCTTGCCGTCCTCACGCGGATTCACCATGCCGGTGTCTTTCCATTGGCGTTGCAGCTGTTTGGCTTTTTCGATCGCACCGTGCAAGTCGTTGGCGTTGAGAAGGGATTCAGCCTCAGCAATCAATGTACGACGTGCGTGTGCGTTTTTCTCGAACTCCCGGTCAAGACGGTCTTGCAGCTCCTGCAGCAAGCCATTGAAGCGGGTCTGTATGTCCTTGCCGGCCTTGCGCTCCACCGGCGAATAGTTGCGCCATTCCTGTTTCGCCAATTCAAAAATTTCGCGAGCGGCACGCCAGTCGATTTTCGTCCAATCGGTATTATGCAGATAGTCGTCGAGTTGCTGGCAAATCGTCTCACGGGCAGCGAGATTGGTTTCCCGCACGTGCGTGAGCTTGTCGAAATAGGCACGACACGGTTCATAGGCTTTGTCAGCGGCAGCACTGAAACGCTCCCACAGCTTTTGCGAGCGCTCGGCATCAGCGGTACCGAGCATACGCCACTCATCCTGCAAGCGCTTGACCTTGTTCGCCAAAGCCTGCGGATCGATCTCTGCACCGACCAACGCCTCCATGCTTTCACACAAGGCTTCTTTCTTTGGCAGGGTGGCAAAACCCTGCCAATCACGCAGTTCGTTTACCTTGACCATCAAATCACGCAACTGGCGCTGAAACGGCTGAGCCTTGTTCATGGGCAGCACCTTGAGTTGATGCTGGCAATCACGCAGGGCGTTATTCGCCGCCTTGAGGTTGCCGTGCTCGATCTCCTTGAGCAAAGCCTTGATGCCCTGCTCTACCCGATCGAAAGCCTGCTGTTCGGCCTTGCTCAAGACGTCATGCAGCACACTGAAATGCGCCAACGCCTTGTCACGCAATTCCAGCACCTCCGGCAAACGCACCTCTGTCGGCCAGCGAATACCCTCCGTGCATTCATCGAGTGCCTTTTTCATCGCTATCAATTCATGCAATTTGAGCGTCTCGGTTTCAAGCAAGGTACTGGCGGCCTGCTTGATGGACTCGGATTTTTTCTGCAGAATTTTTGCAGCACCAAGCAAATTTTCGAGCTGGCCATAGACGCTCTGGAAACGTTTGCGTTCCTCTGCCTGCGGCGGAACCACGCTCGCTGCTTCATCCCAACGGTTCTTCTGGGTTTTCAGCAATGCTGAGAGCGCCGGAGCATCGTCACTGCCCAACACGGCATTGAACGACAGCTGCTTGAAGGCCTCTTCGAGCTGCTCACAGGCGGCTACGCGCTCCTCGATGGCTTCACGCTGCTTGCGGGCTTCTTCCTCCAGTTTGCTGGCTTCGGCCGCGTTTTCTTCAATGTGTGCCCGACACAATGCGGTCGCACGCTGATAACGCTGAAACTGATCTGCGCTTGCCTGGGCCTGCAGACGTTGCCACTGCTTCTGCAGATGCTCGAACTTGGCCACATATTGTGGATCCATCGACAAACGGGCATGCGCCTCAAGCGCGCTACAGAGTTCGTTGATATTCTGTTCGGTGGTGGCCTCAGCCTGCTGCTCTGAATGAATGGCGTCCAGCTTGTCCTTGGCGATCCGGTATACGCTCTTGTCCTTGCCACGCGCGGCTTTGGCCAATTCTTCCAGCAACCCGGGCTGTTCAACGCGTTGTGCAGCCGCTTGCCGCAATGCAGCCAGGGGCAGCTTCACAGCCAACGAAGCCAACACGGATTCATCGGTAATGCCCGCGAGAATACGCTCACCCAGGGCCTGATTCTTGGCGCGCTCCAACAATTGCAACAAGGTCGCGGCATTCAACGCCGCCAACGCCTTGCTCATGCCGGCATCCGTCGCGTTGCCATCGACCAGCAGGCTCAGCAAGTGTGACTGCGCCTTTTGCTGGGTGTCCCCATCGCGCTCAGACTGCACGAGCCCAATCAAGGTCTCGATATTTTTTAGCCGTTGCAGGGCGGCGATACGTACCGCAGGCACTGCGTCATTGCGCGCCATTTGTTCCAGAATGCGCAATTGCTCCGGATTTTCAGTGCTGAACGTGCTGATCGACGCAATACGTACGTCGGGTTTGGCGTTTTGCCATTTGGGCTTGAACAAACTTTTGAACATGATTCTGATTCCGTAATTGCGTCTTGCTTTGTTTTTGTTGTCGTTGGCAAACGGCGAATAATAACGACGGGGTTGCGCTCTAAAAAATTCGCTTGTAAGTAATGTATGTGCAAGCAGGCTCGCCTTCTGCCTCGGTAGTCTCGGCGATTCGCCACACACTGGTATCCAGATCCGTAAAAAACGTATCACCTTCCGGGGTCAAATGTACCCGGGTCAGATGAACGCAATCAGCTAAAGGTAACGCTTGCTGATAAATGTCGGCTCCACCGATGACCATGATGTCCCCGCTGGCATCCACCAGGGTAGCGGCGATGGCGATAGCGTCATCGATGGAATGCACCACATGGCAGTTTTCCGGCAATTGCAGATTGAGCTGACGGGTTATGACAACGTGAGGACGCCCCGGCAACACACGACCGAGCGAATCGAATGTCTTGCGCCCCATGATCATGGGCTTGCCCATGGTGAGTTGCTTGAAACGCGCCAGATCCGCAGGTGCCCGCCAAGGAAGGCGATTCTGAATTCCGATGACGCCGTTATCGGCAACCGCGATGACCAATGAAAGCATAACGCCTCCCTTAAATCGCAACTGGCGCGGAAATCGCCGGATGCGACTGATAATCCTGCAGTTCGAAGTCTTCGTAGCGGAAATCGAACAGATTCTTGACGTCAGGATTGATACGCATGCGCGGCAGCGGCAGCGGTTCACGCGCCAGCTGGGTATGGGCTTGCTCGAAGTGGTTTGAATACAAATGCACGTCGCCAAAGGTATGCACGAACTCGCCCGGCTGCAAACCCGTGACTTGCGCCAACATCATGGTCAGCAAGGCATACGAGGCGATATTGAAGGGCACGCCCAAAAACACGTCACCACTACGCTGATACAGCTGGCATGACAATTTGCCATCGACGACATAAAACTGGAACAGGCAGTGGCACGGTGGCAACGCCTGCTTGCCATTGGCGGCATTCTGTCGGGGGCTTACCGAAACATCAGGCAACAGCGCGGGATTCCAGGCGCTCACCACGAGGCGGCGCGAGTCGGGATTGCGTTTGATTTCTTCGACGATGTCGGCAATCTGGTCGACGACCTCGCCGTTGGGGCCTTCCCAGGAACGCCATTGCTTGCCGTAGACCGGGCCCAGCTCGCCCTCTTCGGTCGCCCATTCGTTCCAGATGGAAACGCCGTTTTCCTTGAGATAGCGAATATTGGTTTCGCCTTTGAGGAACCAGAGCAGTTCGTGAATGATGGATTTCAGGTGCACTTTTTTGGTGGTGACGAGCGGGAAGCCTTCCTGCAGGTCGAAGCGCATTTGATAGCCGAAGAGGCTGACGGTTCCTGTTCCGGTACGGTCGCTTTTGCGGATACCGTTGTCACGCACGTGGCGCAGAAGATCGAGATATTGTTTCATAACACCCTAGTCAAAGTGGAGCGATGCTGCATAGGTACTGGGCAATATCAATTCAACTTACGAGAATACGCCTTGAACAGCAGGAAAATACCGACTGCGATCAGTGGCACTGACAGCACCTGCCCCATCGTCATCCACTGCAGGGCGACAAACCCCAAATGCGCATCGGGCTGACGCGAGAATTCGACCCCGAACCGGAATACGCCGTACAACAAGGCAAACATGCCCGACACGGCATAACGGGGACGCTCACGCGCGGAGAACCACCACAACACCGAGAACATGACAACGCCCTCGAAAAAGAATTCATAGAGCTGCGAAGGATGACGAGGCAAACTGTCGACCTGCGGAAAAACCATTGCCCAGGGAACATCGGTGGTACGCCCTACAAGCTCACCGTTAATGAAATTACCGATGCGCCCGGCACCCAAACCAATCGGTACGATCGGTGCGCCGAAATCCAGAATCTGCCACATGCCCTTGCCGGTCTTACGCCCGAACAACCACATGGCAATCATCACCCCAAGCAAACCGCCGTGGAACGACATGCCGCCTTCCCAGATACGGAGGATACTGGAGGGATCACGCATGATGTTGTCCCAACCGTAAAACAGCATGTAGCCAACGCGCCCACCGAGCACGACGCCCATGGCGCCATAGAAGATCAGGTCGTTGACTTCTTCTGCGGTCCAGACGGAGTTGGGACGCGCGGCACGGCGGGTCAGCAGCCACAGCCCGGAAGCGAATCCGACCAGGTACATCAGGCCATACCAGCGCACCGACAGGGGGCCCAGCGAGAACGCAACCGGATCAAACGAAGGGTGTATGAGCATCCCGAATCCTTATAGCTTTTTTAATCGCTCTGGAGTGAAGATTTGCAGCGCAAACCCCTGCCATACAAGCAAAGGTGTGCCTGAAAGGTGGCGCTATATTACACCATTCGGTCAGGGCGAATGCGCAACGGGATCGACGATTTTGCAGCGGGACCTGCAACCGTCTTCAATGGCTGGTGTTGGGATCAGGATTGCGCAACAACAGGGCACGGTTGGGTACATCCTTGGCAATGTAACCCGCCGAGGAATGCAGAGGGCGAATGAAGCCACCCAGGCCTTCTTTTTCGAGGATGTAGTCGAGGTGACTGCGGACCACGGCGGCGCTGTCCATTTTCATGACGTCATTGAGGATATCGCGGGCGCGCTCATGACTGATACGGCGCAGCACCCATTTGACGCGCAAGAGGCTGGTAGCGCTCATGCTGAGACAGGTGTAGCCCATCCCCAACAACAAAATGGCGGCGCGGGGGTCGCCGGCCATTTCCCCGCACAGTGAGACCGGGGTGTTTTCTTCATTGGCGACCGTGACGATGTTCTGCAGGGCACGCAGCACCGCAGGGTGAAAGGGCTGATAAAGATTGGCGACGCGGCGGTTATTGCGGTCGACGGCCAACATGTACTGGGTGAGGTCATTGGAGCCGACCGACAGGAAGTCGACGTGCTGGCAAAACTCGCGCACCTGGTAGACGGCGGCCGGTACCTCGATCATGGCACCGACGTCGGGCATCTGGATGTGGGCGCCTTCTTCCAGGACTTCAAGGTAAGCGCGATGGATAAGGTGCAAGGCCTCTTCAATTTCGCCCACAGAGGAAATCATCGGTAACAGGATGCGCAGGTTGTCGAGACTTTCGCTGGCCCACAGCATGGCGCGAATCTGCATCAGGAAGATTTCCGGATGATCGAGGGTGACGCGGATACCACGCCAGCCCAGGGCCGGATTTTCTTCCTTGATGGGAAAGTACGGAAGCGCCTTGTCGCTGCCGATATCCAGCGTGCGCATGACCACCGGACGGGGATGAAAGGCTTCGAGCTGGCCGCGATAGATCTCCATCTGTTCCATTTCGGTGGGAAAGCGGTCGCGCACCATGAACGGAATTTCCGTGCGGTAGAGCCCTACGCCCTGTGCGCCGCGCTCGAGCGACATGGCAACATCGACGGTCAGGCCGGTGTTCACCATCAGGCGGACTTCCTGGCCGTCG
The DNA here is from genome assembly GCA_052035295.1 of Pseudomonadota bacterium. Taxonomy (GTDB): domain Bacteria; phylum Pseudomonadota; class Gammaproteobacteria; order Pseudomonadales; family Ketobacteraceae; genus HdN1. Next base: position 19,506 of record JBPOHS010000109.1, read on the forward strand.
GGGGTCACGCAAGGCAGTTCGCGGGCTTCTTCGAGTTCCTTGGAGAGCTGGCGCTCTTCTTCCATCATTTCGAGGTAATGACGGCGCATTTCACTGGTGGGCGAGATGATCAATTCGCCCCGGTAGCCATCGACGATGACTTCCTTGCCGTCGATACGCGAGAGAGGAATGTCACCGATGCCGACGACCGTCGGGATGGACATCGACCGTGCCACGATGGACATGTGGCTGTTACTGGAACCCTGCAAGGAGACAATGCCGACGATACGCTCACGCGGTACATCCACGAACACGGTAGGCGCGATGTCTTCCCCGATAACGACCGCGCGCGGCGGCACTTCGGTGGTGGTAGCGACCTTGTCGGCCTGCAAATGCCGCAGCAGGCGCAAGCCCAAATCCTTGACGTCAGACGCACGCGCGCGCAGATAGGCATCATCCATGGCCTCGAAGGCACGAACATGGCGCAGCACGACTTCACGCAGGGCGCCTTGCACCCAGTTACCGGCGCGCACACGATCACGGATTTCACCCGCCAGCGCCGATTCATCGAGCATGCGCTCGTAGACCTGGAACAGGGCCTGCTCCTCGGGGGGCAACGACTGCAGCGCCTTTTCAGCCAACGTACGGATGTCACGACGCACGGCATCCAGTGCGTAGTCGAGCTGCTTGAGTTCCTTGTTTACATCCTTGACCGGACGATCAGGCAGTGAACGCAGATCGGCGGGGGGATAGATGACGTAGACCGTGCCCATGGCCACGCCATTGGCACCGCTGATACCTTCAATGTGGGTCGGCCCGGTACTCGTGCCCATGAGGCCACCGACGGCGCCGGTCACTTCGGCGTGCGCAATGACAGCGGCCAACTGGGCAGACATGGTGACGAAAAAGGCTTCTTCATCCTGATCGAATCGACGGCGCTCACGCTGCTGAACGATCAGCACCCCCAGCAGCTTGCGGTGATGGATGATGGGCGCGCCCAAAAACGAGTGGAACGGTTCTTCGCCGACCCCTTCAATGAAATGAAAGCGGGGATGTGAGGGGGCGTCATCGAGGTTGATCGGCTCTTCACGTGTACCGACCAACCCTACCAGACCTTCATTGATGCCCAGTGATGCCGTGCCGACGGCGGCCTTGTTCAAGCCTTCGGTAGCCATGAGGATGTAGCGGTTGACGCGACGATCGAGCAAATAGATGGAGCACACTTCGGTGCCCATGGTTTCACGGATGCGGCAGACCATGACCTCAAGGGCCGACTTTAAATCTTCGGCTGCGTTGACCTCCTGTACGAGGCGGCGCAGGGTCTCCAGCATGGCGGGAACGGCTCCTAAACCTCCCCCGATGAAAGGGCAGGTGTAAATGAATTCGACAAGTCGTATTTCTCTAAAAATACACGAATGAATACAGATTGCTACGGATCGTGAGGTTTTTTTCTCAACGGACGAAAAAACGCTCAGAGAGTCCCGATTCGTGACACCCGGGCGACCGGCATGGACACGGAGCCCGCAACTGACTGGACATTGACAGACGCAGCCCCCAGAGCTTGTGCGTTGGCGGTAAGACCGTGAAGGCTTGGAGCCAGTTCAGTCAGGGCGCGACGATAGACATCGCGCTTGAACGCCACCACCTGATTGAGGGGATACCAATAACTGACCCAGCGCCAGTCATCGAATTCAGGCGGGTCACCATGCTGAAAACTGACGTTGCACTCTTCCCCCGTAAGCATGAGCAGGAACCATTTCTGCTTTTGCCCGATACACAGCGGCTTGCTGCGGTAACGAAGGAATTTCTTGGGCAGGCGATACTTGAGCCAGCCATGAGTGCAGGCAACGATATCAACATCTTGTGGAGTAAGACCAATCTCTTCATGCAGCTCGCGATAGAGTGCATCTTCAGGACTTTCATTATCGCTGATGCCACCCTGCGGAAACTGCCACGCATCCTGACCGACACGACGCGCCCACAGCACCTGCCCAAGCGGATTGGCCAGGATGATGCCTACATTGGGGCGAAAGCCTTCTTCGTCGATCACGGAACACCGCTTGGTTTCAGATGGATGACACTGCACGTCATATAAATACCTTAGACAACGCATGAAAACAACCGCAAGCAGGCCAACGAGAAACGTTTTTGTTTTCATCATGGAAACGCTTCACAACACACGGCCATCATGACCATGTTCAGGGGCTGCTGGACAAGAGTAAAATGCCGGTTCGCATTCCCGGAGAATATTGCATGACCCTTGCCTTGTTTGATCTCGACAACACCCTGCTGCGCGGCGACTCCGATCACGCCTGGGGAGAATTCATGGTGGAGAAAGGCCTGGTGGATGGCGATTACTACCGTAGCCGCAACGATGCCTTCTATGAGGCTTATAAAAGAGGCCAACTGGATATTTTCGAATATCTGGATTTCGCGCTGGAACCGCTCACCCGTTTCAGCCTTGCCGAACTGGCGACCCTGCATGCCGAGTTCATGGCCAGCAAAATCGATCCGATCCGGCTGCCCGCAGCGGATGCCCTGATCCGCCACCATGTCGAGGCAGGCCATCTGCCACTGATCATCACCGCCACCAACCGGTTTGTGACGGAACCGATCGCTCGTGCGCTCGGCATCGACACGCTGATCGCGACCGAAGCGGAATGCACTGACAAGGGTTATACGGGCAAGGTCAGTGGCGTACCGTGCTATCAGGGTGGCAAGGTCACCCGCCTCAACGAATGGCTGGCGCAACACCAGCATTCACTTGAAGGCAGCTATTTCTACAGCGATTCGATCAATGATCTGCCCTTGCTGATGGCGGTGACCCATCCGGTCGCCGTGGATCCCGACGATCGCCTGCGCCATGAAGCAGAGCAGCGTGGCTGGCCCGTTATCAGCCTGCGCGACTTACCATGACACGCCCCATGAAAAACATCCTTTGCCTCGCCACCGTATTGAGCGCGTTATTGCTGATCAGCGCCTGCGATCAGCCGCTGCCCTCCCCCAAGCAAAAGGAACAGACGCCCAAAGCGGAAACCACCAAACAACCTGTCGAGGCTGCTTACCAATTGTCGCTCAACGCCTATCAGGCACAAGGCATGGCAGGGCTGCAACAAACTTTGGCGTGCGTTGACAACCTGCGCAGTGCCATTCCGGTGTTTCTCGATCAGCCAGAAGAACAGGCCCTGCAAGACCTGTTTGATCTCGCACGCCACTGTCATCGCTTGTATCTGCCGGCTTTGGCGCTGACTGCCAGCTATCCTGCGCTGGATGCGCGTCTTGCCTCCTTGCGGCGCCGCATCGACAGTCGACCGATCACCCCCGGTTATGTGGACTATGTTGATGGTTACCCGGAATCAGGCATTGTCAACGATCCGGCCCTGCCGCTGACACGCGAAAGCCTGATTGCCGAGCAAGGGTTGACTGATGCAGGGGACGTCGTGCTGGGCTTCGAAGTCATTCTCTTCCTGTTGGAAGGCGAGCACCGTTACAAGCCCTTGCTGCCGATACGCACTGCATCGGACTATCAAGCGGTGTCGGACTGGCCTGAAAAAGCCGGCGAAGACGCGCTGCCTCCGACAGACCACCCCAACAATCGCCGCCGCCAGTATTTGATACTCGTGGCTGAGCTGTTGCAGCAGGATCTGAAGTTGCTGCGCGAGTCATGGCGCACCTTTGCCCTGCCTTCCACGCAAGAGGGCGCACACGCCCTGGTATTTGCAATCGTGCGCAACTGGCATGGCGTTGCTGTCAGTCTTTCGGCTGAAAATGTCGGGGAAGTCACCGACCACTTGATGACCCTGATCACCACGCCCGACGCCGAGACCGATATTGCGCGCCTGATGAAACTGGACACACTCGATGGCTGGCCTCGTAACGGCGTCCCCCTCGACCCCATGGTGCTGTCGCAGTCACTGGGACAATGGCTGGTACAACATAATCGCTGATCGAGCAGGTACCGCCGGGTAATCGATTAATTGCCCACGATGGCCGGGAATCACAATTCCCGGAGCACAATTTGCGGAGGCTCGTCGACGACACGGCGTGCGCCGGTCAAACCGGCCGCGCCCACCAGCGCCATGCCAATGAGGGGCATCGTTAGCCATACCCACGGGTTGAGTTGAAATGCCAACTGGAACACCTGGGTGTGCACGGCGTACAGGACCAGTTCCGCACCGGTGGCCGCCAGTAATCCGGCCAGCGCGCCCAGCCCGAAGAACTCCACGCGCTGTACCCGCTTGAGCATGGCGCGCCCGGCCCCAAGGGTGCGCAGCAGCGCGCCTTCCTGCAAGCGTTCGTTGAGGGTGGTTTGCACGGCAGCCCACAACACCACAACCCCGGCCAGCAAGGCGAACATCAGCATATACTCTACCGCCAGCGTTACCTGCACGAGGATTTCCTTCACCTGATTGAGAATGGCATCCACTTCCAGCACGGTCACTGAGGGGAAGCGTTGCATCAGCGCGTGCAACACAGGCTTTTGTTCCGGCGGCAGGAAAAAACTCGTCATGTAGGTGGTGGCCATGCCATCGAGCGCGCCCGGTTCAAACATGACGAAGAAGTTTGGCTTGAACGTATCCCATTGCACCTGCCGGATGCTGGTGACCTCGGCATGCAGCGGCATACCGGCGATGGAAAAGGTCAGGCGCGCACCCGGCGTGATGCCCAGACGGGAAGCAAAGCGTGCTTCGAGCGAGACGCGAACAGGACGATCTGCACTGCTGGCACCCGACCACCACTCACCCTCCACCAGACGATTCTCGCGAGGGAGTTCGGCTGACCACGTAAGATTTAGCTCGCGATTGAGGTCATTGGACGTGCCGGCGCTCTCCCCGGCCTTTTCTTTCGCCGGTGCATTGTCGATATGGGTCAAACGACCACGCACCATCGGATACACTTCGGCACGGGCAATATGCTGTCGATCAAGAAAATCCGCAAATGCCTGCTTGTCCGCTGCCTGTACATTGATGGCGAAATGGTTGGGTGCATTCTTCGGCAGCTGAGCCTGCCAGTTATTGAGCAAATCGGTACGCACCAGCACCAGCAGCAACATGGCCATCAGCGTCAGGCTGAACGCCACCAATTGACCAACGCTCGCCCCCTGATTACGACCCAACCGGCGAATGCCGACCCGCCACGCCAGATCAAGGTGACGTAACGCCTGGACTGCGCGCAACACCAGCCACGCCAGAACACCGAACGCCACCAGCACCACCACCAGACCCACTGCAACGGTCAGTGTCAGGCGCGCATTGCCGGTATGCTGCCACATCAACCCCATCATGGAGACCAGGGCAAGCGCATACAGGGCGCTCGCCGCCGGTGCCGGTGGCAGCAGGTCACGCCGCAATACACGCAGCGGCGGCACCTGGCGCAATCGCAAAACAGGCGGCAATGCGAATCCACCCAATATGATGAACGCTGTTCCGGTGCCGGTGAGCACCGGCTGCCAACCGGGCGCCGGCAACTCGATCGGCAGGGTTGAGCGCAGCAGGATTTCCAGCAAAAAATGTCCCGCCCAGCCGATACCGCACCCTACAATACTGCCGAGGGTGGCTATGGCAAGGAACTGCCAAACATAAATCCAGACAATGCGGTTCTGGGACATACCCAGACTGCGCAACATGGCACTCAGATCGAAATGGCGGAGGCTGTAACGGTGAGCCGCCATGGCGATTGCCACCCCCGCCAGCAATACGGCCATCAAACTGGTCAATCCCAGATAGTCTTCGGCCTTGACCAGGGCACTCGATAATTCAGGACGATTCTGCGTGACATCCTGCAGCTTATGGTGAGCAGACAGTTGCGGTTCGACCCACTGCCGGAAGGCCTCGATGCGGGTGTTTTCGCCCGCCAGGACCAGATCCCACGTGGCGCGACTACCCGGCTGTATCACGCCGGTCGCATCGACGTCCTGGAGGTTCAGCATGATGCGGGGTGAAAAACTGTAAAAGCTGCCCCCACGATCGGATTCGTAGGTCAGGATGCCTGCGATCTTGAGGTCGGTATCGCCAATGGCGAGCATATCGCCCACGCGTACACCCAGCGCACTCAGAATGCGCGCTTCAACCCAGACGTTACCGGGGGACGGACCCTCCTGCACCGCTTCACCAACGACAAAAGGCTCGTTTGCGATCCGCACCTCTCCCCGCAGCGGATACCCCACCCCCACGGCCTTGACACTGGCGAGCTGCATTTCATCGCCGTGCATGGCGACCGTTCGGAATTCGAGGATGTGCAATGATTGCAGCCCGAGGGATTGCGCCTGTGTCTGCCAGTGGGAAGGCATGGGTTGCGAGGACTGCACCACCAGATCCCCGCCCAGAATATCGGCGGCCTTTTCCACCATGCCGCGATGCAGGCGATCAGCAAAAAACTGTATTAGCGTGGTACTGGCGACGGCGATGACCAATGCCAGTATGAGTACACGCAACTCGCCAGCCTGCCAGTCGCGCTTGAGCAGGCGCAAGGAAAGGGTAATGTCTCGGAACATGGAAGGCTCCCGGCGGAATGTAGGTCTAGGGTTAGCATTTGACCACAAAGCCGGGAGAAGTTGTGAGGGGGGGAAGAACTCAGGCGGATTGTTCGATCAGGTCAGCGACTCGCGCCAAACGGTCAGATCCAGAAGGAATACACAACAGGTTGGTAAAAAACCAGCCTTGCGGTTTCAGATCCGTGGTTAGTCGGGCTTGCATGCGTTCGAGGGACGCCTTCACCAGAACAGGATTATATTCGGCAACTTCATACATGGTGTACCCCATGCCTTCGAGGGTGTGCCAGAGTGCCAATGGGTCATCACCGGAATGGGTAAGCCCGAAGGGCCAGAATTCACAGAGGATCAGTGGACGCCAACCACGCGCGAACAGACCTTGGGCGCCCCGTAAAATCCGGGATTCGGAACCTTGAGTATCCGATTTGACGACCGTTGGCAGTCGCCCCGAGCTTTCCAGAAAGCGGTCAAGCGTGGTGACAGCGACTTCGACAAACTCACGTGCATTCGCATCGGCAAACAGACGGTGATCACCACGATTTGACTCGGATCGATAAAGGGGCAAAGTGCCTTCGGTATCACTCACCGCCATGTTGAAGACGCTAACGCGATTCGCGGTATCCGCCATTCCGGTGTTGATGCGTAACAATCGGTGGTTCTGCGG
>JBPOHS010000205.1:0-8651 GCA_052035295.1 Pseudomonadota bacterium
GGACACTGACACGTTACTGGCGGTGGAGGATCCCCGTTATCCATCTGGCCTGGTACAGTGAAGCGCCCAGAACCAAGATAAATGGGAAACATGCACCACCAGCAAATATCGGTCACGGGATTGGGAAAACGCCCACTACAGGTCACAGCGGCGACATCGCCAATCATCAGCAGCATCGAGCACAGCCAGAAGGCGCTAGCGCACCGGAATTTCTTCCACATACAACTCTTCTCCTTGCTGTTTGACGACCGCCGGCAATGCCTGAATACGGAACTTGTCGACCAGCAAACCTTGCTGATCGAAGTAGAGCCGCCGATTGAGTTGTTCCATGAGCGCCTGATAATTCCCGGCTACCAGAATCCATTTATTCGCAGGATTGTCTTGACAGTGTTCCAGTATCCAGGCCACTTGTTCGGCATCATCACCGTCAATGAAACAAAGCGCTTTGGTCAGCGGTTTCACTTTCAATGGGTTGACCGCTGTTCCCTGGGCAAAGAGCAACTTGCCTTTGGCATCGCGGACATCACGATCCAACACAAACAACGGCGAGAATGTCGATATCCGTCGCACCAAGGCACGCTGCAATGATTTTCCAGGGGGACGTTGAACATAATCGACAGCCTGTTTCGCCATTTTTTCATGCAGGTTCACTATCTCTCCGTTAGCCTGCTTTTCGACGATTTTCTCTTTCATGACGTCAACAAGATTGCGTTCCTGTATTGGCCAGGTGGGTCCGATCACCCCCAGATTGCGGGCCTGTGAATCAGAACACGCGAATAGCACGGCCAAAAATACTGCGCTGCGGAATCCAGCCAAGCTGCGCGTAGCGGGAATCGAAACTGTCCTTGTGTGGGGTGGATACAAATACATGGCCATCCGGTATTTTTCCTTCCTTGGCAGCACGCAAAATAACGCCAGTCTGGCTGTAACGCTTGGCCTCACCGATGAGTACCCGCGCATGCCCATCATCGATATAGAACGTCCGCCCCTCGCGAATCACCAGATCACCTGGCACCCCGGTAATGCGTTTGACAAAATAGTGGCGCTTGAAAAAATCATTAGGGGGCGGATAGAAAGCCGCCAGCTCGCCTTTTTCTGGACTCACTTTTTTCAATATGACAAACAAGAAGCCATCCAGACTGTGAGTGATATTGAAACCTAACGTCACCCAAGGGGAAGCGGCGGTCCCCAACATCAACAGCGCTGCCAACACAGACATCCAGCGCGCAAATCGTAGCCGGATTTCATGACGAGGGGTCATGATTTCTTGTTTTCCAGCGCCTGGTTTATGCGGTCACGGATTTCGTCGGTGTAATCCGGCAGCTCACTCACCACCGCTTGATCGACGAACAAAGTAACGCGCTCCCGCGCATAGTCGGCCATGACCGCATCGAGCGCAGCCGCGTATTGTGTCGACAGCGTTTTAAGCTGCTCTTCGGTGTGTTGTTCCTTGCCGATAATGGCCACATGTTCCGTTAGAATTTCATCAAGACGCACGACACCCTGTTGAGTACCATAGATTTCGATGTGCAAGACATTGAATAGAATGCCACCCGCCATGCCAGCGAACAGTGACCATAACTGCGATTTCATGGGGGCTCCTAACGCTTCGCCGATCGCTGAACCAACGCGTTGATGGCCTCAAAAAAAGGTACACCACGTGCTTTTTGTTCCTTGAGAAAATCGACTTCCTCGGCTTTGGTGGAGTAGATTTTCTCGGTTGCCTGGTCGACCTGGAATCGCACCACCGACAATCCATCGGGGCTGTTGATGGCAATTTCCGAATATTTACCCTGCTGCGTGTCGAGCGTGCGCAGGACATCGACCGTGCCATCCGAATTGTCTAGATACCCGGCGTTTTCAGCGATGCTCAATTCTGCCAGTTTCTGACGCAGGAAAATCGAGTAATCGGAGTTCATGTAAGCGGCCTTGGCCGTTTCCGAGGAAAAATAGTCGCTGACTTTTTGGGTGATGGTCACAAACGCACCCCCGTGTTTGCGCGCGACACGATACCCCTCGGCAATGAAGTCTCCGGCCGAACCGCGCCCCATCAGACGCCAGGCTTCATCAATAATGCATAACTTGCGCTGACTCTTGTTCCCTGACAGGTACATGACCTGCGTGATACGCATCATCAGAATCAACAACACCACGGCCTGTAAATCCGGCATCGAGTTTAGGGCATCCAGCTCCAGCACGACGAAGCGGTTGGTCAAATCGATATTCGCCTCCCCCTCGAAATAATCGCCATACATTCCATGCCGTGTATAGGAATGCAGCATGACCGCCAAATCCTTGCCTGTGGCATGCATGGGGCCGTCATCGCTGTTGTCGTTCTGCAGACATTCGCAAACGCGCGTAATGGTGGCCTGATTGCCGTATTTTTCCCAGGCTCCGAGAATCGCTTTTTCAAGCACGGCCTTTTGTTTGGCGCTCAACGGGCGGTCAGAGGATGCCATTTGTGCAACAAGCATTTTCAGCAGTGGCAATTGCTCCTTGAAGTATCGTGGGTCCTCGGAATTGATACTGGAAAATGGATTCAGACAAATTACGCGCGATGGATCCCCGAATTCCAGATAAGTACCACGTAACAAGGCACAAAGATTCTTGTAGGAATGCCCTGAATCGATAACAAAAGAAACGCCACCCGCCGCGATAGTACAAAACACCATTTCCTGCGTGAGAAAGGATTTTCCACCGCCAGACGCTGCCATCATGGCGATATTGAAATTGCCCTTGGTGTTGTCGAAATTATTGAAATAGGTCAGCTGCCCACGCCGCCCGGTGAACAGCATGGTGGGCGTCGGGGTACCGGTCCACTCACCTATCCAGGGTGCGATATTCGTGCAGGTCCACGACAGACGCGAATGATAATGCCCGAAAATTTTCAATGCGCGCTTGGTTTCTTCGCTGACGCCCATCGGTAAAGCGCCCAGAAACGCGTGCTGCGGGATATATCGGGATTTTCCCAACACCCAACCGATCGCGTCGTAACAGCTCTTGAGCGCACTTTCACACTCCTGCTCGCGCCCCTGCGGCGTTATCAGCAGAATCTGGAAAAACGCTTCCATGAATCGATTGCCATTATCGACTTTCTCCTTCGTGAAATCCCAGTCGACCTTGCGATCGGCCCACTGCGTGGCGTATTTCGCCAACGGAGAATCTGCCATCTGCGTCGCACGCAGGGATTTTCGTTGTACAAGACTCCGAGCGGAAATCTGATCTGGCGCGTTCACCGTCAGCGTCAACACAAACGGACACGGGAGGCGCAGAATATTGTTGGTGAACGAACCAATCAATTCCCCGTTACGCCACGCTGCCCATTTTTGCGGGAACTGGCGCACATGATAGGACAACAGTGAGAACGGCTCGCCTTCATGAACGAGTGAGGAGCTTCCGGGCCCAAATACTGCCATGGTATCCGCAGATACCATTTGCCGATGGAGTGGATTGTGCTCGTCCCACTGCAAATGTTCCGCAGGTTTTCGACCTGGGTTCAGCAAGCCCGCCATCAAGTTAATGAACTCTTCCGGCTCCACACTGTAACCCTGCATGCGGACCGAACGCAGCGTTCCAATGAAGGCGTCCCGCAAGCGGGTCAGCCGATCGATGTCTTCCTGTGGCAGCTCATGGGTGGAGGCACCGGCCGGCACCGGAATGGTGTAAGACAGCAGGAAACGGAAATTGCGTATCATTGACGCCTGATCAGACAACAATGATTCCCATTTTCCCCGTTTGAAGTAATCAATTCGATTCCGGATCATTACATCGAATATTTCCTGCTCTTCGGCTGCTGCCTGGTTCTTGATGCTGCCCCAGTAATCGAGATAGTTTTCGATTCCAGTGTCCGCCATCAACGTAACTTGCAACGTCGCATTGCTTTTATGCGCCTGATTGAAAATGCCGTTCAGTACCGGTATATCGCTGGGAGAGATGCCTGTGGCCGGTGCCGAACCGATGACAAACCCTACATTGTCAACGTTATAATACAAGCCCGTTTCGGGATCATAGGATTCGTAAGGCAACAAGGATGACAACGTCACCCGCTCGTTCATGGCCCGAATCGCCGACACCGTCGGGGTGGCCTCTCCGCGTTGCATGCGCACACCCGGTGGAAGATCGTCGATGAGGGCCGAGCGGAACGAATCACCGACACGACGCAACGCCCGCTTGAACTGCTGGCTTACTTGTTCAGCACCCATTCCGCATCCCTCAGTTTCACGTAATAGAAACCGCCTGCATTCAGATCCTTGTCCTTGTCGACCCAGGCATTGAACAGCACACGCAGTGTTACCGGCTTGGTCATCACGGGATCACCAGGACTTGCAAAATCCAGTGTACGGTTGGCCTGCGCCACCTTGATGAGAATTTCATCCTCACCCCGCCCGGACTTGTCATTCTTTTTTCGATCAAACAATGTCTTGCGATAGTCATGAAAACCTTCATTGGTCTTGTCATACACCGTTGATACCGGCTGACACCCGCTGGAAGGAAATTGTCCGCATGTATAGCTTGTTGTGCACCCCGCTGTCATGAATCCAGCAAATGCGACGAGAATTATTGGATACTTCATGGTTTTCTCTCACGTTTCTTGCCGATAACGTTTTGCTTGAGATCGGTGCCCCCGGTCAGGATCACCTCGCCAATCCGGTTGGCATCCACCTCGATGATGGGATACATCTCGTTGGCTCGGGCAATGTAGTAGTCGGCGATTTTCTCCAGGGCGTTGCCGGCTCCCGTGGCCAGGCCATTTTGCATGACCTTGTTCGGATCCACCGTGGTGACGGATCCCAATGCGCTGGTCGACACTTGCTGATATTGCTGCGACAGCGATGACCCCATACCCGATGCAACACCGGCAAGCAGCGAACGCGCAATCATGGCGCCCTGCTTTTCCACCAATCGGCCACGTAATCCGGCCTTGCCGTCTTCCCCTGCCACATAACCAGCGATGGGCTCTTCAATAATGTCGCCATTGACGAGCACGCAGGTGAGTGTCTCCAGACGAACATTGGCACGTTCGCTGGAAATGTCACCATACGCAGCCCCCAACACGTGACAGTCGTCGATGTCGGAGTTGAAAAAATTGGGGAGCTGGCCGTCATCCATCAATCGCAACAGGACCGGTACGGGATTACTTTTCGCCTGTCCGCCGGTAGGCGCATCCACGCCGCTCAGCAGTACGGCCGTTGCAAATGCCCCAGTCGGCAAATAGCTGCTCACTCGCTTGCGCTTGGCCGCCTGCTCCTTGCCGGTGATGGCTTCGTCCGAGAGCGACACGACCTCAATGGTGTCCTCATTCTGAACATTTCCCTGAGCGGCAATTGGCGGCGCTTGCGACAGAGGTGGTGGTAGCACTGGCGTTCTGACCGCCGGTGACGGGACAATCGCTTCCTCGAGCTGCGCCATGCTTACCTCTCGTGCACCACTACCGGAAGATGCAGACAAACCCGGTGGAGTGCTCATGCCCAGCGGACTCGCCGGCGCAAACGACGGTTTATCATTGTTCTGCTGCAGCGCTTTGAGCACATCATCCAGTTTCTTTTTCAGATCGGCGTTATCTGCCCTGAGTTCGGCAATCTGCTTTTCACCACTGCTAATCCAGGCTTCCTCGGGTGTAACGACCGCACTCGCCTGCGCGGTAAAATTCTTTTTCACTTCCTTGGCGCGCGCTGCAGCAACTTCCATCGGCGTGGGCTGGCCGGCATTGGGATCGGACACCCACATACCGAATATCAGCAGGCCAACAAACCCGACAATACCACCCACGGCCATCCGCAGTTGTTTTTTACGTGTTTGCGAGGGTGACAACATTACCGTATCTCCCCTGCACCATCAGCGGTACGCCGTACGATATACAGAAAGGTCGATGCTTTTGGTTTCAACACCAGACGCTCCAGTGCAACGGCCTGTACTCGATCGCCAAATTCCATGAATTCACGTTCATGAAAGCGCAATTCCTCGTCGGATGCGTTGGCGACCAGGTATACCTCGCCATAGAGATCATGAGCCGTAAAAGATTTGACCAGGGTAATGTTGGTTTCACGCCATAATTCAACGGAGCGATTCTGATCTTCTATTCCGTAACTCTCGGTGTTCTCGCCCAGCGCCATGGCCTTGATCAATTGCTTGACCCGCTCGACAAAGGGCGTGGACAAGTAATGCGCGCCTTTTCCAGGAAGTTTTCTGGGGGAAGCATTTTTCAGCACTATCGTATCGCCGGGAATCGGGCGGCGTGTCGCAACCAGAGTAAAAGTGGCCCCACTATCGTCGCGCACGAAAAAACTCATCGACTCCGATGCGCTCGCCAGCGGTTTCAGAAAAATTTCACCACGCTCCTTGTCGGCCTGGATATCCAGCATTCCCTTGGGCGCGACAATTTTTTCGATGCGGCCACGGTCCATGATGATACGGGTGGCATCGCTTGCGGAAAGGGTGATTTTGACTGAATCCCCATCCTTCAGCGTGATTTCCTGCTTGGCGGACGCACCTTGGGCCCAAAGCACCACCAATGCAGAAAGAGCGCTGTAACAGAATATTTTGCTCATGATGAAGGCACCTGTGTATTCTGGCTGCCACTGATCTGCTCGTAGCCTCCTGCGGGATTGCGTCGAACTTCCTTGAAGGCTGTTATGCGTAAACCGCCCTCCCCTTGTGCAAAATCAAACTGATATATTTTCTCTTTTTCCGCTGCGAGCGTCGCGCCGACAAAGGCACGAGTCTGACCACTCACAAATGCCGTGTGATTCACCACATGTATCCCCGTAAGATAGAAAATACTGGAAATTTGTGTGCGGCTGATACGATCGGCTTCCCGGTCGAGTTCTGTCTTCACCTGCGCGTATATTTCCGGGGAAACAAAGCGCAGCACTTCATCAAACTGCGCTCTCGCAGTGGACTTCTGATACACCAACAGGAGATTGGCAAAATAGCGGGCCACTTCTTCAATATACTGCGGGGAGAGCGTTTCGCCCTGCACCCACAGTGGGCGTGACAATCCTCCGGGAACGAGAATAGTTTTTTCAGTAACATTCGTTGTCACTATTTTTGCTGCAAGCAATCCATTGACCACCATCATCGAAAGGCCGATCAGCATCCACAATCGGGTGGTGAAATTCGCAGCCACCAAGCGCGAGGTATAAATTCCCTTGAGCATGTGTTGTATCCCTACCCTATAAACTCGCGGCGGTGCGACGGAAGATGCTCACCCAACCAGATATCGCTGGGGGCGTGCCAGTAGAGCACCTTGGTGATCAAACCCCTGCCACCCTCTTCCTTGAGCTGTTGATAGCCTCGCCCAACAAAATAGGCCAGGGCCACACCCACCAGAAACATGTTCAGCAAGCCACCCAGTATAAGAAGCGTTATTACCAGCATGGCACTGTCCGCTTCCCACAGGAAAAGCAACGGTGGCGCGTCGAGGTGGCGGGGTATCCAGTATTGCGATTCGTCCATGACATCGGATTCCTGCTGACAACGCGACACCGAAATGTCGCGCAATTGAACTGACTCAGATAGTCGCCGAGGTGAACATCGCGTCCACGATGGTTGGACCCAGCACACCAAAAACCGCCAGGAACATGCCAATTAGCGCAGGCATGGCCTTACCGGAACCCGCGCCAATCCCCAGACCTATCAGCCCACCAACGATAGCGATGGATCGGCCCAAATAGCCTGTGGCGGCACCGAGGATAAAGTTGTAGAACCTTTCAAATTCTGCACCACCTGTGCCTCCGCCCGTGCCAAAAGCAGCGGCCAGCGCCAATTCCGGGAGCACAAACGCACCGGTAATTGCGCACAGCGCAAGAAATTTCAGGGTTTTCGATTGCTTCATAAGCTGACTCCATGCTGTATTTTTTGGGCATAACGAATATTTAGAGGTGCCCCTTCTCTAAAAACTGGAATGAAATGCTCGCACGACGATTCCTGGCCCTTCCGGCTGCAAGTCGGTTGTCATCGATATAGCAGCATTTTCCCATTCCGATGGATTCTATTTTTTCTGGGGAAACACCATCCTGCACCAACAGTCGCCTTACCGCATCCGCCCGTCGCTGGGCAAGAAAGTGGTTAAATTGCTCCGATCCTGTGTTGTCGGTGTAACCCACTACCGATATACGGGATGAATTTTTAATGTCATTCATCGCGTTACGAATTTTCACTACATGCGTGCTACTCACCTGCGCCGAGCTGACGTCGAAAAACACGGATATTTCTTGCAGACCATTGTGCTTCTCTTTCTTTTTTATGCTTATCTTCGGAACACCCTTCCGACTCATTGGCTCATCATTTTCGTTGCTAATTACCAGTGTTTTCCTGGATGCGTCGTCGCAGCGCCACGCGCCGCCCGCTATGTCGCAAAATACATACTCGGCTGTATGACCAGGCCGCTGAACCTGATCAATCGGCAATGGCGTGGGAACGACGCGGTTCGGAAGCACACCGCATGCCTCCAGCCCGGAAACGCACAAAACAAGCGCCAAAACGTAAAATATCCTGTTCAAGAGCACCTCTGGAGATTGAACGTCCACTTCCCACGCGTGTCGCGCAGGTGGCCGGCATGCCATGCCATTGGTGGACAGATGCTTAATAGACTGCGGGGGAGAAAGAAATGAAGGGATTTTTAAGATCGTGTCGGGTGTGTTTTTGGGGAT
>JBPOHS010000033.1:0-2340 GCA_052035295.1 Pseudomonadota bacterium
ACTCCGTGGGGATTGATCTCAACGACAAGGAAGCAGCAGTACCGATCGGGGTGAGCTGCCGTGTGTGTGAACGTAACAATTGCCCGCAGCGGGCGTTTCCGCCGATTGGAAAACGGATTCATATCAGCGAGAACGAGCGGGATTTTCTGCCGTACCGGTTTGAGTCGTGAGTGAAGGATGGCGGCTATTTTGGGGCCGGTCGGGATTTGTCATGCACTGATGCATGCGATAGATGATGACTTGATCCGGGCGCAGGTGCGCTGGAAAGACCGGTCAGCTCATGCAAAATGCCGCAGCTTTCGATTTCATGTTCGGCATTGCAAAGGCCCCTCAAACCCCTGAGTTGCATTTCCAGTGCCTGCAAGCTTCGAATGCGCTCGGTGACATGCGCAATATGCTGATCGATCAGTGCGTTGACTTCGCCACAAGGTTCCGTGGGATGTTCTCGCCACCGTAGTAACAGGCGTATTTCCTCGTGGCTCATGTCCAGCGCCCGACAATGTCGAATGAAAAGCAATTTCTCTAGATGGTGATCGCTGTAATCCCGATAATTTCCGTCGGTGCGCAATGGTGCGGGTAGCAGCCCTTCCTTCTCATAAAAACGTACGGTGTCCACCGAGCAATCTGCCTGCCTGGCCAATTCTCCAATTTTCATGTGCCGTTCCTCACTCAACGCTTGACCCTAGAGTAGCTCCAGGGTGTTTACTTCGCAATATCAACGCGTGAGGAGTTTGATATGACCCATTGTTGCGACAATCATTCCAGCTGCGGAACCGTGCAGATGCAGCCCCCGCCGCCGGGTCCCCGTGCCAAGCACTGGTGGCCTCTGGCGATGTCGGGGTTTGCAGATGTGGGTGCAAGCTTGCTGGTCGTCGGAAACGGATTGCGAATGTTGAAGGAGGTAAAAAATGCACGCGCTTGATCATAAAATTCCCCCTGTGCTGCAGGTGATATTTTTGGGTTGCATGATGTGGCTTGTGTCGCCATTGCTACCAACCGTTAATATCGAACAGTCATGGGCGTCGTTGCTCGCGATAACGGTATTGGTGGTGGGCGTTGTTTTGGCGGGGGCGGGTGTACGGGAATTTACCCGCCACAAGACTACGGTGGATCCTCTCGCCCCCCAAAAAGCGTCTGCGCTGGTTGTTTCAGGCGTGTACACGTACACCCGGAATCCCATGTATGCAGGTTTTGCGTTAAGTTTGTGCGCATTGGTGATTTATCTCCGCTCGCCCTTGTTGCTGTCCGGGGTCATAGTCTTCATCGCTTACATGAACCGGTTTCAAATCAATCCTGAAGAACGGGCCCTGTCGGCTGCCTTCGGGGGCGAATGGGAACGCTATCGATCGCGGGTGCGTCGCTGGTTGTAACCTATGGCTTTCCCTTTGGGAGCTTTCCGATGAGTGCGACGAAAACATTGCCTGCGGGCATTTGGGTGCTCGGCTTTGTCAGAAAAATCTCAGCCGTCTTGATCGCGCATACTGGTGGGTCGTCGGCGTGGGCGCGCTTTTTACGTTGGCTCGTTTCAGTGAGGCGTTTCTGGTACTCCGGGCCGAGCAGGGTGGTATGGCGTTGGCGCTCGTGCCCTTGGTCATGGTGGCCATGAATATTGTTTATTCGGTCTCTGCTTACCCCTTTGGTCAGCTGGCCGACCGTGTTGGACATACCTCGCTACTGGCCGGCGGGCTCGTGGTGCTCGTTGTTGCAGACCTGGTGCTGGCTGTGGATGCGCACTGGGTAACGGTGCTGGTCGGCGTGGTTTTGTGGGGGATTCATATGGGTATGACGCAAGGATTGCTGGCGGCCATGGTCGCAGATGCTGCACCGTCCGATTTGCAAGGGACAGGATTTGGTTTCTTTAACCTGGTCAGCGGTATTGCCATGTTGATCGCGAGCATCGTCGCCGGTGTGCTTTGGGATAAGTGGGGGCCGTCCTTTACCTTTTACGCCGGCGCCATGTTTAGCGTTGCGACGCTGGGGCTGTTGGTGTTCGCAGCGCGTGGCGACGGGAAACGGGGCATGGTCTAACGAGTTGATGCCGCTTCAGGGCCTGGATAACGTGTTGATGTGACAAGTCGGGGTTGCGAGTGGTTGCAAATGCTAATTGTTATCGTTAAGATTGGCGTAACTTGTCTGGCGATCACGCTGAGAGGCATCCCATGATCGTATGTGTATGCAAACGCATTTCTGATTCCCATATTCGCGCTGCCATCCATGCTGGCGCTGGCGATTTTGAAGCCGTACAAGCCCAGCTCGGGCTTTCGACCTGTTGTGGGCGGTGTGAAGGCTTTGCCCGTGATCTGATCAATGAGCAGGTGGGTAGCAAGGCCCCCGTGATGT
>JBPOHS010000147.1:0-4444 GCA_052035295.1 Pseudomonadota bacterium
ATGATGGTTTTTGGCATCCCGGCCTATCGTTTGCCGCGCGATGTGTTGGCTGCCGAGATTGCACGACTCGAAACGCTCGGTATCCGCCTGGTATTGAATGCCCGTGTGGACGATGTATTACAGGTCAAATCGTCAGGTCGTTTCGATGCAGTGTTTGTCGGCATTGGGGCCCAATTGGCGAAGAAAAGCGATATCCCCGCGACCGATGCAGTACGTGTGATGGACGCGCTCGGCTTGCTCAAGGATGCCGAAAGCGCAGGTCAACCGTTATTGGGGCGAAGGGTGGTGGTCTATGGCGGTGGCAATACCGCCATGGATTCTGCGCGTTCGGCCAAACGTCTCGGTGCCTACGATATCCTGGTTGTGTATCGGCGCGATCGGGCCCATATGCCGGCACATGCCGTCGAAATCGAGGAGGCCCTCGCCGAAGGTGTGCAAATCCGCTGGCTGACGTCCATTCATGACCTGGCATCGCAAGGCCTGGAGGTGGAGCGCATAACGCTGGACGAGCAGGGCAAAGCGCAGCCGACCGGAGAGTTCGAACAATTGCCGGTCGATGCCCTGATCCTTGCCATTGGCCAGGAAGCGGATACCGCTTTCCTGAAAACATTGCCGGGTGTGGTTTTCGATCGCGAAGGATTGCTTGCCGTCGATGCGCAGTGGATGACGGGATGTGCCGGTGTGTTTGCCGGCGGCGACATGGTGACGCGTGAGCGAACGGTAACGAATGCCGTGGGACTGGGCAGGAAAGCGGCTCACGCCATGCATGCGTGGCTCATGCAGCAGACATTGACGCCCGACATCAGGCGGCCGCTGGTGACCCCGGACATGCTGCACCTGCCGGTGTTCACCGATGTTCCCACCTGGCCGCAACCGATGCGGGAGGCGAGCAGCCGCACCGGGGATTTTGGTGAAATCATCGGGGGCCTGACTGCCGAGCAGGCGCGTCACGAGGCACAGCGCTGCCTCAGTTGCGGCCAGTGCTATGAATGCGACAACTGTTTTGCCGCCTGTCCGCAAAAGGCCATCATCAAGCTCGGTAAGGGAAAGCGCTACGAGATTGATCTGAATCGTTGCACCGGTTGCGCTGTCTGCTTTGATCAGTGCCCGTGTCATGCTATCGACATGCAACCCGAGTCCACGTTGGCCCCCACCTGAAACAACCGGATACCGCCATGAAATACACGGAAAAAGCCACCCTCGACGGTAATACGGCTGTGGCTCATGTGGCCTACCGCACCAACGAAGTTTGCGCCATTTACCCCATCACGCCTTCCTCCACCATGGCCGAGTGCGTTGATCAGTGGGTGGCAGATGGCGTGAAAAACCTGTGGGGCCACATCCCGGTCGTGCAGGAAATGCAAAGCGAAGGCGGCGCGGCCGGCACCTTGCACGGGGCGTTGCAGACCGGTGCGCTGGCAACGACCTTTACCGCCTCGCAGGGCCTGCTGTTGATGATTCCCAACATGTACAAAATTGCCGGGGAGCTCACTCCCTGCGTTATACATGTGGCGTCGCGTGCCCTGGCTACGCAGGCCTTGTCGATTTTTGGCGACCATTCCGATGTCATGGCAGTGCGGGGCACAGGATTTGCCTTGCTGGCGGCGTCATCGGTGCAGGAAGCCCATGATATGGCGTTGATCGCGCAAGCGGCCACGCTTGCCACCCGGGTGCCTTTTCTGCACTTTTTTGATGGGTTTCGGGTGTCGCATGAAGTGAATACCATTTCGCTGCTCAGCGATGACGACATGCGTTTGATGATCGACGATTCGTCGGTGCGTGCCCACCGGCAGCGTGCACTCAACCCCGAGCATCCCTTTATCCGCGGTACGGCGCACAATCAGGACACCTTTTTCCAGGCACGCGAAACGGTCAACCCGGTGTACGCTGCCGTACCGCATCAAGTGCAGACAACGTTCGACAAGTTTGCTGCAGTGACGGGCCGGCGTTATCAGCTTTTCGATTATTTCGGGCACCCTGAAGCCGAAGCACTGGTGATTGCGATGGGATCGGGGGCTGTCACTGCTCGGGAAACAGTGCAGCACCTGCAGGGCGCTGGACAACGCGTGGGCGTCCTGCAGGTGCGTCTGTATCGCCCCTGGAGCGTCAATCACCTGTTGTCTGCCATTCCGCGCAGCGTCAAGCGCATTGCTGTCATTGAACAGGTGAAGGAGCCGGGTACGGCGGGTGAGCCCATGTATCTTGATGTGGTGGCGGCCTTTGCCCAAGGCGTCGCGAATGGCATGCTTTCTGCCATGCCCCGTATTGTGGGCGGCCGTTATGGTCTTGCATCCAAGGATTTCCAGCCCTCCATGGTGGCGGCAGTCTTCGCCATGTTGGGCGGCGACTCTCTGCGTCATGGATTTACCCTGGGAATTGTCGATGACGTTGGCCATACCGATCTGCCTTGCGATGATGCTTTTTCGATTGAACCGTGTAGCCGGACCAACGCCATATTTTACGGATTGGGTTCGGATGGCACGGTGGGTGCGAACAAGAACAGCGTAAAAATACTTGCGGAGGACGCCGGCATATTCGCGCAGGGCTACTTCGTTTACGACAGTCACAAATCGGGTGCCCAGACGATATCGCACTTGCGCTTTGATACGGTACCGGTCAATGCGCCTTACCTGATCCGTGAGGCGCAGTTCCTGGCCTGCCATCATTTCGATTTCATTTACCGGCAGGACGTGCTGCGGCTGTCAGCGCCGGGGGCGACCTTCCTGTTGAACGCCCCTTATGATGCCCGTGATATCTGGGCCCACCTGCCGAGGGCGATGCAACAAACGATCATCGACAAAAAGCTGCGGTTTTACGTGATTGATGCGTCGCGGGTCGCGCGGGAGTGTGGATTGCCCGGGCACGCCAACAGTGTGTTGCAAACCTGTTTCTTTGCCTTGTCGAATGTGCTGCCCACCGAGGATGCCATCACCCATATCAAGGCTGCCATTGTCAAAACGTATGGCAAGAAGGGTAGCGCTGTTGTCACTCGCAATCATGCCGCCGTGGATGCCGCGCTGGCGGGACTGCAAGCGGTGACGATCCCGCAAATCGCCAGCAGCGTATTCGAGCGTTTGCCCATGGCGCCCGCCGATGCCCCGGAATTCGTGCGGAACGTCACGGCACGCATGATGGAAGGGTTAGGGGATCATTTGCCGGTGAGTGCATTACCGATCGATGGCACCTTTCCATCGGCCACGTCGCGCTGGGAAAAGCGCAATATTGCTGAACAGGTACCGCAGTGGCATGCCGATTTATGTATCCAGTGCGGGCAGTGCAGCGTGGTGTGCCCGCATTCGGTCATTCGGGCCAAAACGTTCCATGCCTCGCGTCTGGCCTCGGCCCCTTCCGATTATGCTTCGGCACCGTTGAATATGCGCGGATTTCCTGAAGCGCGTTTCAGTTTGCAGTTGTATGTCGAAGATTGCACCGGTTGTGGTCTTTGCGTGGAAACATGCCCCGCACATGATCCGCATGATAGCGCACGCAAGGCGTTACAAGTCGTGCACAAGACGCCGGCACTGCTGTCGCAGGCCAACGCGCATCTTGCCTTTTTCGAATCCTTGCCCCTGATGGATCGGGCTGCAGTTGATTTCTCGAATGTGCGTGGCGTGCAATTCCTGCAGCCATTGTTCGAGTTTCCCGGGGCCTGTGCAGGATGCGGTGAAACGCCCTATCTGCGATTGTTGTCGCAATTGTTCGGTGATCGTGCCCAAATTGCCAATGCCACGGGGTGCTCATCCATCTATGGTGGCAATTTACCGGTAACGCCCTGGTCCGTTAACGACGAGGGAAGGGGGCCGGCCTGGTCGAATTCCCTGTTCGAAGATAATGCGGAATTTGGCCTGGGCTTTCGCCTTGCCGCCGATCAACATGTGGCGATGGCAACGCAGTTGGCACGAGAGCTGGCGCCTCGACTGGGGGAGGCCTTTGTAGAAGAGCTGCTCTTGGCGCCACAAATCCGCGAATCGGAAATTCGCCAGCAACGGGCGCGAGTGGCTGAACTCAAGCGCCGTTTGCAGGCGTTGACTGGCAGCTCGGCTGCGCGCCACCTGTTGTCGTTGGTGGATCATCTGGTGCGTCGCAGCATATGGATCGTGGGTGGCGACGGGTGGGCCTATGATATCGATGCAGGTGGCCTGGATCATGTGCTTTCCACAGGGCGAAACGTCAACATCCTGGTGCTGGATACGGAAGTGTATTCCAATACCGGGGGGCAGGCCTCGAAAGCGACCCCGTTGGCCGTGATGGCCAAATTCGCCTCGGCGGGCAAGCAGGTGTCACGCAAGGATCTGGCGCTACAAGCGATCTCCTACGGCAATGTGTATGTCGCGCAGGTCGCGCTGGGCGCGAATCCGCAGCAATCACTGGAAGCCTTCCGCGAGGCGGAAGCTTACGAAGGGACGTCGCTGATCATTGCCTATTCCCATTGCATCGCGCATGG
>JBPOHS010000189.1:0-18831 GCA_052035295.1 Pseudomonadota bacterium
AATCCAAGTTCCTTTCCGACAAGGAACAGGTGGAACAGGCAAAAGGTCTGCTGCGCCCCAGCGCATCACTCGGGGCTTCCTGGTCGCAAATCAAGACGGATGCGCCTTCGGGGGAGATTGATCCCCAGACCGGCTACGACTGTGCGGATGCTTTCACTGCTGTGGGCAATATTCCCGATGGACGCCCCATCGAAGCTTCTGACATTGCTATGTTTGGTCGATGCGGCGATTTTATCGATGAGATCACCGCTGCGACGTCGGTTGAACCCCAAACCTACAACCGCATGAACTATACGCTGCAGGCAAAACAACCGCTGTTTCGTCTGGATTACTGGTATCAGCGTAGCTCGGCGCTTTCCTACCTCAGCGCAGCTCAGGCAGACCTGGCGTCATCGCAGCAGGATTTGATGGTGCGCACCGCCGAGGCCTATTTCAACGTATTGAAAACCCAGGAAGACTTGCGGCTGGCCAAATCAGAAGAAAAAACGCTGTCGATGGCGCTGTCTGAACTGAAAAATCGGTACAAGGTCGGACTCCTGCGCGATACCGATGTCTATGAGACGCAGGCCAGTTACGATATCGCGCGTGCTGCAGTGATTGTTGCCGAAGCCGAACACGACAACGCTAAACAACTGTTGGTCATGATGACGGGCGAACAGGATGTCATGGTAACTCCGCTACCCAGGGACATTCCCGTTGACCCGCCCAAACCCCTTGCCTTGGCCGAATGGGAGGAATTCTCACGCCGCAACAACCTGACGCTGATGGCGTCACGCTTTGCCGTGAATGCCCGCAAACAGGAGGTTTATGCCCGCCGCTCAGGGCACGCGCCGACTGTCGACCTCGGTGCGCAGTATTCCCAGGACAGCTTCTCAGGAGATCGCAGTACCGAGAGCGACACCACGACCATTGGGGTGACAGTCAACATCCCCCTCTTCAATGGCGGCATTACCAGTTCGCAAGAGAAACAGGCACGCTACAACCTTGAAGAATCGAAAGAGAATTCCGAGTTGGCCCTGCGTAACGCCATGCGTGAGACCCGCCAGTACCACACCAAGGTCAATGCGGATGTTGCGGCCGTCGAAGCCCGCGCCAATGCCGTGCGTTCTTCGGCGAGCGCTTATCGCTCCATGAAGCTTGGCTACGATAACGGTCTGCGTACGCTCACCGATGTTCTGGGCTCACAGCGTAAGCTATATCAGGCCCGCAAGGATTACGCCAATTCGAAATACCTTTATATCGTTGACACCCTGCGCCTGAAAAAAGCGTCGGGCGTGTTGGCGGCTGATGATCTGGAAGTCTTGAACAGCTGGCTGGATGCATCGGCGTCGCAACAAACCGAGGCAGAAGAACTCGGCGGTCTTGGCATGGACGAAATTGACGGCATCAAACTGAAAGCCGAAACGAAAGTGTTCGGTGAAGAAGCGAAAAAATCGTCACACAAGAGCCTCTACGACGCGTTCAAAGCCTGGAAGGAAGAAAAGAAAAAATAGACCTTCCCCTGACCGAACCCCACCAAAAGCCGCGAGTTTCGCGGCTTTTGGCATTTCACGACAGTCGTTTTTCCCGATTTCGACAGTTACAGAAACACTACAAAACTTATCAGCACGGATGTCCTAATGGCTATTGAATGCGCTTAACGTTTGCGTAAAATGGCGTGAACTACCCGGTTTCATGAGGGATCTGTCACAAAACCGGCCTAAAACAACCTGACAGTAGCCTGTCTACCTGAATTAAAAATACGTACAATACCGGATCGCCCGTCTCGGTCATAACAACAACACCAACGGGCGTCTCACTGAACTTACAAAAAAATAAAAGGGGGGCCAGGCCAGGAGGGCGATTTGCCAAGTATGGCTTGGGTCAAGTGGAATGAAAGAGACGAGAAAGCTCTGTCACGGAATTGCAGTCAAACCTATCCCGTTCTTTGTCGGCGTGACACTTGCCGCCATGGCATCGTCAGCCGCACATGCACAAGTGACGCACAACATCACGCTGGGCAACCCCAAGGCACTCGCACTCGGTAACGCCGTTACCGCTGACCCGCCGGGCATCGATTCCATTCACTTCAACCCGGCCGGTCTCGCCAAGATCAAGGGCCGTGAACGTCAGTTCAAGTTCCTCGTGGCGCACATGACGCTGGAAGGCGAGTTTGGTGATCAGGAGGCGGATGACCTCGCCGATGTTTATAACGAATTTCAGGACGCTGGCGACGCACAAGACGGTGTATGGGACCAGACTGACAGGGATCCCTGTTTTGTTGACGTAGGTGGCGTGACAGCCGACTCCACCCAGGACCACTGTTTCCAGGAAGACCCCATACAAAACACGTCAACCAGTACCTCTGATGCCGCACTTATTCTGCCCGGCATGGGCGTCAAAAGTGTGCCGCTGATGGCTGTCCCCTTTGGCGGTATCGCCGTTGAAGATCCGGACTACGGCTGGACGTTTGCTACTGCTTTCTACTCCCCGCAAGCGGTGGGTTACGAGCGTGAAGAGGATGATCCGGCGGCTTATCAAGGCTACAAGGTTGCCACTGCGCGCTTGACCTATTTCTCGCCCTCCGTCGGTTTACAGATCAATGATGAAATTGCGTTGGGAGCAAGCATCGGCTTTTCCTGGCAAGGCTTCGGTGTACACACGAAGTTCCGCGCCCCGGAACAAACCCTGCAGTTTGTGGCTGGTACTGTAAACAACCTTGATCCAGGACTTCAGGAAATTCTCGGTCTACACCTCATCGGACCGTACGATAACGTTGGCAATCTCGAGCTCGAACTTGAAGATCCTCTTTCGCTGAGCTTCAACCTTGGTTTGCTTTGGGAACCCCAGGAGTGGATCTCGTTTGGATTTGTCTACCAGAGCGAAAGCACCTCCGACCTGGAAGGCAGCTTCAAGATGACAAACACGGACGAATTTGTTGCGACAACGCAAGGTCTCGTTGATTCGGGCCTAAGCGGGCTGCTGGGTGTGCTGGGCGGAAATTCAACCTTGAACGCCACAAAAGTTGAGAAAGGCGACGTAAAACTCGAATACAAGATTCCCCAATCCTTCGCGGTCGGAACCTCGGTGAAGCTGTTCCCGAACCTGAAAGTCAACGCCGACCTCAAGTGGATCGATTACAGCGTATGGGATTCACTCAATTTCGAATTTGACCGGAATGTGGACTTCCTGAACGTTGCGTCAGTCATCGAAACCATTGCTGGCCAGAACGATTCAGATCCAAACCAATTGCGCATGCCGCGTGGATACGAGGATGCGTGGAGCGTGGCGTTTGGTACCGAGTATCAGTATGACGATAACACCGTGTTGCGTGTAGGTTATGAGCCACGCACGAGCGTTGTTCCAGAAGACAAAGTGGACTTTCTGCTGCCGATCGCTGAAGCCGATCTTTTCTCTGCCGGCGCTGGCTACCAGCTGGACAAATTCAGTCGAGTGGACTTTGCCGTCGGGTATCTCGTGTCAAAATTCGATGCCCCCGTCGGCAAGTCGGATAACGCCAACAACGGTGTGCCCGGGGATGTGGTTTACAACCCATACTCACGGTTGAGCTTCGAAGGCAAGACCACTGCTGTCCTGTTGGCGGCTTCGTACGAGGAAAAATTCTAGAAATCAACCAGTTGCTGTTAGCGAGAAGCGCTAACAGCAACTACACTTTTCACATCAATTTTCCGCAGTACTTTTTACTTTCGTAGTAGCGTTTTACGGTCGTAGTAGCGTTATTCATTCGTAGTACTCCCGCCGTTATTCACGCGCCGGAGTTCGCCGGGCGCAAAGCCCGACTTACCAGACTCAAGCACTTTTCGATTTTCGGTGTTTCGCCGGGAAGGGTTTGTTGCGCCCTGAAAAAATCAAGCAACAGGATAACGTTTGCATTTGTCTGCAACGTTTACCAAAAACAAAGAGTGGTGTAACAAGGGGGTAAACATGAAACGGATGGCATATGCTGTCACGGGCGCCTTTTGTCTGTCGTTGGCGCACAGCCACGCAGTCGCGGCAAATTATACCAGCGAGGAGGGACTTTGGAGCTACGACGAAAACATTTTCGTTCCCACGCAACAAGACCCGGAAGATCCTTCCAACACCAGCCTGATAGAATTGCCAGCGAACATTTTTGTTCCTGCAACGTCGACACCAGGCCAGACTTTCCCGGCTGTCATTTTCATCAACAGCTGGACCCTCAACGAACATGAATATGCGCCGGTCGCGCAGGAATTGGCCGATCGCGGCTACGTAGTACTGCGTTATACGACGCGCGGTTTCTGGAATTCGCCCGAGTTCATCGACACCTCAGGCAACAAGGACGTGGCGGACGCCAGTAACGCCATCAGTTTTATCATCGACAATTATCCGGTGAATCCAGCCAAAATCGCCTTGGCGGGAACCTCCTATGGTTCCGGGATTTCCCTCAATACCGCCATGCAGGATGCCCGTGTGGCCGCCGTCGTCGCCACCAGCACCTGGGCCAGTATGAAGGAATCGCTGTGGCCGAACCAGACGCCGAAAGATGACTGGATCAAACTGTTGCTGGGTTCCAGCAAGCGCCCGATCGGCCGCCAGGATCCGGAAATTGCAGAGAATTACGAGAACCTCTGCGAGCATAAGAATGTACAAGCGACCATTGATTGGGCCATGGAACGCTCGGCAATCCATTACATGGACATCGTCAATCAGCGCCCCACCAAACCTGCCATTTATGTCACCAACAACCTGCACGATTACTTGTTTCACCCCACGTCCATTGTGAATTTTCTTTCACAATACCAAGGGCCCTGGCACATCGATTTCAATTTTGGCGTGCATGGTGCGGGAGAGGCAGAAGGATTGTCCGGCGACCCTACCGAGAGTTTCGTCTGGAACAATGCCTTTGCCTGGCTCGATCACTATCTGAAAGGCACCCAGAACTACATTGACGTCATAGACAAGGTAACGACCAAGGTGAAGTCCACCCAGGGGGGGATGCGTGACAGTTTCGCCACCTTCCCGGTCGATGATGCCGTCATAAGACTGTACGCGGATCCCGAAGTTGGCACACAAGGCGGCTCACTCAATGACGTGGGCACCTTTAATGCGGACTCCCCCATTTTCGACAGCGAATACGACGTCGTATGGACCGGAGGCGTCGCCGGTGCCCAGTTGATGTCCGGCCATTTCTACGATCTCGACAGGATCGATCCGCAAGGGGCCCTGGTTTACAAAACGCCGGTGCTCGGTGAGAACATCTACCTTCGCGGTTCGTCCAAGCTGACCTTCTCGGCTTATGTGCAGCATAATATCCAGTATTTTGGTTATCTGATGGATTACGACCCCGCGACCGGACGCGCGCACTGGATCGGGCATGGCCCCTTCAGTTGGCATAAAGAGGAAGGCTCGGACGACGTGCCGACAGGGCCGGTTGAAGTCACCATCGACATGTTCTGGACCGCACACGACATTGCCGCCGGGCACCAGTTGCTGCTGGTGATCGACGGTGAAGACGGCGAATACTTCACCTATGCCGACTCACCCCGAGAACATCAACTGGTCATCGACAGCGCGCACCCGATCACACTCGACATTCCGGTCATCTATGACCGCAAGGTGGTCGACACCATCGAACGTCGTGCAGCCTTGGCTGAACAGGAACAGGCTGAAGAAGATGACGACAACAGCCGTGGTGCCAACGGGGATGGCGGCAGCTATGGTCCCGGGGGTGGCAGCATCGATCTGGCCACACTGTTGATGGTGCTTGGTTTCGCCGGTGTCCTGCGTCGGCGAGTCGGAGCCAGCACTCCCATGGAAAGCGGCGCCTGGATCAAACACGTCTGACAATACTGACATCGCTGTTCAACAGCGATGCTCGTCCTGCAAGATTGCCTTGGCCACCTTCGGGTGGCCTTGTTTTTGTACATTCTGTAACCAATCAGGCCTCTTATGACGGGTGCTTACGCCCTCCTCCCGTCTACGCTTTTAGATGGGAGAGGCTGGATATTGCGGTTGTTGTCCACGCCTGGACTCTTCATAACCGATCACACCGCGATTACTCGGGCGATGCCAATCCATGCTTTCAACGATGTTTCGCACCTGCTGGCAGATCGTGTTGGTCAGTTGCCTGCTGACAGCCTGTGGAGGTGGCGGCAGCGGCGGCGAGGCATCAGCACCGTCCACTCCGCCTTCAACCGATAGCGGACCCGAACCAGAGGCCCCGCGATTTGCGACGCTCACCGGTTCAGCGGCCAAGGGCCTCATCGCCAACGCCAGCGTCAGTGCCTATCAAATTGAAGCGGATGGCAGTCGCGGCGCCTTGCTCGGCACCGCCCAAACGGGTGTCGATGGTCACTACTCTTTGGAAATACTCGCTCAAACTGCGCCCGTCTGGATCGAGCTGAATGGTGCACCCTCGGCCTATATGGTGTGCGACAGCCTGTCCGGCTGCGGCCAAAGCAGTGACACCGAGAAGGACACCAACAACAATGGCAGCGTGGATTTTGGCGAGAAAATGCCATTAGCCCCAGGATTCCACCTGCGCGCGGTGCTGCCGAGCGCCGAGCAAACCCAGATCAAGGCCACCATCAGCCCTTTGACGCACCTGGCGGCCATCCTGGCCGAAACCTTTCCACAGGGGATCGATGGTTTGTCCGCAGCGATGGCCAATTCACAAGTTGCCAATCTGTTTGAACTGGATGGCGATATTCTGGAGATGGCCGTGCCAGACGTGACCGTGAGCGATCAATTCGGCGCGGCCACGGCAAAACAGCGCAAATACGCGCTGGTGCTGGGCGCGTTCGCCGCGCTGGCTAACGAGGGGGATTTCGTCACTTTACTGGAAACGCTCTCGCAACAGTTTCAGACCCTTGAGGGTCAGTTGCCGCAACGCTCCAGCGACACCTACCCGATATCGCTTTCCGCCTGGGCGGACAAGGCCCTGCAACTTGCCACGCACCTGAACGATACGTTGCTGGTGTCTGCCTTCAGCGCGCTGAAGAATACCGCCGACCTTGCCGACAACGACACCACCAGCGCTGCCCCCGATGCCGACATTTCCTCCAACGAGCTGGAAGCGGCCAAGAGCCTGATTGCCAACATACACGGTCTGAAGGGCACGTTGAATGTCACTTCCGTTGAGGCACCTCTGCCTGGCTTCTCGCCATTGATGGATGCATCAGAAGAACTGTCGCTGAACACCAGCGCCATGACCGAAGGCAGTCGCCTGGCCGCATTCGTGGCAGTTCCGAAGATAGCGCTTGAGGCCTCGTGCAACTCCATTTCGAACTATTTCACGGCTTATTTATGCCGCAGCATCGTGGCGAACAAGACGCTCGACGAGATTTGCGCGCTGACCTTTTCCAGTCTCAATATTGGTGGCAAGACACTGTGCGAATACCTGAATGCACTGCGCCTTCCGGCCGGCAACGGGATGTGGGCAGAGCTGGCCCTGATGGATGGCGTTGCTTCTGTCGAGGGCGAAAGTGACGAGACCCGGGTAGACATGCAGCTGATGCGGGGTACCACGGCAAATGACAACCAGGTCAGCATGGATTGGACCGCCGACATCGACAGTGCTGCTTTTTCCCTGGAGGTGCCGGATGGCACGATCAATTACCATTTTGACGATCTGATCCATTTCTCCAGCCTCAACAATCCCAACACGATTGATAGTACATTCACTGCGCAGCTTGATCTCAAAGCCGATCAGGTCAGCCGCTTCCGGGGAACAGCAACGACCAATATTGATCTCGTCGACGAAGACAACCCCAGTGCCAGTACGCGCCTTGACGGGGTTTACACTGACAGCGTGGGCCAGGCGATGGATTTGAATCTGTC
Organism: Pseudomonadota bacterium; assembly: GCA_052035295.1. Lineage (GTDB taxonomy): Bacteria > Pseudomonadota > Gammaproteobacteria > Pseudomonadales > Ketobacteraceae > HdN1. The sequence continues at coordinate 7,801 of JBPOHS010000189.1, forward strand.
GCTGACGCAACAGGAATCGGTGGGATCACTGATGGCGGTGAATCTGGTCCACCCGGATGACGGCCGCAATATCACAGTGTCACTGGCGCGTTCTGACAGCGGCGATTCAATCCGCATGCAGTGGCCGGGAAATACGATCAATGCTGTGACACGCATCGAGAATAATACGTTATCAATTAATAACGGCGGTGCTGTGAGTATCAGTCTGAATCTGGCGGCGGCCGAGGGAGAGATGGTGGGCCGTATGAAGTATAACGGCAAGCCTTATGGCGATGTGGAATGGGCCGAGGGTGGGTTGGTAGTGAAACTCCCCAATGGCCAGACCGCGATGCTGTTCTGATTGGCAGGCAACCATGGTTAGTTGCCTGCCCATGGTTAATTGCCTGCGCACGCTATGGTTTAAACGAAATACATCAACAGCCAGTCGGAAATCAGCGCCGGCTTCGCTTCGCCCTCGATTTCCACGGCAAACTCCAGCGTGAACAACCACTGACCCGGGCTCTTCTCCACCGCGTCCTTCAGCTTGGCAACGCCCCGTACACGGGAATTGACCTTCACCGGCGCCAGAAAACGAATTTTGTCGAATCCATAGTTCATGCCCATTTTCAGGCCGACGGGCACAATCAAATCCTGCATCGACGCTTGAAAGAACGGCAACAAGGACAGGCTCAGAAAGCCGTGCGCAATGGTGGTACCGAACGGGGTGAATTTGGCCTTGTCCGGATCCACGTGAATGAACTGGTGGTCGAGCGTGGCGTCTGCGAAGGCGTTGATGCGGGCCTGGTTGATGGCGAACCATTCGGACGCGCCCATTTCCTTGCCGATGAATGATGTGATCTGGTCAGTCGTTACCGTTTTCATGTGGTGTCCCCTCTGTTTTTGTCAGAATATCTTGGCAAGTGCTCTTTCGACGACACTCCAGGGGACCAGCATGGGTTTCTTGGTGACCGTCAGTGTGCAGCGTTCGCCGACAATGATGTAATCCACGTGAAAGCCCTTGCCCCGGGCATATCCCTTGCTGACATCGCCCTTGAATTCGACGTCATAACGCAACGCCGCTTTTTCGAGCTTGCGGATAACGCTTTCAGCGGATTCGGGCAATGTGCCTGTCACTGTCCTGGTCATGCAACACCTCAACACTATTAACGGAACCTGTGGCGCCGCATCATAAGAAAGCGCGCCACACAGGTCAAACGGGCAACCGGAACACTTCCCTGACGCGTCGGGTCGTGGTGGCGGCGAGTTCGGCAAGGGGGACGCCCTTGCGGGTGGCGACGATCTCGGCGATGCGACGCAGGTGTTCCGGTGTATTGGGCACGTCGCGAGCAAAACAAGGGGGAATATCAGGCGCATCGGTTTCCAGCGCAATGGCATCAAGTGACAACGCGCTGAGAATTGTGTGCAACTTGTTGGCCCGGTCGTAGGTGACACCGCCTCCGAAACCGATCAGAAACCCCAGGTCCACGAAATACTGCGCCTGCTGCAGGCTGCCCGAGAAGGCATGCACGATGCCGCCCCTGACTTGTGCCCGGCGCAGGCTTTTGAGCAGCAGGTCGTGACTCTTGCGGGCGTGCAGAATGACGGGCAGGTCAAGGTTTTTGGCGACGGCGAGTTGTGCGTCCAGTAGCTGGATTTGCGCCTGTTCATCGTGAGGGGTGATGAAAAAGTCGAGGCCGATTTCACCCACCGCGATGGCGTGATAGTCGTGCAGCGCGCGTTCCAGGGTATCGACATGAGAAGTTTCGTGGCGTTCAATGTAGCACGGATGCATTCCGTAAGCGCCAAAGACGCCTGGGTGCCGGGCGACAACATCGGCTTGCAGCGACCATTGGTCGCGGCAGACCGCCGGCACGAGAAACGTGGTGACGCCGTCGGTGCGGGCCCTGGCCAGGCGCACTTCCAGATCGTGATGCAAGAGCGCATCATCGAGATGGCAATGGGTATCAATCAGCTCGATGACTGACATAAGCTCCCTTGGTTCACGACACCAGCAGACGCTGGCTCTGCATCTGGTGGAGTGTGTAATACGTACCTTTTTGCGCCAACAAATGTTGGTGATCGCCCCGCTCCACGATCTCGCCATGATGCATCACTACGATGGTATCTGCATCCACAATGGTAGAAATGCGGTGGGCAATCGCAATCACCGTCATCTTGCCTCGCAGTGAGAACAAGGCCTGCTGCACCAGATGTTCGGTCTCGCTATCGACCGAGGCGGTGGCTTCATCGAGCACCAATACCGCTGGCTGACGGATCAGTGCGCGCACCAGCGCCACCAGTTGACGCTGCCCCGCCGAAATATTACCGCCACGCTCCGACAACTCGGTGTCCAGCCCTTGCGGCAAGCGCTGGAATGCCGGCCATAGCCCGTAGTCGTGTAGCAATTGTTCTACTGACTGGCGATCCACTTGCCACCCAATATGGATGTTATCCAGGACGCTGCCCGGGAATAGAAACGCGTCTTGCGGCACCAATGCCAGTCGTTGTCGCAGCTGAGCCAGATTGACCTCGGAAAGCGCCTGATCGCCCCAACGAATCTCGCCCCGCTGTGGGGTGTAGAAGCGCAACAACAAGGACATCAGGGTGCTTTTGCCGCTCCCCGTATGACCGACAATGCCTATGAACTTTCCTTCCTGGATGGTCAGCGATACGTTTCGAATCACCATCGCACCGTCATCGTTATAACGGAAAGAAACATCGCGGAAGTCGATATCGTTGCCAGACGGTGACACCTCGCCACTGAATTCCCGCGCATCGGGTGAATCGAGCAGCGCGAATACGCGTTCACCGGCCACGCTGGCCTGTTGCAACACACTCAAGCGCTGGGTCATTTCGTTGATCGGCTCGATAAACCGGCTGAGATAATTAATGAAGGCGTAAATCACGCCAACCTCGACACTTTCCGACAGCGCACGTTGGCCAAAATAAAACACCAGACCGGCCAGTGCAGCGCTATGGATAAAATCCACCAAGGGGCGCAACAACGCGGCATCGAGTTTGAGGTTGTTGTGCCGGGCGCGGAAATACGCGTCGGTCAGTTTGGTGAAGGCGCCAAAAAATCGCTGTTCCTGACCAAACAGTTGTATTACGCGCACGCCCTGCACGGATTCCGACAGGCTGCCGTTCAGGTCGGAAAGCAGCGCCCTCGCCTTCTGGTAAATCGGGGTACTCAAGCGGCGATACGCAACCATCACCAACACGACGACCGGAATGAAACAGGCACACACCAGCATGATGCCGACATCAAGGAAAGCCATCGCCACGAACACGCCAATGACGCGAAAGGTGTTCTGCACATAACTGCCAACCACGTTGACGAATAATTCCTTCACGAATTCGGTGTCGTTGGTAATGCGCGACACCATGGTACCGGTCGGCGTGTCATCGAAATACCGCGTAGAAAGCCGCAACGCCTTGGCATAGACACGTTCGCGCAATTCCCGGATGACGTTCATTGCCACACCGTTCAAACGCAGGGCTTGCTGGTAGTTGCACGTGGCAGCCAACACCATGAGCGCAAGGTAAGCAATCAGCAGTACCAGGACGGCAGGATTCCAGAATTCACCTTTGACCACATGCGCATCGATGTACTGACGAATCAGCAAGGGGCCGCTGACATCGGCCACGGTACCAATCAGCAGCAACACCAGCGCCCATTTCAGGGTACGCCCTTCGTTGCGGGCGAGCCCAAGCAAACGCCACAAGGGCTTTTTCCCTGCGGATAACGGCTCGGCTGTGGTCTGTCGGACGACATCATTCATGGCCCGTCGCCTCCAGCGCTGCTTCCCATTGTTGATAACGGACCATCTGCGCGTACCACCCGGATTGCTCCATCAGTTGTGTATGACTGCCCTGCGCAACAGTCCCACCGTTATCGAGCACGAGGATGTTGTCGGCGTGTTCCACCGCCGACATCCGGTGCGACACGATCATCGTGGTCTTGCCTTGACGCAATGTCTTGAAGGCTTCCAGTATCTTGTGTTCCGTCGCTGCGTCCACCGCTGACAAGGCATCGTCGAGTATGAGGAAATCCGGCGCCAGCAATACGGCCCGGGCAATCGAAATACGCTGTTTCTGCCCGCCCGAAAGCGTCACGCCACGTTCGCCCACCATCGTCTGGTAACCGTTTTCGAAACGCAGGATATCCTCGTGCACGCAGGCAATGCGGGCGGCTTCCTCGATGGCAAGCATGCTGGCATCGGGGCGACCGAGGGCGATATTGTCCGCGATGCTCGCCGAAAACAGGAAAGGTTCCTGCGGCACCACGGCCAACGCCTGTCGCAGGACGTCAGGTGCCAACGTTGCGATATCGACCTTGCCCCAGCCAATGCTGCCGGCCTGCACCGGGTACACGCCGGCCATCAAATACACGAGCGTACTCTTGCCGGCGCCGGTGCGACCGACAACGCCCAGGGTATGGGCCGCCGGCAGCAGGACATGCACGTCCTTCAGTGTCGGCTGCTCCGCCCCGGGATAGGTGAAGGTGTCGATCTGTACCGTGATCGCCTGGCGGGCATCGAGCGTACGTGAGCGACCGGGTGCATGCGTGGGGCTGGCCGCGAGAATTTCCTCGATGCGCTGATAAGCTGCTGAGCCACGTTCAACAATGTTGAGCATCCAGCCGTAAGCGAACATGGGCCAGATCAAATGCCCCATGTACATGGTAAAGGTCGTCATTTCCCCCAGGGTCATGCTGCCCTGACGCACAAACCAGGCACCTCCGCCCACGCACAACAAAAACGACGTGCCGATGGTGAGATAAATGGTTGGATCATATTTCGCATCGACTCTGGCGACGGCCGCATTGGCCAGATTGGTATGCGTCGCGACGGTTTCGAATTGCTGCTGTTCGTATTGTTCGAGACCCAATGCCCGAATCACCCGAACCCCGGTCAAACCGTAATGCACCTGGTCATTGAGCTTGCTGAAATGACGCTGGGCGTCACCAAACGCGGCATGCAGCTGTTCACCGAACTGCCACATGAAATAAGACATGATGGGCCAGGGAAGCAAGCCGATCAGCGCCAGTTTCCAGTTGAACCAGAACAACACACCCAGCACGATGGCCCCGGTAATCATGCCATCCACCAGAGACAATACGCCCTCGCCCGCCGTCAGTTCGACGGCAGCAACATCATTGGTGGCACGTGCCATGAGATCCCCCGTGCCAAAACGCTGAAAAAACCAGGGGTCGAGCGCCATGAATTTTGCGTAAAGCCGTTGGCGCAAAATAGCGGCCAATTGGTAAGACGCGCCGTAAAGCAAGGCACGCCAGCAATAACGGAGGATATACACCACGGTCGTGGTGCCCAGCAGCGTCAATACGAATTGCACCAATAACGCCGACGTCAAGGTCTTGCCAACAATACTGTCAACAAAACGCCCCACCAACCAGGCGGGCACCATGGTGAGGCCAGCGATGATGGCCAACATCAGGATGGACGCGAGATAACGTCGCCATTCCTTTTTGAAATACCAGGCAAGCTTCAGAAAAATGGCCAAAACAACTCCCGAGACAACAGAGGTAGGGTAGACAGTAATAGATGGGCAGGAAGCGCCGTTGATGCGTATCAAGTGCAATAAAGCAAGGGAACGCTATTCTTGATCTATTGTCATGAAGCAATGATAGCCTGCCGCCATCTGCACCGACAAACAACGGCAGAAAGACCTTCTATACCAACCTCGAGGAAACCCCATGAGTCTTCGCGTCGCAATCAATGGCTACGGACGGATCGGACGCAATATCCTGCGCGCCGTGTATGAAAACGGTTATCGCAATGACATCCAGATCGTTGCCATCAACGACCTGGGGGATGCCAAGATCAACGCGCACCTGACGCGTTTCGATTCGGTGCACGGCACCTTTAGCGGCACGGTCGAAGTCGACGATAACGCCATCATTGTCAATGGTGAACGGGTACAGACTTTCGCCGAGAAAAATCCAGCCAACCTCCCATGGAAAGACCTCGGTATCGATGTGGTTCTGGAATGCACTGGCAAATTCACCAGCAAGGAAAAAGCCCAGGTTCACTTTGACGCGGGTGCCAAGAAGGTATTCATTTCAGCGCCAGGCACCGATGTCGACGCAACGGTGGTGTATGGCGTCAACCACACGTCACTGACCGCGCAGCACAAGCTGCTTTCCAATGCGTCCTGTACCACCAACTGCCTGGCCCCGCTGGCCAAGGTCATGCACGAAAGTGTCGGCATCCTGCATGGCATGATGACCACCGTACATTCGTTCACCAACGATCAGGTCTTGATTGATACCTATCACAGCGATCTGCGCCGCGCGCGTTCCGCGCATCTGTCGATGATTCCAACCAAGACGGGCGCGGCGGCGGCAGTGGGCCTGGTACTGCCGGAACTGAACGGCCGCCTTGAAGGGTTGGCGGTACGTGTCCCCACTACCAACGTTTCCCTGGTGGATCTGGTGTTCGAATCCTCGCGCAACACCACCAAGGAAGAAATCAACGCAGCGGTCAAGGCCGCAGCGGTTGCCGATACGCTCGGGGTGCTGGTTTATAACGAGCTGCCTCTGGTGTCCATCGACTTCAATCACCACCCGGCCAGCTGCATTTTCGACAGCACGCAAACCCGGGTACAGGAAAACCTGGTCAAGGTCATGGCCTGGTACGACAACGAATGGGGCTTCTCACTGCGTATGCTCGACATTTGTCGCTACATGAAGCAGCAAGGTCTGTTCTGATCGGTTAAACTTGCCTTTACTGATCACTTTGAAAAGGCAACGCCATGCGCAGAACAAAAATCGTCGCCACCCTCGGCCCCGCCACCGACAAACCGGGCATGCTTGAAGCCGTCCTGACCGGCGGCGTCAATGTGGTGCGATTGAACTTCTCGCATGGCAAGGCTGAAGACCACATTCGCCGCGCCAATGCCGTGCGGGAAATCGCTCGCAAACACGATCTGAATGTCGCGATTCTCGCCGATTTGCAAGGCCCGAAAATACGGGTCGGCCGATTCGTGAACAATGCCGTGGAACTGGTCGAAGGCCGCCCCTTCGTGCTTGATGCCCTGCAGGAAAAAACCAGCGGTAACGAGCACAGTGTAGGTATCGACTACGAAAACCTGCCCAACGACTGTCGTGCTGGCGACATCCTGCTGCTGGATGATGGCCGCATCGAGCTGACCGTCGATCGCATTGAAGGGCCGCGCATCTATACGACGGTGCGCCTCGGTGGCACGCTCAGCAACAACAAGGGAATCAACCGTCAAGGGGGTGGCCTGTCTGCGCCCTGTCTGACCGAAAAGGACAAGGGCGACATCAAGACCGTCGCACTGATCGAAGCCGACTATGTCGCCGTCTCCTTTCCCAAAACCGAACAGGATCTTCATGACGCGCGCCGTCTGTTGGCCGAATCCAACAGCCATGCGGGCATCATTGCCAAACTCGAACGCGCGGAAACGGTCACCGAACCCACTACGCTCGACTCCCTGATCAAGGCCTCCGACGGTGTCATGGTGGCGCGTGGCGATCTCGGCGTTGAAATTGGTGATGCGGCCCTGATCGGCGTACAGAAGATGATCATCAAGCGCGCACGGCAACTGAACAAGATTGCCATCGTGGCCACGCAAATGATGGAATCGATGATACACAGCGCTGTGCCGACTCGCGCCGAAGTCTTCGACGTCGCCAACGCTGTGCTCGATGGCACCGACGCAGTCATGCTCTCGGCCGAAACCGCATCCGGCGATTTCCCGGCCGAGGTCATCAATGCGATGTCGCGCGTTTGCGTCGGCGCGGAAACGCACCCGATCACCCGCACCTCCCGTCATCGCATGGATGAGGTGTTCTCACGAACTGACGAAGCCGTGGCGATGGCCACCATGTACACCGCCAACCATTTTCCGGATGTCAAAGCCATCGTCTGTCTGACCGAATCCGGCAACACGCCCTTGTTGATGTCGCGTGTTCGTTCCGGTCTGCCGATTTATGCCCTCTCGCGTAACGTCGCGACCCAGCGGCGCGCGTCCCTTTATCGTGGCGTCGAGGCGCATTACTTCGACTATTCCCAGATGCCACAAGGCTCAGTGAAAGACGCAGCGATCGCGTTGCTCAAAACGAAACAACGGCTGAAGAACGGTGATGTGATCATCATGACCAAAGGCGCCGTCATGGGTGAGCACGGCGGCACCAATGCCCTGTTGATTCTCAAGGTGGGAGACGAAAGCGGCGACTGATCAGGCCCGCTTTTTGACCCTTACGTTGCCCTGACTGAAGTCCGCCAGAAAATCCAGCAGCAGTCCGTACAGTTTTTCCCGCGTGGCCGGTGACGATTCAGTGCCCGGCCATACCGATGTGGTGTGCACGCGACGATCCAGCCAGAATTCCCCGTTACATTGGGTCGCTTCGTCGGCCACGGCGAGCCATACCATCGTGTCGGCACCCTGTTCCGGGCTGCGCAACAATGGACGCATCAACTTGTGAAAGCCTGGCAAGGATTTCACCACACCGATGGTGTCAGCCCAGCCCGGGTGCATGGAATGGAAAAACACGCCACGCTCACCGTACTTTTCGGCCCAAACCCGGGTCATGTCGACAAGACCGCGCTTGGCACGCGCATAGGCCTTGGCGCCATCATAACGCTCGTGCTCATAGTTCAGATCGTCAAGATGAACCGCCTGTGTGTACATGCCCCCCGATGCCACATTGACCACTCGCCCCTTGCTGGCCACCAGCAGTGGCAACAGGGTTTCAGTGAATATGAACGGGCTCAGCAATAACAACGCGAAAGACTTTTCCAGATTCTCGGGCGTTACCTGACGCTCATTGAACAGTGCGCCGGCATTATTGATCAACGCATCGATCCGTTGCCCGTCTTCCAGCAGCTTTTGCGCCAGAAGCTGGGTGGCACGAATCGATGACAAATCGCAGAGTTCGATACGGGGTGGATTAGCACAATGCTTGCTGACCGCTTCCACCAGTTCGAGGGCCTTGGCTTCGTCGCGCACCACCGCGATAACGGTTGCCCCGCGCTCGGCCAGTTCAAAAGTCGCAGCGCGCCCCAGCCCGGACGAAGCGCCGGTCACCACCACCGTTTTGCCGGAAAGATCCGATGCAACGCCCTTCCAGTGTTTCTTCGACCACAGGTAACCATAACGGGTGAACTGAAGGGCTCCCGGCAGGATGGATTTGTCCAGCCAGCCCGGGTATTTACGCAGGGGTTGCGGCTCATCATTCAGGGTACGCTTTAACCCGGCCAGCGCAGAATCGATATTGCGGTTGATGAACGGTGTCATGAGGCGGGTGTAGCGCTGCATCGATGGCGAGAATTCGAGCGTCACCGAATAGTGCATCTGTGTCACGCCGGCCGGATCGCGCGCGAGCGTAATGCGGTCGGTGGCAGTGCACTGCTCTCCGACTCCCGTCAACTCGATGTAGGTGGGTTCTTCGATTTTGGTGATGGTGTAGATGAAACGGGAAGTGCTTCCCATCAGGCGGACATCAACAGCAAAGCGCGTGCCCAGAGTGACTATCCCAGCTGACAGCTTTTCGGCATGTGCGACAGAGGCATCCCATTCCACCACACGATGGAAGTGCGACATATAGTCGAAAACCTTTTCAATGGGTTGCATTGTTGCCAAGGTTCTTTCCAACTGCATGTCGACACCTCACCTCGCGTTATGGGAAAGCAGACTGTATCAGAACATATCAGTCTAGCCCACCCTCACGCGAGGCGCTGTCACCCGCTCAGGATTTCGGCTTTTTCCCTGCAGATTCAGTGGTCTTTTTGGTAGCGGCTTTTTTGGCAACAGGCTTGTCAGCCTTGGGTTTGGCGGATTTTGCTGGTGCGGCTTTTGCTGGCGCAGCCTTCTTGACGGCGGGCTTGGCGGGCTTTTCTGCTACTGGCTTGGCCGCTTTGGCTGCCGGTTTTTTCGCGGCCGGTTTTTTGGCAACGGCTTTCGATGCGGACTTGCGGGCTGCCGCTTTTACCGGTGGCTTGCCTTTGGATTCGAATTTGTCGAGGGCGCCTCTGACCTTTCCTTCGACACGATGCGATGCATCCTGAAGCAATTTACCGTATTTTCCGTCCAGGGCTTTTTGCAACTGGGATTTGGCGAGCTCAACAGCATCTTCGAGTTCTTGCTCGAGACGATCGCGCAACTGTGCTTCCAGTTCCTGAACCTGCTGCTTAACAGAATTTTCCGCTTCAATGATGCGACCCTTGACCTGCTCAAGGTGCAGCTGATGCGTGGCATCAACCAGCTGTTTGCGGCGGTCATTGAGGAGATCCAGTGCCTGCTCCAGCGCTTCCTGGGCCTGCTCGATGGCAGAGTGCGCGGCGGCATTCGCCTTGGCACGCCATTTTTCCTGGGCATCGCGCAGACGCCCGCGAGCCTTTTGCACTTGCTGTTGAGCCTTGTCGATTTGCGCTTCAATGCGCGCGATCAGTTTGCGGGTTTGCTCAACGGCTTTGCCGTTGGCGCCGTTGCTTGTGTCGACAGCCGTCATGGAGTTCTCCTTGCAATGAACGATCACTCGGATTATGTGCGCAGTCGACCATCAAATAAAGAAAAAATAAAAGGGACACGTCGCGAAAACGTGTCCCGGATCAATACCGGCGCACTCAAGCGTCAATGCGACAGTCGCTCGCGCTATAGCGGTGCACGGAATGACTGTCAGGCTTTGGCGTCAAGGTTCTCGATCAACGTAGCGTTGGCAGTACCCAACCCTTCGCAAATCGCCAGGATCCCATAACGCCCACCCCGACGGCGCAGCTCGTACACCAGCGTTGCCATCAGCTTGGCGCCCGTCGCCCCGAGCGGATGCCCCAGGGCTTGTGCGCCACCGTTGACGTTGAGCTTTTCGACATCCGCGCCCAACGCTTTTGCCCACGCCAGCGGTACTGAGCCAAACGCTTCATTGACTTCGTACACACAGACATCCTCAATGGAAATGCCGGCTTTTTTAAGGAGTTTTTGCGTCGCAGGAATCGGCCCTTCAAGCACCATGGTCGGATCCGAGCCGCACACCGTCATTTCGGCAATACGTGCCAACGGCTTCAGACC
>JBPOHS010000089.1:0-11531 GCA_052035295.1 Pseudomonadota bacterium
CGGCCCAGCGGCCGGTGAAAGTGTTGCGTCTGATTCCGGGGCTGCTCGACACGCAGCTCAATGAGGTGGTGTTTACGCAGTGGATTCACCGGATTTCGGGCGAGGTCCTGCAGAAGGGGCGGATGGCGCCGTCGCTGGCCGACGACTTGTTTGCACAGGGGACGGAAATTATCGATGGTTTTTTCGCCATCAACCAGCAGAGCCTGGCGTATGTGAGACAGGCGCTTGAGGATATGTTGGAGGAGGTGCTGGCGGGTGCGTTAACATAAGCGCCTTCCGGACAACCCTGCTCACATATTCTGGTGCCAATGTTCACATCTTCGCGTCACACGCTGCTACTACTGCTGCTCATCATTGTTACCGGCTTCGGTTTCAGAAGTATCAAGGCAACCCAATTTGAACGCCTGGAGCATGACGATCAATTAAGCTATCTCGCGGCAGCAGGCAATCTTGACCGATTTGTCGATTTCAAGCATGAAAACACTGATCGCGTAGTCATCATGCCGGCCGCGCAATGGCAAGACTACTTCACCATGCAGCCAGGATTGACGCTGCCAGAACAACTTACCCGAATAACGGAAGCCCTCCAGCGCGAGGATATTCACCCCCCTCTGTATTTTTACTGGCTGCATGCCGTGACGAGCCTGATTGAACAGATAGGCACCACCACCGGCTGGTTGGCAAATTCGCTGATTTATGTCGTCAACGCATGCGTGCTGTTCCTGCTTGCGCGCCGCTTGCTGAGACACGATACCAAGGCGCTGATCACGGTCATGATCTGGAGCTGGAGCGTTGCCACGATAGAGACGGCCATTGTTGCCCGCCACTATGAAGCGCTCACCCTAATGGTACTGATCAGCACGATTTACCTGCTGTGGATGCTTGATCACAAAAAGTTCCAATTCCCGTTCTTGCTGCTGTACGGAATAACGCTCGCACTCGGCTTCCTGACCAATTACCAGTTTCTCTACCATATCGCGGCGCTATCGCTGTTGATCGCCATCGAATGTCGTCACACACCCTCACGAATTGCCGCGTTCGCTGCGGTCACCGTGATCGCACTCGCCGCCGCTCTGGCGTTTTACCCGGCACTGCTGGAACAAAGCAGCGAAGTGCGCAGCTGGAGCGATACCCGCAACTTGCAAGCCTGGCTGTTCCGACTGAACAATGTAGCGGAGGAATTGCTCAAATACTGTATTCCGGGTGTGCTTGCATGGATCATCCTGAGCGCGAAGCGGGTTTCTTGGCTGCGCGATATCCATTCCCGGATAGGGGTGCTGCTAATGGTGAACCTGGCGTGCGTTGTCGGCGTTTATCTCAGTTTCATTTCCCCGAAACATGCCATGGGCGAACGCTATCTTGCCTCCGTCTGGCCATTTTTGAGCATGGTGTTTGCGGTAATGCTGCACGCCTTCTGGCAGCGGCGCACATACCAGATGGCAGTAATCCTGTTGGTATTGTTACCTGCACTCCTCCTTTTAAAGAAGCCCGTGCGTCATCACGCGCCCCCGTCAGAGGCTCTGGCTTCCGCGCCTGTCGTCATCGCCGATTTCAACGAGGCTGGTGAGTGGCCGGCGGTGTTCATGCTGCTCAAGCCGGAACAAACCACGATCGTCGGATCGCAACACGTATTGCTGCAGGATTCCCGCTGGCAGGAAACCGTGCGCCAGGCAGGTGAGGCGATTTACTGCAGCGATGCTTCGGCAGGCGACAACTCGAAAGCACGACAGCAGGCGCTGCTGGATCGTCTCGGCGAGAATTTTCTGGTAACGTCCATCGCATCCAGGGAAAAAGGCCTGCGCATCTATCGGGTCCAGACACACCCCGCAGAGCAGCGCAACCCCGTGGACCCGATTTGACGATCACCACATCCCGCAGAAGATCCTGTATGACGATCCTGTATGACGATCCTGGTATGAGAGGAATCCAGCATGAAAGCTGTCGGCTATCAGCGCGCGCTAGCCATTAACCACCCGGAGGCCCTGGTCGATATTGATCTGCCGGTCCCCACGGTACACGGTCACGATCTGTTGGTGGAGGTAAAAGCCGTATCGGTCAACCCTGTCGATACCAAGCTGCGCCGCAACCCGAGCAATGACAGCGATGTCTTCAAGGTACTGGGCTTTGATGCGACCGGCATTGTCAAAGCCGTGGGTGATGCGGTGACCTTGTTCAAGCCGGGCGACGAAGTCTGGTATTGCGGCTCGATTCCCCGCAACGGTTCCAACAGTGAATTCCAGTGTGTAGATGAGCGCATTGTCGGCAGAAAGCCCGTCACGCTAGGTTTCGCGGAAGCCGCAGCACTTCCCCTGACTGCCATGACGGCCTGGGAACTTCTCTTTGACCGCTTTGGCCTGGAGCCAGGAACGATGCGATCCGACCTTCGCCTCCTGGTCACCGGCGCCGCAGGCGGTGTTGGATCCGCCATGGTTCAACTGATCAAGACCCTGTTGCCGCGCGCCACGTTGTTTGCCACCGCGTCCCGGCCGGAAAGTCGTGCCTGGCTGGAGCGATTGGGCGTCGAACACGTCATTGACCATACTCAGCCTCTTCGTGCGCAAATCGAGGCGCTCGGCTACACAGACATCACCCACGCCGCCAGCCTTACACACACGCACCTGCATTATGGTGCGCTGGTTGACCTGCTGGCTCCCCAGGGAAAACTGGGCCTCATTGACGACCCCGCCACGCCACTCGATGTGCTGGCAATGAAACGCAAGAGCCTGTCGCTGCACTGGGAATTCATGTTCACGCGACCGTTTTTCAACACCCCGGACATGGTTCACCAGCACCACATTCTCACTCACCTGAGTGAACTCGTGGACCAGTCACGTCTGGTATCGACCATGACGACCCACCTGGGGCACATATGCGCTGACAACCTGCGGGAAGCGCATCGCCAGATCGAAAGCGGCAGCACTATTGGCAAGATCGTATTGGAAGGGTTTTGACCGGGAATGATGTACACTATTGGCTTCCAACACACGAACAGATTTCGTTCCCACAGGCGCGCTGCACTGCATGCAGCGCCTCACCGCCCCAGTTATTCACGGTAAGCGTGCCATCATGCCCCAGATTAACCTCTGTATTTGTACCTGCAAGCGTAACGATTTGCTGAAGGCATGCCTGGAAAGCATCGCTCGCTCCGAGGTACCGGCGGAATTTCAGATAACGGTCACCATCATCGATAACGATGCCAATGGCGCAGCCGAGAGCGTCGTGACCGCGATGGCAGCCAACTTCCCGTTGACCCTGAAATATCATTGCGAACCCCGTCGAGGTATTCCTTGCGCGCGCAATCGTGCGATCGACGAAACACTTACACTGGGCAGCGACTACCTGATTTTCATTGATGATGATGAATGGGTTCCATCACATTGGCTAACAACGCTGGTCAATTACGGAATACAACAAGGCGGTGGGATCGTCGTGTCAGGCAGCGTCCAGTCAGAATTGCCTCCCGGGCTTCCTGAGGATATTCGCGGCCTGTTCAATGGTGCAAAACACACCACCGGACAAATACTCAAATCTTGCGCCACCAATAACGTGCTGATTCCGGTCAGCGTGCTGAAAAGCCTGGGGCTGCGCTTCGATGAAAGCAATCCGTTGGCTGGCGGCACTGACACCATTTTCTTCGTAGAGGCGGTGAAACGCGGCGTTGTCATCAAGAAATGCACCGAAGCCCTTCTGCACGAAACGGTTCCCCTCAGCCGCGCCAACCTGCAGTGGTTTTCCAAACGGAAATACCGGGCGGGCATTACGGAAGCGTGGCGCAAGCAGCAAAAGGGCCGATCCAGTGTTGTCATTGTCGCTGCGGCTGTCGTGAAAGGATTGCTGGAACTCACCAAGAGCGCAATTTATGGCCTGATAGGCCAGCGTCTGCGTCGTAATCATGCCTGGCTGAAAGCCTGCAAGGCAGCAGGTGTTTTCATGGGCGTGTTCGGTACCCATGTCGATAGCTACAAGACGATCGAGAGCTGAAAGGAACACAGACCAACATGCACCAAGCGTCAGGCTTTCTTGCCCGCCTGAAAGAGGCTTACAGTTACCACCGTCGTTATTTCAAAAAACATGGGCGGCGTTGCGACTTCAAGAATCCACGGCTGTTTTCCGAAAAAATTTATCACCGGATGCGTTACCCCAAACCGCTCTTTTCCGTCCTTGCGGACAAAATCACCGTCAGAGCCCATATTGCCGCCACCATCGGCGAGCAGTATCTGGTGCCTGCCTATCAGATTTGCGACCTTGTCACTCCCGACATATTCAATTCGCTGCCAGCGCAATTTGTCATGAAGGCGAATCACAGCGCCGGGCAAGTGCGTGTGGTTCGCGACAAATCCAAAGAGAATATTGCCGAGCTTGTGTCGCTGGCAAATGGCTGGCTGAAAAAGGATTTTTCCGGGCGCCACAAGGAAAAACATTACGACGCGATCAAACCGGGAATTCTTTTTGAACAGGCCTTGCTGGAAGACGACAAATCCCCCCCAGACTACAAGTTCAATGTGTTCAATCCGGGAAACGGGCAGGAACCGGAAGTGTTCATCCAGTACATGTCGGGGCGCTTCGAGGACATCAGACAAGTCATTCTAACGGCGGACTGGGAACTTTCACCCTTTCAGCGGCGGGGTTACCAGACGATTCCCCTGCAGGAAATTCCGCGCCCGCAAAAGCTGGAGGAAATGATTGCCGTAGCCAAACGACTGGCCGCGCCTTTTGGGTACCTGCGTGTGGATTTGTATAGTTTCCGGGAAAAGATCTATGTGGGAGAGCTGACATTCACGCCGGGAGCGGGAGGCTATACGTTCACCCCCGACGGGTGGGACGAGAAATTGGGGAGCCTGTTCAAATGGCCGGAATGAGTCAAATCAGAATAAATTGACACGTCAACATCAATTGGCACGAAACGACAACAACGATGGCAGCCACCCGCGACTACATTGCGGGCACGCCAGGCTCACGGGCCAAGCCGTTCTGCCTGGCACTGCGAAAACAGCTGTAAACAAACAGCAACGGCAACCAAAGCAGCTGCCAGTCGGGATTTGGGGCAGACACCAGCCGAAAAGCTTCTGCCATGTGGAGGGAGATCGCCCCCGCCAGAAAGCAACTGCCAATCACCAGCACTCGCCGCGTTACCTGCTGCTGCCGCCTGAACAAAAAACCAAAGAAACAGCTGTGCGCTACCCACGCAAAAAGCACCAACCCCACCACTCCGCTGCGGTTATAGATGTCCAGGAAAGTATTATGGACGTGCGAAAAGTCCCTGCCGTATTTATCCAGCAAATAACCGCCAATATGAGTGTCTGCAAAAGCCGTCGCGTTGCCCGCGCCAAACCAGTGGGAATCAGGGTGGTATTTCAGCATCGAAAACCACATGTCAGAACGCGTTGTCACCAGTTCGCGCTTTTGCATCACGTCCAATGCCCATCGCGACGATTCAGATGCCAACATGCCGGCCAGGAACAACGCCAGGAAGCAAGCGACCAGCAATGCCGCGCTGTTGCGCGCACCGACCGTTCGGACCAGAACCAGCGTATACGCAACACACGCCAGTAACGCCGCTGCCATGGGGCCACGACTGGTCGTCAGGAAAAGAACGACCAGCACCGCCACCAGCGCCACGCCGCTAACCGACACGAAGGCTATGCTGCGCAGATTGCCCAGCAAACTCAACACCAGCCCAATGGACCAGTACACCAGCAGCAAGGAAGCGCCATGCGTCGGGTGATCAAAATCATTGGTCCAACGCAACCGGCCCTTGAAGTGTGTCTCCAGCCCCCACCCCCAAAAGACCACCACCGCCGACACCAGCGTCAACCCGCAGAAGAGGAATGCGTACCGCTCCTTGTCCTTGATCCACAGTGGAATGGCGTGAAGCAACGCCGCGATCCAGACGAGCACTTCGAAACTCCAGCGAACCCGACGGATCCCCTGGGCATGACTCGCGTCACTCAGAAAGAGTGCTGACACGGCGAGATAGCTCATCATCACGGCCAGCGGCAAAAGAAATGAGCGGTGGCTGGAAAGATTGATTTCCTTTTTCACGAAGGCCCAGATAACCGCTGGACACATCAATAAAAAGAATACAGCGCGTGTCACCGGCTCCCATGGCTGCATGAGGCCAGAAAAGATATAGGTAAGCACCGCAAGATTGACAAGCATACCCGGGGACAACTGACGCAACGACATCAACATGGGCAAATTGCCTTGCAAGCGTTTGGAATTCATGGGTTCTATCGCAATCGTACCGACCGCCCAGGCCGCTGCCCAGGCTTTTCAGCCGGGTAAAATTCGTCTTTATGGGCACGCAGATAACGATGCCGCTGCTGGCTCCGCAACCCCTTGCCGATGGGATGAAACAGCTTGACCCACAGCGGCACGCTTGCACGCGCGCGATTGGATTTCACCACGCTGGATGGCTGAGCAATTTCAAGAATAATGTGAGGCTCGATACCAAACACGCGCAAGTCGTATTCGTAGAAATGGTCGTACACCTTGTCTATTGCTTCAAAAATGCGACAGGCATGGGCAAGAAATTTTTCCATGCCGCGACGACTGATCAGATACCCCTGCGTTCCCAGCATGCCGCGTTCCGGACGTACCAACTGATGTACGCCATCGGAAAAGGTGCGAACAACCTTGCGTTTGCGAACCTTCAATGCCATCAATCGGATCATCTCGAATTCATCAGGCAGCGTCACCAACTCCTGATAGACCTGGGCAAATCCGGGCTCCAGTTCAACATCATCTTCAAAAATGCAAATACGCGCACAACCCTGCTGATAGGCGGCGCGAATCAAACGGTAATGCGACAAATAACAACCGACTTCAGAGGCTGTCATCTCGCACTGATGACGCCACAAGGTTTCATTGCGGGCAAGAATTTCCTCTCCCTGCAATGCGGGCATACCCTGCCGTCCATCAACGCCGTTGAAAATTTCTGCATTGATCCCTGCATGGCGAAGATTCGCCAACAAGTTGAGCGCACGCTCTGACTGAGGATTCAGTGTGATGACAAAACATGGTACGTTCACTATCAACTACCCTTTCCTGGAATTTCCGCTGCGTTTTCCCGCCAGATCGGCGTACAGATGTTCGTACTGGCTGACAATCACGGCCTTGCTGTAATGTGCCTGATAATGCGCCAACGCGGCATTTGCCAGTCGCTGACGCAAGGTGGCGTCATTCAGCAATTGACTGATGGCGTCACGCAATGGCGCAACCTCGTCGAGCGGCGTCACGATGCCGGTCACGCCATTTTCGATGACCTCCCCCGGCCCCTGCGAATGGGTTGCCACAATCGGGCAACCGTGTGCCCAGGATTCCATGACAATGGAGCCCAGACCTTCATGCCGGGACGGACAGACAAACATGTCGCCGGTCTTCATCAGGGTAGTAACGTCATTCCGCCAACCCAGAAAACGAATCCGCTCGGCCACGCCAAGTTGTTGGGCCATGGACTTGAGCGCTTGCTCTTCCGGGCCAGCACCGGCCAACCACAGCCATGCCTCTGGTATGCCCTGCATGGCCTGCAACAAGACATCGAATCCCTTGTTGACGTGCAGACGACCGGCCGCGACCAATAACGGTACCCCTGCAGGCGTTTCGAAGCTCGTACGCGACAAAGGTGTAACGGGAGTTTCATCTGCAAAATTCGGAATGTGGAATACCTTTTCTGCAGGCATTCCACCACGCACAATATGGTCGCAGATACCCTTGGATATCCCGACCCAGTAATCGGCATGACGATAGTACTTGAGGTTGTAATAATGACCGAGCCGATTCACCAATACGTAACGCCCACGTGGAGTGGCCTGACTGGCACGATTCATCCAGGTCATCACAATATCGGGGTCGGCAGCATTCAGTGCCCGGCGAAACCGCCAGTTATCAACCACATTGAGGGGGCCGCCAAACCGAAAGCCCTGCGTCTCGACGCCGGCACTGCGCAAGGCCAGCAGGCGATGTTCGTGAGCACGAATAAAAGCGTGTTGTCGGGTTTTTCCGGATTCTTGCAATCCACTCACCAGCCGCACAAAGAAATTCTCTGCACCGCCTTTCTCTGCGCCCGCCAGTACTTGAGCGACCTTGATCATTGACGCTCCGCCCTCTCAGAAAACGTTTGCTGGCCGTCATGCAACAGCAAGCCGTGATAACCGGGAAATTTTTCTGCACCACGCTGTTTCAGCAACTGCTGCATACGCTCTTGCATGTTGATGATTTTTCGTTTTGCCGAAGCGACCCGCATGGCAAAAGGTTGCCATTGCATGGGGACGAAGCTGGCACTGCCAAGCCCATCGATGACAACCAGCCGCTCGATGCCCCCTTCCGCGTTACGCTGCGCAACGATGTTGTGCAGCAACAGATCGCGCGACGGCACCCCGTGCCCGATCCAGAAATCGGCAAACTGCTGCACTGCCCTTTCAATCTCGGGCGTCACACCTTCATCCCAGATCAGCTTTTTGAGCGTCTGTGAAATGCGACCATCGGCATCGCAGATAAGGTCAGAGACCAGGCCTTTATCCATGTCGGTATTTTCAAAGCCATAACAGCGACTGACATGACGATACAGCGTGTCACCGAACATGCGATCCATGCTTTGCATCACGTGCAACTCTTCAAGGCTGTCGTCAAAACTCGACAAGGGGCGTAGATTTTTCGGAAACCCTTTTCTGCGCCGACGTTCCTCAAGCGAGAAATCCGGGCGCCGCACTTTCACACAGCGATCCGCGTGCAAGGGATGGATGTAACACAAACGGTTCCCCCCCCGGGCGAACGGCGCCAGTGATTTCAGGCTCAGCATTATTTCATTCGTCCATCGAGATGAATATCACGCGCCCACACATAGTCATGACTGAAAGGCATCATCAGCGATGCCTCCAGAATGTATTGGGCGTACAAGCGCGAGCTCATTTCACTGTGAAAAAAATCACGCGCACGTGCCGCCCAGTGTTGGCGTTTCGCATCATCGTGATGAAATTCCCGAATCTTGCTCAGCAAATCCTCTTCATCATTGAAGTAAACGGCAGATTCCGCTGGCAGCAATTCATCAAAACGCGGCCCGCTGTGGGTGAACTGCAGAATACCGTTTCCGCCCAGTTGCGCCATGCGCGCCGAAGAATACCAGTACATGCCTTCCTGACGATTGAAGTTGAGCCCCATTTTGGTTTGTGCCAGCGCGCGATCATAGTCACGCCCCCACACTGGCGCCTCTCCGAAACTGCCGAACGTCTTGAAATTCATTTCGTGGTCCACGGCATCTTTCAGGCGCTTCACCATTTCGAGACGCTTGGTGAATTGCGTGGCATTGCTGCAGAAGAGCAGATCGATGGACAAATCTGTACGACGGGAGTTATCCAGGCATTCAATCGAGGCATCGACCGGATTGGGCATGTGGTATACGCGGGCACCAATGCCTTCGAACATTTTCAGTTCGCGCCGACCAGTCGATACAAATACGGCATCCACGACGCTCGCACGCGATTTGATGCGATCAACATTACTGGGAACGAACAGAGGATCATTATTGCAATGCGCAATTTTCAGGGCGGGATGCCGACGCTTGATTTCCTGGAGAGTGTCATTGCTGATCATGTCGCAATGCCCAGCGATCAACAAATCGGGTTCAACAGCGTCAACTGTTTCCAGCAAGCGCTGATTGGCCTTTTTGATGCCCAGTTCACGAATTCCGAAAGGAGCTTCAAACGCCGCGACATCGCGGTCGCTGAACGTCTGGACATAGTGATCGTTCTTGATCAGGCCAAACGTGAGCTTTTGCGCCCAACTGACACGGGTTTGCCCATAACGACGCAGTTGCTGGTACGCAACGTGAAGAACTCTCATGCTGATTTCCTGTTCCAACCGGGCGAGAGCCCCTGAAGGGATAAGATTATAAATCGGTTACCGTTGCATGGCTGCTATCGGGGCGAAGCCAGCAGCTGTCGGTAAACATTCAGGGTGGATTCGACCTGGTGTTCGAGCAGAAATTCCGGGCGAACCACGATTTGTCGGGGTTGTCCAAGCAAGGCCAGCACCCGGTCAGCGAATCCGTCGATATCATCGGGGGGCACAAGACCTTCGGGAAAACAGGCCGACAATGATTCCGTCGCGCCCCCACGATCAAACGCAATCACCTTGCTGCCACTCGCCAATGCCTCGGTCAAGGTACGACCAAAAGGCTCCGGCTTGCTAGACATGTGGCATACGATATCGGCGAGACGATAAAACTGCAAAATATCTGATCGATGCCCAACAAAGGTCACCTTGTCGGCGAGCCCCAGGGCAATGGCCTTCTGCTTTAGCTCATCGCGGTAATGGGCCTTCTCCGGATCGGCATCGCCTACCACCACACCATGACAATCGGGTCTCGCCGACACGATGCGGGTCATCATGTCGAGAAAGGCTTCCTGCCCTTTCCAGCGTGACAATCGACCAGGCATCAGGACGATGGTCTTGCCCACCAGCGCAGGATACTCATTGTGTAAGGCCTGTAACCAACCGACATCAGGGGCACCAGGATTGAACGTGCTGTCGTCGACACCGCGATGTATCAAGGTCACCTTGGCGGGGTCGATACTGTAGTTCTTGAGTATGTACTCGTGAACCGTGCGGGAAATGGCAATGGTACGTTCGGCACGGGCCATGATGGCACTGTAGAAACTCACGGAATACAGGCCGTGAAAGGTGCTGACCAGGCGGGGCCGGCTCTTGCTGGGCATTTTTCGCCACGCCAGCCAAACGATCCACGCTGGAATGCGGGAACGCACATGAACGACATCCGGCTTGAGGTCTTCCAGCAACTGGCGCATCGGCACGACCATCTTGAAGGAGGACAGCGACTTCCGGTGCACGGGCAGGGTGATATGACGGGTGCCTTCCTGCTCCAGATCCTTGACCATACGCCCGCCGGAAGACACCACAATCGATTCATGGCCACGCCTGACGATTTCACGTGCAAAATCCACGGTGCCTCGCTCGACACCACCACTGTTCAATGCCGGCAATACCTGTAGCACTCTCATCTCAAGCGAATCCTGCTTCTCAAGGGAATCCTGCATCTACCTGATACAGGGGAGGGAGCCTGGCAGTATACCGAAAGCCATGCAGCACAGGAACGCGAGGCGCCGCCCTGAAAGACAAAGCCACGCACGGCTCGCATCCGCATCCCGCTCATGGCGCAGGAACCAATTCCAACCGGTACAACAACGCATCCTCCCTGCCCTGCGCTGCGGGGTAATAATTCTTGCGCCTTCCCACCTGCTCAAAGCCCAGTGCTTCATACAGGCCGATGGCGTTGACATTGCTGGGCCGCACTTCAAGAAACACCTGCTCTGCCCCCAACGCCTGCGCTTCTTCAAAAATACGGGTCAGCAGATAACGGGCCACGCCACGCCGACGCCCGAACGGCGCACTGCAAACATTGAGGATATGACACTCACCGACGGCAACTGACACGATCAGGTAACCGATGATGCGGTCGTCCTCGACGAGAACGCGACTGATGTAACCACCCTCGATACAGCTGATGAACAGGG
>JBPOHS010000066.1:0-50515 GCA_052035295.1 Pseudomonadota bacterium
ATGATCTATGCCAAAGAGGGCGGCAAGCTGGTCTCTACGGTGGAAGTCGAGAAAGAAGAGCGTGCCCGCTTTTGTATCTCTGACGAGGAAGTGGAATCACTGGCCCGCCAGTGTGTGATCATCGAGAACCACTACGGTCACCCGGTGGACGTCGAGTGGGCGAAGGATGGTGATGACGGCAAACTTTATATCGTGCAGGCACGTCCCGAAACCGTGCGGAGCCGCCAGACCAACACGATGGAACGCTACCTGCTGAACGAAAAGGGCAAGGTGCTGGTGGAAGGCCGCAGCATCGGTCACAAGATCGGCAGCGGCAAGGCCAAGATCATCAACAACCTGCGTGAAATGGACAAGGTGCAACCCGGCGACGTACTGGTGACCGACATGACCGACCCGGATTGGGAACCGATCATGAAGCGTGCGTCTGCCATCGTGACCAATCGTGGTGGTCGTACCTGCCACGCCGCGATCATCGCGCGTGAACTCGGGATTCCTGCGGTGGTGGGCTGCGGCGATGCGACCGATATCATCAACGAAGGGCAAGCGGTTACCGTTTCCTGCGCCGAGGGCGACACCGGCCTGGTGTACGAAGGCCAACTCGATTTCAACGTGAAGACCAATTCCATTGAATCGATGCCGAAATTGCCCTTCAAGATCATGATGAACGTTGGCAATCCCGACCGTGCCTTCGACTTTCAGGCGCTGCCAAACGAGGGTGTGGGCCTGGCCCGTCTCGAGTTCATCATCAACCGAATGATTGGCGTGCATCCGAAAGCGCTGCTCAATTTCGAGACGCTGCCGAAGGATGTAAAACAATCCATCGAGCGCCGCATTTCCGGTTATGCGGGCCCGATTGAGTTCTACATTGAAAAGCTGGTGGAAGGTATTTCCACCCTGGCGGCGGCGTTCTATCCCAAGCATGTGATCGTGCGTCTGTCTGACTTCAAGAGTAACGAATACGCCAACCTGATCGGCGGCAAGCTCTACGAACCCGAAGAAGAGAACCCCATGCTGGGCTTCCGTGGCGCATCTCGCTATGTGTCGGACAGCTTCCGCGATTGCTTTGTGCTGGAATGTCGTGCGTTAAAAAAGGTCCGTGAAGAAATGGGCCTGACCAATGTCGAGATCATGGTGCCGTTCGTGCGCACCGTGGGCGAGGCGGAACAAGTGGTGCGCCTGCTGGAAGAAAACGGTCTCAAGCGCGGTGAAAACGGTTTGCGTGTCATCATGATGTGCGAGCTGCCGACCAACGCGCTGCTGGCTGATGACTTCCTGCAGCATTTCGATGGTTTCTCTATCGGTTCCAACGACCTGACCCAGTTGACGCTGGGTCTGGATCGCGACTCTGGCATTGTTTCGCACTTGTTCGATGAGCGTGACCCGGCGGTGAAGGCCCTGCTCAAAATGGCCATCGATGCCTGCAACCGTGCGGGCAAATACATCGGTATTTGCGGTCAAGGCCCTTCGGATCACCCGGATCTGGCCAAGTGGCTGATGGATATCGGTATCACCAGCGTCTCGCTGAACCCGGATTCGGTACTGGACACCTGGTTCTATCTGGCGGAAAACCACGGGGCGTAAGCTCTCGTAACGTCAGACAGCAGGCGTAAACGACGAGGGGAAGCAGGTGCTTCCCCTCGTCGTTTCGATGGTCGTGTTTGCGTCGTCTGTTTACTTGTCGCCGTACAACTCGCGTGGGTCGATCAGTGGTGAACGATCGAGTTCGACATCATTGCCGTCGAACTTCCAGAAAAAGCAGTTGGCGCGGCCGGTATGGCAGGCAGGACCGGTCTGGTCGACGATCATCAGCAAGGTATCACCGTCGCAGTCGGCGCGGGCCTCGACCAGTTGTTGGACCTGGCCGCTTTCCTCGCCTTTGCGCCAGAGCTTGTTGCGCGAGCGCGACCAGTAACAGACGCGTTGGCGGGTGAGGGTCTCGTCCAGCGCTTCGCGGTTCATCCAGGCCATCATGAGCACTTCGCCAGAGTCGTATTGCTGGGCGATGACCGGGATGAGGCCATCCTGGTTCCAGCGCAAGGCGTTGATGAACGCGACTTTATCGGCGCGGAAGCCAGTGGCTTGGTTTTCGAGGCTCTTGAGATTCATTGTGTGTCCTGCAGGGATACCAAATCGTAATTATATCCAGTTGCGATGGCCAATCTGTCAGTTCCGGCTGAGAGGCCGCGCAAAGTTTTGTTAAACTATACGAAAAACAGCAAGGACGAGGCACCGGCGTGAGCGCACAACAGCATGTCATCTTTTTCGCGGACGTTTCCGGGTCCACGCGCCTGTACGAAAAAGAAGGCGATGTCATCGCCCACCAGTGCATCGTCGACTCCCTCGAACGCATGCGGGTGGCCATTGAGCGCGCCGGTGGCCGCGTCGTCGAAACCATCGGCGACGAATTGATGGCGACCTTTATCGAACCCGTGGACGCGGCACGCGCGGCTGCCGATATCCATTCCGATTTCAAGCAACGTCCTTCCCGCACCGGGCACATGATGGGCATCCGCATCGGTTTTCATTATGGCCCGGTGGAGTATGACGCCAACAATCACCCCTTTGGCGATTCCATCAATACCGCCGCGCGTGTGGTGGCGCTGGCGCAATCCGGTCAGGCGGTTTTCACCGAGGCGGCGCTCAAGGGTGAGGCACGTTCCCTGCCTTTTGATGTGCGGCCGTTCGTGAAAGCCTTCGTGAAGGGCAAGGCCGACGCGCTGTCGACCTATGAACTGATCTGGGACGTCGAGGAAGCCACCTCGATTTTCACCGGCACCGTGTTGTCACGGGCAGAGCCCGCCGCCGGCCAGATCCGCCGCGTGCTTCTCAATTATCAGGGGCGCAGCGTCGAACTCAGCCTGGCCCGCCCTTCGGTGGTGCTGGGACGAGGGGGGCAATGCGATGTGCAGGTAAATTCCGACATGGCGTCGCGCATGCACGCCAAGATCGAGTATCGCTGGGGCGACTGGGTCTTGATCGACCACAGCACCAACGGTACCTATGTCGAGACCGATCCCGGCAAGCGCACTTATGACGGTCTGAATTTGCGGTTACATCACCGCGAATGGATCATGCAGGGCAGGGGCTCGATCAGCCTCGGTCAGCCCGTCGACAAGGACACTTATAACGCGGTTATGTTTACCGTCGAAAGCTGATTGTGAATTGTTGTTACAATGAACGATCGTGCCTTTTCATCTGGTCATGCTCATCTACACTGCAAGTATAAAAACTAATCGTTTCTTGTATTTGTTTTGGGGCCCGCTGCATGAGGATTCGCACGGTTGATAGTCTGGAGGCGCTCAAGCGGCTCGCAGAGGAGGAGCTTGTTCCTTCTGCGCCGGCGCACGATCCGGTATCACTGACCATAGATGCATTGCAGACACATTTGAACCAGCCTCCCGCTGCGCCTGTCGACAAGAAGCGCAATCTGGCGCTGGAAACGGCCGTCGAGTTGCTGCGCATCGAGAACGAAGAGCGCACCAACACCGAAGAATTGGCGCGCCAGACCGAGCGTCATTTCCAACAGTTGTTTTCTGCCTCGCGTTTGCCGATTGCCATTTATGACCTGTCTGATGTGCTGGCGTTTCTGTATACGTTAACGCCACCGCCCCACGTGTTGAGCCGTGCCAGCTTCGTCGGTGGGCGCCCTGATTTATCCGGGCAGGTACTGCAGAAACTCGTGCCCTTGATGCGCAATGACGCCCTCGAAAAGCACCTGTCTTCGCAAAACATTGGCGATGAGGAAAGCCTGCTGGACCACTTGTCGGTGCGGTCCATCGAGGCGTTTGTTGAAGCGGTTTCCGCGCTGGCTGAACCCAATGGGTCTGACAGCGAATGCCATATCTCGCTGGATTTCGATCAGGCGACCCATCACTACCACCTGGCGGTGATTCCACTGGCCGGACACGAGCTGGTGCTGGATCGTGTATTACTGATTTTTACGCCCATCAGCGTAACGCATTTGCAGCGCCACGCCCCAAGCGAATCGCTCGATACGATCAAGAGCCGACTGTATGCAGATGTGCAGAAGAGTGACGCGATCATTCTTTACGATGCCGGTGGCAACTTCGTTGAAGTCAGTGATGGTGCCCGCAAGATTCTGGGCATGCAGGCTACCTGTCACGGCCACATCGATCAGTTGTTTGTCTCTGCAGAAGACATTCACCGGTTCGAGCGCGTGCAGAATGAAAGTCGCCGTCAGTTGCATCAGCTGGTGGAGTCACAGCAGCAAATGGAGTGCGCCTGCGTGGATGGACGCAAGGTGTGGGTGACGTATTCGATTTGCTGTATCGATGAAAACGACACGTTTATCCTGGTGCTGAACGATGTTTCGGCGTCGCACCGGCTGTTGGAACACATCCGTTTCCAGAATACCCGCGATGTGCTGACCAACCTGTACAACCGCAAGGAATTCAAGAAATTCCTGACGCAGGCGCTGGATAACGTCTCGGGTGAGCGCTGCCATGCCATGTTGCTGATCGATCTCGATTTCTTCAAGATCATTAATGACGGTTACGGGCATGCGGCAGGCGACGAATTCCTGCGCCAGGTCGGCGAGCTGTTGACCCGCAGTGTGAGGGTCAATGACATCGTGGCCCGGCTGGGCGGGGATGAATTCGGCATTCTGCTGAAAAATTGTCGCCCGGACATCGCCCGCCGTATCGCGGAAGGCGTTACCAACGATATCGCCCAACACAAATTCATCTGGGAACAAAACCTGTTGCCACTCACGGCCAGCGTCGCCATTGTGCCGGTTGACGAGCAGATCGCCACTGCGGAAATCTGTCTGGCGCACGCCGATGCCGCCGTCTATGCAGCCAAGGAAGCCGGTGGCAACCGTTGCCAGGTCTACGATGCCAGCCATGAACTGGTGGCCAGACACCAGAATCAGCTGCATTGGTTCAGCCGCATTCACGCCGCGCTCGAAAGCAACCGCTTTGTATTGTATGCACAGAAGATCGACGCCTTGTCGCGGGAAGCGAAGCAGGAAGGCAGTCACTACGAATTGCTGATCCGCATGCTGGGGGAAGAGGGCGAAATCATTCCACCGGGCGAGTTCCTGCCAGCGGCGGAGCGCTACAACCTGATGCCGTTGATCGATCGCTGGGTCGTGCGCAACGCCTTCCAGTGGTTTGCAGTGAACATCGGCAAGCGTAACGCCATCGGTCTGTGTTCGATCAACGTCAGTGGTGCCTCGCTGTGTGATGAACAGTTTTGCGACTATGTGCTGAAACAGTTCAGTGAGTACCGGGTTCCCGGTGAGAGAATTTGCTTTGAAATCACCGAAACCATGGCCATCCAGAATTTACAGAAGACCCTGGATTTCATGGCGAAAATGAAAGCACTGGGGTGCCGGTTCTCACTCGACGATTTCGGCGCGGGATTTTCTTCGTACGGACATTTACGCACTTTGCCAGTGGATTTCGTGAAAATCGACGGTCAGTTCGTCAAACAGATGGCCAATGACCCGATCGATTTTGCGATGGTCAAAAGCATCAACGAGTTGGGTCACCTGATGAAACGGCAGACCATTGCCGAGTTCGTCGAAGATGAAACCACCATCGAGAAATTGAAACTTCTCGGCGTGGATTTCGCCCAGGGGTACGGGATCGAGCGCCCTGAGCGTCTCGGATCATTTCCGGACACTCAGGAAAAGAAAAAAACCGGTTGATCAGCCGCGCAACGCCGTCTCTATGCGGCCCAGGGCGGCTTCTACCTTGTTGAGTTCCTCGGCCGTGACCCGCGCGATTTCGGCCAGCACTTCCTGGTTTTCAAGCTGCTGGGCCTGCTCTTGCATGTCTCGATCCAACCCCTGGCGAAAGTCGAGGTTGATGGCGTTGAGGCGCGCGGCAAGCTGATTGCGTTTCTCGGTGAGTTCTTCTTTCTTCTTGATCAGATCCGGCATGGGAGCCTCCTTGGATGCGGCAATGGGGAATGCAGATCCATCGTAATCCTTTTTGTTGTCACGGCGCATGAGACAAATCAAAGGCTGACGCGAATCTGATGGCCTGCTCACGTAGCGTGCTGGCCGGTGGCCGTGCGACAATCCGGATTCACGGTTTCCAGAGTATCCATCATGTCCTATATCGAAGAATCCCTGTCTGCCGGCGAATCCATTGTGGGCCGTTTCAACCTGCACTGGACGGCCTACATCCCGATCGTGCTCTATACCCTCATCGTTGTCGCTATTCCCGTCGCCATCTACCAATGGCTGGTGTTGCGCAACATCGAGCAGGGTGTGACCAACAAGCGGGTGATTTTCAAGAAAGGCATCGTTAGCCGCAGCACGGACGAAATGAAACTCACCTCAATTGAAACGGTCGAGATTGAACAATCCGTCATGGGACGCATGCTGGGTTACGGCGATGTGAAAGTCACCGGGCGCGGGCTTAGCGATCTCGTCTTTCGCGGTATCGATGACCCCATGTTGGTCAAGCGTCAGATCGAGAGCGTCAGTCATCCTGCCAATTGAGCACCGGGAGCGACACCATGGATCTGCCGCCCGTCAATGGAATGCCTTATCTGGACAAGATACGGGACGCCTTGCTCAATCCCAAGGTGGATGCGGATAAGCTGGAAGCCGCCCTGATCGATGCTACCCAACGGCAACCGCCCCCGGTCCTCTGGTTGTTGGGCAAAACGCAGTCCGGCAAGACCTCGATCATCCGGGCCCTCACGGGCGCCGATACCGCCGAAATTGGCAACGGTTTCAAACCCTGTACCCGTACCGCAAGATTTTACGATTTTCCGGCCATAACGCCTATCGTGAGGTTTCTGGATACCCGCGGTTTGGGTGAAGCAGACTACCTGCCGGAAGACGACATCCGGTTTTGCGAATCACAATCGCACTTGCTGATCGCGGTCATGAAGGTGATGGATCTCGAACAGGACGCAGTGATCGCGGTGCTTCATGCTGTTCGCGAGCGCCACCCGGAATGGCCGTTACTGGTGGTGCATAGCTGCCTGCACGAGGGTTACCCACCGGGCATCGAACACCCGCAGCCTTACCCCTTTGCCATCAACACGCCCGAGGTGCAGGGCGACGTGCCTGCAGCGGTGCGTCGCGCCTTGCTGGCGCAGTGGCCATTGCTTGCGGATTTACCCGGCAGTGGCGCAGTCATGCATGTGGTTGTGGACCTCACTCACCCGGACGATGGATTTTTGCCGGTCGACTATGGTATCGAGGCTTTATGGCAAGGCATCGAATCCGTGTCGTCGCTGGGGTTGCGGGCACGCTTGCAGGCCGACAGCAAAATCCGGGATGCCTTTGCCGATGCAGCCCACCCGCATATCGTCGGATATTCCATTGTGGCAGCAGGTCTGGGGGCGTTGCCGTTGGTGGATCTGGCGCTGGTGCCTGCGCTGCAGATGAAAATGCTGCATGCGCTGGGCTCGATTTACCAACGGCCCTGGACGGCACGCACCATTTCCGAATTTTTCGGTGCCTTGGGTGCCGGCTTTTTCGGTGAGCTGATGCTGCGCTGGCTTGGGCGGGGACTGGTGAAACTGGTGCCGGCCTGGGGCCAGACGCTGGGGGCAATGTGGGGGGCTTCCACCAGTGGTGCGTTAACCTTTGCGCTGGGAAAAACCGCCGTATTCTATTTGTCACGCCAGGGGTCAGGGGTTCCCATCGATAGTGCCACCCTGCGTAATGTCTATGCCGGAGCCATGGAAAAAGGGTTGGCGCTGCACCTGGCACGCGCCGATAACGCCAAGCATGAACGCGGGGGCACTTCGTGACGCCGCTGATCCGGAAGTTCGGCCGCCTGCGACTTGTGGCTTACATTCTCACCGGTATTCCTTTTCTGGTATTGCCAGTGCTGGGTCTGACCTGGCTCTGGCAAACCGACATGCTGTTCATCTGGATGCTCGGGCTGCTCGGGTTCGGTAGCACCGGATATGCGCTGCACTGGTTGTTGGTCAAGCGGGATGAACGCCGTTCCCTGCCGCAGACAACGCGTGCAGACCCAAACTGGCCCGTGGCGGCCGATTCCCCTTGGGCGGCGGTGACAAGCTTCGCCGACACTGTAGACCCAAGCACCTGGCCGCTGGATGACACGGACAAATTGTGGGTGCTGGGCCGCAAGACGCTGGAGCTGGTAGCCAGGCAATTTCACCCCAACACTGAAAAACCGCTGCTGGAACTGACCGTGCCGCACGCGCTGATGATCATCGAACGCGCCAGTCGTGAACTTCGTATAGAAATCAGTGAGAACATTCCGCTGAGTCACCAGCTGACGGTGGGGGATGTTGCGCGGGTGCATCGCCTGACCCATTACGCATCCAAACTCGAAACCGCGTATCGGTTGGGAAGGGCGGCGCTCGATCCTTCCTCGGTGATTTTCAGTGAATTTCGTCGCGAGATGGGCAATCGCATCATGGGCTACGGCGCGGAACGTGTGCAGACGTGGTTGCTGCAGGAATATGTCCGCAAAATCGGTTTCTATGCGATCGAACTCTACAGCGGCCGGTTGTTGCTTGATAATCAGGACCCCACACGCAAGGCAACCAAATCATCGGTGAAAGACGGGCGTGATGCCGCTCTCGTCGCGGAAGTGTCAGCATCGGTCGAACCGCTGCGTATCGTGATATTGGGCAGAAACAATGCGGGCAAGTCGAGCCTGGTCAATGCCTTGTTTGGCGCGACCAAAGCACCTGTCGACGAATTGCCCGGCACCACCGATGATGTGCTTCCCTATCGTCTGGAACGCGAGCAACAAACCGCGGCACTCATATTTGATACGCCGGGCTGCGACACGCCGGAAATGAACGTCAAGGAACTCAAGAACCTGGTCATGTCGGCGGATTTGCTGCTGTGGGTAACGGCCGCCAACCGCGCCGATCGGGACGACGAAAAACGTCTGCTGAATCAGGTGCGCGGCTGGGTTCATCAACAGCCACATCGCCGGCCACCGCCAATGATCGTGGTGATGAGCCAGATCGATCAACTGCGCCCGGCACGGGAATGGCGACCCCCCTATGATCTTGGCAACCCGCGCTCGGAAAAGGCCCGCAATATCGTCGAAGCCCTGGCGGTGGTCGCGGAAACACTGGCGGTGTCTGTCGAGGATATCGTGCCGGTGTGCCTGCTGGAGGAACGTCGTTATAACGTCGAGGATGCGTTATGGGCGGCCATCCTGTCGCATGAGAGTGAAGCCCAGCGGGTGCGCTTCATTCGTTGTATGGAAGCCCGCAAACGCGAGGAAAACTGGTCGCTCATGCAGAAACAGCTGCTGAATGCCGGCCGCATGATCCTGGAAATTCCCAAATTCCTGAAATTCTGATGCCATGAATCTCTTATGCCATGAAACTCTGAACGGCAGGCAGCCAACGTGCGCTGCCGTTCAGTAACGCGGCCATTGAGGTCGAGGCATTGTCTTTCAAAATCAGGAAAATGCTATTCGGTTTGTGCTTCGCTGTCATCGACGACGCTTTCTGCGGCCGGATCGCTGCCCTTTTCCTCCTGGGTGATCTGGACCATCACGGTGTCAGCGCCGGAACTCAGAATTTTCAGCCGAATGCCGGTAAAGTTTTCGTCTTTCCATTCGCTGCCGGTGACGCCCACTTTCTGGGATCCGCCACTGGTGAGATAGAGCGCCGCACAGTCATTGCAACTGATGGGATACGAGATCACGACCGGCTTGCCATTCGGGCGTGGCATCACCACGGCAGAAAGCCCCTCACCCTTGAAGTTACTGACCTTTTTCAGTGTATAGACGGGTTGCGCGGGGTTGTAGGTGGCAATCTCGTCTTTCGGCAGCCAGCCCAGCTTGTAATATTGCGGGCCATTCAGGTATTTGGAACCGTTGTTCCCCATAGGGGTATCGGCATCGCCATAATTCTCAAGGCGGGGTTTGCCCTGTTTGTCATAAGTGTATTGGCCAGAATGCCCGAGGCCAAGCAGATGGCCGACTTCGTGCACAATGACCCAGCCAGTCAATTGCGTGACATGCGCGATCTTGTTGCTGGCATGATTGCCGCCCTTTTTGAAAATCGCCGGAATGATATAGTAATCCGCCTTCACGTTGCGCTTGGCGATGGCTTCTGCATCCTTCAAGTTCGCTGCGTTGCGCGCGTAGGGTACGTCGACCTCCGCCCCCATGGGCACCAATTTGAAAACACCCCGGGCATTACGGTTGTAATAGTCGGCGACGTTTTCCGCGACTTGTTTGCATTTGGCGGCGGAAAGCTCCGTACCTTCTTCCCACTTTAACGCCACGCAGGCAATGGTTCGCGTGCCTTGCAGGGCGTAACTGTTGCAACTGCCGATCAGCAGCGCAGTGCCAGCCAGCACCTTGAGCAAGGTCGAGGACGGGCGGGAGCGATGAACGCCACGGGTAACGGAAGGATTCAGATTCATGGGCGCAACCTCTTCTTGTTATGGGCATAAGAGTGGCCGGCAGACGGAAACAGGACCGGCGACAGGCACAGAGTAAGACGCCGGGTCTCCTCGGCGCATGTCTGGTTCCGCCAATTGTCATGCTTGAGGCGCCGCCCCTTGAATCAGGGCGGCAGGATGCGGGGAGGGGACTTCGCTAGTGGTCGTCAGACTTCTGGTCAGCAGCGTTGCGCGTGGGTTCGCGCAGCAGGAATATCACCTTCACGGATTTGTCGACGGCATCGGTATCAACATAGCCAATGGCCGAGGGCCGTTTGGCGATCTGCTGTAGGATGGCCGCGTCGCTGCCAAAGGATTCCGGAATGATGCCCTGGCCACTGAACAAATACGAGGCACGTCGACGCTTCATGATGTCGGGCGAGGTCTTGAGCACCAACCGGTAAAATCGCTCGTAGATGTCCGATGACGATGGCTGGTCAAGCGCGGTGGCCGCCATGCCGGTGGATGGGAAAGTGCGCAGCGTTCCGCTGAAAATACGGGCGATATCCTCGCTGCTGATGGCTCGCACGGGATTTTTTGGATGCGTGATCAGGGCAATGTCGGCGCAGGTGAACGATGACATTCCCAGCAACATAACCAACAATAAAACGTCACGCAGGGGCACTGTGTATAGCGAACGAATGCATTTCATCACAGCACCCAGTCCAACACAATGGTCAACATGAACTGATCGTCCGGTTCGCCCGCCATATCTGACTTGCGCTCAATCGCGAAGTATTCCAGTTCAGATTTGATGTCGATGTGATCGTTGATATCGTAGCGCAATCCGATGGCTTGACGCGTATTGGAAAAATTCACCGCATCGTAGGCCTGGTAGGTTCCCTCCCGAATCAAATCAAGCACGTTACGTTTTTCAGCTGATACCTGTATCGACTCGCTTGCCCGCAGATCGTCGTAGAGATAATCGCTGGGTTCACTCTTTGCATAGGAAAGCATAACGTAGGGGCTGTATTTTCCGATTTGTCTGGCAACGGAGAGATAAACACCCATCAACCCGACGGAATATTGTTTTTCAGGTGCGCCTTCGTAAGCGATCTCGCTGGAAACAGTCCAGTTATTTCTGTCGAGCTGCACGCCCAGCACTTGGTAAATCGTCGTCAGATTTCTGCCCGCCAGATTGGTTGCCAGCACATTGAAAAAAGGATCTTCGGCAGCGAGATCACGGTAGAAACCCTGTACGAAACTCAACTGGGCACTGTCGAAGGTGGAAGAGGTACGGTAAAGGCTGTAGCGCATCAGCCACTCGTTCCAGTTCAACGTGAAGGTAGAACCCATCAGCGGTTCAAAATCGATGTCGTAGGTATAGGCGATCGCATCGACACGGGAGTCTTCGGCCCCGTAGACCAGACGCCATTCCAGCAAGCCATCACCGACCGGAAGATAATACGAAGCATCAACCCCTTTCATATGCGTCAGGGATTGCGCGTGCGTGCTGTAAACATCGATGGGGGGGCGAACCCAGGGGTAGGTATAACCGACTTCGATGGACTCGGAATGAATGAACAGAGGCGTCCGTATCAGGCCGCCGCGCAGGCGCAGGTTGTCGGTCGCCTGGTACGCAAGGAACATGAGTTCCAGTTCTGGGTCGTATTGCGATTCGACATCGCTGACATCGAATCCGCGTGCCACGGCCTGCGTGGTGAACGTTACGCCCTGGCTGGCCGCCACGTCGAGCTGTACGCCCACGATGGTGTCGGTGTCGTAGCTCCAGCGGGAATCGTAATCTTCAAACGTGCCTCCCTGGGTGAGCACTCGGCCTGCGCCCAGGGAACCAAAGCCCGACAGGCTGGTTTTTACTTCGGCCAGGACGGCAGGGGGTAATCCGCCCACGGCGATAATCAAGCAAAGCAACAACCGCTTTCGCAGGATGTCGTTGAAAACGTGCATTGTCCTGAGTGTCCTTATCCAGAGGGAACCAGCGATGCCTATGCGATTCCGTGTTCAGGCAGGCGGAACGGCTGGAACTGCAAAGCGCTCTCTTTCGAGTGTAGTCAGGGAATGAATGGCGTGCCTCTGAACCTGTCCGTAATGCTTCCGCGGTCAGCGGTAAATGAGAATGGCGCGTTTGAGTCCGCCTGCGGATGTTGGCCTGGGATTTCATTCTTTGTAGTCACAGTCTACGCTTAGTAGATAAGCACGAAGCCCTTTCTGCCCCAGCCCTGCGGAAACCTCTAGATGATGTTGCGCCTGAAGCCGCGTATTTTTGGATTTATCGCCCTGACCCTGTTCAGTAATTTGATCATGGCAGGCGTCATTATTTATTCCCTGGCCTCGGTTAATGCGACCGTCAAACATGAGCATGAGGTGACTGACGAGATAGTTGAATCTTTGGGGGAGCTCAAATACCAGATAGTTCAAGTTCAACAATATCTTACCGACGCGTCCGTCACCGGTGAGTCCGATGGGCTTGAGGATGGCGACAAGGCCTTCCAGCTCGCCATGTCAGCACTGTCCCGCCTGAGCGACCTGGAGCCTGCTCTGCGTCAGCATGAATCACGGATTGCAGAGGGGCTGGCCCGGCAACGTGAAACGGGCAAGCGGATGGTCAAGGCCTACCAACAGGGGCAGTCGGAAGGCAATCAGATCATGAAAGGTCCGGACGGCTTTGACGCCCAAACGATGGCGTTGCAAGGGCTTGTGGAGCAGCTCGCAAAAGACATACGGGAGGAGCAGCATACCGCTCAGGATGATGTGCATGAGGGCATCGTGCTCGGCATGCAGCTGGCGATCCTGATGGCGATTTGTGCGGTACTCCTGTCAATAACGTCCGGCCTGTGGCTGATCCGAAGAATATTCCGGATGCTGGGTGGCGAGCCAATGCAAAGCGTGCAACTTGCTCAGCAGCTCGCCAGTGGCGATCTCTCGCAAGGCGAAAGCCTGGCATCAGTATCCCGTGACAGTCTTGCTGGTTACCTTGATACCATGCGCGCACGCTGGACGGATGTGCTTTCCAGCATGAGTGGTCAAATCTGGTTGATGCTGAAGGCGTTTGGCGACCTGCGAGCCCAGTCAACTGCCATGGCGGAGCATTGTGCTATGCAGAATGACGCGACCCTGACTATTTCGGTCAATGTCGAACAGTTGTCTGCCACCTCCAAGGAAATCGCTGACAAATCCTCAGACGCTGCGGCTCAGGCACAACGAAGCGGCCGCAGCTCCGAACAAGCCATGCACGTCATCGAAACCATGGTGTCGGAAATACAGAATGCGTTCGACTTTGTGCAAGAGTCGGTACGCCTGTCGAGCGTGCTGGAAAGTCGCGCCACCGAAATCGAAAGCGTCGTCACCACCATACGTGATATCGCAGGTCAGACCAACCTTCTGGCCCTCAACGCTGCCATCGAAGCCGCGCGTGCCGGTGAATCCGGTCGAGGTTTCGCCGTGGTCGCCGACGAAGTCAGGAAGCTCGCCACCCGGGCAGCCGAGGCAACCACCTTCATCGAGAAACTCATCAACGAGGTGAGAGCCACTACAGGGAATATCGCTGCGGTGGTGGAGCAGGGCACGCAAAAAGTACAGAATGGGCTCAAGTGTTCTGACGAAGCAGTCGATGCCATTCATAATGTGCTGGGGGATTCCGTGCAGACCCAGAGCAATTCGGAATACATTAATAACGCGCTGCTTGAACAGCAGCACGCCATGCAGGAAATCATCGAGAAAATCAATGCGATTACTGCCATGAGCGACAAGAATGCCCAGTCAGCGCGTGCGATTGCGGGCGCAGCGGGCAATCTGGATCAGGTCGCCCTGGCCGTGCAGAAAGATGTCAGCTATTTCAAATATTCCAATGCTGCCGCTGAGGGTGACAGTACGCTGTTCTAGGCAATAGCCGAAGCCTTGGCCCCACGCGATTCAGAATAATTCAATCGTTTCCGACGGCTTTTCCGCTGATTTGTCAGCGCGAGACAGTTCAATGACCGACGTGATCACTTCAATCAATTCCAGAAAATGCGCTTCGATCAATTCGTCGTTTTCGCGCAATTGTTCGAGTGATTCTGTTGCCTGCTGAACGATTTCCAGGAGTTTCTGTTCTTCCTTGAAATGCATGTCGAAGGTGTTCGCGGCCTGTTCAATCTGGGCCAGCAGCTTTTTCATGATGGCTTTGGTGCGGACATTGCTTTCGTCGGTGGATTGCCGAATCAAATGCATGATCGCCAGCACCTGTTCATGCTGAATTGAAGTTCGTTGTTGTATCAGAATGGTTTTTATCCGTGCTTCGGCAATGGCGCAGAAGTGGGCAAGGGAATCCTTGATCTGCCCGTGTTTTTCAGGGTTTTCGGTGGGGCAATTGGCAACCAGCAAGGTGAAATAACCAAAGTGATAGCCCAGCAACCGATCGGCAGACACCATGCGCTTGCCTGCCTTTTTCAGCTGCGCCAGCAAGGAATGCAGTGACCCTGACGCCTTGTTGGCGGGCCGATAAAAGTGATCGCCATCGGCACTGATTCCGAGCACCACTTCAAGCCCCTTGTTGCTCAGGAAGTCATAAATGATATCGCTGAGCGTCTCCAGTTTCGTGCAGGCTTCGGTGGCATCAAAAAAATGGATGAGGGAGCCATATTCTGCGGCTGAATCCATCGCCGTACGCGCGGTGCGCGTGGCAGTGATGAAATTCTTGTGCAATTCCATGGTGCGCAAATAACGCGTCACTGCGGCGGGAATCACGGTCGTCAGGTCTTCATTGCCTGACAGAAACACCAGGTCATCAATATCGGAGCGAACGTCAAAAGCAACACGCACATCATGTGGCGTGAGCACAATGATATAAAGATCCCGCCCGCGGGGGCTGGCGCGTACCAGTTCCACCACTTCTGCCGGACTGAAAGGGGGGCGGTTGGTCAGCACCAGAATGCGAAAAGGTTTCTGCTCTACCTGCGCAAGGATAGTCTCGGCAACCTGGGCGGGGGCCTGATCGTGGGTGTCAATCACCGCAGTGCCCGGCAACAAGTGCTGATATTCCTTGAACTTATTGGTATCAGGGGTCACCACCATCATGAAACGGGACAGGGATGACAGGGTTTCATTCATGAGAAGACCATTCTTGAAGAAATAGACCTCATGAAGTGTAGGCGACCGGGTGAGACGACGCGAAGGTTTGTAGGGAAATGCTTCTATTTACGCACGACCCGCTCACTGCACGCGCGGGAAAGGCCTGTGCAGTGAGCGGGTCCGACGGACTATAAATCGATGAAGAAGTCCGGCAACAGCTGATTCTCGGCCAGTGTTTCATCAACCTGATAGTGTTTGAAATCGCTGACTCCTACTGATCTCAATACATCGTCATCAATGCAGAAATTGCCTGTGAAGTCGCGGCTGTTTTTGATCAGGATGTGATAGGCAGCATCGGCCATGATCGTGGGTTTGCGCGAATGTTTCATGGACAGCTCGCCGCCCAGGTGGTTTTTCACGGCGGCGGTCGCGATTGCCGTACGCGGCCACAAGGCGTTGAAGGCAATACCATCGCGGCGGAATTCCTCGGCCATGGCCAGCACGCAGAAACTCATGCCATATTTCGCCATGCTGTAGCCGACATGCGGCGCAAACCAGCGTGGATTGGTGGAGAGCGGAGGCGAAAGATTCAGCACATGCGGATTGGCGGATTTCTTCAAATGTGGGACGGCTTTTTTCGAACACAGGTACGTGCCGCGAAAATTGATCTGGTGCATCAGGTCGAAACGCTTCATGTCCAACGCCAAGGTGCCGGAAAGGTTGATGGCACTGGCATTGTTGATCAGGATATCAATGCCGCCAAAATGCTCGACCGCCTTGGCAATGGCATTGTCGACCTGCTCTTCTTCGCGGATGTCGACCATCAAGGGAAGCGCCTTGCCGCCTGCCGCTTCAATTTCTTCCGCAGCGGAATAAATGGTTCCCGGTAATTTGGGGTGGGGTTCGGTGGTTTTGGCTGCCACCACAATGTTGGCGCCATCACGCGCAGCGCGCAGGGCGATTTCCTTGCCGATACCACGACTGGCGCCGGTAATGAAAAGTGTTTTGCCTTTCAGATCAGACATATTGTAGTTTCCTCTGTGAGTCACGATGTAACGGGTTCAATACTACATCGCAAAGACGAGGTCGTGCTGGCGTGTCACTCAGGGTAAATGTTCTGTTAATGGCGGTAAAGCGCAGGTAGGCGCAGCACGCCCGTTGACCGGCGCCCGTTCCCGGACTATGTTGCTACACGGTCAGGCCACCGGGTCCGTCCCGGACACTGTTTCTTTGCAGACCCCTTCCAAAGCCTTCCATACGAGGATATCCAACGTGCTACGTGGCAAGAAAATCATGATTACCGGTGGCTCATCGGGTTTGGGGCTGGCGTTGGCCAAACGACTGGCCGCTGACAACGAGATTGCGCTAGTGGCGCGTGACAGCGCAAAACTGCAGCACGCCGCTGACGCGCTTAAACGCGAGGTGCCTGGCGCCCGCGTTGAGGTGTATTCGGTCGACGTGGGCTCGGCCGATGCCGCCACAGACCTTATGGCGGCCGTTACCCGTATGGGGGGGCTCGACGTATTGATCAATTCTGCCGGCATTTTGCGCGAGGGTTATTTTGAAGCGATCAGTGAGCGTGACTTTCAGGATACGATGCAGATCAATTTCTTTGGAACGGTCAATGCCATTCGTGCCGTATTACCGTCCATCAAGCAGAGCAGGGGGCGCATCGTCAATATCGCCTCCATTGCAGGGCTCACCGGGGTGTTCGGCTACAGTGCATATTGCAGTTCCAAATTCGCCTTGATGGGCTTGAGTGAAAGCCTGCAATTCGAGCTGGAGCCCCATGGCGTGCGCGTGCAGGTCGCGTGTCCACCGGAGTTTGCGTCCCCCATGGTGGATGCACTGGATCAGAATCGCACTCCGGAAAACAGGGCTCATGCCAC
Organism: Pseudomonadota bacterium; assembly: GCA_052035295.1. Classification (GTDB taxonomy): domain Bacteria; phylum Pseudomonadota; class Gammaproteobacteria; order Pseudomonadales; family Ketobacteraceae; genus HdN1. The sequence goes on from JBPOHS010000066.1 coordinate 17,278, forward strand.
CACCATTCCACGGCTGAGCATCGATCAGTGTGCGGATAGTGTGCTGGAGGGCATTGTCAAAAACCAGGCGTTCATTATCCCGGGGGCGGAATCCAAAATCATGGCATTTGGGATTCGCCATTTTCCGGCATTGAGTCGCTGGATTGGCCACCGGAAAATTCGCGCTGTCAGCAAATGACGACGTTGAATTCAAATGCAAGGTTCCAGCCGCACAGGCACGGATTTGAAGGCAGGCGTTTTGCTACGTTCGTCATGTTCACGACCAATGAGCACATTGGCTTCAGGGTAATACGCCATGACGTTGCCACGGGGAAGCGCGAATGGAAACACCACAACGCGATCCATGCGCCCGTGCAGCGAAACAATATTGACATGGCCCCCGTGTAAAACACCGAGCGTTTCCATATCGACAGGGTTCATCAGGATGGCCCAGCGGGTGTCGGTACCACGATAGCTGTCATGCTCTTCGTAAATGATGGAGTTGAATTGCCCCTCGCTGCGAATACTGGCGAGCAGGTAGGGCCAATGTTCATCGTTCCTGCAAGCTGGCAAGGGCGTGATACAGAAATGTGCCCGGCCACTTTCCGTACCGAAGCGTTTGTCATGCAATATGCGCCCCGGAATGGTGAATTCCTGCCGCGTCCTGCCGATGTCGGCAAGCAAGCTCATGCCGGGAATCGAGGCCGCGATGGCAGCACGAATGTCGTCGTGCGAGCGTAACGACGAGATTGCGAACGGGCTGTCAGGCAACAGCAGCGCAGCCAACTCACCCAGAATATGGGTTTCAGGTCTGGCGTTATCGAGTCGGCAAATACCGCCATCACTGAGCCGCACATAGTTGAACATCGATTCCTGGGTGGTGGGTTGCCATTCTTCGTCACGCGCAGTGACCGGTAACACCAACGATTCGCTGTTTTCCATTCCGGTGACATGGCCACGATTCATCGTGGTCGTGAGGTAGGCCTTGAAGCCAATGCGGTCAAGCGCCCTGCGTGTCCACTCGCGATCGGGGCTCGCCGCAAACAGATTGCCGCCCAGTTGCAGGCAAGCCTCCATGTCACCGACAGCGGCGGCCTCCAGACAGGCAAGCGTGTCCAGACCTGGTTGCCTGGGCAAGGCGATTTTCAAATGTTGCTCCAGCAAAGCGATGTAATGGTCGGGTAAGTCGGGCTTTACGCCGACGGTTCCTATACCCTGCACATTGCTATGTCCACGCAGGGGCAAGAGACCTGCGCCGGGTTTTCCCACCATTCCGCGTAGCAGGGCCAGGTTGGCAATCGCCTCGACGTTGGCAACGCCATTCAAGTGATGCGTTATGCCCATTCCCCAGGCGAACACGACCGTCCTGGCGCCAGCGTAGCGTTCACTGAGCGCGCGCATCTGGCTTTCCGTGACGCCTGCGCTGAGTGTCAGCGCATCCCAGGGCGTGCTGTTCACGTCCTCGACGTAGGCTTCAAAACCCGTTGTGTAATTGGTGATGTAAGCCATGTCGATGTGGCCGGCTTCGAGCAGGGCCTTGGCCATACCCTTGAGCAAGGCAACATCACCATTGATCGCAGGTTGAATATACTCACTGGCGATCCAGGTGCCTCCGCTCAACAGCGATGTCGGGCTCTTGGGAACCGCGAAGCGCACCAGGCCCGGTTCGCGTGCCGGGTTGATGACGATGACATCACCACCGCGATCGCGACACGCTTTCAACTGATGAACGAAGCGTGGATGATTGGAGGACGGATTCGCGCCCATGACAAAGATGAGATCGGCGTGGGTTACATCCTCCAAACTAACGGTGGCTGTGCCGGTACCGATGGTGTTGTGCAATCCAGCCCCGGTGGCCTGATGGCAATAGAACGAGCAATTGTTGACATTGTTGGTACCGTAAAGGCGTGCCAGCAATTGCAAAACAAAGCCCGCTTCGTTGGACGATCGACCCGAGGCGTAAAAAAATGTGCGCTGCGGATCACACGCCGCAAAGCGGGCCGCCATGAGCGCTATCGCGGCTTCCCACGATAATGGGTGATAGTGCGTATCTTGTGCAGATTTGTATAACGGTGTGTCGAGTCGCCCCAGGTGTTCGAGCTCACGATCGCTCAGCTGCGCGAAATCGGCAATAGGATGCTGCGCAAAGAGCGCTGCAGGAATGGCGGCTTGTATATCAGTGGATTGGGCTTGAATGCTCTTGTTGCAGACGGCCGGAAATTCACCCAACTCGTTGGTCATGCCGCCACGTTGACCACCCATGCCCAAGCCGCACGCCTTGCATGCGTTATGGCTGTTGAGGGCTTTCGCCGCATTACGCAAACCCAACTGGCGTAACGTGTTAAGTGTGTACAACAATTTTTTCGGGCCGCCGCCAACGATATTGGCGCCGGGTACCGTGTCACTTTTTTTACTGTGCATGCACTGACCCTGCAGCTCTACGTCGGCTTAGCTTAGGTCGTGTTGCCACTCACCACAATACGTTGAATGCTCCATAGGCAGTAACATCTTCAGTTAGTGCTGGTTGTGCCTGGCCTGCGCGGTGTATTCTCTAGGCATGATACAAACGCGTGTTTCTCTTGCCCTCGGTGTTTTCAGTCGCGTGTCGATAGAGCAAGCACGCCACGTAATACTCCCCACTGTTGCTTTTCAGTGCCTGCAACCTCCAGAACCTGATCACGTCTCCCCAGAGTCTATTCAATGACCGAAATGTCTCCCCCTGATGATTCCGATGCAACTGCGTCGCCAGAAACAAACCACCGCCATTTGCCTGCGGAGCAGGCAAATGAGCGAGACCTGGATGCTGCAGGGAAGGAGAAAATACTTCTTGAAAATCAAGCAAATACAGCATCACCAACAGCGGGCGATGACAGCGAGAACGTTCTGGAAAATAATGGGGTGGACGTTCCTGTCATTGTAGGAATTGGGGCATCGGCGGGCGGATTGAGTGCCTTGAACGAGTTCTTCGATAACCTGCCCATCGATACCGGGTTGGCCTATGTGGTTGTGCAGCATTTGGCAGCCGAATCGCCTACCTTGCTTCCGGAATTATTGGGTCGGAAAACCGAGATGGCAGTATCCAAAATCAGCGCTGGCGTTACGATTCGACCCAATGAAGTGTATGTCATCATGCCAGGCACACAGCTGGGGATTGAAAATGGCAAACTGCAAGTCTTCGAGGCAGAAGGGCCAGTACACTTTTCCATTGACCACTTTTTCAATGCGTTGGCGAGTGACCAGGGCACGCGCTCGGTTGGTGTTATTCTTTCCGGAACGGGGAGTGACGGCACCCTTGGTTTGAAAGCGATCAATGCAGCAGGCGGCATTACTTTCGCTCAAACCGAGGATTCTGCAACGTTCAACGCGATGCCGCATAATGCGGCAGCCTCCGGTTGTGTTGACTATATTTTATCGCCGGGTGAAATCGCCCGAAAACTCGCCGTTTTAACTCGCGACATCCATTCCGGACGCGAGCCAGTTGTCGCCATGCAGATGGCCGAAGAAAACATGAACAAGATTTTCTTCCTGTTACGCCAACACACCGGGCACGATTTTTCACGTTACAAACACAGCACATTGCAAAGACGGATACGACGTCGCATGGGCATACACCACCTGCGCACACTCGATGCCTATGTCGCTTTCCTGCAGGAAAACCGAATTGAAATTGAGAAACTGTTTGATGATATCCTGATCAATGTCACGAGTTTCTTCCGCGACCCTGAGTTATTTGAGACCTTGCGCAAAGACGTTTTTCCAATATTGTTGAAAAATAACGATAGCAAGGCCCCCATCCGAATCTGGGTACCCGGGTGTTCTACAGGCGAAGAGGCCTACAGTCTCGCAATAACACTCATGGAATTTTTTGGTGATCGTTGGGCTGATCGCCCCGTTCAGATTTTTGCAACCGATATTGATGCCAAGGCACTGGCGAAGGCCAGGGCAGGCATTTATAGCGAAGCCAGCCTTGCAACAATGTCGATAAGCCGACGCTCAGATTTCTTCAATAAGGTGTCGGGTGGCTTTCAAGTGGTGAAAACCATCCGGGATTGGTGTGTTTTTGCCGAGCAAGATGTGCTGAAAGACCCGCCGTTTTCGCGGCTGGATCTCGTCTGTTGCCGTAACCTTTTTATCTACATGGACAACAGCCTGCAAAAACGTGTGCTGTCGATCTTTCATTTTTCATTACGGGCCAATGGAATGCTGGTGTTGGGCAGCTCGGAAACTGCCAGTCAAGGCGCAGATCTCTTCTTGGTCGTGGATACCAAACGAAAAATCTATGGCAGGAAAACCACGCATTTCAAGCCCAGATACGAATTCGAAGGGGTTACATCGGCTATCACTCAACACTCTCCGAGACTGGCCGGAACAGGCACTGCATCACGGAATGTGCAGAAGGAAGCAGAGCACTACATTCTCCATCACTATGGCCCCCCCGCAATCATCATCGATACCCACTTCGATATCGTTGGTTTCCTCGGAAATACTGGGCCGTTTGTTGAACCATCGCCGGGTTCAGTCAGCCTGAAATTGCTTAAAATGGTTCACCGTGACCTGGTGATGGAAATCAGGGCGCTCATTCACGTCGCTGTCAGGGATAACGTGGTCGCGACCCGGGACGATGTGCCATGCCGGATCAACCAGGAGAACAGGCTTGTTAACCTGAAAGTCATACCGTTGCAGGGCGATATAAGTGACCGCTATTTCATGGTGCTGTTTGAATATGTTTCAAACTCCTCGGATGTGCCACTTTTTGCGATCCCCGCTGCCGAACCCGGGGCATCGCCAGATAACCAGGAACGCATTCGCGAGCTGGAACGACAGTTGGGCTCGATTCGGGAAGAAATGCAGGGCGTTATTGGAGAGCAACTGTCTACCAATGAGGAGTTGCAGACAGCGAACGAAGAGATCCAGTCTGCCAATGAAGAGCTCCAGAGCACCAATGAAGAACTGGAAAGCGCGAAGGAAGAGCTGCAATCCACCAACGAGGAGCTCGCGACAGTCAATGACGAGCTTGAATCACGCAATGATGAGTTGGCACAGCTGAATAACGACCTGAGTAATCTGCTCAACAGCATAAACCTGCCCATGCTGATGCTTAATTGCGACTTGCGTATTAGACAATTTACTTCTGGCGCCAAGCCATTATTGAATGTTATTGATAGCGACATTGGGCGGCCGTTCACCAACTTGCGGCCCAACCTGGAAATTCCAGGTCTGGAAAAGATTGTCCTGGACGTTATCGAGAACGTGGTGCCGCATACGCTTGAGGTCAAGGATATCAACGGATTCCTGTATTCTGTGAATATTCGCCCCTATATGACGGCAGATCATCGAATCGCGGGTGCCGTTCTGGTGTTCATCAACATATCCGATATCCGATCTGATTCGCTACAATCACGCTGGTTGAGTGCGCTATCAGGCGGTGCTGGAAATGCGCTGACGTTGATTGATACCAAAGGGGATTTTCTGGCCTGGAATTCAGATGCTGAAGCGTTGTACGGTTTCACGGAAGCCGAAGCATTGCGCATGAATATCATGAATTTTGTACCCGCACAGTCAAAAAACGATATAGAAGACATGATGCAGCGCGTCCTGGCCAAAGAATCCGTGAACGCGTTTGACTCTGTTCGTGTTGCAAAGGATGGTCGTCGAGTGGATGTATTGATGGCTGCGACAGGAATGTATGATCAGCATGGAAAAATCAATTCAATCGCCATCAGTGAACGTGATTTCACGCAACTGCGCATTGACTTTGAAAAAGCGCTAAAACTCTCGTCCATCTTTGATGAATCCGATGCAATGGTGATTGGGCTCGACCTGGAAGGAAACCTGGAATACTGGAGTCACAGAGTGCCAGAACACTATGGTTACTCTGATCAGGAACTTTCCCGCTTGAATTTTAAGCAACTCATGCCAGCCGATAGCGCCGGACATTTTTCAGAATGGATTCAAGACATCATCAGCGGAAAGACCGTGTCCACTGACAAGGTGCACAGACTTACAAAACATGGCGACAAGCTTTGTGTCGGCAGTCAGGCGTTTTTGTCGATGCGGGATGCCAAACCTCACCGAATCATGTTATTTGAGCGGATTCAAAGCAACCTTTAGTCGCTGCACCTGAAAGGGACTTTGCACCGCCAAGGATAGAGCGTCATGAAATTATTGAAAGTCCTCGGACTCGGACGTTCCAGAAAAACACAGCTGGAACTGTCTGATACCATCCCAAAATCAAGCGCTGGTCGTCATGACGATTCCATCAGCCTGGTACACGAGCTGGAAACTTACCACGCCGAGTTGCAGGCGCAGAACCAGGAATTATCTGAATCTCAGCACCAGCTGTTACGGTCAAATGATCGTTTTCAGATATTGTATGACTTTGCACCGGTAGGTTTCGCGACCTTTAGCCGGCTCGGAAATATCCTTGACTTGAATTTAACGCTGGCCGGATATTTGGAATCCGAACGCGAATCCGTCAGGAACACCCCATTCGTCTGCTGGTTGGCACGCGGAGAGTCCAAAGCCTTTGTGCGGCATCTTAATCGCGTGTTTTTGACACATGAAAAGCAAATCGTTGAGTTGGTGCTCAAGCAAATTTCCGGTCGCAATCGTATTGTTCGTGTTGAAACTGTCATAACACCCGATACCTCTGGTGGTTTTTTTGAATGCAAATCGGCGGTCATCGATATCAGTTACGAGAAACAGGTAGAGACAGAACTTAAACGTTCCTACAAAAACCTTGAGCAACAGGTGGAGGTTCGGACCCAGGAGCTTCGCCTGACACTGCAGGAACTGAGCGAACAAATAAAACAAAAAGAAGATTCTCAACGGATAGCCGGAGAGAACGAAGAAAAATACAAACGACTTTTCTCAAGTGTCAGTGAAGCCATCGTGCTTTACGAGTCGGAAACCAAAAAAATAATTGACGTCAATCAGTCTGCTGTCGACCTTTACGGATACAGTGCTGATGAATTCAAAAGAATGCGTTTTCAGGACCTGTCTTTTGTTGATGACAGAAATTCGCTGCCCAACAATGGGGGAGGGCTGACTTGCGATTATTCGCCCACTATTGCTTTTCATCGTACAAGCCATGGAAACCTGTTGCCGGTTGAGCTTTCAACAGGAAGTTTTGGTTTCAACGAAAAAGAGGTGGTCTTCGCGATTGTTCATGACATGCAAGAGCGCATGGCGGCAGAGGCGCGACTCAAGTTGGCGGCGAACGTTTTTGAATATGCCAACGATGCCATCATGGTAGCGGATGCCAGCTACAAGATTGTCATGGTGAATCAGGCCTTTTCAAGAATTTCCGGCTACGGGAGCGAAGAGGCCATCGGGCGTGATTCGCGGACTTTCCTTGAATCCCATTCAGATAATGATTCCCCCTCGGAAAAAGAAAAAGACATCGATGGACGTTGCCAGTACCAGCGTGAGGTTCTGCACAAGCACAAGTCTGGCGCCATTTATCATGCGTGGGAAAATTTGAGCTATGTCAAAAATAGCAATGGAAGCATTGCCTACTGTATTTACATTTTTTCAGACATCAGTCAATTGAAAGAAGCCGAAGCAAAATCCACCTATCTGGCGCATCACGACGCATTGACCCGGTTACCCAATCGTCTTCTGTTCGGCGCCCGGTTGGAGCAGTCACTGCAACTGGCAAAAAGAAGTGACGCCAACCTGGCGCTGTTGTTTCTGGATCTGGATCGCTTCAAGTACATCAATGACACTCTTGGGCATGCCTATGGCGACCGTTTGTTGCGAGAAATAGCCAAACGTATTGAATCCTGTGTTCGCGAGCAGGATACCGTTGCCCGGTTTGGTGGCGATGAGTTTACCGTGCTGTTGAGCGTGCTCCATCATGAACAGGAAGCGGCAAATCTGGCCGAGAAAATTCTCTATTCGGTGTCGCTTCCGGTCAAGATTGACGACGCAGAAATCGTGGTTTCCACGAGCATTGGTATCAGCCTCTTTCCGCGCGACGGAACAACGGCCACTGACTTGATAAAGGCAGCAGATGTCGCCATGTATTGCGCCAAGGATCGGGGCAGAAACAAGTTCGAATTCTATACCCGCGAACTTACGGCGCGTTCCGAAGAACGTTTGCAGTTGGAACACGAAATCCGGGACAACCTCACCACCGGAAATTTCTTTCTGTGTTATCAGCCGCAGCTGCAAATATCCAGTGGCAAGGTCACCGGCGTCGAGGCCTTGTTACGATGGCGCCATGCGGATGGAACGGTGTCGACACCGGAAAAGATCATCGCAGTAGCCGAGGAAAGCAGTTTGATTCTTGATCTCGATGCCTGGGTTCTGCGAACCGCCTGTACTCAGGCCGCACTCTGGTATCGTTCCGGTGTTCCCTGTTTCAAGGTTGCGATCAATTTCTCTGCGATGAACTTGCTGCGTGACGGGTTCGCAGAAAAGGTGAGGCGCGTGCTCGATGAATTGTCGCTGCCTGCTGGCTGGATCGAACTGGAAGTCACTGAGAGCGTGTTGCAGTCCGGTGAGAGCGTTATTGGGGAACTCGAATCGCTCAAGGCACTGGGTGTGACCTTGGCCATCGATGATTTTGGAACAGGCTATTCGTCGTTGTCCTCGCTCAAGCATTTGCCCATCGATCGTATCAAAATCGATAAATCATTTATCACCGATGTGCCTGACAGCAAGAGTGATGCCGGCATTACCCAGGCGATAATCACCATGGGGCACAACCTGAATCTGAAGGTGATTGCCGAAGGCGTAGAAAATGATTCGCAATGGGAGTTTCTGCGGGCAGCAGGTTGCGATCAGGTTCAAGGGTTCCGGTTCGGGCATCCGGAGCACGCAGCGCTGATTCCTTCGTATCTCGGCAAGGTCTTCAGTATGGATGGTTGCCCACTTCACAGATGATTGATTGTTCACGTGAAAATGCGCTGCTGCCCCGTTGATTCGGAAAGATTGGTACGGGGCGTTCGTCGTTATCCGTTAGCGTTTCCTGCGCGGATCAGGCATTTTTTTTCGGCGATCTGCCTGCTTTTGCTATACTTCACGTCTTGAAGGCTGCGTTTGATTAGCCGTGCAAGTGAGTGATTTATGTCAAGTAAAAAGCGGTTGGGAATGACGCCTCATGGCTGGATCGACGCCTTTTTCGATGAGGGTAGCTTTCAGCCTTTCAACAGCCGTAGCGACGAGCAGGATACTCGTGACTATTTCGGCAATGAAATCATCGCCGGTGTTGGAACCGTGCTCGGCCTGCCGGTGGCGGCTTACGCCCACGATCCACGCGTCGATCGCGGATTCGTATCGGTCGAGGGCGCCGAAAAGATTTGTCGCCTCATGGACAAAGCACTAACTCACGGCATGCCCATTGTTGCCTTCATGGCGTCGCCAGGCATTTCCATCAGCGAGGGGATCACCAGTGGCGATGCCTATACGCGAGTGATTTCCCGCACCATAGCCATGTCGGGTGTGGTGCCGCAGATTGCCGTCGTCATCGGTGCCACCATGGGGGCACCCGCCTATTCGGCGACACTGATGGATTTCGTGCTTTTCAACAAGGTGCGGTCGCATCTGATGGTGACCAGTCCCAACATCGTCAAGGATGTAATGGGGCAGGACACCAGCCTCGCCGAACTGGGTGGCAGCGACGTGCATGCAAGCAAGACTGGCATTGCCGATTTCGTCGACGCGACGATCGAACAGCAGCTCGAGCGCGCACGTGCATTGATCCGTCTGTTTCCCTCCACGACTACTGATCATGCCCCCACGATTCCGGCGCGTCCTCCCATGCGGGCGTTACCCACCTTGCCCGAACGCGACAATTACGCGTTCGAGATGGCCGACGTCATTCGCGGGCTGGTCGATGGCTCGGAGTTCCTCAATTATCGCGAGAGCTTCGGCAAGTCGATGTATTGTGCGTTTGCCTATATTGCGGGTTTTCCGGTAGGGATTCTGGCGAACAACAATCGCGTGATGAGCGGCGCGATTGACTGTGATGCTGCCGCCAAATCAGCGCGTTTCATCCGGTTGTGCGACGCCTATGGCGTACCCATTCTTACCTTGATCGACGTGCCTGGTTTCATGCCGGGGGCGCATGAGGAACAGAAAGGCCTGCTGCGTTATGGCGCGCAATTCTGTTCTGCGATGCAAACCAGTGTGTCGCGCATTTCAGTGGTGTTGCGCCGGTGCTACGGCGCTGCCGCCTACCTGATGATGCAAACGGCTTCGCAGGAGGGCGATCTGGTATTGGCCGTAGAAAATTCCAAGATCGGTATCATGGGGTTTGAAGCGGCCCGTCATGTGATTTACCAGAATGACGAGCGATCACAGGAAGAATTGCGCGCGCATTATTTCGAGAATTACGAATCGCCCGATCTGGCGCTGAAGCGTGGGCTGGTGGATCGCATCATTCGCTATGCTGATATCCGCCCCATTCTCGAAGCCCATATGCCATTGACCCAGCGCAAGCAACCACTGGAGCGGGTCAGGAAAAAACACAGTATCATTCCCTGACATGCATTCTTTTCACCAGACCATTTATTTTGCGGGAACGCGCTCATGACGATAGCCGCCAACAGTGATGACTCCACGATTCTGGCGTGGGTGCAAGACCTCATCGGCAACATCGAGGACATTTATCTGCGCAAGAAACTGGTCGCCTGCGATGCCAGTGACACGTTGGCAGGTATTGGTATCGATTCTTTCAGCCGTATCAACCTGTTGTATGCCATCGTCGATGCCTTGGGTGTCGAGGCGCCGGAATCGGTCGTGGAACAGTGGGTGACGCCAGTGGATCTTGCCAATTTTGTTCGTTCCCTGGTTTGAGATCGGGCAACGTCATGCAACGTTTGTGCATCGCAGATCTGTCTGAGCAGAATTTCTGGCGTGTACCGCCGGCATTGATCGATGCCATTTCGGCCCGGGTGGGCGCGACTGTTCAAATCGAGGTGGTACGCCAACGTCAGGAGTTCATTGCGGCTGCAAAAAGTGCCCATTACCTCATGGGGCTACCGTTTTCTCCGATGCTCGTGCGCGGTAATACGAACCTTCGCTGGGTTCATTTCTGGACGGCTCAAGTGCCTGACGGTTGGCAAAAATTAACGCCTGCCATATGCGTGACGGATTCCCGAGGGCTGAATGCTGCCTCTGTCACTGATCATGTAACCTATCTCGTTTATCGGGCGTTGCGTGGAGAGCCCTGCCAGCCACGACCAGGCTGGAACCCCGATGCATTCCGCATCGCCCAGTCGCCTTCGCGACTCACTGTGGGCGTGATGGGCTACGGCGAAATCGGCCAGCGTGTCGTGACGCGCCTTCGTGATTCGTTTGGCCTGATTAATGTGCTCAATCGTACCGAACGTGACCTGCCCGCAGGTTGTCGATGGTTTTCGCCCGCGCAGTGCAGCGAATTCGTGGCGAACAGCGATTACCTCATCATGACACTTCCGCTGTCGAAAGACACCCATGCCCTGTTTGATGCCAATTTTTATCAGGCGTTGAAGCCGGACGTTACGATTATCAATGTCGCACGGGGTGAACTTGTTGATGAAAGCCAGTTACTGGCTTTCCTGGGGAAGCACCCCGACGCACGTTACCTCACTGATGTCACAGCGCCCGAGCCCTACCCGGATAACGGGCCGCTGCATGGACACCCGCAAATATTCATCACCCCGCACGTGGGCGGCCGGCAAGAGAATATCTGGAACTTGCTGGGCGAAAGAACCCTCCAGTTGATTGGCGAGAACATGGCATGACGAAAATGACGACCGCCCAACAAATCGAACAAGCTCTACCCTCGCTGGACACGATGCGTGAGAGCGTCATCGCCGATGACGAGGCCGAAGGCTTCCCCACAGAAGTGGCGTTACTCGTTGGCGATGTACGGATCATGGAGCAGATCATCCCTGAATCTCAAAACGGCGCGCTGGGCAGCATCAAGGATTTGCTTGATATCAGCCGCGTACTTTCCCGGCGTAACCTCACCAGCGCCATCGCCATCGGACAGACTTTTCTCGGTTCGCTCCCCGTCTGGATCGCGGGTAACGATGCACAAAAGCAACGTCTCGCAGAGATTCTGCGTGGTGGCGGTTTCAACTGCCTGGCACTCACCGAAGAAGCCTGGGGCAGCGACTTGCAAAGCAATGACGTGAGCATAACGGCCACAGAAGAGGGCGGGTACACGCTTTCCGGTAAAAAATGGTGTATCAACAACGCCACCAAAGGGTCGGCGATGTCACTGCTGGTGCGTAGTCATCCTGCCGGCGGCGAACAGGGTTTCACCATGATTTTTGTCGACAAGGCCGCGCTGGATGGCGGTTACGACAACATTCCACGTATCAAGACGCATGGTATTCGTGGTGCCGATATCAGCGGCATCATCTATGATCAATGTCGATTGAGCGAACAAGCCGTCGTCGGTCGACTGGGAACAGGTCTCTCTGTCACGTTGCGCACCATGCAGATTTCGCGCACGCTTTGCGCCGGTTTTTCCTTGGGCGCCGGCGATACCTGTTTGCGCCTGGCGACCCAATTTGCACAAGCCCGTACTTTGTATGGCGCACCCATTCTTGCCATGGGCACCGTCGCGGCAAAATTGGTGGAATCCTATCGTCAGCTGTTGCTGTGTGAAGCCATTGCCTGGACGATGGCGCGCGCCTGTACCCTGGCGCCAGAACAGATGTCGGTCTATTCGGCTGTGATCAAGTACCTGGTTCCGGTCAAAATTGATGGACTGATCGCACAATGTGGCGTCGTGCTGGGAGCACGCGGTTATTTGCGTGAGGCGGAATATGCGCTGTTCCAGAAAATGAAACGGGATCACGCAGTGGTGGCGTTGTTTGACGGTAGCACCGAGATCAACCTCTACGTTATCTGTGGGCAATTGCGCCATTTGTTCGGTCGCTCTTCGGGTGCATCCGCTGGCTGGGAACAGTTCGCCGCACTGTATGATCTTCAGCAGTCTGCAACGCATTTTGAAGGCGAAGGTCTGAAACTGTCCAACCGTGGCAAGGATGTCGTTTGGGAAGGGTTGGAAGCGCTGGCGACCCAGGCGTGTGAATGGAATGACGCAGTATTGGCGTTATTGTCAGCGCGCGAGCAACTGAAGGACAGGTTCACCGCACTCGAAGGCAAAGTAGAGCAAACGAGTGAAGCCATGTTTGCAATTGCAAAAGAATATTGTGAGTTGACGGGACAGGCAATATATCTGCAATTTTCCCATGTCAATCGCGAGCCACTGCTGAATGCCGGGGCATTGTGGGGAGCTCCGTTGCTCGGGAAGGAGGCGTTGGCTGAAAATGATCAGAAACGATTGCTCGAAGCATTACTGAAGCAGACGCGGGAAAATGCGCTCTATTCGCATTCACCGTTTGCTTTGAGCTAAAAAAACTATAAGCCCTTCAATCACTCGAGCCTGGTTGGCACTGAATTTTTGGGTGATCTTGACGGGATAAGAAACCTTATCCCGTCAAGATCATTTTGCTGAGCTATTCAACAACGAATTGCTAATGCAGTCTGTTGAACATCCTGGCTTGCCAGCGTTCGAAGCTTACTCCTCGGACACTTCTTTGATATAAGCCACCAGCTGCCCAAACGTACGGATATTCATCGCCTGCGCCTGGTCCACGATAATGTCGTGATCCTCCTCCAGTGACGCAATCAAATCTGCAATATTCAACGAATCCATACGCATGTCTTCCTTGAAGCTCGCGTCATCCTTGATAACTGCCACATCGATTCCGCAAATATCCACGATCAGCTTTTTCAATTCATCAACTGAAACTTTCATTGCTTTTCCTCTACATCCTTCACCAATTGATCCAGCATGAAGCGCTTGATTTGAGCTGCCTGCACGATGGTGTCTACGATCGCATCCTCGTCATCCGCGGAAAGGTCGGTTCTGCCGAGAATTTCAGTTTGTTCGGCCATGTGATCCTGATCCAGATCGCCATGTTCCTTGAAAAAGCGAATGGCGCCTTTTTCTTCAGCACCCAGTGATCCCATGATCGGCTTCAGGATGTCAGGCGCCAATTGTCTGGCCATGCCTTCCAGAAAGTAAAGCACGCCAAATGCACAGAACGGATTGTCCACCGTCACTTTGTAATGGAAGAAACTCGTCCACGCCACGACGCCAACCGATGGTTTGCTCGCCTGCGTACTGTCCTTGTCAAATCCCAACTGGGCGAGATCCAGTAACGCCATATTTTCGTGGCCAATTTCCTCCGAGGAATGTTCAAGAATCCATTTGCGGACAGCCATGTATCTTGGATTCATGCGTTGGGCAGCCAAGGGCGTGAACGACGAGGTCATGCGCACGTAGTGATACGCATATTGCAGATAGCGTATATAAAGGGCCCGCGTGTTTTTACCCTGGGTAACCTGCTGGTAAAACGCCGAGTCTTTCAGTTGCGCGATGGATGCAGACAAGGCCGCATCAAGACGGTCAAGGTTGGTCATGGTGTGTTGGCTCCGTGGCAGAAGGGATGATACGTGCGCCGGTTGATGTGTCGATGACATCACCGGATTGGATTGCGGTTTGCTTTGTAATAAGTGAATTGGCCTTGATGGTCACATTGTCTGGAATGACAACGCCGGGACGAATGAAACAGCCAGGTCCAATTCTGACATTGTTGCCGATGACGACGCCCAGCGACACGATGCCGTGGTGGCCGATCAGGCAGTTGTTACCCACTTTGACACCAGGGGCCAAAAGCGTGTGGGTGCCGACGAGGGTGTTGTCGCCGACGCGAATTTTGGCGTGACAATGCCGGGAACGATCAGGGGAATAGTGTGCGACCATCACACAACCGATGCCGATGACACTCTTGTCGCCAATTTCAATCAGCTCAGCCTGACGAATAATGGTATTGGTGCCAATCAAAGTGTTCAGTGGCAACTTCATGCCCATGAGACGGTAATACAGCCAGTTAAGCCAGAAAACGAAAAATACCTGCGAGGCAATCGGCGAGGAAATCATGATGCCGTGAAAGACACTGTTCACACCCCACGCGACATAATCGGGATTTAAGTTGATCGGGAATTCCCCTTCACGCAAGGGTTTTTGTACACATCGGCGCAACAGACCAATGGTCAGAATGAAGGCATGCACAAACACCACATATCCGACAAAGGCGGCGAACGCGTTGCCAACAATACTGTCACCCCAAAACAGCGAGGCAGCGCCCAGTGCGACACCACCCGCGACGGTGTACACCGTCGCCGCTGCGAGCAGGAAAACCAGATCAAATAGCAGGTAAGGGTTTTTCATGTTATTCCGTCATGGCCTCCATAATGACCGTGGCGATACGCTGTGGGTCTTCCAACGGCGCGTAGTGTCCAATATTATCCAGTAAGCGAATGTCGGCCTGTGTCGCGAGGTCGACGAATTTCCGGTACATGCGCATCGAGAAAACCTTGTCGTTCGCACTCCACAGGATCAGACAATTGGCTGAATCATTCGCGAGGTGGGATTCAAAATTTACGTTCAGTGCCGCCTGTATCATGGCGAGAAAACCTTCTGCAGCGGCTTCGTTGCCGCCAAATTGCCAGAATTCCCGCGCGTAATGCCACCAGTAAGCTTCCACGGTGGGGGAGAGCTGGCAAAACTGGCGAGGAAACGAGGAATCCAGAAAGGTGTCGCCTTCGATAGCAAGTGACTGGCGTACAAACGACAGGGTCGATTGCTGGGCGATCGCCGTCTGAATGACTTCCTTGCGGGCGCGCGACACGCGCAATCCACCGGGCGCCATCAATAACACCTTGTGCGGTTTGCGTGTCAGCAAATGGTTGATCCGAATGCTGAGCGTGGCCCCCAGGGATACCCCGCCGATCATGAATCGAGTTATGTGCGGTCGGCTTGCCAGCTCAACCTCGATCAAGTCAAGAAAATGCTGCGCCAGCCCCTCAAGCAAATCGTTGTCGGTGCGGATGGGAAGCTGTGTGTAGGGATAGTCGGGCAACAGCCAGTCGACAACGTTTCCGAGTGTCGCTTTTAACGGGGCATAAAACTCGCTGGTATGCCCCAGCGGTGGAATCAGTACCAATAACGTAGTGTTCACCAGTGGGCGCCTCCACTCAAGGTTTCAATGAGGCCGCCACGTCCGGGCAGGGTGGGATCGATCAAGGCCAGCGCGGCGTCTGCCACCTGTGCCACACTCAGCAATTGCCCGCTGTCGGAACTGGCGGCAACATGCGCCAACACCCGCTCGTCGATGCGATCGCGAATATTGTCAGTCTCGACCAGTGACGGGTGCAGCACGGCGAAGGTGACATCGGAATTCGCGAGTTCACCTGCAAAACCCAT
The DNA here is from genome assembly GCA_052035295.1 of Pseudomonadota bacterium. Classification (GTDB taxonomy): domain Bacteria; phylum Pseudomonadota; class Gammaproteobacteria; order Pseudomonadales; family Ketobacteraceae; genus HdN1. The sequence continues at coordinate 33,536 of JBPOHS010000066.1, forward strand.
GGCGAGGCCGTTGAAGGCGTTTTTCTCGACGATATAACTGATTTTGCCAGCGCCCCCGGTCACCGCGATCAGGCTGCCCATCAGCAGCACCCGGCCGTGTTTTTGGCGGTGCATGCCACGTGACAGTTGGCGGGTGAGTTCGTAGAGCGGCACCAGGTTTTGTACCAACCGGGATTCAAATTCGTGTGCCGACACTTGAAAAGCCAGTTTCCCGGGTGAGAAAACATGCGCGCAATGCACCAGCATATCCACGCTGAGCTGGTGTGACTTGAGTGTTTCCAGCAAATTCGCCGTGGCGTCCGGGCGTTGCATGTCCCAAGCGAAATCGTTTTCCCCTGATCCTGTGCGGCTGGTGGTAAGAACGCGAACACCACGCGCCTGCAAGCGCTGGGCAATGGCGCGTCCGAGATTGCCGCGCCCCCCGGTAATCAGCGCGGTGGATTCTTGCCACGGTTTCACCGATCAGATCTCCCACCGCAATATGACGGCGCCCGCCGAAAATCCGCCTCCCGTGGCGATCAAACATACCAGGCTGTGCTTGCGTATGCGCCCGGCAGCAACGGCGTCACTGAGGGTTACGGGCACCGATGCCGAGGTCATGTTGCCGCGCTGGGCAAAGTTCTTGAAATACTGATCGGGGGAGAGCCCCAGTGTTTCGGCGACCTTGTCGATGATGACACCGCTGGCCTGGTGGAATATGAACTGATCGATGTCTTCCTTGGTCAATCCCGTGGCAGCGAGTGCGTCAGTCACCAGATTGGCCATTTCCTGTATCGCGGAGGCGAAAATCAACGTCGCCTCTTTCATGGTGATATGGCCACCCAGGGGCACCGATATGGCATCCCAATGACGGCCATCTGCCATGGTCTTGCTGTAGAGGATGCCTACCTCATCGCCTTCGCAGGGCTTCAGCAGCACACCTGCAGCTCCATCACCAAACAGCATGACGGTGCGTCGGTCCTGTTTGTTGAGACTACGACTGCGAATTTCAGACGCGATGCACACGACATTGTCGGTGCCGGTCAACACATAGCGGCGACCAATATCCAGCGCATATACGAAGCCGCTGCAGGCCGCCGTTATGTCAAAGCAGGGATAATGCTGCCCGGGGGTCACCAGCGACTGCACCACACAGGCCGCAGCAGGTGTGCGCATTTCAGAGGACACCGTGGAAAGTATCAGCGCACCGATCTGATCGGGGCCGACAATGTCAGTCACGAGCAATTGCGTCATCACGCGCGCCGCGAGGCTCGCAGTAGTATCTTCTTCGGAGGCCCAGCGGCGCTCCTCGATGCCGATATTGAGCCGCACCCATTCCGGATTCAGGCGCAAACCGTTCTGGGAGATAATGTCGGCGTTGGTGGCCGGCGTTGCGGGCAGTGCCTGGGCGATCGCTGCGATCTTGCAGCGGGGGGTAATGCCATTGTCAGCCACGATCAAGCTCTCCCAACAGTTGCGCGACGCGTTTGCGCTGGATTTTCCCCAGCGCCGTGCGCGGTATATGTGTGACGAAGGCAATGCGGGCCGGCCAATGCGTGTCGGGCAAGGTGGCCTTCAGGCGTGCGTGTATTGCCGCTTCGAGTTCGGGGTGATGACTCGCCCCCAGTGCGGTTTCACACACCAGTGTCGGTACCTGTCCGTAAAGCCGGGAAGGGCTGGCAACCAGGGAAAGCGCCGAAATGCCATCGATATTGATCAGTTTAGACTCTACATCGTCAGGGTAAATGTTGATCCCTGCGCGAATGATGGTGTCGTCCTGCCGGCCATGAATGCGGATCTCGCCCTGTTCGTCGACGCTGGCTTGATCCTGGGTATTGAAATAGCCCTCGTTTAAACCGTCGAGCGAGGTCGCTCGATAAGGTGAACGAATCCACAGGCTGTCCGCTTGCATTCGTAGCTCAACCCCTGGCAACGGCGTTCCCAGCGGGGCGGGCGCGTCTTCCTGCCCGGCCAGTGCCGGCGATGGCGCTGACAAGGAGCCGGCGACAAACGTGCTGACACGTGGCCCCATCTCGGTCAGGCCATAGGTCACATAAAAGCGGGTGTCAGGGAAATGTTTCATCAGCCCCAGCAGCAGGTGGCCATGCGTGATCGAAGAGCCAATACTGATGCGAGCCAACGCTAGCGGCCGTAGCAGCGGTTTGCGATTGAGGGCATTCAACAACTGCAGCGCCAACGACGGTGTCAGATACAGCGTGTCGATCGCGTGGATGTCGAGCGCTGCCAACAGGCCCTGCACCGACAACGTTGCTGGTGCAAGAAACAGGTCAGCGCCGTACGACAGGGCACCGATCACGCCGGCAACCATGCCAAAGGTGTGGGTGACCGGCAAAGGTAACAAAATGCGCGAACGCCCATTTTCGACAACATCGATAGACGCCATGTGCGCCCGTGCGTTGGCGACGCTGTTGGCGAGCGCAAACGTGAACGTTTTAGGCAAGCCTTCGGTGGACGTGGTACCGCTGGTGCAGAATATGTGATGCCCTTTCTGCGCCGGCGTTATAACGCTGTGGGGCAGCGTCAGGGTTTGCGAATCGATTTGCAGACTGGAACAGCCGGTATCGGCGGCCAAACGCAGCGCTTGTTCCATGGGCATGCGCGGGTTGATGACGACCGGCGTGTCACCCCGCCCAAGCGCACTGAAAAAGGCGTCTACACACATAAGCGTATCACTGATGGCGAGCGCTACACGCTGACCCGCGTCCTGCTGGCACGCAAGTGCGGCGTGGAGGCTCGGCAGGGCATTGACCGAGGCCTCTACCGGAGATTCGTCACCCAATCCGATAACGTGCAACAGTGGTGCTGTCGGCAATTCGGCCTCGATCGATATCTCGGTCTCTATCGACATAAAGTCTTGCGCAACTTGATTCGGTCGATTTTAGAATTGTGGCGATCGTCCACCGGAATGCTCTCGATGAGTTGCAGACTGGCAAAGCCAATGCCACAGGCGTTCATGGTGGCTTCCAGGCGTGCGCGGTCAACCGACGAGCCACGCGGCTGAATGGCGAGCACGACCGCTTGATCTGGTGCTGCCTGCACCAATGCCGAACGCGTGACATCCAACAGGGCATCAAATTGCTGTTCGATCACATACGGCTGATAGGGCTTGCCCTGCCAGGTGACAACGTCAGACTGGCGACCGGTCAGCCAGAGCTGGCCTTGTTCATCGAAATAGCCCATGTCGCCGGTGCGATGCCAGCGGGCACGCTGTGGGTCTTCGATCTTGGTGGTAGCAACGGCATGCGGATTATCGACGTAGCTCTGGACCACATGCGGGCCGTTAACAATGATCTCACCGACCTCATGACAGGCGCATTCAAACGGAGCAGGGCCTTCGGGGCCAAAGCGCATTTCCGCCGATGGCAAGTTGACGACTTTTACGATAACGCCCGGTGCAGGGGCCCCGACCAATGAACCCGGACCCTGGGCATCGCGCAGGGTTGCCAAATCCACGAACGCCATGGGCGCGGCTTCGGTCGAGCCATAAGCCATCTTGATATCGGCGTTGGGGAACACCTCCAACATGCGTGTGCAAAAATCGCGGGTAACCGAGGCACCACCAAGCGCAATATGCGTCACAGACGGCAGGGTAATTCCCTGTGCGTGCGCATGATCTGTCACTCTGCCCATAAAGCGGGGCGCACCACTCATACGAGTGACCTGGTGACGTTGAATCTGGGCAGCGATCTCTGCGCTGTTCTGTTCCCCGACTTGCGCAAAATCAACGGCGGGAATCACTGTGCGCGATCCCATGCAAAGGTTGAAGATGCCAAACATCGGAAATGACGGGAAATCGACGACATCAGGTGTGCAGTTCCAGCAGGCCTTGATCAGTTCGAACTGGCGGTAAATGTTTTCGGCATTGCGATCCGCGCCCTTCGCCCGGCCGGTCGAACCGGAGGTATAGGTAATGAACTGATGGTCGGTCGCTTCCTGGTGAGAGGCCACAAAGGGCCGATCGGTCTTCACCTTGAGGCTGGCAAACGGTTTGACGCCCCAACCCACCTTGTCTGCCGAATATTTCTTCATGCGCCAGAGCGGTGGAATGAACCAACGGTATTTCAATAATTTATCAATGCTGAGAATGGCCTTGGCGCGGGAATCGCTCAACGCCGCCAGGATTTTCTTGAGCCCGATGCCCGGATCAAGAAATACTGTGGCGATGCCCATGCCCATCATGGCCAGCATGGCGCCGTAGAGCTCTACCGTTATAGGCATCAGCAGGATGATGCGATCGCCCTTGCCAAAACCGGCATCAGTGAGACCCCTTTGATATTGCGCCGCAAGAGCATTGATCTCGGCAAAAGTGTATTGCGTTTCTTTTGCGACGTGCAGATTCGCATCGATATCGGGAGCAATAACGGCAACATCCGCTCCGTGCGTTTTGCAGTATTCCGCAAACTGAGCCGTGACGTTATAGTTGATCCGGGAAGGCGAAGCGGCCATATCAAAAGCCTCCGTAGATGGGAATCAGCTTCTTGATCAGCAACTTTGAGCGCATCTGCAGCTCTCGAGCCTTGTATTCGGCGAACGCCAGCGAAAATTGCAGGTCGTTGAGGTTGAACTTGCCGCGCTCATACTGCACCTTCATTTCGCCACGGCGCACCTTTCCGCTTGTGGTTTTCAGGGTGCTGCCCGGTGGAATCAAGGTGATTTGCTCGTCCTTGATCGGGACAAAACGGGACAGGTGCTGTGCAATCTTGACGCGCAAACGATTGCGTTCGCGCGGATCGAGATATTTGGTACGTGGTTTGACCTCAATCAGCAAGTGCGCTCGCTCCGACGCGCCATCCGCGTTGGTCGTGGCAAACGCCACCAGACGACCGGCCCTTAGCTCGCGCATCTTGAATGCGTGGCGTTCGATTTCTTCAGCGTTGATGTTGAGGCCATTGATGATGATGACGTCTTTCTTGCGCCCCGTAATGTAGATTTCGCCATCGGCCAGATAGCCCAGATCTCCTGTACGCAGCATGCCGTCGCAAAACAGCTCCTTGTTCAGCTCCGGGCGAGCGTGATAGCCAATCGCCATGGAAGGGCTCTTGATCAGGATGTTGCCGATGGATCTTTCCGGAAGCGTCTTGTCGTTGTCATCCACCACGCGAATCTCGACACCGCGCAGTGCTTTTCCGCACGCTACCAGTTCGAGGCCTTCCTCACTTGAGCAAGGAACCGCTTTGCCCTGGTGGGTGTAGGCATTCTTGTTGATGCGATCGGTGACAATCTTGCTGTTCTTGTCGTAGAGCGTTACTGCCAGTGTGTTTTCTGCCAGTCCATATGCCGGCATGAACGCTTCCTCGCGAAACCCGCAGGGTGCAAAAATGCTGGCAAATTCACGCAGGGTTTTGGCGTTGACCGGTTCTGCGGCGCACATCGCAACGCGGACACTCGACAGATCCAGCTTTTCCAGTGTTGCCGGCTTGACCTTTTTGGCGGCCATGTGGAAAGCCGAGTTTGGCCCGCTGATGATACTGGCTTTCACCTGACTGATCAGCTTGAGCCAACGCCCGGGATTGACTGAGAAATCATAAGGATTCATGACGTGGGTATCGAGCCCCACGTAAAGCGGAATCAGAAACCCGGCCAACAACCCCATGTCATGATGGTAGGGCAGCCAGCACGTAGTGACGTCGTTATCCGGGTGCACTTCCATTTCTTCGACAATCTGGATGATATTGGCCATGACGTTGAAATGGCTGATGATCACCCCTTTGGGAACACCGGTGCTGCCCGAGGAAAATTGCAGATAGGCAACATCACTCGCATGCGGCAGACGCAGGGGGGTATCACTCAAGGCGGCCTTGTCGGCTTTATCAGCCAGTTCCTGGGTATCAATGATGACCAGATCGATATCCGCAACACCTTTCAGCAAGTCCTTGGCCTGGCTTTTTCCCAGTAGGTAGCCCGATTGGGTGATCTGCGAAATGCTGGCGATAATGTCGCAATAACGATCATCTGCGACCCAAAGATTGGTCGCCACTGGCACTGGTATCAATCCTGCCAACTGGATAGCGAAAAAATTGATGACAAAATCATCGTCGTTGGTGCCTTCGAGGAGTACATAGCGACTTTTTTTGCTGACGATTTTTTCAAGTGCATCAGCTCTTTTCTGCGCCAACTCAAAGATCTTCTGGTAGCTCAGGCTCGCGGTTTTTTTGCCCGCGTTGTAAATATGCATTCGGGGTTTGCTGTCGCCAGCCCGCTCCATGAGCAAATGCAGCATGCTCGGGTGGCTGGTGTGGAATTCGGTGCTTGGAATCACTGACATGGGAGCCTCTCGGGTAATACTCTTAGTGTGCGCAGGTCACGCGTTTGCCTGCGCAGTGATAATCGGTGGAAAGCGACAATCGGTGGAACGTGACAATCCGGAGAAAGTGACAATCCGTGGAAATTCAATCCTGACGCGAAATCACGCCAACACCCGGCAGGAACCTGCCCACACGCGCCGCATATTCAAGGTATTTTTCGCCATGGTTCTTGACCAGAAACTGCTCTTCCAGACGTGCCTGGAGAGAAACAAAAATGATCGCATTGGAAATCAGCCACAGTGACCACGGCGCGGGTGCAAGCAGAAACACACCAATCACCAGCATGATCGTGCCGGCATAAATCGGGTTTCTCACCAGTGAAAACAGTCCATGCGTGACCAGAAATTGTTTTTGATCCTCGTCGATGCACATGCGCCAGGCTTTCCCCATTTGCGCCTGGGCGGTGACAATCAGAAGTTGTGAACAACCGATCAGGGCAATCCCGAGATAGCTGACTTCGATGGGAAAAATCGTCCAGACATCGAGGGGTTCGGCACCCAAAAGGGCAAAAGCGACACACCACACCATGACCGCCGAGGTTTGCAGCGTGATGACTACGCCCACCAGTTTACCCACCGGATCGACGACCTTTCTGATGACAAAGCCCGAGCCTTCACCTCCGGTGAGACGGTGACGAATCATGGGAAATATGAGTCCCATCAGGGAGAAGAGCACAATGCTCGTAATCAGGGCGACGCGGTTGAACTCGATGACTTCTTGCATGGGGTTACGCTCATGGGGTTAATTGAAATTCGGTAGACGGGCGCCTCAACTTGTCTGCAGGGCAATAATCTTGTCGGCAATGAGGCGATCATTTTGCAGATTGACCAGTTTGCCCTGGCCAAACGCCAGATTTTCGCGGGCATAACGATCGAATGTTCCGGGCGCGATAACGTTAAGCATCGGTGGCTTCATGACCTCGCTGGAGCGATACATCCTGTACATGTCGTGTATCTCCTTCAGATGTTGATCCAGCGCAGCGGTAAACGCAGCCGTGTCGGCAGGCGGAAGATCAAACTCGATCAACCATTCGTAACCGCTGGCTTTTTCGTCGGGGTTTGCCGCCAACTGGGGGCACAACAGAAAGTGGCGCACTTTGACGGCGTGCTGGGCTGCGCTGGCATCAATGGCAGACTGCGCGTGCGGCAAGCGCAAGTGCTCGGTACAAATATTGATTTCTTCGATGTTGCGCCCGCAAAACTGCAGCACATAAGGATTTTTCGAGAGAAACTCGACACGATCTCCCAATTGATAAGCAAATATTCCGCCCGGAGAGGTCACAACAATGTCGTAGGGAATGCCGACTTCGATTTCATGCAGGCCCAGGCGACGCCCGAGCTTTTGTTTGGCGTCGGGGTCAGCAGGTTCGAATTCGAAATAGGTCGAGGTGACATCTACCAGCAACCCGGGCTTGCCGAATTTGTATTGAAAGCCGATAGGGGCTTCCGTCGTTGAGTAGATTTCAAAGATTTCGACGCCTTCCCCAAGCAAGGTCGTTATACGCTGCCGGAACATTTCGATCGATGTACCGCTGTACGCATAGACTTTCAGGTTGGGCCAGATGTCCTTGGCGGTTTTGGCGGGAATTCCGTGCGCGTTGGCGTAGGCCAGCAGGTGCTCCAGCACAGACACAAAGGCAATGGGAACGCCGGTTGCCATGCGGATGTCGAGGTGTATCGTTTCCTCGATGGTACGCCGGATTTTTTCTTCCCAATTGGCAATGGCCATGGTTTCGGCGGTCGGCCGTATCAGCGCCTGCGCAAACCGGGTGGCATTGAGTGTGGCCAGACCGCTACCCAGCGCTGCCGTAATGCCAACATCAGGGAACGTTTCCATGGCCGCGCCGCTATTGACCAGGATATTTTCATCCAGCAGGGAGTAGTCGTTCAGTTCCCGGAACACATGAAAAAATCCCTGGTTGCTGAACTTCTTGAAGACCGCCATCTGTTCTTCGCTGAATGGCACATATTTGCTGCGGCCGGACGTACCCGAGGATTTTGCCATGTAGACAAGACGGGAAGGGTGCACGAGTCCGGGCGGGTTTTCCGTGAGCACGCGATTCCACCACGGTGTGTAGTCGGCGGCGGTGCGGGTCGGAACGCGGGTACTGAAGTCGAGGGGAGAACGAATGTCGGCGAGCCCGAAGGCACGGCCCATTTCCGTGTGCTGATAGCGCTGCACAAAACGCTTGAGCAATTTCGCCTGATACCTGGCGGCATGTTTGTGCGCGTTCATCTGACGATGATGCAGGACTGCTGCGACCAACCTCAGCAGGAATTTGGGTAGCCTCATACGACTGCTCGACACTCTGAATTATCGAAAGCGAAAATAGCACGTTCGTTTTCGAATTATTGGTGGAGTTGGGTTGCTCGCATGTAACGAATTGTTTTCGTTTGCAAATTGTGTAACCCGTTGAATCCAATACAAATCACTGATCAGCTTATAAATAAGTGTAGCGTCAGCCATCGGATTGGCCAGCGTTTGACCAATCGTCGCAGGCAGGGAATTTGCCAGAGGTGGCACCTTGCGTACCATGTCTTTGAAAATGGAACCTAATTGGCTTCGTTAGACTGGTTGTCACGTTACAATTTTTCTTTCGATTCCTTTCCTCGTGAGGCTGGCTACACTGCCGGCGCCGGCCCCCGGGCAAAAGCCAACGATTACCCGACCGGTAACGCGGGAATTAAGCTCCCGCTCGTCCACCTCAGCAAGTGAAACCCATTCGTGCCCCTGGCCGTTCGTACCCCTGGCAGACGCGTCCTGCCAGGGGCCAGCCGGCAGTGCGTGATCCCGCAGGCTTAAGTGCCAGTAACCCTCCCCTGGGGCCAGCCAGACACTAAACGTTCAGGGCATCTGCGCATCGCGTTGAATGAGAATTCGCCGGAGCTGGGGGAGATAAAGGCTAACTGTAGACAATCCGTGATTTGCCTCACGTTCGAGTTGTCCTCGATGGCCAGAAGCGCGATACTCTGCCAAATTAAACCTGCCCCCTTTCTGATGAGACGCCACCCTGCATGATCACTGACTTTCCCAACACCAAAAAACTGCTGGCTGGCATGGAACAAAGCGGCCTGGACTTCAGCACGCCGCTGAAGTGGCGGTTCTACTTCTATAATGAAGAACGCCAGGCACTCAACCGCCTGTATGAGGAGCTCAGTGACGATAAATTCGCCCTGGAGAGCCTCAGCGAGTCGAGTGATGGCGAATGGATCCTTGAAGTCAGCAAGGTAGAGGTACTGTCGGCAGAGACACTGCACCGTCGCAACATGGCCTTCAACGAGTTGGCTGAAGCCTACGACGTGCAGCTCTATGACAGCTGGGATGTCGACGCAGTAAAGGGGTAGGGTACCGGGGCAGGCACCATCGTTTTCGGACGAAGTGGACTGCTAGCCCCCCGTCAATGCCTGAAAAATGTAGACAGTGTCATTGTCACGCACCCGATCCGAAAGCTTCTTCCGGTCTACGAGCAGTGTATCGTTGACACTGATCATCACATGTCGGCGCGCGGCACCGGTGTCGTCGAGCACATAGTCCGAAAAACCGGATGCCAACGTATTGATCGCCTGCACGACATCGGCTACCGAACCCGCTGGAACGTTTATTTCACGCTGTTCCAGCGCCGGAAAAAACCGGTAAAGGTGTGACGTCATCGTTACCCGCGCCATACTGGTCACCCGAACCGAACCGAATACACCGGCGGAAAGTGGTGCCCGAGACACTGCCACGAATCCCCCCGATCTTCCGAAACGTAGACGTTGCCGGTGGTTGAACCGAAGCACACCCGGTTTTCGTTTGCATCGAGAGCATGCCTGTATACGATGTCATAGGCGTTTACCTGCGGAAGCCCTTCTCGTAACGCCTGCCATGACTGGCCTCCATCTGTGGTTCGCGCTACAAACAAACCGCCATCCAATGTCATGCGTTCTGCGTCCGCGCGTGCGGGGACTACCCAGGCAGTGCGGCCATCCTGGCTGTCAGCGGCAATGGGAAAGCCGAAATGGGCGCCGATTGCCGGGTCGCTGACTTTCTTCCAATGATTCGCGCCGTCGTCACTGTAGAAAATGCCGCAGTGATTCTGCTGCCACAAATGATCCGGTTGCTGCGGGCAACAGACAACAAAATGAGGATCATGCCCCCATTCGTTCTCTGCGTTCGGCAAATAATCATTGGTCATTCCCCGACTGCTGGAATGCCACGTCTTGCCACCGTCCGTTGTTTTGATCACGCCGGCCGAGGAGACCGCGACGTAAATATGGTCCGGGTTACGATGATCGACAACAATCGAATGAATACCGGGCTCGAAGACCCCGTAGTCCACACTGGCCGGCGTGCCTCCCCATTCGTTCTTGCTGGTCGCCGCACCACTGAAGAGATCACCACCACGGCTGGCATGGTTCCACAGGGGGCGATTCAGTTCCCAGGTGTCGCCGTTATCATCACTGACAAACAGCCCCCCGGGAATCGTGCCGGCATAGAGTCTTCCTGGTTGTGCGGCCGTGCCAAACGCGAGCGTCCAGATTTTGTAAACCGTGGCATCCCGGTACTCCGGCTCACCAACAGGCGCCTCCGGATCGAAATCTCCGGTCGGCAAATATTGAACAATATGACGCGCGCCCTTCGGGTATTTGAGCGTCAACACATCTTCCCAAGTCGCGCCGCCGTCTTTCGAGCGTGACAACTTGGGCCCCCAGTGGCCGTGGTCGAGCGATGCCCAAAGTGTGCCATCACGGGGATCGCGAGCGGCAAAGCAAACAGGAATGCCAGCATGCGTAATGGGACGCGGTTGCCAACCTGTTTGCTTGCGATCGAAGATAACCAATCCCTTGCGGGTTCCCACGAGAAGAATGTCTGACATTATGATTGCCTTGCATTAATGGTTGTTTCGATGACGGGAACAATCAGGGAATCACTATTACCCACAATCGTCGCTACGGTGCATAACGGACAGCGTAAGCTTGTCATTCTGCCACGTTGCCAGTCTATATCGCTGATAGATAACAAAACACAATATTCGTACATTCAGACACATGACCCTCAGGTCTGCTACGAAAACACACCAATTTGCGTGATCTCATGTGCAATTACTCGCAGTAGACTCAAAGGCGAGACACGAAAAGCACCTGATAAACACAACAATAAAAAAGAGAATCACCATGAAAAAGATCTGCTCTCCCTTAAAAAAGGCGTTAACGATAGCCCTGTGGCTGGGCGCTGCAACGCAAGCGAATGCAGCCTTCAAGGTTGTCGGATATTTTCCGACATGGCAGGGTGACGTCAACAGAATCCCCTATACCAAGGTCACCCACATTAACTACTCCTTCCTGATTCCGCGCGCTGATGGCGGCCTCAACGCCATCGATGGTGGTGGCGCCAGACTCAACACGTTAGTACAGAAAGCGCATGCAGCCAATGCAAAAGTCCTGATTGCCATTGGTGGCTGGAATGATGGTGATGATTCAGCATTCCGGAGCCTGTCTTCCAACGCGGGCTACCGCAGCAACTTTGTCAATAATGTGGTGAACTTCGTCAACCAGTACAACCTCGACGGTGTGGACATTGATTGGGAATACCCCGAATCAGGCGCGGAAGCCGATAATTTCAGGCGATTGATGTCGGATCTCAGCCAACGCTTGCGTCCCGCAGGCAAATTGCTCACGGCCGCAGTCACCGCCTACGATGGCCCGGGAAGCGTCGACAGCAGCGTCATCAACTCGGTCGATTACCTGAATTTGATGGTCTATGACATGGGTTATCCACATTCTACGTATGCCCACGCGCAAAATGCCTTGTCGCACTGGCTTTATTCCGAGGGGCTGCCGAAGCAGAAAGCCATTCTTGGTGTGCCGTTTTATTCGCACCAGAATTGGGTGGCCTACCGTGATGTCATTGCTCAATACGGGACTTGGGCCGCGCAAGTCGATAACGCAGGCGGCCTCGACTATAACGGACAGCCTACGATCAGGGCGAAATCAGAGCTGGCCCGCAACGAGGCGGGTGGGCTCATGTTCTGGGAACTGTCGCAAGACACCACGGACGACACCTCACTGCTGAACACCCTTTGGAGTGTGGTTGGCGATCTTACCAGGGATACGTCAACACCGACCCCACCCACGACGGGAAGCTACGCCGACTGGCAAGCAGGGCAATGGTACCCCGTGGGCACCATCGTGCGTTATAACGGCAAACTTTATGTTGCCGTGCATGAAAACCCGGGTTACGACCCGGTCATCAGCCACTGGTTTTGGGATGAATATTCCGCCCCGGTAACCGCAGGTCAACCGCAGGCTGGTCGTTACATCTTCAAGGCGGCCCACAGTGGCAAGTGTCTGGATGTCAACGCCGCGAGCATCGCAAATGGCGGCAATATTCAGCAATACACCTGCAATGGGACTGGCGCGCAATTGTTCGAGCTGCAGTCAGCGGGCACCGGTTTTTTTCGTGTCGTTAACAGCAATAGCCGAAAATCCATGGATGTCGCAGGCTGGAGCCAATCCGATGGGGGCAACATCCATCAATGGGATTCGCACTCGGGCGATAACCAGTTGTTCCGGTTTGTCAGCAAAGGCGCCGGGCAATGGGAAATCCGGTCCAAATGGTCAGACAAGTGTGTGGATGTCGCCGCGCTATCATCTGCTGACCGCGCCAACGTGCAGCAATGGACCTGCAACAACAAGACGAACCAGCGCTGGTTGCTTGAGCCTCGTTGAATCGTTTCGTCAGATACGGTAAAACCGGTCAGACCTCATACAGGCGAAATTTGCTCAACCTGACCCCTGGGGGCGGCAGGGAATCCCGCGGAATGAAATAATCGGGGACGAGGGCAGCACCCGGTACAACGCTGTACTGCTCAAAGTCGCGCACGCCTTCGTCATAAAGGAACGTATCATCAATGCAAAAATTGCCCGTGAAGGTACGGGAATTTTTGCTGATGATGCGACACGCTGCTTCTGCCATTATGTCCGGCTTGCGAAATTCAGAGCGTAGCGCCTGGCCACCGTGGACCACTGCGGCAGGTGTTTCAACGCCCACACGAGGCCATAACGTATTGACTGCGATGCCGGCGGCTGCGAATTCGGCCGCCCATCCCAGCGCGTAAAGGCTCATGGCATATTTTGACACGCTGTAAACCGAAGTGTGCTGAAACCAGACTGGTCTCAGATCCAGGGGAGGAGAGATATTGAGGATATGCGGGTTTTCTGCGCGACACAGGTGAGGGTGACAGGCTCGGGTCACGAGAAAGGTGCCACGCTCATTGATATCCATGAGTAAATCATGACGTTTTGCCGTGGTATCGGCAGAGCCCTGCATCCAGAATGCGCCTGCATTGTTGATGCAGACATCTAATCCGCCAAAATGGGCGACTGCGCGCTCAACCGAATTTGTTACGGCCACTTCATCGCGTACATCGAGCACCAGCGGCAATGCTCTCCCACCGGCCTCATGAACCAGGCGGGCAGTCTCATGAATTGTACCCGGAAGAGTCGGGTGGGGCTCGGTGCTCTTTGCGGCAATGACCACGTTGGCGCCTTCCCGGGCAGCATGCAGTGCAATGGCAAGCCCAATGCCACGAGACGCCCCGGTGATAAACAGTGTTTTATTGGCAAGATTGAGGGTTGTAACAGACATAAAGTATTCCCGGCAGTAAACCACGCGATGACCAACGATGCAGACGCTGCGGGGAAAGTTTATACGCGGAATTTCCTGTGGCGTCCTAGTACAACTGGACCATGGCGGCGCGGCCAACCGCCGACTCACCGCATCGAGACAGTGTTGTTGCGACTGGATCCCTGTGGCCGGGGCTCAACCGCATCGTATATGAGCGCGTCATCTGCCATAGATTCTGAAAAAAGTACAATAGGGGTAATGTCCAAGGTGCAGGGTCACCGTCGCGTTGACAGTCCCTGTCATTCCTGCGTGGAGTAGTAATGATTGCAAATCACCCACAACGGTGATACGTTGAATCTTCTCCCTCCTGCGGTCATACCACTGGCTGTACCGTTCGTATCAAGACCGCTATTTCAAGTCTTTTCTCTCATTCAGTTTCGCAGACTGTCAGAACGAAAACATTCACTCAAATTCATTGCGACGACCCATGCCAACAACGGCCAATGCTGATCATCGTCAACTCAGAAGATTGCTGACACTCGCGCGTGACTTGCTTCAAGCCTCGGATGTGGAAGGAATTTTCAAACTCGTTGGTCCTGTGATCCGTGAAACGTTGCGAGCAGATGGCTCAATGCTGCTGACGGCATTCAATGGTACAGAGCACGTGATCGAATACGATTGCCTTGGCCTCATACAGCAAAGCTTCAAGGAAACCGCGCTGTATGAATGTTCCCGCCGTATCATCAATGGCATCACACCCATCATACTGCCTGAACAATCCGGCCAACCTGAAGACGGGCTCCGGCATCTCTTGACCTTGGGCATCAACCGTCTGCTGGTGGTATCTTCTCCGACCCCCGATCCACTCATTACGCTCTCCGCCTATTGGCATGAATCAAACACCACTCTCCGACTTGAAAAATCTGAAACGGTGTTGAGACTGATATCGGAACTTGTGGCCGCGGCGCTGGGAACACTTGCGACAAAGGTGGAGCTTTCTGACAAGTTGTCGAACAGTCGAATCCTGATGGAAAAAATGACGTCGGATCACAAGAAGACGGTTCATACCTATATGCAGTCGGAACGAGAAGCACAGAGAATTTCCATAACGGATGTACTGACTGGCGCAAAGAATCGGCGAGGATTCTTTTTGCAGGGCGAGCACGTCTTTCAATTATCGCGACGAAACAAGCAATCCTCCTCCCTGATATTCATTGACATTGATGGCCTCAAAAACGTCAACGACAAACTTGGACACGATGCGGGCGACGACCTGATCAGGGAAGTCGCAAGACTGCTGAAACTATGCTTCCGGTCTTCCGATGTGCTGGCTCGCCTGGGGGGAGACGAATTTGCAGCCTATACGTTGGAAACGACTGAACCCAGTATCATTCTGCAACGCATTCAGGCAGCAGTACAAAAAGCAAACACAGCTGCTTTGCCATTCCAGGTGGCCCTGAGTATCGGGATTGTGCAATGTGACCCCTTGGTTTGTACGTCGTTCGAAGAATACCTGATGCAAGCAGACAAACAGATGTACGAAAGCAAACGGGGCAAGCGGCTGGACAGGTTGTAACGACGGGTGTCGCCGGTTCATGGCAGGAGCGGCGGCACGTCTGGAATTCCGAATTGAATCCGAACAGATCATGGGTTTACGCTTCAAAGCCCTTCACCCCTTGCGTCACCATCACCCTGGAGAACTGACCTTCATGCCTGTCCTGACCCGAGTTGTTCCTTTTCCCGTACAAGAGCGTTTTTACCGTAGCGTAACGGGCAGCTTGAAATATGTGGGAAAAGCGCTCCAATGGGTAATTACATTGCCTGAAATCTTTGCCGGCCCCGGTGCATCGCTGTT
Organism: Pseudomonadota bacterium; assembly: GCA_052035295.1. Taxonomy (GTDB): domain Bacteria; phylum Pseudomonadota; class Gammaproteobacteria; order Pseudomonadales; family Ketobacteraceae; genus HdN1. Next base: position 49,301 of record JBPOHS010000066.1, read on the forward strand.
ACTTTGCGAGGCGATTGCCGGTACCGGTGTAAAAAGATTGCTGATGGTCACCGATGCACAACTGGTTAAATTGAACCTGGTGGAACCCCTCTTGGCGCAACTTTCCCGACTGGGTGTTTCTGTGACGGTTTATGATGGTGTGCAGCCCGATCCTCAAGTTGATCAGTGTGAAGATGCCTTCGCTGAATTACAACGCGCGGGTTGCGATGCGGTTCTTGCCGTCGGCGGGGGCTCGGTGATGGACTGCGCAAAAATAGTCGCGGCACGTGCCACCAACACCACGAAAACCCCTGAAATGACGGGTTTTTTCAAAGTAAAAAACGCACCTTTGCCCATCTATTGCGTTCCCACCACCGCAGGTACGGGTTCCGAGGTGTCTGTCGGAGCCGTCGTTTCGGATCCCGCTCGCAAGCTGAAACTGCCCATCATCGATCATAAACTTGTCCCCCGCATGGCAGCCTTGGACGGACGTTTGATGACAGGGCTGCCGCCGAATGTAACGGCGGCGACCGGCATGGATGCGTTGACGCATGCCGTTGAGGCGTATCTTTCCCGTATCGCAACACCGGAAAGTGATCAGATGGCGCTCACCGCCGTCAATTTGATCATGCGTCATCTGCCTCGCGTGATGGCAGATGGCCAGGATGAGGCGTCGCGACAGATGATGGCATGGGCAGCGTACCGGGCAGGAATTGCTTTCAGTCGTGGTGGATTGGGCTACGTTCACAGTATCGCCCACAATCTGGGTGCCTATTATCACACGCCTCATGGTTGGGCCAACGCCATCGTTTTACCGTATGTGCTCGACTATTCAAAACCTGCCTGCACGGCAAGACTCGCCGAGCTTGCGCGAGTCAGCGGGCTTGAACACGGTAACGAAGGCATTGAGGTGCTCGCCGAACGATTCATTGCTCACATTCGGCAACTGAAAAGCAATTTTGGCATTCCGGAGGGCTTGTCAGATCTGCGTCAGGGCGATATTCCTGCTATCGCGAAAGCCGCGCTTGCCGAAGCGCACATGAGTTATGCCGTGCCTCGCTACATGGATCAGTCGACGTGTATGACCTTGCTGAGACGGTTGTTGGTTAAGTGGTTATTTTTCGGCAGGACGAGCTCTTTCAAGCAGAATTGGGTCTTTTTAGCAGTTCTAATTCTTTGCGGTGACCACGTGACGTTGAACGCCCAAGTCAATGACTCCATCAAGGCTTGCGATCC
>JBPOHS010000182.1:0-5193 GCA_052035295.1 Pseudomonadota bacterium
CCATTTCGAATTGTTAAAGAGCGTCTCGCTTCAGCTTTCCTTTCGTACTCACTCATCGAGAGGGGCGCATTCTACAGCTTTCCATCTCGATGTCAACTCTTTTTTCGAAGCGCCTTCTCAGCACCGCCCCAAAAGAGCCACCCCTCTGCACCAGTTCGGCACCGTGTGCTGCGGAGTGGTGCGCATTCTATAGAATTACAGTTTCGTGTCAAACACTTTTGTCAGGAATTTTCAAACCTTACGGAAACTCGCGCAAATTTCTTCTTACCAGCCTGCAGAACATAAGGGCCACCAACGGGTAATTTTTCTGCAGCATCCTGGACGACACGCCCATCAACCCTTAGCGCACCTTGCTTCACGTGCGCCCTCGCCTGAGTGGTGGTCTCAACAAGCCCTGCCTCTTTTGCAAGATTCACGACGATTATCCCGCCAGGATCCGCGGTGACAACTCCAATCTCTGCCATGTCATCTGGTGCATCGCCCCACTTGAACTTATTGCCTGCCCCCCTGCTTGCTGCCTTCGCCGCATCCTCATCATGGAACCGAGCGATGATCTCTTCCGCCAACAGCACCTTGTACTGCTGGGGATTCGCTCCCGCGGCAACTTCTGCCTGGAAACTCGCTATATCGTCGCCCGAACGGAAGCTCAGCAGCTCAAAGTATCGCCACATCAACTCATCAGAAATTCCCACCAACTTTCCGAACATTTCTCCGGGCGCATCACTAATCCCCACATAATTCCCAAGGGACTTGGACATTTTCTGCACGCCATCAAGCCCCTCGAGCAGGGGAACCATGATGACGCATTGTGGGGGCTGCCCCGAGCTCTTCTGCAATTCACGCCCCATGAGGAGATTGAATTTTTGATCAGTCCCGCCAAGCTCAACATCGGCCTTAAGCGCTACTGAGTCATAACCTTGAATCAATGGATACAGGAATTCATGGATGGCGATTGGCTGCTCTGACTTATATCGCTTGCTAAAGTCATCACGTTCCAGCATGCGCGCCACAGTCTGCTTTGCAGCCAGCTGTATAATGCCAGCCGCCCCCAAATGCTCAAGCCACGAAGAATTGAACACGATTTGCGTTTTTTCCTTATCGAGAATCTTGAATATCTGCTCTTCGTAGGTTTTTGCGTTTTCTTTGACCTGATCAACAGTCAAGGGCTTGCGAGTTTGATTCTTGCCCGTCGGATCACCGATCATCCCTGTAAAATCGCCGATGAGGAAAAACACCTCATGCCCCAAGTCCTGAAAAATCTTCAGCTTATTAATCAGTACGGTATGCCCGATGTGCAGATCTGGCGCCGTCGGATCAAACCCCGCCTTGATTCTAAGGGGCCGCCCCTCTTTGAGCTTGGCCACCAGCTCAGACTCAACAAGGATTTCAGATACGCCTCTTTTGATCATTTCCAAAGTTCGTTCAACGTTTTCGCTCACCCGTCTTTGCTCCCTAGCAGTATTGTCTGGCGCATTCTAGCATTTGCTCCTGTCACATAAATGCACAGATAAGCGACCTTTGCAGCTTCAAGCTGGTCTTTTATCGCCCGGGAGCCTGTAGTTGTGTTACATTTTGTAGTAATTCTTGGCATCTTCTGATATTACTTGATAGTAGGTGCCCATTTACGTCCGGGTTTTAACGTAACGATGACAATATACACGCCAACCTCCTCTCCCCAAGACAACGGCAAGTACCCCAGGAAACACATTGTGCTTGCTGCTGCCGTAGGGGTTTTGATCGGATTCGCCTTGTCGCTCGCCCCAAAGTCGGACGCTTCCGCAAAGCGCGTGGTGCTGAATCTGCCCTCACCAATCGTAACCGACGCCGGCAGCGTTACGGCTACAGCAGTATCTGCGAACGTCGACTCAATTGCGCCCGGACAGACGCCGGCTGGCGAATCAGCGGCTATCGAGTCCAGCACGCCTGAAGGTATTCATGCCTTTGAGATTCGCAAGGGAGACTCCCTGTCACAGGTATTCCAGAGAGCGGGGCTGAGCGCTACGGATCTGGACGCGATACTGGCGGTGAAAGAGGTCAAGAAAACACTGACCCGCCTGCAACCCGGTCAAAAGCTTCTGATTGAACGAACGGCGGACGGCCAGCTTCAGGGGTTCAGGCTTGGATTCAATCTCACCGATACACTGGTTGTTGCGAGATCGCAGGGCGACCGGTTCAATGTGCACTGGGACAAGAAGGACCCTGTGCCCTTTACGACGTACACACAGGGTGTTGTTCGTAGCTCGCTGTTCCAGGCAGGTAAGGATGCCGGGCTGAATTCCGTGATGGTGATGGAACTCTCCAAGATATTCGGCTGGGATATAGACTTCGCTCTCGACATCAAGAAGGGCGACTCTTTCAAGGTCATCTATGAGGAACTCTTTGTAGACGGCAAGAAGGTGCGGAACGGCAAGATTCTTGCCGCTGAATTCGTCAACGCAGGCAAGAAATATTCTGCAGTCAGATTCGAGCGCAAGGATGGTTCCTTCGACTATTTCTCTGCGGAAGGCAATACGCTCAAAAAAGCATTCCTGAGGACCCCGATTGACTTTGCCCGCATCAGCTCTCACTTCAACCTTGCGCGCATGCATCCAGTACTTCACATGATCCGGGCGCACAAAGGAACGGATTACGCTGCAGGCTACGGAACGCCGATCAAGGCGACAGGCGATGGCGTGGTCAAACTCGCAGGACGTCAGGGTGGTTATGGAAACGTGGTTGTCATCAACCATGGTCGCGGTTATGAATCCCTCTACGCACACATGCAGAAGTTCGGAAGCGGCATTCGCAACGGAACGCGCGTCAGGCAGGGCCAAGTCATAGGCTATGTAGGCAGCAGCGGCTTGGCCAGCGGACCGCACTTGCATTATGAATTCCACATCAATGGGCAGGTTCGCAACCCGGTTACCGTCGCGCTACCTGAGTCCCTGCCGATCAACGGTCCCGATCGTATCGCCTTCAATCAGCAGGCGAAGGGAATTCTCAAGCAAATGGCAACGTTCGCCGGTGCATATGAAGGTTCACAGTTGGCGCTGTCACAGGAGCGCTAACACAAAGCCGCAGCAGCAATGCGTATACAAAAAAGGGCGCCAGGTCTTGTACTCGGCGCCCTTTTTGTTTGCCTGCGAAACACTTCCCCGACCACCGCAGTGAAATAGCGGGATATGCCTGGGCAGGCATGCCCGATAGAGCTCGCAGCTTGTTGAAAGGACTGGAGACACATTGAAAACGACCTTTAGTAAGGCGCAATTCGTGAAGCGCCCTGGTTCTGGCGACCCAAAGTGCAAAAACAGAAACGTACTGGCACGATGCGCAACCCCAAAGCACACACCATCAAAGACAGCGTTGCGGTTTCAACAAGCGGCTAGCCCTTGAGCCCTCCGATACAGCATTGCTGATCCATTTCGGATGCTGGAGGCGCCCGACAATGGCAGGAGACTCAGCACAGGCGCCCGACCTCGGACACTTACAGTCAGTAGCGGCGATCCGCATCCTGTACAGTCCAATCGGTAGATATCAACGTACGGCCCGACGTCTCAGCACAAACGGGGAAGCGACAAAGCGGAAAACGGCAAGTGCACGGCCAGCGTCAGAGATATCCAGGACGCAAGTTGGCGTTACACAGAAAAGGAGGACCCACACCCACACGTGGTGGTTGCGTTGGGGTTGTGAACGACGAAGCGGGAACCTTGCAAGCCCTCGGAATAATCCACCTCCGAACCGGCAAGATACTGGACGCTCATGGGATCAACCAACAGCGTTACGCCATCAGTAGTGATCACGGTATCGTCGTCCTTGATGGCCTCATCGAAAGAAAACCCGTATGAAAAACCTGCACAACCGCCGCCCGTGATGTAAACGCGCAATTTGAGATTGTCGTTGCCCTCTTCTTCAATCAACCCTTTGACTTTGCGGGCCGCGTTGCTGCTGAATTGGATTGGCGTTTGCTCTACATCTGACATGATTGACCAACTCTCTGTTTCCCAATTGCAGATTATTTAAAATCCTAGCGTTTTGGTCAAGTTTTGCTTTCAAGCCAGTGGAGAGACATGCCAAAGAACGATCAGAAGGAGGTATCCAAGGGCCGAGCATTTATCGGCATGTGCCCGGAACCGGCATTGCCGTGTTCAGGCCCAGCAAGATGCGGCTGTAATTCGGCCCTGGTCGACTCACGCAAAGGCAAGGGGTCGCGCACATGAACCAGCGAGCCGTTCACTTCGGCGCCCATCACCATTTCAATAAGCGCGTAGTTGACGTTGCCATGCACGATGGCCTTCGAAGCCAGTTCTACATGCTCCGAGGAGTGCACGTCTCCACAGACCCGGCCATTGATCACGATATGGGGAGCGCAGATGTCGCCGTAGACCTCGCCACCGTCGGCAACGCGCAGAAGAGATTCCGCACCCGGTTTCGCGTTGACGTTGCCATGCACGATACCCTCGATCAGTAGCCCCCCCTCAAACGTAATATCCCCATGAATCTCGGTTCCCGCTGCAATCATGGTGGTGCGACCGAGATGACGGTCGAAATCGATTCGCTTGTTCTTTGTTTTACCCCACATCAGGGAGCCTCCTTCAGTGTCCACGGAAATTCAGCGACGGTATCGGATCGGGTGCCTGCGCTATCGAGACGCACTTCAATTTTTTCGGGAGCGAATGCTTCGGGGAGTTGCAGCTCACCCGTAATATCTTGATAAACCTTGAATTTAAAGGAAAGCGCTGGCTTACCGCCTGCCACGGACTTCCAGTCGAGCCGCTTTGGCTTGCCCGATTCAACACCCGACACGGTAAGGATAGCAGTACCGGAAATTTCGGTGGCACCATTCAACGGCTGCACCAGCACCAGTTTGAAGGCGAAACGCCCTGTCACGGGTGTGCGCGCCACACCGAAGGAATGGACGGCGAGCCCCTGGTTTTTGGCAGGGTCGAGAATGCCCTTGAAAAAGGTGATCGTGTTTTCGTGTTCATGCAGCCGGCTTTGCAAATCAACGATTTCCTGGCGGAGACGTTCGCTGACCTGGCGCTCGACTTCGCTGCCATGTTTATGAACGGCCAACTCATTCCGCAGGGATTCCAGCTGCTCACTACTTTGTTGCTGACTTTCCTTCAGCTGCTTGAGCGTTGCCAGATCGGCGTTCACCTGCCGGTATCCCAGCGGATATCCCACAAGGATTCCAGCCAAGACGCCTGCCAATGC
>JBPOHS010000220.1:0-2552 GCA_052035295.1 Pseudomonadota bacterium
TCCGCACTGGCGATCGCACAGGTGATACCGCCTTGAGCAGACACCGTATGTGAACGGGTTGGAAATACTTTTGAAATCAGAGCAGTTTTCTGGCCAGATTGAGCCAGCTGCAGGGAAGCACGCATACCGGCGCCGCCGCCACCAACAATAACTGCATCAAATGTTAGCGTTTTGATACTCGCCATGGATCATGCACCCCAAAGAATCCTGAAGCCCCAAAGAACATAGACTGCGTTCACCGCCATGTAACCTGCCTGGAAAGCCAGACGCAGGCCAGTGGCCTTGCCACCCAATTGACGGGTAGTGAGATAGTCGGTGGAAACCGTCCACAGGCCGATCCAGGCATGAGCAGCCAGGGACAACAGCGCTACTGAACTAAAAATCACCATGCAGGTTGACGTAATGAAATCGTGCCAGGATTGATAGCTGACCTCACCACTGCACGCGAGAAAACCCGCAACAACGACAAAATAAACACCCAGCACTACCGCGGTAGCACGCTGAATGATCCAGTCGTATAGGCCGTTCTTACCCAAACTCGTTACACTGGTTACCATATCCAGACTCCTGCCAACAAAATACCTACTGCAGAAAGGGCAAACACCGCCAAGGAAAGCTTTTTGCCACCCTCGAGAGTTTCACCGATTCCCATATCCATGATCAGGTGCTTGATCCCTGCCAGGAAATGATAAATAACGCCGGAGAGGATGGCCCAGATAACCAGCTTGGCAAATGCACCGGACAGGCATTCCTTGAGCTGATTGAAGGATTCCTCGCCAGCGAGTGATTGCTGAAGCGCCCAAAGCAGAACCGCTACACCACCGAAAATCAGGATGCCCGATATACGATGCAGAATCGACGAATATGCTGTGATGGGGAGGCGGATAGTGGATAGGTCTAAATTGACAGGTCGTTTGTCTTGCACGGTTTTAACTCACTACTCTTCGTGTGCGGCCCACTCTTGGGGCGTTAACTCCAAAAGATCGCACGTTTTCAGTGATTTACAGGGCGCAACGATGAAGAAGGCCCTCCCTCCTTTACCGGCGCGAAGTATAAGCCCATCGAGATTGAATTACAATTGACCCGAAACGGCCAAGTCAGTGACAGATAAAGACTATCCGCGCGGCTTTGCGCCTGACCAATTCGTCTATACTCTGTTGAATCCGTTGTCCGAACCCGATAAAGTCGCAAGATAACGAATATCGGTGATGTGGTTTCGAGAGCTACAAGCCTGTCAGGCCTGAAATAATTTGACAAAAATTTGCCGAATTATTAGCTTTGCGTGCGCTTCCAGCCATGCAGCTCTGGACCACCCTCCGAGGCACCGGCCATCAACGGCATGACCTTTGCTGGCTCGGCTGAAGTTGCACCGCCACTCCGGCGGACGTTCAAGTGACAAGGGAGCGATTGGCAGGCGCCAGCCCGTGTCACACACACGCTTACCCACGCGGACAGGAGAGTATTATGACTGAGAAAAAAGCTCAGTTAATTCTAGGCGACAAGAAGTTGGATCTGCCCCTTTACTCGGGCACCGTCGGACCCGATGTCATGGACGTAGCCAAGCTCACGTCTGAAGGCATATTTACTTATGACCCTGGTTTCATGTCGACTGCTTCCTGCGAGTCGAAGATCACCTATATAGATGGTGACAAAGGTATCCTGTTGCACCGTGGTTATCCAATCGAGCAACTGGCCGAACACTCCGACTACCTCGAAACCTGCTACCTGCTCCTTTACGGGGAACTGCCCAGCTTCGATCAGAAGACGAAGTTCGTCAACACCATCCGTAACCATACGATGGTACACGAGCAACTCCGTCAATTCTTCCAGGGCTTCCGTCGCGATGCTCACCCCATGGCGGTCATGTGCGGCGTAGTCGGCGCATTGTCTGCGTTTTATCACGATTCGCTTGAGATCTCGGATGAGCGTCATCGTGAAATTGCTGCATTCCGCCTCATTGCAAAAATCCCGACGCTTGCGGCCATGTGTTACAAGTACTCGATCGGGCAACCGTTCATGTATCCGCGCAATGATCTTGGGTACTCTGAAAACTTCCTGAACATGATGTTCGGCGTTCCTTGTGAACCTTACGTCGTGAATCCCGTCCTGGCCAAAGCCATGGACAAAATTTTCATTCTGCATGCTGATCACGAGCAAAACGCGTCGACGTCTACTGTACGTCTGGCTGGTTCGTCCGGTGCAAACCCGTTTGCCTGTATCGCTGCCGGTATCGCCGCGCTGTGGGGACCTGCGCACGGTGGTGCAAACGAAGCCGTTCTGAACATGCTCAACGAGATTGGCGACGTCAGCAATGTGCAGAAGTTCGTTGATCGTGCGAAGGACAAGAACGATTCTTTCCGCCTGATGGGCTTTGGACATCGCGTGTACAAGAACTTCGACCCACGCGCCAAGGTCATGCGCAAAACCTGTCACGAAGTTCTCACCGAACTCGGTGTGAACGATCCGCTGCTTGAGCTTGCGATGAAACTGGAAGACATTGCCCTTAACGATCCGTATTTTGTCGAGAAGAAGCTCTACCCCAACGTAGACTT
>JBPOHS010000078.1:0-38853 GCA_052035295.1 Pseudomonadota bacterium
AGTTGCGCCGCTGTAACGGAAACGCCATAGCCATAGGACATGGTGGCGATTTCCAGCGGTTTCCAGCGCTCACGTGCAGGCAGCACGCCCACCGCCTCACCCGGAAAACCCAATCCGGTGGACTCACCAAAGCCCAAACGACGGAACATGTCAGGCAGTGCATCCGGCTCCAGCGAAAGCGCAATTTTGGTCGCGCCCACGTTGCTGGATTTGGTAATCATGGTGGTCACGTCAATCGTGCCGTAATTGTGAATGTCACGAATGGTCTTGCGCCCGACACGTAACGTTCCGGGTGAGGTTTCCAATAGAGTCGTGGGCGTCCACAAGCCGCTTTCAAGCCCTGCAGCCGCCGTAAAACACTTCATGGTGGAACCTGGTTCAAACAAATCCGTGAGCGCACGATTCCGGAAACCCGCCTGATCCTTGCGCTGACGATTGTTCGGATTGAACGACGGCTGATTCACCATCGCAACGATTTCACCGGTATCCACGTCGAGTGCCACCGCGACACCGGCCGTCGCGCGATAGGCATGCACCGCCGCCAGCAATTCGCGGTAAGCAAGATATTGCGCACGCAAATCGATACTGAGTTTGACGTTGTGTCCCGGCTGGGCATTTTCAACCAAGCCAATATCCTTGACCACGCGACCAGTCAGATCCTTGATGACGCGCTTGCGTCCAGGCTTGCCTTTGAGGACATTTTCATAAGCCAGCTCGACACCTTCCTGGCCTTTGTCATCGATGTCGTTGAAACCGATAATGTGCGAAGTCACTTCGCCTGCTGGATAGAACCGGCGGTATTCGGTCAGCCCGTAAACACCTGGCACGTGCAAATCGAGAACCCCCGCCGCCTTGGCAGGGTTCATGTGGCGCTGCAGATAGATGAATTGCTTGTCCTTCATGCGCGTGATGCGCTCAGAGAAGGCCTGAAACGGGGTGCCAAGCTGCTGGGCCAACGCTGGCCATTTCTTCGGATATTGATAAAGCTGCTTCGGGTTGGCCCACAAGGTCGTGACGGGGGTGCTTACAGCCAGCGGCTCGCCATTACGATCCTGAATCATGCCACGATACGCCGGAATGGTGGCCGTTCTCACGACGCGCTTTTCACCCTGATTCTGCAGGAAATCGCGATTCCACAGCTGCAGATAGGCAATGCGCAAGAACACGGCAAACGCCAGCGTGACCATCAACAGGGCCGCCACATAGAAACGCCAGCGGTAATCGGCAAGTTGTTGTTTTTTTCCAGGGAGCTTCACAGGTTTACCATGACCGTTTGTTCAGGTGAAGGCACTGCCATTTTCAACTCTTTTCCCGCCAGCTGCTCGACACGGCTGAACGCGCCCAGCGTGCTTTGCTCCAGCAACAACTGCCCCCACTCTTCCTGATAAGAATTACGCTGGTCCTGCAAACGCTGGAATTCGGCCACCAGGTGGCGCGCCTTGAAACTGCTGTAAATGACGCCCAACGCAGAAAACACGACAAACAATGTCGGAATCATGATCAACAGCATGACTTCTCGATCCATTTCGATGTCGCGGAAAATTCTCATGCAATTTTCTCCACTACGCGCAAGGTTGCACTGCGGGCACGAACGTTCGTATTCACTTCATCTTCCGAGGGGCGTACTTTTTTCGCGATATGCTTGAGGCTGATGCCTTGCGCGCCGACCATCACAGGAAGACCACGCGGCAGCGGCTCGCCCTTCACTTTCTTTTCGAAGAATTGTTTGACGATGCGATCTTCCAGCGAATGAAAACTGATGACGGCCAACCGGCCACCGATCTTGAGGTTGTCCACGGCTGCCGCCAGCCCCTCCTCCAGATCCTGTAATTCCCTGTTCACCCAGATGCGCACCGCCTGAAAAGTTCGCGTTGCCGGATGTTTGTGCTTTTCACGGACCGGCACCGCCTTTTCAATCAGACGCGCCAGTTCAAGCGTCGTGGTCAAGGGAGCACTTTCCCGTTGGGTAACAATCGCCTTGGCGATACGGCCGGCAAAACGCTCTTCGCCCAATTCACGTAACACCCATTCAATCTGCTTTGCTTCTTCGCGATTCAGCCACGCTGCGGCAGACTCGCCAGCCGCATTATTCATGCGCATATCCAGCGGGCCGTCGTTCATGAAGCTGAACCCCCGCGCAGGATCATCCAACTGCGGCGAAGAAACACCAAGGTCGAGCAGGATGCCGGAAACACTGCCACTCAATCCTTCCTCGCGGAGATATTCGCCCATCCCGGCAAACGATGCATGGACAATCTTGAAACGCCCATCCTCGGTGGCCAAGGCCTGACCGGTCAGGACAGCCTGCGGATCCTTGTCGAACCCGATGACACTTGCATCGCCCCCCAACCCGGACAGCAGCGCACGCGTATGCCCACCACGACCGAACGTACCGTCGACATAGATACCCGACGTATCGACGAGTAAATTGTCTATCACTTCCTGCAAAAGCACCGGCCGGTGCAGCATCTCAACCATTCCGTTACTCTTGCGAATTTGTGTGTATGAACCGGTCGTTACAGTGAAAGGTTTTGCATCATGTCGGGCAAGCCTTCGTCGGCCAGCGAGTCTTCGTTCAGCCACTCTTCGCGCTTGGCATTCCAATCGTCTTCAGACCAGATTTCGAATTTCTTGCCTTGCCCGACCAGCATTACGCGCTTGTCGATACCGGCGTATTCACGCAGCAGTTGCGGAATCATGATCCGCCCCGCAGAGTCGAGTTCAACCTCGGTGGCATGACCGATCAACAAGCGCTGCACCCGACGCGCTGCCTTGTTGAAGCTGGGCAGGGCCTCGATCTTGCGTTCGATTTCCTGCCAGTCCGGCAACGGGTATAGAAGGAGGCACTTTTCTTCGGTGTCGATCGTGGCAATCAGCTGCCCCGTGCAGCGTTCAAGCACGGAGTCACGATAACGCGTGGGCAATGCCATGCGTCCTTTCGGATCCATGTTGATCGATGTGAGACCTCTGAACACTTTTCAGCCTGCTTGCCGTTGTCTGGATGCTACCGGTTTTACCACCAGGACCCCACCAGGAGCCCCTAAAAACCACTTTTCACCACTTTCCACCACTTTTTCACACTATAGGGACGCACCCCCTTGATTGTCAAGGAAGCCAGCGGCACCGCTAAAGTGTTTAGGCATTTAAAAACAACAACTTAGCGCCTCGATTGGCAAACAGCAGACGGCAGGAACAAACAAATCCAAATCGAATTCAATGACATACAAAAACAAACTGACAAAGCACCTGAAGAAACAGATTATTTCGCGATAATGGCTATAACACTTAGATGGCTTCCGCCGGATGGGCGGCATAAGCACCCACCCGGCGTTCGAAGCGAGAAAGAAGTTGGAAAGTCAGCCTGTAAGCCGGGTTCTGTCGTGAACAGTCATTCCTCTAGGCGCACTGTCACCAGTACGCTCAAGCAACCTACCCGAACCCAGCGCGGGCCGCGCCAATGGGTTCCTATTTGGTCTTGCTCCAAGTGGGGTTTTCCATGCCGTGACCTGTTACCAGGCACGCGGTGCGCTCTTACCGCACCATTTCAACCTTACCGGCCCTTGCGGGCTTAGGCGGTATATTTTCTGTTGCACTTTCCGTCGGCTCACGCCGCCCAGGCATTACCTGGCACTTTGCCCTGTGGAGCCCGGACTTTCCTCCCCCTCTTGCGAAGCGGCGACTGTCCGGCTGACTTTCCAGCGGCAAGCGTAAAGTTTCATCACAGCGCAGGCAAGCCTTTAAAATACTTATTCTTCCTGCTCACCCCGTTGACTTATCCATTGTTGATAAAGCTGCTTTTTATCGGCGGAAAACATCTCTGCCACCAATGCACACGCCTGCTTGGGCGGCAGGTACCGGGCCGCCGTTCTCAGTGCTTGCTGCAGATCCAGTCCCGCGCTGATGCCTGAATCTCCAGTCACCGGTTCGGCACCGCCCATCATGACTACGAACTCGCCCCGCTGCAGATCTGGTGCTTGTAATGTTTCCCGCACATCAGCGAGTTCGCCCTGAAAGAAACGCTCAAACATCTTGCTGATTTCCTTGGCGACACACACCTGTCGATGCGGCCCAAACACCTCCACGGCATCGTCGAGGAATTCTGCAATGCGTTTTGGTGATTCGTAAAAAATGAGCGTTTCTTCGCGCGCCAACAGCCCTTCGAGAAAACGTTTGCGCGCCTGCATCTTGGCTGGGGCGAATCCCACAAACAAAAAACGGTCCGAGGGCATGCCGGATGCGCACAGCGCCGAAACGGCCGCGCACGCGCCGGGAATCGGAGTGACCACCACCCCTGCATTTCGCATTGCCCTGACGAGCCGGAAGCCCGGATCGCTGATCAACGGCGTTCCCGCATCCGAAATCAAAGCCACCGAACGCCCTTGTTCAAGCATTGCCAGCAACTCACCAATGCGCGCTTCTTCGTTGTGATCATGCAGTGAAAGCATGGGTTTCTGGATGCCGAAGTGATTGAGCAATACCTTGCTGTGACGTGTGTCTTCGGCCGCGATGAGGTCGACCTGTTTCAACACCTCAAGCGCCCGGAAAGTGATATCATTCAGGTTCCCGATTGGTGTTGCTACGATGTAGAGCTGACCGCGACCAGGCGTCGCCGTGTCAGAAAATGGAAATTTGTCCACCATAGAATCCCCCATGAAAAAGCCATTCTTTCCGGCCAGCCGGCTGGTGCCATTCCTGCTGTTGCCCGTGTTAGCCATGCCCCTCCTCACCGCTTGCTCCAGCCAACCGGAACATGCCGATGAAGCCCGACAGCAGGGTCTCAACCTGACCGCCAGCGCGAAGGCCATCCAGGCTGCGCGCAAACTATCATCTCCGGCGCAGGAACAGAAGCTGCTGAACGCTGTGCCCTTGCTGATACAGGAAGGCAACCTGCCTGCGGCCGAGAACCTGCTCGCCGGCATTTCGCTGGCCGGATTACCCGCGCCACTCAAGGCCGAGATCGGCATTGCCACTGCCGAGGTCGCCCTGCTCAAGGGCCGCTTCCAGGGTGTTCTCGATATCCTGGGTGCGTCGCGCTTCGGCATCGCTGCCCACATCGGTGAGTTACCGCTGGCAGCGCAAAACAAAGTCAGCCTGATGCGTGCAGACGCGCACGAACAGCTCGGCGATCCGCTGTCCGCCGCCAATGAGCGCATTTTTGTCAGCCCCATGCTCACGGAGTCTGCGCTGGCCGATAACAACGAACGTATTTGGCACGATCTGGAACAGTTCCCTCGTGAAACGCTGGTCGAGCTGTCCCGCACCACCACCACCGCTGACCTGCAAGCGTGGCTGGACCTCGTCATTGCCTACAAGACGCACCAGGACGACCTCGACAAGCAGATGGACGCGGTTGACACCTGGTCGCGACAAAACGTGTCCCACCCCGCCAATCGGGCCGTTCCCAAGGCCATCGCCATGCTGAAGGCACTGGCGGGAACCCGCCCGGGCAAGATCGCACTGCTGCTGCCACAGAGCGGCCCCTTCCGCCCTGCTGCAGAAGCCATTGAACGCGGATTCATGGCCTCCTACTATCACCAGCAGGATGTTGTGGGCAACGCCACGGGCGCACCGACCATAAAGGTCTACGACGAGGGTGCCGGCACCGCCTTCGATACTGCCTATCAGCAAGCCGTGAGCGATGGAGCCGATCTGATCATCGGCCCACTGAGCAAGGATAACGTACGCCGGCTTTATCAACTGCAGGACGCCCTGCCGAAACCCACACTGGCATTGAACAGCAGTGATCTGATCACACCGCCGCCGGCCAACCTGTTCCAGTTCGGGCTGTCACCGGAAGATGACGCCCGCGATGTCGCGATGCACGCCGCCAGCGCCGGTTTTAACACGGCCGCGATCCTGCTGCAGGATAACGGCGAATGGAGTCAACGCGTACAGCGGGCGTTTACCCAGCAGTGGGAAGCCATGGGCAAGCGCATCATTGCACGTGCCAGCTACAAAAATCAGGTGGAGATGGAGGGCGCCATCAAGTCGCTGCTGCGACTGGAAGACAGCCAGCGCCGCGCCCAGCAAATCGGCCAGATTGTCGGCGAGCCCCTTGCCAGTGAACCACGCCCCCGAGCTGATCTCGACTTTGTCTTCCTGATAACCCCGGGGGAACAGCAGGCGCGTCAGGTCAAACCGCTGTTTGATTTCAACTACGCAGGATCGATTCCTCTTCTGGGCGGCTCATACCTGTACTCGGGCGTTGCTGCCCCAGCCAATAACCAGGACATGAACGGGATCGCCTTCTGCGACATTCCCTGGATCGTCAGCCCACCGTCTGCGACCCATCTCGCTTTCAACCAGGCATGGCCCGAAGCAGAACCGCGCATGGCGCGCTTCAATGCCCTGGGCGTTGACGCATACCGGCTGGCAGACCGCATTCAGGCCATGGTGAAGATTCCGGAATCGAAGCTTTACGGGGCCACCGGTATCATTCAACTCGAAGACCAGGGTCGTCTTATGCGGACTCTGACCTGGGCGCAATTCCGTGATGGCAACGCCGAGCCACTTCTGCAGCCTGTCCCTGCTGCGGAAACCGCTTCAACGGCGGATAGTGAAGACACCGTCAACTGATTGCATGAACACCAGGACCAAACAACAGGATATTGGCGACCAATCGGAACAGATGGCCTGCCAATACCTGGAGGCGCAGGGATTGCGCCTGCTGAAACGCAATTTCCGCTGCAAGTGCGGCGAGATCGATCTCATCATGCAAGCCGGCGACACCATCGTTTTCGTTGAAGTGCGCAACCGCAAAAGCACTCGCTACGGTTCGGCGCTTGAAACCATCACCGCCAGCAAACAGCGAAAACTCACCAAAGCCGCCCAGTTCTTCATTCAGCGTTTCGATCCTCGCCTGCACTATTCCTATCGATTTGATGTTATTGCCATTCAAGGGGAACCGGGTAACAATCCAGCCATCCAATGGATCGATTCCGCCTTTTAATTTTTCCGGGTATTTAGATGAATCTAGTTGAACGAGTCCTCCAGCAATTTGATGCATCCATTGAGACACTTACCCAAACGCGGGATTTTCTCAGCGTCACTGTTGCAGTTGCCTCCGAAACCATCGTCCAGTGCCTGCTCAATGACGGAAAAATCCTTTGCTGCGGCAATGGTGGCAGTGCCGGCGATGCGCAACATTTTGCGGCCAAGATGCTCAACCGTTTTGAACGCGAAAGACCCGCACTCCCTGCCATTGCCTTGTCTGCCGATGCCTCTACGCTCACGGCGATTGCCAACGACTACAACTACAACGAGGTTTTTTCCAAGCAGATTCGGGCATTGGGTCAGCCTGGAGATGTTCTGCTCGCAGTCTCTACCAGCGGCCAATCCGGCAACATCGTGCAAGCTATTCAGGCTGCGCATGACCGGGGTTTGAAGGTTATCGCGCTAACGGGCAAGGACGGTGGCGATGCGGCGCGCATCCTGATGGAAGATGACGTTGAAATTAGAGTTCCCTCTGAAAATTCCACGCACATTCAGGAAATGCACCTGATCCTTATCCACCTGTTGTGCGACCTGATTGACAACCAACTTTTCGGGATGGCCGAATGACCTTTACTGGACTTGATTCTGCGATACGTAACATTGCCCCCAAGCTGCTCAAAAGCGCAGTTGCATTGACGCTTGCTTCTTATCTTGCCGGATGCGCCCACACCATGGCCTATTTGTCAGGGCCCGGTGTGACCGATGAAAATCCAGGCAGCCGCACAGTCGGCATGGTGGTTGAAGACACCAACATCGAAACCAAGGTCGCCGGCAATCTTTACAAGGCTGACAACCGATTTCGCGATCGCCCCATCAAAGTGGCAAGCTATAACGGCATTGTTTTGTTGGCAGGAAACGTTGCTGATGACGACATGGCCAACACCGCTATTGGTATCGCCAAGAAAATGCGTGGCGTGAGAAACGTCCATTCCGAATTGTCAGTGGGTCCCGCACAGAACTGGCAAAGCACCGGAAACGATGCTTGGATACACAGCAAAATCACCACCATCATGTACGCCACCCGCGATTTTCCTGCGTCACGAATCAAGGTGGTCACCGAGTCAGGGGTAGTCTATCTGATGGGGTTGGTTTCAGAACGAGAAGCAGACGAAGCCGTAGAGATCATCAAGGACATCAGCGGGATCAAGCGGATTGTGAAAATATTCGAATACATACCCCAGAAAAACCAGGGCGTGACCTATTGAGGGGGCACGCCTCCCCCAATAACAGCCTTTCACTGCGGAGCCATCCGCAACGGCATCATTTCTCCGCTAGATTATTTCACGACCTTCAAACTGGCCCGCTTTCTCCCTTTGCCGCTGCCGTCACCCTCTGGACCCGGCTCATCTGTCTGGGTCGGCGAGACAGCAGTGGGCGTCGCCTGCTCTGGCACGGGGAATTCGTTTTCATCAAAAAACATTCCCCGACCGTTTTCCTTCGCATAAATTGCGAGCACCGAACCAATTGGCAAGTACAGGGATCGCGACACACCACCAAAACGGGCGGAGAACTCCACCCGCTCGTTATCCATGACCAGGCCACGAATCGCGCCTGGTGACAAATTCAGGATGATGCGACCGTCATTCACGTGTTCTTGAGGCACCTGAACCGAAGGATATAGGGCATTGACCAGCAAATACGGCGTGCACTGGTTGTCGAGAATCCACTCGTACAAGGCCCGGACGAAATAAGGACGCGTGGAAGTCATAGGAGGTATCTTCAATGAGGTTACTGCTTACAAAAAAAGGGCGGCTGTTAAGGCCGCCCTTCTTGTTCCATCCACAGGAGGGAATCAGTGAACGTCTTTCCAGTATTCCCGGTTCAGGAAATACACGGGAATGCCGAGTATAACGATAAACAGCAATACCCAAACACCCAACCGTTCACGTTCCGCACGAATCGGCTCAGCCATGTACACCATGTAGTTGGTCAGGTCCGCCATGCGGGACTTGAACTCGTCCTTGGTGAGGGAGGCTTCCAGAGTCGACAGCACATGCGGCATACCGACATCCGGGAACACATGGTTGTTGACGCCGAACGGACGTTTCTCATCTTTGTAGAAGCCGGTCAGATAGGCATAGACCCAATCAGAACCGCGCAGACGTGCTTCCAGGGAAAGATCCGGTGGTGGGTTGCCGAACCATTTCTTGGCCACATCCTTGGGCATGGCAGAGACCATGGTGTCACCGATCTTGTCCGTGGTGAACGCCAGGTTCTTCAGCGCTACATCCGACGGAATATCAAGGTCAGTCGCCACACGCTCATAACGAACGTATTTGGCAGAATGGCACCCCATACAGTTATTGACGAACAGCTGCGCGCCACGCTGAAGAGAGACCTTGTCATCCAGGTTGATCGGTGCGGGTTCAAGTTCTGGCTCGGCTCCCTGTGCACACACAAGCGAGGGGAAGACCAGTGCGGCAATCAATACAATGATCTTTTTCATTAGTGGGCCATCCTTACACGTTCTGGTACTGGCTTGGTCTTCTCGATGGAGGTCCACACCGGCATCAAGAAGAAATACCCAAAGTAAATGACTGTGCAGATCTGCCCCAGATCGCGGTACTGCAGGAAGGGCAGGAACTCGACGTAAAGGTCAGGGGCTTTTACGCCGCAAACGCCCAACAAAACAAAAGACACTACGAACAATGCCAGCATGACCTTGCTGATCCAGCCTTTGAAACGGATGGACTTGACCGGGCTGCGATCCAGCCAGGGCAGGACAAACAACACGGCAATGGCACCGCCCATGGCAATAACGCCCCCCAGCTTGTCGGGAATTGCACGCAAAATGGCATAGAACGGAGTGTAATACCACACTGGCGCAATATGTACCGGCGTCTTGAGCGAGTTGGCAGGTTCATAGTTGGGCTGCTCAAGGAGGTAGCCACCGCCATCCGGGAAGAAGAAAATCACCAGACAGAAAACAAACAGGAAGACCACGACACCCACCAGGTCATGAACGCTGTAGTAAGGATGGAAAGGGATACCATCGAGCGGTACGCCATTCTCGTCTTTCAGCTTCTTGATTTCGACGCCGTCCGGATTGTTTGAACCAACTTCATGCAAAGCAATGATGTGCAGGACGACCAAGGCCAGAATGACGATGGGCACAGCGACTACGTGCAAGGCGAAGAAGCGATTGAGCGTGATGCCTGACAACAGGAAGTCGCCCCTTATCCATTCCATAAGGTCGCCACCGATAACCGGAATGGCACCAAACAGGGAGATGATGACCTGGGCTCCCCAGAAAGACATCTGACCCCATGGCAACAGATAGCCCAGGAAGCCTTCCGCCATGAGTGCGAGATAGATGGTCATACCGAAAATCCACACCAGCTCGCGCGGTTTACGGTAGGAACCGTACATCATGCCGCGGAACATGTGGAGATAAACCACCACGAAGAACGCCGAAGCGCCGGTGGAGTGCATGTAACGCAGCAACCAGCCCCACTCCACATCGCGCATGATGTATTCGACCGAGTCGAATGCACCCTCGGCCGAGGGATTGTAGGACATGGTCAGCCAGATGCCGGTCAGGAGCTGGTTAACCAGCACCAGCATGGCCAGCGAACCAAAGAAGTACCACATGTTGAAGTTCTTCGGAGCATAGTACTTGCTCATGTGATCTTCGAACATCTGGGTCGCGGGGAAACGATCGTCCACCCACTGCATGAGATTCTGGAACATGCCCATTATGCTGCTCCTCCGTCTTCACCTATTTTGATCAGGTTTTCACTCATGAAGTAATAGGAGGGGACTTCAAGGTTGAGCGGTGCAGGTACACCTTGGAACACACGGCCAGCCATGTCGAACTTGGATCCATGGCAGGGGCAGAAGAAACCACCCTTCCACTCCGCGCCAAGGTCAGCGGGCGCCACTTCAGGGCGGTAAAGCGGAGAACAGCCCAAATGAGTACAGATACCAACGAGCACTGCAATTTCGGGGTGTTCCTGACGTGAACGGGTGGGGTTGGCGGCGTACTCAGGTTGCTGATCTTTTTCCAGCGAAGCAGGATCGCGCAGCCTGCCCTCAACCTCTTTCAGCGTTGCCAGAGCTTCTGGTGTTCTGCGCATGATCCACACGGGACGCCCACGCCATTCCACCGTCATTCTCTGCCCCAATTCCAGCTTGCTTATATCAGCAACGACCGGTGCCCCCGCAGACTTCGCCTTTGCGCTTGGCCACCACGACTGGACAAAGGGAACAGCCGCCCCCACCGCCCCCGCAGCACCAACCACAGAGGTTGCGCCCACTAGAAACAGGCGGCGCCCCTGGTTTACGCCTTCAGTACTCATTCAACTTCACTCCCCATGGTTTGTTGGGAAACTTCCACACCCTGATTAAATAGGCGCAACAAGCCCTTACCCCGCCAAAATAACGCCGCAAATAGTAATTAAATTGCCACACGGTTACAAGGTGGAATAGCTGCACCATTGACACAAAGCAAAACGCCCGGCGAAAGCCGGGCGTTTTGAAGTCTAGTACTTTTTCTGCGATCGTCGCGGTATTCGCGATTAACGCTTCGAGTACTGTGGACGTCTGCGTGCTTTGCGGAGACCCACTTTCTTACGTTCAACTTCACGAGCATCACGCGTCACAAAGCCGGCACGACGAAGCGGAGAACGCAGCGTTTCATCGTATTCGATCAAAGCGCGAGCGATACCATGACGAATCGCGCCTGCCTGACCGCTGATGCCGCCGCCTTCAACCGTGACAAGCACGTCGAATTTGTCAGACATTTCAACCAGCTGAAGCGGTTGACGCACGATCATGCGGGAAGTTTCACGACCAAAGTACTGGTCGATACCACGGCCGTTGATATTGATATTGCCCGTGCCTGGACGCAGGAATACGCGCGCAGAAGAAGTTTTGCGACGGCCAGTTCCGTAATTATTTTCCACGATACTATCCACCTAAATTAAAGTTCGAGCACTTTGGGTTGCTGAGCAGCATGCGGATGCTCGGCACCAGCGTACACTTTCAACTTACGGAACATGGCGCGACCCAGCGGGTTGTGCGGCAGCATGCCCTTCACAGCCAGCTCAATTACTTGCTCAGGCTTCTTCTGGATAAGCTTGTCGAAAGAAATGCTCTTCAAACCACCGGGATAAAGGCTGTGGTGGTAGTACATCTTGCCGCCACGCTTGTTGCCGGTTACGTGCACTTTCTCAGCATTGATCACGACAATGAAGTCGCCGGTATCAACGTGCGGGGTATAAATGGGTTTGTGTTTGCCGCGCAGACGCAGTGCGATTTCGGTCGCAATACGGCCCAGCGTTTTGCCTGCGGCATCAACGACGTACCAATCTCTTTGTACGGTTGCGGGTTTGGCGCTAATAGTCTTCATTACTCTGCCCTAGAACTGGTCGAGGCTCTTCAGTCTCAACGAAGAGCGGGAATACTACCCAACCAGCCTGTCTTTGACAAGCTGTTTACAATAAGTCAGAAAGGCCTCCGGAGCCTTCCCTGCTTTTTGCATCAGAAGAGGGAACGCTCTTGAAGACTCACCAACGGTTTCTATCGAATCTGGCGGGGCGCAAATTATGCAGCAACCATTTCGCGCAGTCCAGCAAGACCAGCGCATTTTTTTGAGTAATTGCAGGTGCCTAGCCGAGCTCGCGACCACACCGTATGATCTGACGCTGTCTCACCAGTCACCGAACCGTCACAGGAGGAAGCTGCATGCAAAAACACACCCTCGGACGCACCGATATCAAGGTGACGTCCCTCTGCCTGGGCACCATGACCTGGGGCAAACAAAACACGCAGGCAGAAGCCTTCGAGCAACTGGATGCAGCCATGGACTACGGCATCAATTTCATCGACACAGCGGAGATGTACGCGGTTCCGGCAGAGGCAGCGACCTATGGCACTACCGAAACCATGCTCGGCAACTGGTTTGCGTCTAATGCCCAGCGGGACAAGATCATACTGGCCACCAAGGTCGCAGGGCCCGGTGCGCCCGGCTGGATCGGCCATATCAGGGGAGGACAGACCCGATTCAGCAGCAAGGATATAGATGCAGCGTTGGAGAACAGCCTCAGGCGCATGCAAACCGACTACATCGATCTCTACCAACTGCACTGGCCCGAGCGAAACACCAATTTCTTCGGCAAGCTGGGGTACCGGCACAAGGACGACGAAAGCTTTACCGCGCTCCACGAAACCCTCGAAGCCCTGCAAAAGCACATCCAGGCAGGCAAGATTCGGCATATCGGTGTATCCAACGAAACCCCGTGGGGCGTCATGAAATTCCTGGCGGAAGCTGAGGCGCGCGGGTTGCCGAGAATCGAATCGATCCAGAACCCGTATAGCCTGCTCAACAGGAGCTACGAAGTCGGTCTCGCCGAAATCAGCTGCCGGGAGCAGGTCAGCCTGCTGGTGTATTCGCCACTGGCATTCGGCATGCTGTCTGGCAAGTACCACAACAACACCTGGCCGGAGAATGCACGCCTTACCTTGTTCAAGCAGTTTTCGCGCTATTCCAACGAACAATCGATTGTCGCCACCGAGAAGTACCTTTCCCTGGCAAAACAGAAGGGGCTGGATCCAGCCCAAATGGCACTTGCGTTTGTCCGTCAGCAAGGGTTCGTGACCAGCACCATCATCGGGGCCACTTCAATGGCGCAGCTCAAGACTGACTTGCTGAGCACCGAGGTGACACTGGATGCGGAAACAATGAAAGCCATTGAAGCCATCCACACCCAGCACCCTAACCCGGCACCATGAGGTCGAATGCAGTCCTTCGGGAAACCAGGCGAGCCCCTCCGGCTCAGGCCTTGTGCTCACGGGCGAGGTATTCATGTGACTGCATTTCCAGCAGGCGGCTGCGGGTACGGGCGAACTCGAACCCGAGTTTGCCCGCGCTGTAGAGGGTCTCTATCGGCTGCGCCGCAGAAAGGATGAGTTTGACGTTGCGGTCGTAGAATTCGTCGACCATGTTGATGAAGCGGCGCGCCTGATCATCGTTGGCCGTCCCCATCGCGGGAACATTGCTGACCAGAACAGCATGGTATTCACAGGCGATCTCGATATAGTCGTTCTGACTGCGGGGACCATCGCAAAGCGCCTTGAAGTCGCACCAGAGCACATCCTCGGCGACTTTGCGGGCAGCAATCGGACGCCCGTTGATATCGATGTTGATGTTTTCACGGACGTGTTCCTGCGCCAAGCCGTTGAAGCTGGCCAGCAACCCCTCATCGGCAGCGGCGTCCAAAGGGGAATGGAAAATCTCCGCCTTTTCGAGCACGCGCAAGCGATAGTCGATTCCGCTGTCGACATTGACCACGTCAGTATTTGCCTTGAGCTGGACAATGGCAGGAATGAAACGCGAACGCTGCAATCCATCCTTGTAGAGATCGTCCGGAACAATGTTGGAGGTTGCCACCAGCGTGACGCCCAACCCGAACAACTTCTCGAACAGTCCGCCCAAAATCATGGCGTCGGTGATATCGGAGACAAAAAACTCGTCGAAACAGATGATTTCTACTTCGTCAGCAAATCTTCTTGCCACGATGTCGAGGGGGTTCTTCTGCCCCTGCAATTGCTTGAGCTCGGCATGAACGCGTCGCATGAAGCGGTGAAAATGCACACGCATTTTCTGCTCGAACGGCAACGAATCATAAAAGGTATCAACCAGATAGGTCTTTCCGCGCCCTACGCCGCCCCAGAAGTAGAGGCCACGCACCAGCGGCTTTGCGGTGTTACCCCTGAGCTTGTCCCACCAGGAAGGGCCGGGGCGCTGGCGTCGCGCCATCAGGTCATCATGGAGGCGCTGCAGATTCCTGACAGCATTCTCTTGAGCGGCATCGTAACTGAAGCCGGGTTTTTTAAGATCCTGCTGATAACGTTCAAGTGGCCCCATGATGCACCCGCTTACTGCAACTCCAGACAAAACCGGCGGGATCACCCCGCTCGAAGCGGCGCCAATGTATCCCATCCGTACAAAACCTGTCTACTTGATGTCGGACTCGACAATTGCCTTGACCTGACCAAGAAGCCCGTGAAAAAAATGGCCGGCCCCGGGCACACGAACGAGCGTTTTTGGCGTCACGACTGTGTCCACCCACTGGTATACATCGCTTGGCGGCACGACCTCGTCTTCTTCACCCATGATGATGGTAACCGGGCAAGGAAACGCGGCCAGTGCCCGAAACTCAAAGTGATGGACGGGAGGAGCAACGAGCAAGGCGTGATGAATGTCATTCCCGCACGCGTGTATTTCACCCATCGTTCGCGCCACCACGTAGGCCCCAAAGGAAAAACCTGCCAGGAAAAGCGGCCCCTCGGCGCACTGCTGTCTCGCCCACTGCAGCACGGCAAGCAAGTCTTCACTCTCTCCCACGCCGCTATCAAATTCCCCTGCAGACTTGCCCACGCTGCGAAAATTGAATCGCACGGCCAGATGTCCGGCATCCCGGTGCGCCCGGGCAATGGTATGTACAACCTTGTTGTGAAGGCTGCCCCCCATCTGCGAATGGGGATGACAGACAATCACCACCCCGGATGGCGTTCCCGACCTTGGCGCCATGACGACCAACTCGATTGGCCCTGCCGGCCCATCCATCAACAGCGTGGATTCCCCACCAGGAATTATGCTCATCAACAGGTCTCCCCCTTTATCGGGAAATGTTACATTTCAGTGCCGCTTTTTGTGGCTGGAGAATGGTTTGCGTCTATATTCCCAGAGGGAGTCGTTATACTATCAAAGGATGCATCGCCTTGAATAATGCCGCATTTGCGGTCATGAAGCATGCTCAGGATACGCATTCAAAGACAATCGATTCCGTTGGCAACGTTTTCGAATCTCATTCGCTAGAGGAATACCGAACATGTGGGAAGTGGTCACATTTTTGCTGGGTGCGATAGCAGGCGGCACCGGGTGTTATTTCATTCTGACCCGCGGTCGGAGCGAGAGTGCGATCGAGCAACAGCTGCGCGATCTGCAGGAAGAATTCACGGCCTATCGGGAAAACGTCAACCAACACTTCAATCACACGGCTGAACTGGTCAACAACCTGACCGCTTCTTACGTGAAAGTACAGAAGCACCTTGAAGATGCGTCGACGTCTTTTTCCGAACCGCCCAAGAGTTTCAAACTGGAAAATTCCAACCTGCCTGCGCCTGCCGCACCGCAGTTCATTGCCATTGAAACCAAGGCACCGCCGGCAAAAGACGCTTCTTTCGATGATGAGCGCATGCAGCCACCGCGTGATTATGCACCGAAATCCAACCCCAAGGAGAAAGGCACATTGTCGGAAGACTTTGGCTTCAACCACTCCCACCCTTGATAGATCGCAACCTTCCTCTCGCCGGTTTCCCCCTTGAAACCGGCAAACCCTCCCCAATATTTTATTTCGTGCACGGAAAATATCCCGCTGCCATCCACCGGCGTGCTGTTTCACCCGGGAGAATTGCAGCCTATCGTGAGCGTTAACCCAAATATTGACGGAGAGCATCCATGTCCATTGCATCCATGAATCCCTGGCAAGTTCTCGACCAATTACAGAACGAGGCTCTGCGTTATTATGGTGAGCCGCAACGTCGTTGGCATCCGCCGGCAGACATTATTGAAACGGAAACCGGTTACCAGCTGAATTTCGATGTTCCGGGAATTTCACCGACCGATGTTTCGGTAGAAGTTGAGCAGGGTGTGCTGCGCGTGCAGGGGCATCGCCAACGGCAAGAAGCGGAAAACCAGAAGCTGCGCTATAAGGAGCGCGCGTTCGGACAATTCAATCGCACGTTCAAATTACCGGAAGAAGCCGACCCCGCCGCTATCTCGGCGCGTTACGAAAAAGGCGTGTTGAGTATTGATATCGCACGCAAGGCTGCCGCCACGCCGCGCAAAATCAACATCGAGATACGGGATTGATGCAGAAAAAGGGATCTGTGGACATGGGACGATCCCGTGTCCACAGCGATTGCCCACTTTTGACGGCGGGCAACTCATAGATGGCTGGAACTTATTTGGCCGAGTGGCCGGTAAGTTTTACTTCGACTTTCTCGTGCTCGGCAAGACCGGCGTAGTAAGCGCGCAACACTTCGAGCACTTCCGGACGGCTGAAGTTGTCTGCAACTTCACCACCTTCCGAAAGCGCCTTGCGCAGCTTGGTACCGGAAACCAGGACGCGGTCCGCAGGTTCGTGCGGGCAGGTACGGGTGGAAGCCATCGTTCCGCACTTGTTGCACCAGAATGTCCAGTCGATTTTGAGTGGCTGGGTGATCAATGCGTCGGATTTGATTTCGTCGAAGATGTGATGAGCATCGAACGGGCCATAGTATTCGCCTACACCGGCATGGTCACGCCCTACAATCAGGTGTGAGCAGCCATAGTTCTGACGGAACAACGCATGCAGCAGCGCTTCTCGCGGGCCGGCATAACGCATGTCCAGCGGATAGCCTGACTGTATGACGGTGTTCTTGACGAAGTAATTGTCGATCAATACACCGATGGCATCCTGGCGGACTTCGGCGGGAATGTCTCCCGGCTTGAGCTTGCCCAGCAGCGAGTGAACCATGACACCGTCGCAAATCTCGATCGCGATCTTGGCCAGGTATTCGTGCGAACGGTGCATCGGGTTGCGCGTCTGGAATGCCGCAACGGTCTTCCAGCCTTTTTCTTCGAACAATGCGCGGGTCTCGGCGGGCGTCATGTAGATACCGGCATATTTGGTGGGGAACTCGCCTTGCGAGAACACCTTGACGGGACCGGCCAGGTTGACTGCGCCCTGCTCCATCACCATCTGCACACCGGGGTGCTCGAGATCCGTGGTCTTGAACACCTGACGGCATTCGTGCTCCTTGTCGATGCCATATTTCTCGGTCACCAGCATGCTGCCCATCAGCTCGCCCGATTCACCGTCATACAGCGCAATTTCGCTGTTCAGGGCGATAGCATCGGCCTCAGCCTGGCCTACGGATTTGGTAATGGGAATGGGCCAGAAAACGCCATTGGCCATGGTCATGTGATCACACACGCCCTGCCAGTCGGCCTTGCCCATGAAGCCTTCCAGCGGCGTGAAGCCACCGATGCCCAACATGATCAGGTCGCCGGTTTCACGCGAGGACAGGTTCACTTTGGGCAGGGTTTCGGCATGCGCCTTGGCGGCGGCCAGGTCGGCCCCTTCGAGCAGAAGAATCTTGAGCGTATCGCTGCCGTGCGGTTTCACGAGTGTTGACATGAGGTTTCCTGTCTTGGCTTCTGGTTGTTCAATGGCTAGTCGAAAAGGCCGCCATTATATACTCAAAAGCCCCTCACCGGAGCAGCTGTTGCGCCGGGATAACAGACTCGTGACGAGTATCCCGACAAATTTCACGTCACACAGGATTGGGGATATCGACGAACTCGTGCTTGATCTGAAATTTCTCCGCCAGATAATTGCCTACGGCCTGCACACCATAGCGTTCGGTGGCGTGATGACCGGCCGCAAAAAAGTGCAAACCGGCTTCGCGGGCGATATGCACCGTTTGCTCGGAGGCCTCGCCTGTAATGAATGCATCGACCCCGGCATCGACTGCCTGTTCGATGAAGGCTTGCCCACCGCCAGTGCACCAGGCCACGCGTTTGATCAGCGCGTCGGTGCCGGCAATATGCAGGGGCTTGCGCTTGAGACGTTGCTCGATGATGCGGGCAAAATCCTGCCCTTTGATGGGTGCCGCCACGCGGCCGATATTTCCGATGGAACGGGGATTGCCGGGGTCGAGACCGCCTTCGACCTGCAGTCCCAGACGTTTGCCGAGTTGCGCATTGTTGCCCATTTCCGGATGGGCATCGAGCGGCAGATGATAGGCAAACAAACTAAGCTGCGCTTCAAGCAACAGGCGGAGACGTTCCAGTTTCATGCCGGTAATGCACGGGTTCTCATTACGCCAGAAATAGCCATGATGCACCAGTATGGCATCGGCCCCTTTCTCAATCGCCGCCAGCAGAAAATCGCGACTCGCGGTAACGCCGGTGACAAGCTTGTTGATCTCGTCGCGCCCCTGCACCTGCAAGCCGTTGGGGCAGTAATCCTTGAACTGTGCGGGTTCCAGCAGGCGCTTTAACTCGCCATCAAGCTCGGTGCGTTGTACCATGTCGAGTCCTATGAGGAATGCATTTCAGGGCTATCGGGACTTACCCTGCCCATTGATTTATACCGCAAACAGGTGGGCGATGAATACCTTTGTACGTTTTTTCCTTCCCCCCGCCGGTATGGGTTTACTGATCGCAGTACTGGTGATTTTATTCCTGAATCGCCAGTCTGCGGAACCGAATGGCGTCGTGCTGGTAGAAGAAAAAACATCGCATTCCGCTTCTGCATCACAGCGCCCATTGTCCTACGCGGATGCGGTCGAGCGCGCTCAACCTGCTGTCGTGAACATCTATACCTCGAAGATGGTAACCCGCAGTTATCATCCGCTTTACGATGACCCCAATTTCCGGCGCTTTTTCGGAATGAATGAAGCCCCGCAGCGACAGCGCATGCTGTCAAGCCTGGGGTCCGGGGTGATCGTCAGCAAATCCGGCTACGTCCTGACAAACAATCACGTCATCGAAGGGGCCGACGAAATCAAGATCCTGTTGCAGGATGGTCGCGAATCCCTCGCTTCACTGGTCGGCGCCGATCCCGAAACGGATCTTGCCGTGCTCTATATCGAAACCCCCAACCTCCCCACGATTACGCTGACAACCAGCGGCCAGATCAGGGTGGGTGACATCGTGCTCGCCATCGGTAATCCGTTTGGCGTTGGGCAAACAGTCACTGAAGGCATTGTCAGCGCCCTTGGACGGAATCAAAACAACATCAGCACCTTTGTGGATTTCATTCAAACGGATGCGGCCATCAATCCGGGGAATTCCGGAGGAGCCCTGATCAACGCACAGGGTGAGCTCATCGGCATCAATACTGCGATTTATAGCAAGACTGGCTCATCGACAGGCATAGGCTTTGCCATTCCGGTGGATCTGGCCAAACAGGTGCTAATGGCGATTGTGAAAAACGGTGAAGTGGTGCGAGGCTGGATTGGCATCGAGCCACAGGTGATGACGGAAGCCATCGCCAAGGCGTTAAAAATCGAATTCATGCAGGGGTTGCTGGTGGCAGGTGTTTTCGAGCAGGGCCCAGCCCACAAGGCTGGCGTTTTACCCGGCGACATCATCACCCACATCAACGGCAAGGAAGTCAGCGATCCGCGCGCTGCAATGGGCATGATTACGGCCCTCAGACCGGGCGATACCGTAAAATTGAAGGTATATCGGCAAAACCAGTCACAACGAATCGCTGTTCGCGTGGAAGCAAGGCCATCACCGACCTGACCGGAGCAGTTATCGTAATTCCAGTGATTTCTGCAGATCCGTGACTTTCACCATCAGCTCTGAAAGCGCCTGTCGCTGCTGTACTGGTGATTGTCCGGGTTGTTCCTGAATTTTCCTGACTTCGACTTTCAACGTGCTGATCTGTTGCTTGAGCTTACGGTCGGTATTGAGTCTGGAGCGCAAGGCGTCCTGCAACGACGACACTGAGCGGCTGACGCGATCAAGCTGTATGTTGCCAACCGCGTTCTGCTGCCCGATACGGGCCTGCTCGGCCTTGAGCGCTGCGTAGGTTTCCTCGAATACCGCCTTGAGGCGCAGCTCTTCCTCCAGCGCATTCCGCTTTGTCTGCTCGCGTCGATCGTATTCACCGGAATAAAGACAATGCGCTTTCACCCACAAACTCGGGTCTGCCAGCGAGGGATCACACTCGGAGGGCGCCACGGCGCAGCCTGCCGTGGCGGAGAAGCAGAGCGCCAAGAGACTGCGCCCTGCAAACGGTTGAACCTTTTTCACCCTAACGCCAAACCTGCACGTTGTTTTTCGACACTGTCAACGTTCTGCTCCAGATTCACGATCTGCTTTTGCATCCGTCCGATTTCAGCGTCAAGCGCTTGCGCCTTGGGGCTTTGACCTTTTTCCTGATTGGCGACGTCCAGCCATTGCTGCTGGCGCGACTTGAGATCCACCAGGGTTTTATTCAATGCCTGGGTGTTGGCATCTACCTGGGCCAATTGGGCCTGCGCTGCCGAACGCTCAACCGTTTTACGCTGGATGCCCTGCTGAAGTTGGGCCAGGGTGTTCTTGTCGGCGGCCAACACTTGTTGTGCCTGCTGCGTGAGGGTCTGGAGTTTCTGATTATCGGATTTGACGTCGGCAATCAGGGCATCAATCCGCTGTTCGGAATCCGCATACTGACCGCGTTGGTATTCCAGATAATAATTGGCGCCCATCCCGATACCACAACCCAGAAAGGCAGCTTTCGCCGCACTCTTGCTGGAATCACAGGTCTTCGTGATCTTGCAGGTCACGACACCCGCCAAGGCACCACCGCCGCAGGCCTGCAAACCCGACTTGCTGAAAAAGCTGACTTCACTGCTATTGGCCAGTGCCGGAGACGGTTGCACCGCTGTAGTCGTTGCATTACCGGTCGGCGCGCCGCTGGCCTGACCGCCGGACAACATGCCTGCGGCCACCTGGGCGAGCGCGGCGCCAGTGCCGCCCTGTGCATTGTCGCCACTCTGCGTTGCGGGTGCCGCGCCTTGGGCAATTTGCGGCAGCAAACCTTGTGTCGCCTGACCCACTCCCTGCGTCATGGCGGCATCACAGGCCGAAAGCGCCCATCCCATGATTGCCAGTGCCAGCGTTTTTCTAACTGCGTACATGTCCGTTCCTTGTGCCATTGTGAGGTGAAAAATATGTTCAGGGCTGATTGATCAGCCGCTCCAGCGCCTGCCGGGCCTCGGCGTGATTACGTCGTGCGGCCCGCTGGTACCAATAGGTTGCATCAGACATGCTCTTGATCACACCGGCGCCGGTTTCATACATAACGCCGAGGTTGTATTGCGCCGTGGTGTTGTCCTGCTCAGCGGCCTTGCGATACCAGAACACAGCTTTTTCATGATCGCGGGCAACACCGTCACCCACGCCATAAAAATACCCGAGTTCGTTCTGTGCAATGGCATCGCCCTGCTCTGCCGCACGCTGATACCAGAGGATCGCCTGCGTCTTGTCTTGCGGCAATCCGTTACCACGCGCGTACATGTTGGCAAGGCTGCGCTGACCGTTGGGATCTTCTGCATCTGCTGCCTGACGGTATAGCCGCTCGGCGATAGCGGGGTCTTTCTCGACACCCAGGCCTTCCAGATATAGCGTTCCCAGACCGACTTTAGAGGCAATGAATCCGCTCTTTGCCGCTTTCTCAAACCAGTAACGCGCTTTTTCATAGTCGCGGGCAACGCCATCACCCGCGTAATACAGCATTGCCAGTGCATGCTGTGCCTGTGTGTATTCCTGCTCGGCTGCCTTTCCGTACCAGAACGCTGCCTGTTGCGAATTTTTTTGTACGCCGATGCCATGCAGCAGCTGTGCAGCATAATTGGACTGGCCGATGGCATAGCCCTGCTCTGCCGATTGACGATTCCAGTTGGCAGCGGCTTCCGGATCGCGATCGACGCCCAGCCCTTCGTAATACATCACACCAAGATTGCTCTGTGATGAGGCATCACCACGACGCGCTTCTTTTTTCATGATGTTGACGACGTCATTCTTGATCGCCTGGTCAAACCATTTCTGCGCCTGCCTGGGATTGGCGGATTTGCCCAGCCCATAGCGATACATTTTTCCCAGGAAAAATTGTGCCTGTGCATTGCCCTGCTCTGCCATGGGCAAAAGTATTTCGTACGCTGCGACAAATTCACTTTTGTCATAGAGTGCGATGGCCTTCTTGAGCTGGGCAGAGTTCAGCAATCCGATACCAAACACGGGCAGGATAACCGCCAACAGTACCAGCCCCCATCCCACTGCACTGCCTCGACGATTGCGGTAAACCGGGGCGGGATCGACTGGGTCCACCGGCTTCCAGCAGTATTCGTCAGCAAAGGCATAGCGGGAAAACGGCATGAGCAGCAGTCCGGCCACCAGGACATAGAGCCAGGTCTTGTACCAGGCGGCAGGATCGAATTCGGCAAGACCATTCAGTGTGAACCAGGCATCCGCCACCAGGGCGATGGCCGCTACAGCCCATGCACCCCGCCAAAACGATCGGCTCAGTAGCGCCTTGTGGTAGGCAAAGCCATAAAGCGGGATAGACGCAAAAAGACACCACAACGACCATGCCAGCATATGCGCGATCAACGCGCCGGACGAGCTGTTGGAGAGTGTGAAAAAGCCCAGCGGGGCCGCCACACTGACACCCACCAGCACGCAAACGAATAACGCCTTCCATCCGGTGCGGGCATCCAACACCGTCGTTAGCGGGCGCATGCCGCGTCGGCGTGTCACCGCGTCGGCGGAAACACTGTGTGAGCGCCCTGACATACGGTCAGCCCGCAGTGTCTGTTCAAGAGGCTGCCCCATGCGCGCCGAGGACACAGCGAGCGCTTCGATCAACTCGCCCACGGTTTGCGGACGGTCTTTCGCCAGCGGCGCCAGACACCAGTCGACGGCCTCCAGTAACGAGCGGGAATAGCTGCCTTGCCCCACGATGACAGCGGGAAGACAGGGATCCGCTTCATCATGGTGAAGCGCGTTGATCCGCTCGGGTGAATCTACTGGCCGTCGGCCGGCGATACAGCGGTACAACGTGGCACCAATGGCATAAAGATCGGTCGAGGGCGTCAACGTGCGGGAATTGCTGTACTGCTCGAAAGGGGCGTAACCTGCGGTCAGCATACTGGTCAACGGTTGCGACTGCTCCACAAGGGCCTGCCGTGCCGCGCCGAAATCCAGCAAGACCGGTCCACCACGTGTGCGCAAATAGATATTGCCCGGCTTGATATCGCGGTGAAGGTAGTGATTGTCGTGCACCACCTGCAGGCCCTTCAGCACCGGCATGATCATCGCCAGCAATTCGCGCTCGCTGAGCAGGTGACCCTCGTTGAGGAAGCTTTCGAGCGTCTGCCCTTCTTCGTACTCCATGATCATGTAGGCCGTACCGTTGGCCTGCAGGAAACTTTCCACACGTACGATGTGCTGCTCGCGGAATTTTTTCAGGGTACGGGCTTCATCGAGGAAGCGCTCCAGCCCCCATTCAAACTGGGTGGCTTCGGAGGAGGAACGCGGACCGACCGTAGTACCATCGTGATGCCGCAGTGCAAAATCACTGGGCAGATATTCCTTGATGGCAACGATGGTATCGAGGAGTTTGTCACGAGCTTTGTAGGTAATACTGAAGCCGCCGGCACCCAACACGCCCAATATTTCGTATTGACCGGGTTCGGTGCCATTGAGGCGGGTTCCCGGCTTTAACGCGTTGGCATATTGGGCGGTGGCATCCATTGGATCAGTCCAGTCCTGTTGCCGAAACGTTAGCCAGCCGACCTTATTCGGAGAGGGCTTGCTGCAACGCCTCCAGCAGGGTTTGATTCTCGGCCGGCGTACCGACGGTGAGGCGCAGGCAGTCTTTCAACAGCGGATGCGCGCCATCGAGGCACTTGATCAGCACGTTATTCTTCTTCAGTGTTTCAAACACGGCACGCGCTTCACCGGCGGCAGTACGCACCAACACGAAATTCGCTTCGCTCGGCCACACCTTATCAAGTGCAAGGGTTTGCAACTGCTCGGTCAAACGTTTGCGTTCGTGGCGCAACAACTCGGTCTGCTCACGGAAAACATCATAATGCGCGAGCGCAAATTCGGCCGACGCCTGCGTCAGCACGTTGATGTTATAAGGTAGCCGAAGTTTGTCGATTTCGTTGATCCATTCGGGGCGCCCTGCCAAAAATCCGAGACGCAAACCTGCCAGGCCGACCTTTGACAGGGTGCGCATGACGAGTACGTTGGGGTAGCGATCCAGCCACGGTAGTGCGTTGGCATCCGTGAACGCGAGATAAGCCTCATCGATAACGACCAGGCCTGGGCACGCCTGAATGACAGACTCGACCACCGCCTGATCGAAAACATTACCGGTCGGATTATTCGGCTGCGCCAGGAACACCAGCGCAGGCTGCTCTGCCTTGATCGCGGCAAGCAAGGCATCTGGATCCAGTGCGAAGTTTTCGGTGAGAGGCACGCCGTGATAACGCAGCCCGAGGAACTGGGCAATCATGCGATACATCACAAAGCTCGGTTCCACCGCCAGCAGGGTAGCACCCGGTTTGGCAACCGCCATCGCAATCAGCTGTATCAACTCATCGGAGCCATTGCCCAGCAGGATGTCGTATTCCGGCTTGAGCGCCATCAGCTTGCGCAACCCCGCCTTGACGGACGGCGAGCCCGGATGCGGATAACGGTTGATCTGTACGGCCGCCAGCACGTTGAGCCACTGGTGGCGAATGTGCTCGGGTAATGCATAAGGGTTTTCCATGGCATCGAGCTTGAGCATGCGCCCGAGTTCCGGGACATGATAGGCTGATAACGACAGCACTTCAGGGCGAACCAACTTTTCAACCCACTGTTTCACATCCGTCATGCCTGCTCTCCCTTGAACGCGTTTTCCATGCGAATTTCGGCAGAACGGGCATGTGCCGTGAGTTGTTCCCCGCGTGCCAGTATCGACGCCACGCGCCCAAGCGTCTGCGCACCCCGGGCAGAACAATTGATCAATGAACTGCGCTTCTGGAAGTCATACACACCCAGCGGCGACGAAAAACGTGCTGTTCCGGACGTTGGCAGTACGTGATTGGGGCCGGCACAATAATCACCCAGCGCTTCGGGCGTATAACGCCCCATGAAGATGGCGCCGGCGTGACGAATGGCAGGAAGCATGGCCTCGGGATTCGACACTGACAGCTCCAGATGCTCCGGGGCAATGCGGTTGATCAGTGCCACCATTTCATCTTCGCTATGCGCATAAATCAGCGCGCCGCGATTCTCCAGCGACACGCGGGCAATCGACTCACGTTCCAGTGTCGGCAGCAAATGTTCCATTTGCTCCTGGACCTTGTCGAGAAACACCAGATCGGTACTGATCAAAATCGACTGCGCCTGCTCATCGTGTTCGGCTTGCGAAAACAGATCCATGGCAATCCAGTCGGGTGCCGTCTTGCCATCGCAGACCACCAGTATTTCACTGGGGCCGGCAATCATGTCGATACCGACCTGCCCGAACACCATTCGCTTCGCCGTCGCGACATAGATATTGCCGGGGCCGACAATCTTGTCGACACGCGGCACCGTGGCTGTTCCATAAGCCAGCGCCGAAACCGCCTGTGCGCCACCGATGGTGATGACCTTGTCGACCCCTGCAATGGCAGCTGCCGCCAGCACCATGGCGTTTTTTTCTCCCGCCGGGGTTGGCACCACCATGATGATTTCGCTCACGCCCGCTACTTTCGCAGGAATGGCGTTCATCAGTACGGAGGACGGATACGAGGCCTTGCCACCCGGCACATAAATACCCACGCGATCCAGAGGTGTGATCTGCTGCCCCAGCACATTGCCGTCAGCATCGGTGTATGTCCAGGAAGACGCCTTTTGATGCTCGTGATAGGAACGAACCCGTTCGGCAGCATATTCCAGCGCTTCCCGCTCATGCAGCGGTAATTGCGCCAGAAACACCTGCAACTCGCGCTGTGTCAACACCAGTGTTTCTGCGGAATCCACGTCCATGCGATCAAATCGACGCGTGTATTCGAGCAAGGCGTCGTCGCCACGTTTGCGCACATCGGCAACGATGTTGGCCACTGCAACCTGCACGTTATCATCGGAGACGCTTTCCCAGGCCAGCAGGGATTCCAGTCGCTGATCAAAATCGGCTTGATGCGTATCGAGTCTTGCGATATTGAGACTCATGCCTGTTTCTCCCGCCGGGATTCCACTGCCTTGCCGACGTGATCCACCAGTGACTTGATCAACTGGTGTTTCATTTTCATCGACGCCTTGTTGACGATCAGACGTGATGTCACATGACAGATTAGTTCGGTGGGTTCCAGGCCATTGGCCTTGAGCGTATTGCCGGTATCAACCACGTCAACGATGCGGTGCGCAAGTCCGACCAGGGGCGCAAGCTCCATCGAGCCATACAGCTTCACCACATCGACCTGCTCACCCTTCTCCGCATAATAACGGCGGGTGATATTCAGAAACTTGGTGGCCACCTTGAGCCGGCCACGAATTTCAGGCTGATTGACGGGGGCTGCAACCATGAGACGGCAACGGGCGATTTCAAGATCGAGCAGTTCGTAAACGCCCTTGGCGCCGTGCTCCATCAACACGTCCTTGCCGGCAACTCCGACGTCGGCGGCGCCATGTTCGACAAAGGTCGGCACATCCGTCGCCCGCAAAATAACGATCTGCACATCAGGATGCGTGGTGTCAAAAATGAGTTTACGACTGCGTTCAGGATCTTCCAGCAGTTCGATACCCGCTGCCGCCAGCAGCGGCATGGTGTCCTTGAGGATTCGCCCCTTGGACAGGGCCAGGGTCAGCTTATTACTCATAAAAAGCACTCATAACGATCTCGTTCAGCTGCCCCTGCGAGCGGGAATACGCTGTATCTGCGCACCCAGTGACTGCAGTTTTTCTTCAATACATTCATAACCACGATCGATGTGGTAAATGCGATCGACCAGTGTTTCACCCTTGGCCACCAATGCCGCCAGCACCAGACTCGCCGAAGCGCGCAAATCGGTCGCCATCACGGGTGCGGCGGTCAGCGATTCCACGCCCTTGATCACGGCCGTGTTGCCTTCCACATGGATATCGGCGCCCATGCGTGCCAATTCTGATACATGCATGAAACGGTTTTCGAAGATCGTTTCGGTGATGGTCGACGTTCCTTCGGCAATGGAGTTAAGCGCGGTGAATTGCGCCTGCATGTCGGTCGGAAAGGCAGGATGCGGCAGGGTGCGAATATTGACGGCTTTCGGACGCCGGCCACGCATGTCGATTTCGATCCAGTCCTTGCCCGTGCTCAGGCTGGCCCCGGCCTCCTCGAGTTTGATCAGCGTCGATTCAAGCATGTGGGGATCCGTATCCTTGCACTTGATACGACCGGACGTGATCGCGCCGGCTACCAGATAAGTACCCGTCTCGATGCGGTCCGCAATCACGTTGTGCTCACAGGAATTCAGTCGCTCGACACCCTCGATGATGAGCGTGTCGGTACCCGCACCCTGCACGTTGGCACCCATGGCATTGAGGAAATTCGCAAGGTCGACGATCTCGGGTTCGCGGGCAGCGTTTTCCATGACGGTGCGACCATTGGCCAGGGCCGCCGCCATCATAAGGTTCTCGGTACCCGTCACCGTGACCGTGTCGAACATCAGGTGCGCGCCCTTGAGCCGCTTCTTGACGCTGGCATGGATATAACCGTTGGACACTTTGATGTCAGCGCCCATGGCTTCAAGCCCTTTAAGGTGGAGGTCCACCGGACGACTGCCGATGGCGCAGCCACCGGGCAAAGACACCACCGCCTCGCCAAACCGGGACAGCAGAGGCCCCAGCACCAGGATCGAGGCACGCATTGTTTTGACCAGTTCATAGGGGGCCGTGCAGTGCTTCAAACCGCGCGGATCGGCTTCGATTCCCATGCGATCGTCAACCACCAGGTCAACGCCCATCTGACCGAGCAGCTCGATCATGGTGGTGACATCCTGCAGGTGCGGAACGTTGTTGACCTTGACCGCACCATCCACCAGCAGGGTGGCCGCAAGTATCGGCAAAGAGGAGTTTTTGGAACCGGAAATACGAATCTCGCCGGAAAGCGACTTTCCGCCGGAAATCAACAATTTATCCATGAAGGCAGGACCCAGACCCGAAAATCAGATGAAATCAGAGGAAACCGAATTTTTTCTTTTGCGCCCACTCGTCATGAGTCAGGGTTTGCATGGAAACCGCATGCAACTCACCTGAGGCGATAAGATCATTGAGACACTGGTAAACCATCTGCTGCTTCTGCACGGTA
Organism: Pseudomonadota bacterium; assembly: GCA_052035295.1. Lineage (GTDB taxonomy): Bacteria > Pseudomonadota > Gammaproteobacteria > Pseudomonadales > Ketobacteraceae > HdN1. The sequence goes on from JBPOHS010000078.1 coordinate 28,860, forward strand.
CGCTTGCCGGCGAACGCATCAGTGACCACGATAACCTGGGCCTTGTTGCCCTGCAGGTCGACCTGGACTTCGGCACCCGGCAAGCCGGTTTCGAGCAGCGATTTGATCAGGTTTGCATCCATTATTGAATTGCCATCGAGGGTTGGGAGAGTAGCCCCTATGATACCTGAATCAAATCGGGAAAGCAGTGTCAAGACTCCTTTCCTTCATGCGGGAAGCGAGCAGGGGCACTTTCAGTGGGCAGCGATGAAAGGCATCAAGTTTGGCGGGGAAGAACCGCATCAAGCCCGCTGACCCGGGCCACATCGAACATTTTGTCGGGCATGTTGGCGAACTGGATCTTCTTGCCGAGCCGATCCGCAGCGCGCATCCAGCACAGCAGCACCGAAATGGCCGCCGAGGTGGAACGGGAAATCCCTGCCAGATCAACGACCAAGGATGCCGATGCGTCCTTGAGCGCACGCTCGCCTTCATGCCGCAAGACGACGGCGTTGTCGGTTGTGACCTCACCCGCCAGCGTCCAGGACGAAGCACTCAGGCAACGCAGATCCGCGCTCACGGTTGCGGCTCCTCTTCGGTCACCTTGTTGAACAGGAACTTGCCGATCAGGTCTTCCAGGACCAGGGCGGAGTTGGTGCTCTGGAATTCGTCGCCCTCACTGAGATTGTCTTCCTCAGCGCCCATCACCACACCGATGTACTTTTCGCCGAGCACGCCGGCCGTCAGTATGGAAGCCGTCGCATCGGAGGAAATGTTGTCGACATCCTTGTAGATGTCCATCACCACGACTCCCGTGAAGTCCTTCTTGTCGAGGTAGATATCGCTGACGCGACCAATGACAACGCCGGCCATGGTGACCTTGGCCCGCACGGTCAGTCCGCCGATATTCTCAAAGCGGGCTTTGAGCTGGTATGTCTGCTCTGCCGCATCGATCGACAGGCCACTGACACGCAACGCCAGGAATACCAGTGCGGCGAATCCGGCCACCATGAAGGCGCCTACCATAATCTCAATATTGCGCATACGCATGCTTACAGGTCTCCGAACATGACTGCGGTAAGAATGAAATCCAGCCCCAATACCGCCAAGGAAGAAAATACAACTGTGCGGGTGGTGGCACGACTGATGCCTTCCGAGGTGGGAACGCAATCGTAACCCTGGAAGACCGCAATCCAGGTCACGCCAATCCCGAACACGAAACTTTTCACGACGCCATTGAGAACGTCTTCATTCCATTCCACCGAGTCCTGCATGTTGGCCCAGAAGGAACCGTCATAAACCCCCAACCACGAGACGCCAACAACGTGCGCCCCCATGATGCCGACTGCGGAAAAAATGATCGCCAGCATCGGCATGCATATAAATCCTGCCCAGAAGCGTGGCGCGACGATGCGGCGCAAAGGGTCTACCCCGATCATTTCGAGGCTGGCGAGCTGCTCGGTGGCCTTCATGAGGCCGATCTCGGCAGTCAACGCAGAACCGGCGCGGCCGGCAAACAGTAACGCCGTTACCACAGGACCAAGCTCACGCAACAGCGTCAATGCCACCAGCTGGCCGAGTGCCTGCTCACTGCCGTAAGTGGTGAGGATGTTGTAACCCTGCAGCGCCAACACCATGCCGATGAACAAGCCTGACACCACGATGATGACCAGCGACAACACGCCAACCGAATAGATCTGCTTTACCAGCAACGGGAAGCCCTGGCGCAGATTTGGCAGCGCCCACAAGGCATTGAAAAGGAAAATGCCCGCCGCACCCACCGTGCGCATGACATCGACGCCGACCGCCCCCCAGGACCGTAACCACTGCATCATCGGGCACCCCCTTCCATCATGTCATCAGCCAGCCCGCGCGCCGGGAAATGGAACGGCACCGGGCCATCCGGCAGTCCGCGCATGAACTGCCGCACTCGCGGTGATTCGGAATTCATGACCTCATCCGGTGTTCCCTGACCGATCACCTGACCGTCTGCCACGACATAGATGTAATCCGCAATATGGGCTGTCTCGATGACGTCATGCGAAACGACAATGCTGGTATGCCCCAGGGCATCGTTGAGCAAGCGGATCAGCTGTACCACGACGCCCATCGCAATCGGGTCCTGCCCGGCAAACGGCTCGTCGTACATGACCAGATCGGGATCAAGGGCAATGGCGCGGGCCAATGCGGCACGTCGCGCCATCCCACCGGAAAGCTCGCTGGGCATGAGGTCGCGCGCACCACGCAAACCTACTGCCTGCAATTTCATCAGCACCAGATCACGAATCATGTCATCCGGCAGCCGGGTATGAACCCGCAAGGGAAACGCGACATTTTCAAACACGGAGAGATCGGTAAACAGCGCGCCGCTCTGGAACAACATACCCATGCGACTGCGCACATCGAACAGTTCCTTGCGGGAGAGATCGGGAATATTGCGACCTTCGACCAGGATTTTGCCGCCGTCCGGTCGCAGCTGCCCGCCAATGAGCCGCAACAGCGTGGTTTTACCCGTGCCGCTGGGGCCCATGATGGCCGTGATTTTGCCGCGCCGAATGGTGATGTCGACGTCTTTGTAGATGGGTCGGTCCCCACGATAAAAGGACATTCCCTGTACTTCGATGAAGTTGTCGCTGGCTGACATGCGTTCTGATTACCAACCCGATAGTGACCGACCAGGATATCTCGCAACAGGGCGCACAGATGGTTCCACCGACGCCCCGAAAGCCGGGCACTATAGCATTGGAGCCTGCGCGAACAAAAGGTTTCCTCTATCATGCTTGCATGGCTGTAGGCGTCTAGATAGAGTGGCGCCTTTGCACTCCTTCGCAGGCATTTGCGGGGGGAATCGCTTGCGCGAAAACCGAGAGAGACCCATTGTGACCACCGCATTTGATTTCGCGGCCTCTGCCCGCCGGGTAATTGAAATAGAAACGCAAGCCACTCAGGCGTTGCTGACGCGCGTAGACGGTTCGTTCGGGAAGGCGTGTCAATTGATTCTGGAATGCACCGGCCGCGTGATTGTCACCGGTATGGGCAAATCCGGACACGTCGGAAGCAAAATCGCCGCGACGCTCGCCAGCACGGGCACGCCGGCATTTTTTGTTCACCCGGCGGAAGCGCGCCATGGCGACCTCGGCATGATCACGGGGAATGATGTGGTCATTGCCATCTCGAACTCAGGCAATACCGAGGAAGTCATATCCATCTTGCCGGTGATCAAGCGCAAGGGCACGCCCCTGATTGCCATGACCGGCGACCCGCGATCCACTCTCGCGACACAGGCCAACGTCAACCTCGATGTCACCGTGGAAAAGGAAGCCTGCCCGCTGGGCCTGGCCCCCACGGCCAGCACGACCGCGACACTCGTGATGGGCGATGCCCTGGCGGTCGCACTGCTGGAAGCACGCGGTTTTACGGCCAATGATTTTGCACTGTCACACCCTGGTGGCAGCCTGGGCCGCAAGCTCCTGCTACTGGTGGAAAACGTCATGCAAACCGGCGATCGCATCCCCACCGTCACGGCCGATATCACCATCAGCCGCGCCCTGCTGGAGATCAGCAGCAAGGGACTGGGCATGACGGGTATTATCGATGACAAGGGCATCCTGATCGGTGTGTACACTGACGGCGACTTGCGCCGCACCCTGGATCAAGGCATCGACATTCACCACACGTTGTTGCGCGATGTCATGTCCACAAAATGCAAGGTCACTCACCCGCACGTCCTCGCCGTCGAGGCCCTCGCCTTGATGGAAAAAACCAAGATCAACGGCTTGATGGTCGTCGATGAGCACAACCGCCCGGTGGGCGCACTCAACATGCACGACCTGCTGCGCGCAGGGGTGATGTAACAGGACCCTGGCAACATGAGTAACGCTCGCATTAAAGCGCAACAAGTCCGGCTGGCCGTTTTCGATGTCGATGGCGTCATGACAGACGGCGGCCTTTATTTCACCAGCAACGGCGATGAAATAAAGCGTTTCAACGTGCGCGACGGTATCGGTATCAAGTGGTTGATGAGCAACCACATCAAGGTTGCCATTATCACCGGCCGACGGTCGGAGCTGGTCAGCCGCCGCGCCCGCGACCTGGGTATCGACCTGTTGATACAAGGCCGGGAAGACAAGGTCGTGGCCCTGCAGGAACTGCTGGATCAAATCCAGTTGGCACCAGAAAACGTGGGGTATCTGGGGGATGACCTGCCCGATCTCGCCGCCATTCGCTTTGCCGGCTTCGGTGCCACCGTGGCCGACGGCGTTCCGCTGGTCAAGGAGCATGCCGATTGGATCGCCCCGTCTGCCGGCGGTCGCGGTGGCGTTCGTGATTTCTGCGAATTCATTCTCGATGCACAAGACAAGCTCAAGCCACTCCAGGAAAGGTATTTGTTAGGCTGATGGATTCGCGCAAACTGCTTTGGTCGATCCTTTTTCTGGCGGCGCTCTCTTCGGCCGCCATCAACTGGTATTACTCGCGAATAACCGATGCATCCGCGGCCACCGAACAGCCCGACCAATTGCCTGATATCGTGCTGCAAAGCATTTCGCAGCTGAACTTCAATGATATTGGCGAAAAGCATTTCCTCCTGAATGCCAATGAAGCCATGCATTTCATCAAGCGCGGCATTACCGAGTTCCAGAAGCCGGAGATGATTTTCTTCGAGGAAAACCAGCAAAACTGGGACGCCAAGGCCACCACGGGGGTCACCCGGGACAACGGCGACAACTTCCAGCTGACGGGCAATGTCATCATCCGGAAACTCGACGCCACGTCAGGAAAAATCGAACTGCACACGAATTCCATGCATATTTCCCCCAAGACGGAAATTGCCGAAACCAGCGACGACGTGGAAATATTCCAGGGCACCAACCGCACGCAATCCAAAGGATTGCGGATTGAAATGCAGACCGGTAAGCTGACGCTGCAAAACAAGGTGACCAGCCGATACAATCCCCCCGCATCATAGAGCACGCCTGGATGCCCATGCCCGAAGTTTCCCCCTTGCTACACCGGAATACCGCCAACACCCCTGCGCGACTCAATACGCGTGTCGGTGTACTGACGACCCTGATCACGGCGCTCGCATTGCATGCGGCTGCCGCGTTTGCGCTCGAGTCCGACCGCAAACAACCTATCGAAATCAGCGCCGATCAGGCCGAGCTTGATGAAGCCAAGGGGGAAGCGCATTACAACGGTAATGTGGTGCTCACCCAAGGGTCACTGCTGATCAAGGCCGATACGCTGACCATCAAGGCTGACGAAAAAAACCAGATACAGCGCGTGACTGCCGTCGGCAAACCTGCCGAATTCAACCAGACCCCCGAAGAAGGCAAGCCGCCCGTGGTTGCCAAGGCAAAACTGATTGATTACTACGTCGCCGACGAAAAGCTGGTACTGCAGCAGGAAGCCATCGTCGTGCAGAACGAAAGCACCTTCCAGGGCAGCCAGATCCAGTATGACATCCGCAATCACCGCATGCAGGCCAGCAGCGCCGGCACACAAAAGAACAATGGCGAACGGGTCAAAATGATTTTGCCGCCCAGCTCGTCGCCGGAAGCGTCGAATCCTGCCACGCCGGGTGCCAAAGCCCCATGAGCCGTTTGTCTGCGATGCATCTTGCCAAGAGTTACAAGGGCCGACGCGTGGTCGAAGACGTGTCCGTCGCCATCGACAGCGGTCAGATCGTGGGGCTGCTGGGACCCAATGGCGCCGGCAAAACCACCTGTTTCTACATGATCGTGGGGATTGTTCCCCAGGATAAAGGACGCGTGCTGATCGACGATCAGGACATCACCCGCTTACCGATGCATGGCCGCGCCAGCAAGGGCATTGGCTATCTGCCGCAGGAAGCGTCCATTTTCCGCAAACTCACTGTGCGAGAGAATATTCTCGCCATCCTGGAGACGCGCAAGGATCTGAACAAGGCCCAACGCCAGGCGAAAGTGGAAGAGTTGCTGGCCGAATTCCATGTCGGCCACATTGCCAATTCGTTGGGCATGGCGCTGTCAGGGGGCGAGCGCCGCCGGGTGGAGATCGCCCGTGCCCTTGCCACCGACCCCTCTTTCATTCTCCTCGACGAGCCGTTTGCGGGGGTCGACCCCATCTCGGTCAATGACATCAAGCAGATCATCACCCACCTGAAAAATCGCGGCATTGGCGTGCTCATCACTGACCATAACGTGCGGGAAACCCTCGATATTTGCGAGAAAGCCTACATCGTCAGTGAAGGCCATATCATCGCTGAAGGCCCCCCTGACCAGATCATCAATCACGCCAAGGTACGTGAAGTTTATCTTGGTCAGCAATTCCATCTCTGAGCGTTTTTTGGCCTATACTCCAAAGAAAGGCATGAAATTTGCGTTGTACGTGCCCGCCACATACAATGCAAACAGCGCCCATTGACACCCCAACCTCTAAACCTATGAAAAGTTGAAGGTTTTCAGCGAGGGTGCCGCTTGGGTCACATGCTTGTCCCCGGAATCCTAGCGCAGTCAGCATTATCATCCATGAAGCCCAGTCTACAGCTCAAAATTGGTCAGCATCTGACCATGACGCCCCAACTCCAGCAAGCAATCCGCTTGTTGCAGCTGTCATCGCTGGACCTTCAACAGGAGGTTCAGGAAGCTCTCGACGCCAACCCCCTGCTCGAACTGGACGAAGTCAAACCCGACGACGGGCCCGCTGACACCGCCTCGGCCGGCCAGGACGAAATGAGTTACAGCGCATCGTCGACCAGCTCGGAGCGCTCGGACGAATTCGGTTCCGGCAGCGATTATGACGACGCCCCCCTCAACAGCATGAGCAGCGAGGACGCCTCGGTGGATTTCACCGACAGCTCCATGCCTGACGAGTTGCCGGTGGATACCAACTGGGAAGACATGTTCGACAGTGCGTCCGGCCCCAGCTCCAGTGGCAGCTCGGAAGACGACGACTACAGTCTCGATGCCCGCAACTCCCAGCCCGAAACCTTGCAGGACACCTTGCTTTGGCAGCTCAACCTGACGCATATGTCGGCCATGGACAACATGGTCGCCCTCGCCATCATTGAGGCCATCGATGAGCGTGGCTACATGAAGGCGACGCTGGAAGAAATCCGTGACAGCGTGCTGCAGCAGAAGGATGTCGTGGCCGACATCGTGGCCATGCAAGAGTATGAGCTGGAGCAAATGGGCATCGATCCGGCGTCACTGATCGAGGGGGAGGACACCCCGCTCACGATCGAGGAAGTGTCGGCCGTGCTGCACCGGATTCAACAATTCGATCCACCGGGCGTAGGGGCGCGTGATCTCAAGGAATGCCTGCTGATCCAGCTCACCCAGCTCCCGGCAGACACGCCATTTCTGGCCAATGCCAAAGTGGTGGTCAAAGACTATCTGGACGCCCTGGGCTCACGCGACTTCGCGCTCATCCTGCGAAAAACCAAGCTGTCGGAATACGGCCTCAAGGAAGTCATCAAGCTCATTCAGACACTGAAGCCCTACCCCGGTGCCGGCGTGGGTGAAGACAACACCGAGTACGTGGTTCCGGATGTCATCGTGCGCAAGGTCAACGGCCGCTGGCGCGTCGAACTGAACCCGGAAGCCACCCCCCGCCTCCGCATCAACGGCCAGTATGCAGGGCTGGTGCAACGCGGTGATTCTTCCAGCGACAATGCGTTCCTGCGTAATCATTTGCAGGAAGCTCGCTGGTTTATCAAGAGCCTGCTCAGCCGCAATGAAACCCTGCTGAAAGTCGCCAGCAAGATCGTGGAACACCAGATCGAGTTTTTCGAGCAAGGTGAAGAAGCCATGAAGCCGCTGGTGCTGCACGATATTGCCGAGGCGGTCAGCATGCACGAGTCCACTATCTCACGCGTTACGACGCAAAAGTTCATGCACACCCCTCGCGGTGTCTTCGAACTGAAGTACTTCTTTTCCAGTCACGTCGGTACCCAGTCCGGGGGCGAGGCGTCTTCCACGGCCATCCGCGCCATCATCAAGAAGCTGATTGCCGATGAAAACCCTCGCAAACCGCTGAGCGACAGCCGGATTGCCGAGATTCTCGCCGAGCGCGATATCGTGGTCGCCAGACGCACGATCGCCAAGTATCGGGAAGCACTGGCGATCCCGCCTTCCAACGAACGTAAACGACTTGTTTAGCATTGAATTTCAAGGAGTTGTTTTTCTGTTTCGGATCAATCCCATTCTTCATAAAGTGTCTAAACTGAAGTGAAAGGGTGGCATGAAAACCTAGCAAGAGTGCCCGAAAATAAGCCTTTACACACAACCAAGCCCAGTCGCAAACTTGAGCTTGGTACTACAACGCAATGAAGGAGTGGCCTATGCAAATCAACATCAGTGGACACCATGTCGAACTGACCGACTCTCTCAAGGATTACACTTCTGAAAAACTGCAAAGGCTGGCGCGCCATGCCGACGATATCGTCAGCATCCAGGCCATTCTGACTGTCGAGAAAAATCGCCAGAAAGCAGAAGCCACGATTCACGTCAAAGGCGCTGATTTGTTTGCCATCGCCGAGTCGGAAGACATGTACGCTGCCATTGATTCGCTGACCGACAAACTGGATCGCCAGGTACTGAAACACAAGGAAAAGGTCACCGCCCGCAAGCAGGGTGCCGGACGCTGATACAGGTCGCACACCGCCGTCGTTGACAACCGCAGCCCTGAATATGTTTGCAAGAGATTGGCAGTCGTCAGGGCTGCAACGCGATTGACGCATTCGACAAGGTAAAATATTCCCCCCCACACCCAGAGCAAAACGGATCTGACATGCAAGCGATGCATATTGTAATTATCAGCGGGCGATCCGGCTCGGGCAAAAGTACGGCGTTGCACGTACTTGAAGACATCGGTTATTACTGCGTCGACAATTTGCCCGTGAGATTGATGAGCGATCTCGTCCGCGAACTCTCCGAACGTAAGAACACCGAGATTTCCCGCGTTGCCATCGGCATTGATGCCCGCAATTCCAGTACACAACTGGAGATGTTTCCGGACACGATCAATGGGCTGCGCGAGCGCGGTGCGGAAGTGAAGATCATTTACCTTGACGCCGACGACACCACCCTGTTGCAGCGTTTCAGTGAAACGCGCCGTAAGCACCCGATTTCCACCCGCTCGATTTCGCTTTCCGAAGCCATCGAGCATGAAAGCCTGATATTGAAGCCCGTTGCCATCCGCGCGGATATCAATATCGACACCAGCCGGATGACGCTGCACGAGCTGCGTGATCTGGTGAAAAAACACGTCGGCACCGACGAAGACTTCATGACCGTACTGATTGAATCCTTCGGATTCAAGAATGGCATACCGGCCGACGCCGACATGGTGTTCGACGTGCGCTGCCTGCCGAATCCGCACTGGATTCCCGGCTTGCGGGCGAAGACCGGGTTGGATGACGAAATTCATGATTTTCTCGGAGCCGATGAGCACGTGCAGCGCATGATCAGCGACATAAAAACGTTTCTGGAGAGCTGGCTTCCCCGCTTCAGTGCCAACAATCGCTCCTATATGACGATTGCCATTGGCTGCACCGGCGGGCAACATCGCTCCGTTTACATTGTCGAAAAGCTCAAGTCCTATTTTGAGACGCAACACAACCGCGTGCTCGCCCGTCATCGGGATTTATAAGAACAAGGAACACACATGTCGACGCAGGGCAAAATCAAGATCCAGATCATCAACAAACTGGGTTTGCATGCGCGGGCAGCTTCCAAATTGGTGGCGACCGCCAATCGCTTCGAAAGCAAGATCGAGGTGTTCAAGGGTCACCAGAAGGCCGATGCCAAAAGCATCATGTCCGTGTTGATGCTGGCTGCCAGTCAAGGTACCCAACTGGATATCCAGGCGACAGGGCGTGACTGGGAAGCAGCGCTGGCGGGCGTTGCGGAACTTATCAACAACCGCTTTGACGAGGCCGAATAACCCCCGCTCCTTCCATGCATGGGTAATTTTTACGTTTTTTGATTTTTCCCCTCAGTAGATTTGCCAAAGTTATTTAAACTTTACCCAGGTT
>JBPOHS010000095.1:0-44913 GCA_052035295.1 Pseudomonadota bacterium
AACTGTCGAATCCAGCGATGACCTGTCGTGGCTTGCCCTGCGGAGTGGATCGCTCGCAGGCGGATGGCGCCGATGCTGCACACGCGGTGAATCAGGTCGCATCGCAAATCGCCGCCTATTACGACGGGAATGGCGCTGTTGTTCCTTCACAGCTGGAATTGTTGGCTGAGAAGCTGGCGCAGGCAGAGCAGGCGCGTAACGCCGCAAGTACAGCGCGCGATGCGCAGTTGGCGGTGTCCAATCAGGCGAATGCCGCGTTGGTACGCGCGAAAGCGGCGGTGGATGCCATCAAGCGGCGTGGCGGCAAGTCGTTGACAAACTACCAGACGAAAGTAGCCAATCTGACCAGGCAAAATCAGTCACTCACGATCTGGCAGAACAAGATAACCCGGGCACAGGCCAAAATTGCCGCTGCACGCACGACGGCCATACGCACAGCGGCTGAGCGCGAGCTGGCGGCGGCGCAGACCGGTTACCAAAAACAGGCGGCACTGTTACAAACCTTACAGACACAGGTGCAAACCCTATATGCCTCGTTGAGCGGTTTGCTGGGTGAACTGGAGCAGGCCACCAATGCCCTGACGACGGCCACCACGCTGGCGCGCGATGAGAAAGCCCGTTATGAAACCCTGCGCCGCGCCGCGGTGACGGCCGACGCGAGTTACAAGTCGGCCAAGGCAGCGTACGATCGGTTGCGGAAATCCCTGAAGTAAGCGCTTTGCTGGGCGGCAGCCTACGCCGATGACGCCGACTCAATGCGTGAGCGGCGTGCGGCACTGCGCATCGGTGTAGGTGTCCTGTAGCCAGCGCTGAATCTCGTGCCAGGCGCGTGGTTTGCTGAGATAGTACCCTTGCGCTGCATCGCAGCCCATTTCCTCGAGTGCCTGGCAGATGTGGGCGTCTTCCACGCCTTCGGCAATCACTTGCATGCTGAGGTTGTGTGCCAGGCCGATGGTCGAACGCACAATGATCGCATCCTGCTCGTTCTGCAGCATTTCCTTCACAAACAGGCGATCGATTTTCAGCGATGAAATGGGCAGGTGACGCAAGTAGCCCAGCGATGAATACCCCGTACCGAAATCATCAATCGAAATCCGCACGCCCAAGCGCGCGATACGGTGCAATAACTGGGCAGCAAAATCCGGGTCTTGCATCAACGCCGTCTCGGTGATTTCCAGTTCAAGTTCATTGGGCTGGGTATCGTATTTGTCCAGCAGATCGCGTATCAACCCGATGGCACGATCATCCACCAGACTGCGCGCCGACAGGTTGATGGCGACACTGAAACGGTAACCCTGAGCTTTCCATTGCTGTTGCTGGGCAAGCGCCTGGTCGAGCACGAACTGCGTGAGTCGGTGAATGGCTTCACCTTGTTCTGCCACCGGGATGAAGGCGTCCGGATAGAGGAACCCCAGTTCCGGATGCTGCCACCGCACCAGCGCTTCGAATCCGGTGACAGTCTTGTTGTCGAGCGCCAGCTTGGGCTGGTAATGCAGCACCAATTGCTGCTTGTCGATGGCTTCGCCCAGATCGGAAATGATGCTCAGTCGTTCTGGGCTATGGGTATCTGACTGGCGATCGTACACCACGACATCGGTCACACGTTGTTTTGCGCGATACATGGCGACGTCAGCAGCACGCAACAGTGCATGGCTGTCTTTGCCGTGTTCCGGATAAAGGGCGACACCAATGCTGGCGCCCACCTGCAGGTTTTTGCCGTCGATCAGAAAAGGTTTATGCAACACCGTGGAAATGCGTTCGGCAAACTCGACGGCATCGCCGCTGCTCTTGATGTCGTGCAGCAAAATCGCAAATTCGTCACCGCCCAGCCGGCAGACCAGTGCTGAAGCCGTGTCGGCAAAGTGGGCGAGACGCTGGCTGGTATGCACCAACAATATATCACCCGTATGGTGGCCCAGCGTATCGTTGACTTCCTTGAATCGATTGAGATCCAGCAGCATCAAGGCCATCGCAGCCGGCTGTGCGTCATTCAGCAATTGATCGAAGGTATCATGCAATACCTTGCGATTCGGCAATCGCGTCAATGAATCATGATGTGCCTGATGTTCGAGATCGTTGAGGTGACGCGCGTTGGCAATGGCCAGTGAAACGGTGCGCCCAATGGCTTCCAGCGTGTCGTCGTCGAGCAGCTGATGAAAACCTTCTTTTTCGTCGAAGAGAATGATGGTGCCAACCGGTCGTTCATTGAATTGTAGGGGAATGAACGCGCCTTCCTTCAGACCGTGGCGTGCCAGAAAGGCGTTCAGCAAATGTTGGTGTGCACCTGCAGCGGGCAATTCATCCAGGCGCAATACATGACCGCTGCGAAGCACGAATCCCGCCATCGTGTTGTTCACCGCAATCTCGGCATACCGTTCGATTTCGTCGTCGTCGAGCCCGTTGGCCGCCGCCAGCGTCAGGGCCGGCTTTTCGGGGTGAAGCAGAAAGAATAATGTGCATGTTGAGTGGCTTATCATGCGGATGACATCGACGGCTTCCCGGGTGATGTCTTCTTGTCGTGTCAACCCGCTCAGCCGACTGGACAGCAGGTTGATAAGACGCAAGCTGTTGTTGCGTTGAATCAGTTCGGCCTGGAAATCCTGCAATTCCTTTTCCATGACTTTGCGGATCGAAATATCCATGGCGAACGTCAAGACATGCGGTTCGCCCCGCAGCATGGCCCGACTGCCGCTTGCCACCACCGGAATCGCGCGGCCACTGCGGGTGAGCAGCACCAGTTCCAGGTTTTCGATATCGCCCAACGTCAGCATGGAATCGATTTTTTCAGCAGCGGCGGAGCGGTCTTCCGGCGCGCAAAAATCCAGAACATGTAACGACCGGATTTCATCGGCGGAATATTCCAGTGTCGATTCGAATGCTGCGTTCCAGCTGCTGATTTTTCCCTGAGCGTCAAAGACCAAAAACAAACCGGGGGCGGCACTGAGCGTGGCCTGCAGCAAATCCTTTTGTTCGCTCAGTTGGCGTTCGGCCTTTTTCCGCTCGGTAATATCGCGCACGATAGCGATGAAACGCGTGCTGTCCCCTTCGAGGCGATTGAGGGTGACTTCGGCGTCAAACAGTGTGCCATCGACCTGTTGATGCACCCACTCGAAGAACTGCGGTTCGCCACGCAATGCGTCGGCGATGCGCTGTTGCGCCTTTTTTTCTGATGTTTGACCATCTGGCTGCATGCGCGGGGAAAGTTCCCGGGGCGCATGACCGATGATTTGATCCCTTTCACAGCCAAACAGGCGCAAGGTTGCCGAATTGCAGTCGGTGAAAAGCCCGTCCTTCCAGATCAGAATGCCATCGCCGGCGCTTTCGATCAGCGTGCGATAACGCAACTCTTCTTCGTGCAGGGCTTCTTCGGCGATGATGCGCGCGCTGATGTCGGAAATGATCGCCATGAAACCATTCACGATGCCCAGCCGATCGCGTACAGGCGTCACCGAAATCATGACGGGCAGTACACTTCCGTCCTTGCAAACCATATGGCGCGCATGTTCCTGCACATCGGTTTCGCTTGGCAGTACCACCAGTGTATGGAAAGCCGCAGGGGAGTCCATCGGGGGAGTCGCTGTGCTGGTCCTGTTCGGTGCGAGCTTTTTGTCGCCGCGCAGTAACGGCTTGATGGACTGGCCAATCAACTCCTGATCGGTGAAGCCTGACAAATGTTTCATGGCGGGATTCAGCGAGCGGATGACACCATGGATATCGGTCGACACAATGGCGTAATGGGCGCTGTCAAGCAGCGCTTTTTGTTGTTGCGACAAGGTTTCCAGACGTGCCTGGCTTTGTCGTACCTGGGCATCGCGTTCGCGCAGCAGGCGCTCGCTGGCGAGCTGGGTGCTGTGCATGTTGAGCATATCGCTTTGCCGTACCATGGCCAGCAACATGGTGATGATGGCACCGGTGACGGCGACGTCATGCACGAGGGTGTTGGTATCCGGCTGGGATTGCACCAGGATGATTCCCATGGCCGCGGCAATGACCATCAGTAACGGCACGCTATGGAGCAAGGCATTGTATATCGGGTCAACGCGGGCCGATTTCACCAGTGGCAGCTGCAAGCGGCTGGCGGCAAGGCCGATCACCAACACCGTTATCGAAAATGACAGGTTCAGCCAGGAGCCCGGTAGCTGCGTTCCCCGCAGTGCCTGTAAATTCCAGTCGGCCCAGGTCAGTGCATAGACGCAGGTCGCCAACAGGAGACCGACATTCGAGAGCGTCGGGCGTATCCGCAACGAGAGCATCAGCACGGTGCCCAGCGCCACCGGCAACATCATGCCCAGAGGATAAGCAACGATGACCATCAGCTGCAGAACGTTGTAGGTGCCAGATTGAGGAATATAAAGGGTCAGCGAGACGGTCGACACCGCCACCAGCAGGGTGAGGGTATCCAGCATCACCATGCGGCGCCCCACTTCATCGAGATGGGGGCAGCCCCAGCGCCATAACCCCATGGCCATCAAGGGCCCGAGTGCCAGATAAAGGGCGTCAGAGGGCGCGGGAAAGGGTTGCCAGCCTGCCCAGGATTGCAGGTTCCAGATACATTCGGCCAGGGCGTGCAGAAGAAATCCGATGAGCAAATAACGGAGTAGCGGGCGCAGGGCGGGAGCTGCCTGGAGCAGGCCTTGCCACACCAGAACCGCAGCCCCGAAGGTGGCCGCTGTCCAGTGCAAGTTGTCGAAGAAAATGATTAATGGAGTGTGGCTGGCCGTGCGTGTGCCAATGATTCCGGCGACGACGCCCGCCAGCAACCCCACCAGTAATACCCGTCTTGTTTTTATCATTGGTAAACCTGGGTGCGGCTGCGTATCCTCAATTGTTCAGGATAGACCATCCGCCTGCCAGGTCACCAGCATTAACGCTAACGCTTTGTGGCTAGGCAGGTTTTATCCGTCATTGTTATCTGTCATTGTTATCCGCCACTGAATGGCGGTTTTATCGGGTGAATTTCCGCAAAATCGGCAGGGGTTTTCTGCGTCTGCGCGGCCATGGCCTTCATCATGTCCTCGGGGCGGAACATGCCGGATTGCCAGGTGGCAATATATTTGAGACTGTCTGGCACGGAATGGTCACGGGAGTAGTTGATCATTTCCTTGCAACCGGTGACGGCGAGCGGCGAGCGTTTGGCAATTTCGCGGGCAATTTGCATGACCCCGTCCAGCATGCTGGCCTGATCCGGAAACACCTCATTCACCAGACCGATTTCCCGCGCCCGTTGCGCCCCCAGTTTTCCAGCGGTGTAAGCCAGCTCGCGTATCATGCCCTGCGGAATGAGATGGGGCAGGCGTTGCAGCGTGCCGACGTCGGCTGTCATGCCCAGATCGGTTTCCTTGATACAGAAGAAAGCGTCGGCGGTGCAGTAGCGGCAATCGGCAGCGCTGATCATGTCGACGCCCCCACCGATACATCCGCCCTGTATGGCCACCAGCACCGGCATGCGCGCGTTTTCAAGGGTATTGAAAGCCTCTTGCAGCTGCAGCACCAGTCGGCGCAGGTTCTCGGCGGCGCGAGCAGGATCCCCCTGCATGGGCAGGTTGGATGGGTTCATGAAGACACTCAAATCCATGCCTGCCGTGAAGTGCTTGCCGGTGGATGAAATGACAATGACGCGTGCTGCGGCATGGGCGTCGATGTCACGAATGGCACGCGGCAACTCGTGCCAGAAATCCACGTTCATGGTGTTGAATTCCTGAGGCCGGTTCAGAACGATATGGGCGATCTTGTCGGCAACGGTCAGTGTCAGTGTTTTGTAATCCATGAGGAAGGTTCCTGTGTTGATCTGCAGCGTCTGATGATCCCGCGAAACTGCCTTGCAGTATGAAAATGCCTTCTTCCGGGGTCAAGCCGCGTGCGGGGGGTGACAGACCGATCGTGCGGGCTGGTCCATAAATTGTGAGCCCGGGTGAACCGGGTGATGCGCAACCCTGACGTGAGTGGGGCAGAGCCAGGACAAACTGCCGGCAATTCGGCTGGCGTTCAGCCCGGGGTGGTTTACTATCTGTTTTTCACCCTGACGCCTGATGCAGATCTTTTTGATGAAAAACATGAATCCGAGATCCTGGTTTCGTTTGTTGCTGGCGGTCCTCATGATTGCCGGCTGTAGTACCTTGAGTGCGAGCGACCCGCTGGCGTCCGTTTACGGCGTGGAAGTGCCGGTCAATCGTATCGTTAGGTCGTCCGCGCCGGAGGCTCAGGGAGTGAATGCTAGCCATCCCGGGTTTTACGAACAATCGGTCAAGCCCGTTCTGGAAAACCGGTGCGTGGTTTGCCACGCCTGTTACGATGCGCCTTGCCAGCTCAAATTATCGTCCCCTGACGGTATCGAGCGGGGGGCAAGCAAGCAGCGCGTATACGACGGTACCCGATTGCTGGCGTCACTGCCCTCGCGATTGGGCGTTGATGCGCAGACCACGCGGGAATGGCGCGCCAAGGGCTTCTTTCCGGTGCTTAACGAGCGCACTCAGGTGCGGGAAAACCACACCCAGGCCAGCGTACTCTATCGCCTGCTCGCGTTGAAACAGGAGCACCCGCTGCCGAATGTCGACGTGCTCGATGAACAGTTCAGCTTCGGTCTGGACCGGCCCGAATCGTGCCCGCGTCTCGATGAAATGGACGCCTACGAAAAAATGCATCCGCAATGGGGAATGCCCTATGGGCTGCCGGCCCTGACGGAAAACGAACATAACGTCCTGACACAATGGCTGCAGGCAGGCGGCGCGATGACTTTGCGCCCCGCGCTGAGCAAGGCGCTGACACAGCAGGTGGATGCCTGGGAAGCTTTCCTCAATGCCGACAGCCTCAAGCAGCAACTGGCGTCGCGTTATATTTATGAGCACTTGTTCCTGGCCCATCTGTATTTTGATGAGGTGGGGGAACGTGAATTTTTCCAGCTGGTGCGTTCCAGCACGCCACCCGGATTTCCTATCTCGGTGATCGCCACGCGGCAGCCCTACGATGATCCAGGCGTCACGCGGGTGTATTACCGTTTGCAGCGGGATGAGTCTTCTGTGGTGGCCAAGACGCATATGCCCTATGCGCTGAATGCGCAGCAACTCGCGTGGATGAAGTCGCTGTTCGTGACCCCGGATTACACAGTGACGGCGTTACCGGATTACAAACCGGAAACATCGTCTAACCCGTTTTTGGCATTTCGTGATTTGCCCGTTGAATCGCGTTACCGCCTGATGCTGGAACACGCGCAATTCACGGTCATGGGCTTTATCAAGGGGCCGGTATGTCGCGGGCAGGTGGCGTTGAATGTGATCGACGATCATTTCTGGACCGTCTTTATCGACCCGAACGAGCAAAATTCGCGTGAGCTGGCGGATTTTCTGGTGGCGCAGGGCAAGAACCTGGGCATTCCCAATGCCGAAGAGGAGCGCGGAGCGGGCGTTGCGAAGGTCTGGGCCGAATACGCGCTCAAGCAGCGTGCTTATCTTGAAGCACGCACGCAGTCCTTGAACAATTTGTTTTCCACTGGCAAAAAACTGGATCTCGACATGATCTGGGATGGTGACGGCCGCAATCAGAATGCCGCGCTCACCATTTTCCGCCACTTTGACAGTTCGACAGTGGAGCAGGGGTTGCTCGGGCAACCGCCCAAAACCATGTGGGTCATCTCCTACCCGTTGCTGGAACGTATCCATTATTTGCTGGTGGCTGGCTTTGATGTGTACGGCAATATCGGGCATCAGCTTGATACGCGTCTCTACATGGATTTTCTGCGCATGGAAGGTGAATTCAATTTCCTGGCGTTTTTACCCAAAAAAGATCGCAAGGCATTACGCAAATACTGGTATCGGGATGTACGCCTGGAGGTCTCCGGTTACGTGTTCAAGCCGGCACTGCATTTCCGTCAGAAGACCGACATCACCTACAGCACCGACGATCACAAGCTGGAACTCTACGGCATGCTGAAGGACCACCTGGCCCCCGTGTTGAACCGGCGTCATGTCCTGCAGTCGCAACCGGTTCCGTTCACGCAGGGCACCTCGCTGCAACGCCTGAATGCAGTGGCGGGCGAGCAGGCCACCTTGTTTCCGGAGCTGAGCCTGTTGCTGGTCGAAGGCGATCAGCACGCTGATCAGGCGTATACGTTGATTCGCAACAGCGGCCACAGCAATATTGCCAGCCTGCTGAACGAAAACAGCAACCGGCTTCCGGCCGAGGATTATCTGACATTGTTGAAGGGCGTCGTCGGTGCTTATCCGGCGGTGTTCTGGCGGGTGAAGGAAGGTGACATCAACCGGTTTGTGAACGCGGTGGTTGCCGTACGTTCCGAGCAGGATTACCGGCAGTTGCTTCGCGATTTCGGGGTGCGCCGGACCTCGCCCGATTTCTGGCCCGTAAGTGATCGCATGCACGCTCTCTATCGCGCGGAAAACCCGGTCGAGGCGGGGCTACTCGATTACAGCCGCCTGGAAAACCGTTTTTGACTCCGCACACTGTTTTTCCCGGGGCATCTGATCAATAATCAGGTGCCCCTCAGTTGGCGGTTATAACGCATGGTGGAAGGGGCACATTCAGCGCACAACAGAAAGGATTGCCCATGACGGATCTTGCTTATTACCCCACCAAAACCGGTGACTGGATGCTTGCAGTGCATCGCGTCACTGCCGACAGTGCCGAAATCTGGTTTGGTACCCTGTGCCCGACACTGAAAATGCCAACCAAAGCCCGTCTGGTATTACTGGCGGGCGATGGCAAGCCGTTGGCCACGCATGAAATCACCCGCGATGACTGGCTGCGCCCGTTCGAACGATTGAATCAGCGCTTTTACGCCGTACATCGTTTTACCGGCTTGGTGCCGGGCCAACACTATCTGGTGCGCTTTGATCGCCTGCTGCCTCCCGAAGCCGACTTTGGCGATTACGTCTGGCAAGACGTGAGCTCGGGGGAATTCAGCACCTTGCCCTCGGCGTTACCGGCACAAGCTGACGGTGTTTTCACGGTCGCGCTGGGCGCCTGCTTCTACAGTCAGCACGACGGCGGCGATGTCGCTTCGGCCTATAAGCGCTTGTACAAGAAAGCGCCTGAACCCTTGCGGCCGCAGCTGAAATTCCTGACGGGCGATCAGGTGTATCTCGATATCGGGATCGATTCGATGTCATTCGAAGGCAAGGAGATCCGTCAGCGTATCGCGGGTGATTACGAAAACAACTGGCGCTTGCTCGGCGACGTCTTGCGGCATGGTGGCACGTGGATGCTGCCGGACGATCATGAGTTCTGGAACGATTTTCCGTTTATCGATACACCGATACCCACATTGTGGCCGTTACGTGCCAAAAACGTGCGCAAGGCCTGGACCGAAGCCGCCATGGAGGGTGTTACCCATGTGCAGCGCTGTGCCACCGTTGAAACCTTTGCCATCGGGTCAGATCTCTCGTTCTGCGTGGCGGATTTACGCAGTCGCCGTCATGCGCATGGATTCATTGATGAAGCCGGGTTGCAGAAAATAGAGGCGTGGGCAAGCGGATTGCGTTGTCCTGGCGTATTTGTCACCTCGCAAACCCTGATGGATGCGCCGGAGGGCCTCGAGAAAAACCTGACCCATTTCCGTGAGCAATATGGGCGTCTGGTCGATGCGCTGGCCCGTTCCGGCCATGACATCGTCTCGTTTACCGGCGATGTGCATTTCGGGCGCGTGGCTGTGGCACCGCTGGGAAGCCGGGGGGCGCGACTGATCGAGGTCGTGTCTTCGCCCTTGTCCAACCTGACCGGGCTTAACGGAATCGCTGCTGCCGTGGCGAGTAAACAACCGCGTCGTTTCCCGCCTTATGAGGGTGGCGAACCGATTGTCTATGATCGCAATTATTTCGTGAGCGCAGAGAAGGGGGAATTGTTCAGTGCCTATCCGAAGACCCGCACACGCGAGCACTTCATGACCGCGGGATTTGCGCGCCACCCGTCAGGCGGTGTCTCGCTCAGCGTTGATGCGTGGCTGGTGCGAAAGAATGATGCAG
This sequence comes from Pseudomonadota bacterium, assembly GCA_052035295.1. Taxonomy (GTDB): domain Bacteria; phylum Pseudomonadota; class Gammaproteobacteria; order Pseudomonadales; family Ketobacteraceae; genus HdN1. Next base: position 9,972 of record JBPOHS010000095.1, read on the forward strand.
CCGGTTTGCCCAAGCGCGATTTCAAGACGCCTTTCAGTACCGTACTGAAATAAATGGGACCCGCCTCGGCGCTGTAGACGTCAACCTATTGCAGCACCTGCACCGACATTGAAGACTCGGCATTCCGGGCGATCTGTCGCTCTGCGTTGTAGTGCTCGAGCTTGCGCTGGATGTCTTCCATGGTCGCGCTGTGCACGCGGGGGCGCGTGGCTTCCTTCTTGATCTGATGGATCCGGATTTTGCGCTTGACGGTCTTGATCATGGGACACCTTCCGCTGGATAAAAGCAGGTACGACAGTGCAGCTGGTTAAAACGTGATCAGATCATACTGACAAACTTTGTCACTGTCATGGGAAATTTTGTAACACCCCTCCCTTTGCAGGGGGGAATCCTTGCCAGAAATCCCTATTCTGGGCTGGTAGCCAAATGCGTGGCTTAACCACCATGCCCACGGGATGCTTCCGTGGGTTCACGCCAATAATTCCAATAAGTGAAGTGTCATGCGCCCAACCGAATCAGAACAACCCTCTGCCGAGCTGTCGAACTCTCCCACCACCATGACCCGCAAGTCCTTCCTTCGCCTGACCGCTGGTGCGGCGTTGGCTGCAAGTGTTGGCGGTCTCACCGTCGGCTGCGGCAAACGTGGACGTAACCTCAAATTCGCCAGCCTGGATCAGGTGCTGGCCGAGCTTGCACTGCTGGAGGCCAACGCCCCCATCGCATTGCAACAACCCTGGTCTTTGTACAAGATCCTGAACCATGCCGCGCAAAGCATGGAATACTCGATGACCGGGTATCCGCAACTCGACCCGGCTGCACGCCAAACGCTTGCCCGCCTGGCTTTCAACTATTTCCGCAGCCAGGGCTACATGACGCACGATCTTGGCGCTCCGGTGCCCGGTGCGCCTGAAATTCCCGATGACGGCGCACTGGAAGACGGCTACCTGCGTCTGCGCAACGCCATCAGTGATTTCCGCAATTTCACCGGTGAGCTGTTCCCGCACTTCTCCTATGGTCAGTTGACCCGCGAAGAATGGGAAATTGCACATTCCATGCATTGTGCTGACCACTTCTCCAGCATGACTTATACCGTTGCTGCTGTTTGAATGTGTTTCCCCGGCAGACGGTGTCTGACCGGGGTTTTTATTTCATAGCTTTTGTTCCAGCGCTTTTTGTTTTAGCGCTTTTTGTTCCAGAGCGTTTATTCCAGGGTCTTTCATTCCGGAGCTGGAGGTTGCATGCAGGTAGCCGAGAATTGTGTCGTCGCTTTTCACTATTCGCTGTGGAATCAGGAAGGCAACGAACTGGACACGTCACGCGGCGGCTTGCCCGCGCTTTATTTGCATGGTCACGGCCAACTGATTCCCGGGCTGGAACGAGCCTTGTCAGGGCGACTTCCCGGCGAAACGCTGGAAATGGTGATTGCCCCCGCCGAAGCTTACGGGCTGCGTGACCCTGATCTTGTGCAAAAAATGCCGCGTGCGCTCGTCGAGCATGTCGGCGAGATTGAGCCAGGAATGGAATTTCAGGCGCAGACCGAGACCGGTACACAAGCCGTGAGAGTCATTGATGTGGACGACCAGTTTGTCACGGTCGATGGTAATCATCCCTGGGCTGGGCTGGACCTTCATTTCGCGCTTGAAATACGTCATGTGAGACGCGCAACGCGTGAAGAAATCGAAGAGGGAATGGCAGATCCGGATTGATTCGTATCCTGTCTACGGGCGTGTTGATTGTGTGTCAGACATCAGAAAACCGCCAGCGCTGCGAGGGTACTTGGGAGCAACTGCAGGGCTTCGCCTGCCACCGACAGTAAATGCAACTCGCGGGCGCGTATCAGTGCGCCGACCCGGTTATTGGCTGCGAGCTTGCTGAAAATATTCTTGAGATGCCATTTGGTGGTCGTGACGGCAATGCCCATGCGACGACTGATATCCTTGTTGCTGAGCCCTTGCGCCAGCAAATCCAGCACCTTGATTTCCGTGTCAGTCAGCGAATCGACGCTGGGCTCTGCGGCCGATGCGGTCGATGGCTTGGTGATGCGCGGTCTGGGAAAGCGTTCTTCTTTCAGCCGTTGCAGCCATTCGGAATTGATGTCTTCATCCACGCGGCCCAGGCTGCGCGCGAGCTGAAATACTTCTGCAAACAGGAAGTTTTCATCAAACAGCGTGCGATAGAGGTTGGCCTGTCTGCACAATGCCAGTGCTTCGTTGAGAAAGACAATCGCCTGGTCATGGTTCTCCTGACAGAATTCCAGTGCGGCGCTGCCACTCAGCACCACGACTCGCAGGAAACTGTCGGAATGCAACGAACTGATTTTGGCCAGCTGGCCCAGTGCGCGTTCTGCAACTTCCAGATTGCGTTGTTGTAACGCCAGCATGAGCTGAGTGCGTTCTGGCACGTGACCCACTGCCGGACAGTATTTTGTACGCAATGCGCCCGATGATTCTCGCTGCATATAGGGGAATTTTTTCTGCCAGCGCGCCTGAAAGTCGGGCTTTCCTGCGAGCAAGGCCACCCGGATCTGTTCGTGGACAATGTAATTCATCCAGCGCTTGTCGTTGCCTTCGCTGATCAGATCAGACAATTCGCCCAGCACGGATTCCGCCGCTGCAAAGTTGTCGCGGCTGGCATGTACACGGGCAAGCGTAATATAGGCGTTGACGCGAAAATCGGAGATGGCAGACATCGCCAAACGCGGTATGGCGGTGTTCAGCAAGGACTCGGCCGTAGCCAGCTGGTTGTTTTCATACTCGAACATTGCGCGCACCAATGCCAGCACCGCCCACGCAGGTGAGTCGTTAACCACCTGGTAAGCCTGCATGGCCGCCAACACCGATTTGTAGGCGATATCGAATCTTCCCTGCGAGCGATCACAGACGCATTGCAACAGTACTGCAATGGCGCGCGCAAACCAGTCATCGGTGGCGATGGCGTGATGATAAGCGCGTGCCGCATACTGTTGTGCTTTCACATATTTGCCGTTCATGTACAGCAAATAAGCATAAATATTGTTGAGCATGGCCTGATGCAGACAGGGAATATCCAATGTTTGCTTCAGGTGCAGAATGGTATCCTGAGAAATTAGGCTCAAGTCGCTGCGCAAGGTTTGCAACAAAACAACATAGCCCGTCAGGTTATTGCGCAACGCGGAAAAGGTTTCAGGATCGTCGTGAGGCAGTTGGCGAATGTGAATCAGCCATTGCGAAAGAAACAGATCTGCCTGTTCAAAGCGCTGCTCGCAGGCGAGTGCGGCCAGGCAATGCAGCGACAGCGTCGCGTCTTGCTGCAAGGATGCCTGTGGAACGACATTCATCATGTTGATGAGTCGCGTTGCGTGGCCAGTCTTGACCCAGTAGTCCGCGTATTCACACAACCGGGAGCGACAGGCTTCTATGTCTGCAGGAGCGCACAGATGGTTGCACCCGACGGGGCGGGACAAGGCCGAAATGGACATGGTGCTTACACACTCTTGGCGACTGATTTAATTATTCTTTTAATCAAGAAACTGCTTCTGCAGTAGTCGCAAAAAATTGTGCTGTAACTGCTAGCCATCAATTTTCCGCGATTTTCCCTGTTCCACCAGCTGTGGCCAGTGTAGGGCGCGAGATTTATTTTTACAATGAATTAAGGAAACAAATTCGAGATTAAAGTCTCATCCCTGCGCTTTGAATTTTCCTCCTTGTTGCATGCGAGGTGGCGGATGTTGCATGAATGAAAGTGGTACTTTGGTGCCGTTTTTCAAATAACGTTTTTATTGCGGGCCTCTGCTTTTCATCATGGTTTGTGACTTGTTGGTCTACCTTCATTTCGCTTTCGAAAATGGCGCATGGCGGGGAAACGCATTGTTTTAATGCGACTATAAAATTCCAAATTTGGATTATCCATTTTGTCGGAGGTATTTTTCCTCGAGAAAACAATCCTGCCTCGGCATTTCCGTTTCCCCTCCCTATGAGGGGGGCCACATGACGCTCTAACCAATACCCTATCCACGTCGACTGGTTACTCCCGATATTCCAGGGGCAATCTCATTCATTCGTTCAATGAAAATAAAAAGAGGAAAGGGGTATGGTTTATTATGCAAGATGGTGGGTTTACGGCACCCTGGTGGGATTGCTGACCCTGAGTTGCACCCGCGATCACCTGTTCAAATACAATCTTCACGACACTTACGCCGAAGGCGAATATCCAACCGCCGGCCCCTGTGAAGGCCGTGCATTGGTCGCGCGTACAATTGATGGTACCTGTAACGACCTGGATCAGCCGGCCATGGGCAGTGCAGGAATGCGCATGGGTCGCAACGTGCCTATCGAAGAAACCTGGCGTGATGATGCCAATATCATGACGCCCAACCCACGTACCGTCAGCCGCGAAATTCTCGCGCGCAACAACGGTATTCAGGAAGTGGGTCAAATCAACTATCTGGCCACTGCGTGGATTCAGTTCATGGTGCATGACTGGTTTGATCACGGTGACAATGCGCTGGAAAACCCGTATTCGGTGCCACTTGAGGCAGATGATCCTTTCGGCACACCGACCATGGAAATCGGTCGCTCACGTGTCGATCCCAGCAAAAACCCGGCCGATGGCCGTCCTGATACCTTTCAGAACATGGTTACCGCCTGGTGGGATGGTTCGCAAATCTATGGTAGCGATCAGGCGACCAACGATCGCGTGCGGTCATTTGTTGATGGCAAGCTGAAAGTGACTGCCAACAACCGTTTGCCTATCGATCCGCAAAAAGGTATCGATGACACCGGTTTCAACAAGAACTGGTGGGTGGGTTTGTCGATGTTCCACCATTTGTTCACGCTGGAGCACAACGCCATTGCGACCATGCTGAAACAGCATTATCCGGATTGGACCGACCAACAGTTGTATGACACTGCGCGCCTCGTGAATGCGGCGAGCATGGCAAAAATCCATACCATTGAATGGACGCCTGCCATCCTGAAAAACGACATTCTCAAGCGTGCCATGAACGCCAACTGGCAAGGTTTGTTCCCGACCGAGGGCAAGCACTCCGGCAACCCTATTTTGCATGGTTTCATGGGGGGACACCAAAATCACTATACTGCACCTTACAGCCTGACCGAGGAATTCACCGCCGTTTATCGTATGCACCCCTTGCTGCGAGATTCAGTAGAAGTCCGTAATTTCCAGAACGATCAGGTCATGGGTAACGTCTCGCTTGAAGGTTCAGCTTTCGCTGGTGCGACGCAAGCCATGGACAACTACGGAATGGCCAATTTGTTTTATTCCTTTGGCCATACGCATCCAGGTGCCTTGACGGTAAACAATTACCCCGAATTTCTGCGTAATCTGGTGCTCCCCAACGGGACCAAGGTCGACATGGCCACCGTCGATCTGCTGCGCGATCGTGAGCGTGGTGTGCCGCGTTACAACGAGTTCCGTCGTTTGATCAATCTCAAACCTGTCAGCGATTTTACCGACATTACGCCTGACACGGTCGTGGCGGAAAAGCTGCGTGAGGTTTACAACGACGATATCGAGTCACTGGATTTGTTCGTCGGCAGTATTGCTGAAGGCTATCGTCCACCCGGCTATGGATTTGGTGAAACGTCCTTCCAGATCTTCATCGCGATGGCGTCGCGTCGTCTGGCCAGTGACCGCTTCTTTACCGATTCCTATAACGCCGATGTTTACACGCCGGAAGGCATGGCATGGGTCAAGAGCAATGGTATCAATGCCATGCTGCTGCGCCATATGCCTGAGTTGGCTTCTTCCCTCGAAGGCAATGCCAACGCCTTCTTCCCCTGGGACGAATGAGGACTCTGCCCCCTGTGCCTGAACGGTGCAGGGGGCTGCTCATTTTCGGTGTACACATCCTTTATTGGAAACGGTCATGGCACACAAGACAGAGAACAGTTTCTACAAAAAAAATTCCACTGCCCATAACGAACCACGTAGGCGGCTGAGCGCTTCTACGCGCACCGTGATTTCAGGCGGGGCCTTATTGCCTTTGCTGATGGGAACGCTCTTGCTGACGGGGTGTGGTGCCGGCGACAAGCCGCGCATGACCAAGGACAGCCCGAATCTTTCCGGTTTGTGGCGGGTCAAGATGGATGGCGACACGGATCAGATCGACTCGGAACTCGGGTTTTCCTTTACCCTCGTCGATAACGGCGGCACTGCCAATCTCGTTGCCTGTGCAGGGCGAAGTGCGGAAGCGCTTGCACGCGAAGGTAATGTGTTAACGCCGCTGTTCAGCGGCGATGCCACCATTATCAACAACGACACGTTGTCATCCAGCAACGAATATGGTGACAGTGAGGCCACCAAAATGTCGGTGAACCCGGTGTTTGACATGGGGAAGTTTTCCTTCCAGTCGACACCCCTGGGCAATCTGACCACGACGGATGTGTGTACCAATACCATTACTGCGAAATATCTGGGCATCTCCGCGCTGGATACGGTAACGGTATACACCCGTCATCGCGGGACCTTGTTCGCGATGGAGCTTTCCAAGGTCGGAAAATTCAGCCAGGCCACTTATCCCGTAGGTACCGAAGTCACCCAGGTGTCGGTGGCCCTCGAGTCCGAATTGCTCAAATCGGCGTACAAGGACACCCGAGTCACGTTGACCAATGGCACGCTGACCATTTCCAAGAGTTCGAACGTATGGCTCAATGGAGAGGTGAGCGCCCGCTTGCCAGATGGGCAGCTTTTCACGGGTCAATTTGAGTTGGAAAAACCGTAATCCCTTCCCCCCCTCCTTTAGCGCTGGCCAGCGAGCACCCGCATACCCCCGGATTCACGGGGTGTGCGGGACTCGTTGTCGGCGTGCCTGTAGTTGATTCCTGACTACTGTTGATTCCTGGCTGCTGCTGGTTCTTGTTTGCAGCTGGCTATCGCCTTCCCCGCCCCTCAATGTTTTGGTACGATGGTTTCATGTTATGGTGAGATGACGGCCTGTCATGTCGCTGAAACGCCATGAAAACATAATAAAAACAGGGTGTTGATGCACCCGATCATTACAGGATGGGGTGGCTGACATGAAAACGGCATGGGTGGCAGGGGCGGCCTTATGGCTGGGGATGGCGATGCCCGCATGGTCTGGTGGCATGTCGATGCACATGTTCCAGAGCGACAAGGCTTTTGCGCGTATTACCGAACCGGACCTCAAATCCCTGTTGACGACTCACAAGGATGCCTGGGTTGCTGGTACCCAGTATCCGGATGCGGGTTATTCCCCCGGATTCCTCGGCAAGCCCTCGCACATCTGGGGGGAAGCCAGCCACTGGGCGCCGTTCATCATGCAATACCTGGCGGTGGTCAAGGAGCAATGCCAGGGCCGCTACCTGACCGACCCCGAATGCGGACGATTAACGGCCCACCTGCTGGGCGCGGCCGCGCACGGCATGCAGGATCAGGTGTTCGACGCATTGTTTGTTCCCAAGGTGGTGGAAGCGGATCACCGCAACCAGGAGGCTACCGACACTGGCCTCGATATGGTGTTGTTGATGGAGCACAACCGGAAGTCCTTTGTGCCCAAACACTGGTACGTGCCCGAACAGCAACTGGAGGAAGTCTACCGGCGCATGGGCTTTACCCAGGAACAGGCCAATCGCTCGCAAATTCATTCCACCAGTATTATTTCGGCAGCAGGGAACAAGGGTGAACGGATCGTCGCACCGCTGCTTTACTGGCATTACAAATCCCTGATGCCCTGGGGAAGCCGGAATTACATGCGCTACCCGGGTGGTGTGGAATTCGGCGGCAAGGTAACGGCCAATCTGTGGAACACGCTATGGCGTCGCCTGAATGATCAACCCCTGCCGCCCATTCCGGCCGTTACGGTGTTGCCAGCGGAAAACGCCACCGGAGTCGCCATCGACAAACGCAACACCGACATGCAGGTCAGTATTACGTTTGATCGTTATGTGGTTCCTTACACGGTCAATCGCAACAGCTTTCAGGTGGTGGATGAGCGTGGTCATGTCGTGACCGGCCGCGTTGGCTTGTTTGCGTCCGCCAACAGCGCCACGGCGGAAGCCAACATGATTTATTTCCGCCCTGATGAATTCCTGCTGCCGGACACGCGTTATACGGTGCAGCTAAGCGGCGACATTCTGGATGAACAGGGTGACAGCATCTTTGGTCTGCAGGGTTATTCCTGGCAATTTACGACCGAAGAAGCCCAGGAATACCGGCAGCTGCAGTCACAGGGTTTGTGTCTGGGCTTGCGTCATCATGATCCGGAAGCAGTGTCCCTGGTTGCCGAGTTGCATGACTGCCGCGTGACACGGCACCAGCATTGGTATGTCGACGCCGACGGCCGCGTGCGTAACCGGGCTCGCCCCGACCTTTGCCTGCAACCGGTGAGCGATGCCGGCACAGCGGGCATGAAAGTGCACGCAGCCACCTGCGCCGAGAGCGCGGCACAGCTCTGGCGTTACGAATCCGGGCGTCTTGAATGGGCCAACGATACGCGTTTGGGATTGGGCACTTTCCTCACGGCCTGGAAAGGCATTGAAACGCAGTTGCTGCCCGCTGCAATCGCTTCCGGCAGCCGCCAGCAGTGGCAGATGACGGCGGTCGGGCTGGATTATTCCTGCCCGAACGAGGGGCTCTACGGCTTGTGCTTCTGACCGCCCCGCGATTTTGTGGTGGGGGTTGCTTTCCCTGTCGCGCGCTTGCGGGTGCGTGCAGGTGGCGCGGCGCTTGAGACCCCGGCGGATGCGTTGGTGCCCGTTGTGGGCGACTTGCCGCGCCGTTTGAACGCCGGGCGGCTGGCCTGTACGCCCCTTAACGCGGTCGGTACGGTCTGCTTGCTTTGTTCGATCAGGGCGTGCAGCGTTGATTCCAGCGGTTTCATGAAGCCGTGGTAGTCGGCCTGCTTCTGGCTGATGGCATCAAGAGCGGATTCCCATTGCGCGGTCATGTCAGGCGTGACGGCGCTTTCAGGCAGACTTTCGATCAGGCCGGTGCCCGCTGGCGTTGCGCGAATGGTTTTGCCGTCGCGACGCAGAAATCCACGTTTGAACAGTAATTCGATGATGCCGGCGCGCGTGGCTTCAGTGCCGAGCCCATCGGTGTCTTTCAGGATCTTGCGAATGGCCGGGTCTTGCACAAAGCGGGCGATCCCGGTCATGGCTGCCAGCAGGGTGGCATCGGTGAAATAGGGTGGTGGCCGCGTGTGCTTTTCCAGCATTTCGCCGCGCTCGCACAGCAGGGTATCGCCCTGGTTGAGTGGCGGAATCTCTGCCAGTTCGTCGTCCTGCGGTTTGGTGCCTGCGTCTCCGGATTCTTCTCCTGTTCTTTTGGGTGTGCCGGTCTCGCGGCTGAACAGGACTTTCCAGCCGGTATTTTGCGTCTGGCGGGCCGTCGCCGTGAACAAACCGCCGGCAATCCTCAATTCCACATGAGTTTCGAGATACGCATAAGCCGGGTAGAACTGGCACACGTACTGGCGCGCAATCAAGGTGTAGATCTGACGTTCGGCGTTATCGAGGGCCTGCAGGTTGGGGCGGCGTTCGGTAGGAATAATGGCGTGGTGAGCGTCGACCTTGCTGTCATCCCAGGCCTTGCTTTTGAGCGTCAGATCGGCGCCGTCACAAGCCGTTTTGAGTGTGTTGTCGCTGGCTGCAATCGCATTCATCACGGCATGGCGACGCCCGTAATGCTCGGCGGGCAAATGGCGGCTGTCAGAACGCGGGTAGGTGATCAGCTGGTGGCGTTCGTACAGTTGCTGACAGGTGTCGAGCACCTGTTGTGCACTCAGGCCGAAACGGCGCGCGGCGTCGATTTGCAGGCTGGACAAATTGTAGGGAAGCGGTGGCGCCTGTTTTTTCGGGGTTTTAGCGAGTTTTTCAACCAGTGCGGGTTGGCCGTGGATGCGGCGCACGACGTTTTCCGCCAGTGCCTTGTTGAGGATGCGCCCCTCTTCATCGCGGAAGGCCGCACAGGCCTCGCTGGGCTGCCACTGTGCGGTAAAGGTCAGGCCCTCGGGCGTGCGCACATGTGCAAGCACTTCGTAATAGGGAACGCTGACGAACTCGGCGATGGTTTTGTCGCGTTTGACAACCAATCCCAACACCGGCGTTTGCACGCGTCCTACCGAAAGCACGCCGTTATAACCGACCTTGCGCCCCTGCAGCGTAAACGCACGTGTCATGTTGATGCCGTATAGCCAGTCGGCGCGGCTGCGGGCCAGTGCCGATGTCGACAAGGCAGCGAATTCCTGATTGCTGCGCAATTGTTGCAAGGCCCGGCTGACAGCGCTGGTGTTCAGGTCATTGATCAGCAATCGTTGTATGTTGGAGCGTTTATGGGCGGGGAGCCCGAGATAATCGATGACTTCGTCGACCAGCAATTGGCCCTCACGGTCGGGGTCACCGGCATGCACCAGCGTTTCAGCCGTTTTGACCAGCTGTTTGAGCACGCCGAGTTGTTTGCGGGTCCCGGATTTGGGATGCAGGCGCCATTCGCCAGGCACGATGGGCAGGTGTTCAAGCTTCCATTGCTTGAACGCCGGATCATAGGCATCAGGTTCGGCTTGTTCCAGCAAATGCCCGACACACCAACTCACGCAGTCGCCATTGGCGGCACGGATATAGCCCTCCTGTTTGCTCAGGGGTTTGGGGAGTGCATCGGCAATGGCGCGCCCGAGACTGGGCTTTTCGGCGATATAGAGTTTCACGGCTGACAATTAAGGTATATGAATATACAGTAATTTAGCTGTTGGGAAGGCAAAAGTAAATTGTCGGGGACAAGAATGGCTGCAATCGCCCCGAAGAGGCATCTGCTCGGGCGAGAAGATGCCTCTTCGGGGAGTGGACTCAGCGGCTGTTACCGTTTCTCGCGCCGCCGGCATGGCTGCGATTGCCATGATTGGCCGGGCGGGACTGGCCCTGGCGCGCCGGCTGGGGCTGACGTGAGGGTTGGGCCGGGCGGGCGCCGTTGGCGTGGCCTGCGCTTTGCGCAGGGCGTGCAGACGACCCCGGCTTGGCAGCTCCGGTACCGGCGTGCGCTGGCTTGGGTTGACCTGCAGGCCGGTTGCCCGGGGCAGCCTTCGGGCGCTGACCTTGTGCGTTATGATTTCTGGGCCGTTGACCACCAGGGGCGGCGCCACGACGCTGCTGCAGTGGCTGAGGCGTGGCGTTGCGATCAGGTTCGAAGCCCGGCAACACGACTTGTGGCAACTGACGTTTCATCAGCTTTTCAATGTCGGCCAGCAATTTGATTTCATCGACGCACACCAGGGAAAATGCTTCGCCTTCCATGCCGGCACGTCCGGTGCGGCCGATGCGGTGCACGTAGTCTTCCGGCACATTGGGAATTTCGTAATTCACCACGACCGGCAAGGCATCGATATCGATGCCGCGCGCGGCAATATCCGTTGCGACCAAAGCACGAATCTGACCGGCCTTGAAGTCGGAAAGTGCGCGCGTACGGGCGTTCTGGCTCTTGTTGCCGTGAATGGCCATGGCCGAAATGCCGTCGGTTTCCAGCTGTTCCGCGAGGCGATTGGCGCCATGTTTGGTGCGCGTGAAAATCAACACTTGCTGCCAGTCATGTTGGTTGAACAGCTGCGTGAGCAGCTTGCGTTTCATGTCACGATCGACCGGGTGAATGGTCTGGCGAATCAGTTCGGCCGGCGTGTTGCGGCGGGCAACTTCAACCGTCTGCGGATTTCTCAGGATGCCGTTGGCAAGGGTCTTGATTTCATCGGAAAAAGTCGCCGAGAAAAACAGGTTCTGACGCTTTTCGGGCAACTTCGCCAGCACGCGTCGGATATCGTGAATGAAGCCCATGTCGAGCATGCGGTCGGCTTCGTCGAGCACCAGCGTTTCAATGCCGGACAAATCGACCGTGCGCTGTCCCATCAGGTCCAGCAGGCGGCCCGGTGTGGCCACCAGAATATCGACGCGCTTGTTCAAACGCTGGATTTGCTGATTGATATTGACGCCACCAAAAACCACGCAGGATTTGATGTCGAGGTGTTTTCCGTAGGTCACCACGCTTTCTTCGACCTGAGCGGCCAGTTCGCGTGTGGGGGTCAATATCAGCACACGGATTTTGGCCCGGGTGTTGGTGCGGGCAAAATCATGCAGCGACAAACGCTGCAGCAAGGGCAGGGTAAACCCGGCTGTTTTGCCGGTTCCGGTCTGGGCGCCGGCCAGCAGATCGCCGCCTTGCAGTACGGTTGGAATCGCGGCTTTTTGAATCGGTGTGGGTTCACTATAACCACACTCGGTGAGGGCGCGAACAATTTCATCGCGCAGCCCGAGAGCAGAGAATGCATTCAGTTCGCCCTGGGCAGACGTCGCCTGGGCAACGGCATGGGGAGCCGTAGAGGTAGTGTGAGACATGAGAGTCCTGAAATAAATATCGGCCAGTCAACGCGTTGCGTTGCCAGTCATAGGCAGATGGGGTGGTGCGAAGTGCACGAAAATGTGCGTCGTTTGGAGATCTGACTGGGAAGGATGATCCAGAGGCACGGGAAAAGCACAGTTACTATAGCAGATCAGGTCAGGAAACGCTCGGGAAATCGCTTGTGCGACGGACAAGCGATTCCACGTGTCTGTTTATTTCGTTTTAGAGGGATGATTTCGCAAGCTTTTTCGCACTTGCGCCGGGGTCTCTTTTGTCCACCGGCGAAACGCGCGGGTAAAGGCGCTTTGTTCAGAAAATCCAAGTAGCAGTGCAATATCGCTAAGGGTCAGTGCCCGATCGGCAAGGTATTGGCGCGCCAATTGTTCGCGCATGCGATCGAGTAATTGCTGCCAGGTCAATCCACGTGCGTCCAGACGTCGCTGCAGGGTACGCACCGACACATGCAGTTCGCGAGCAGCGCGTGGCAACGTTGCGCTGGCATCCGGCAGCAGCTTGAGCAGGGTTTGTTGCAGGGCGCGATCGAACGCATCGGAATCGGGCAGGGCAAGCAGCAGCGCCTGCGCCTGGCGATCAAGCAGGGTCCGCAAGCCAGGATCGCTGTGCGGCATGGGAATGGCCAGATAGGCCATGGGAAAGCGTACGCGCGTGTGAGAGTCGCCAAAGTAAACGGGGCAGCCAAAAAACGTTTCGTAGGCCTGCCGCTCAACTTCGCTCAACGGTGCCGGATGGGTGAACGCAATCCGGGAAGGGGGCGGCGGGTTTTCGACCTGCCGTCGCAAAAATGTCACCAGCGCAGAAATCGCCACGGCGTCATGCAGTGCTCCCAAACCCATTTCCCCGGGCTGCCAGCGGATTTCGATCTGATCGCCTTCCATACCGATTTCGGCCAGATCCACGCCATAGAACAGGCGCTCATAGCGTTGGTAGGCGAGCATGGCTTCGCCAAGGGTTTTGCTGGCCAGAACGAGGTAACCCAATACACCCACATGCCGGGGTTGCACGCACGCGCCAATGGCCAGTCCCGTTGCCCGCAGCCGGGGCCGCAGGGCTACGGCTTGCTGCAACAGGGAGTGCCACACTGGAATCGGCACGATTTCTTCGCGTGTCCAGTGATCCAGAAGGGCCCGGAGATCGGGCGCGGGCAATTGCTCGTGGTCAAGCCAGTCGGTCAGCAAACCGGCCCAGGCCCCGGTGACGCGGATGACATGCGACATGTGCGATAGGGGGTGCAAGTAGTGTGGGATTGGCATTAATGGTTGTCGGGCTGCCATAAAATGTCAATCTGCCGTCGTACCTTGTGCTGGTGACCCTCAGCACAAGGTGGCCACCCCCAAGCCAGTCAAACCACATGAACCACTCAAGCCACATGAACCGCTCAAGCCACGTGAGCCGCTTAAGGCTGGCGTTGTGATGTGGTTCTCGTCTGGATGGCTGGGTTATCCACTCTGGAGGACGTTTCATGCGCTGCAATGATTGAACAACAAATCGTTACAACGCGGCCCGAAAGTGACTCCTATAGTGAATTTCATAACCAATAAAAATATTACAGGTGGAATGGATCGCGCCTGGCGTTGTGGAGAATGGGCACGATGTTGTTGCGATCAGCGGGAATGCTTTCATGGCGTGGTTTGATGCTCATCCTGCTGGTGCTTGGCGGTGTACCGCTTGCCGTGGCTGCGGGCACCGAATCAGAGGTGCCGGCGCTGGAGGTGCTGGAAGATCCGACGCATTTGCTGCAGTTTGACGCCGTGCGCCAGCAACCTGCCGGGCGCTGGATGCAACTGGGCCATAACACGCCGTCGTTTGGTTTTTCCCGCAATATTTATTGGGTTCGTTTCAGTCATCAGAATCCGCTGGCGAAAAAGCAACGGCTTTACGTCGACGTCGGTTATCCCTTGCTGGGTGATGTCACGCTCTATCAATGGGACGGTCGGCAGTGGGTTGGCGAGCGCCATCTGGGCAGTCAATTACCGTTTTCCGAGCGCCGGGTGCAACATCGAAACCTGATTTTTCCGGTGGTTGTTGCTTCTGAAGCACGCCATGAGTTTTACCTGCGCATTCAATCCGCCAGTGCCTTGCAGTTTCCGGTGACGCTGTGGAAACGGGAGGCGTTTCATTCGCATGAGCAATCCGTGTCCATGCAACAGGGGGTGTACTACGGATTGGTGTGCGTCATGGCACTCTATAGCCTGTTTCTGTACTGGCAGATGCGTGATCGGGTGTATGTCTGGTTCGCGCTGTTCATGGGGGTGTTTTCACTCATGCAATTGACGCTGAGTGGATACGCCTTTCAGCTCTTGTGGCCTGACAGTCCGGGCTGGAATCAGATCAGTCTGGCGGTGATGATTCCCATGATGGTGTCGATTGGTTGCCTGTTTGCGCAACAGGCTTTGCAGCTTCAGCAGCATGCACCGGGATTTTATCGTCTGGCCAGCGTGCTTGGCGTTGCAGGCGTCGTATTCGCCTTTGGCGGTTTACTCTATCCGTATCCGGTGATGATTCGTCTGGATGCCGCGCTGGTCGTGGTGGCGTGTGCTGCGGCGCTCTTTGCCAGCCACTATCAATGGTGGCGGAATCGCGAGCGTTTTGCTGCGTATTTTTCCCTGGCGTGGAGCGTGTTCCTGCTGGGCGCGGTGTTGCTTGCGCTCAACAAGCTGGCAATTTTGCCACGCACATGGGTAAGTGAAATCGCGGCCCAACTGGGTTCCGCCCTGGCTATTGTGCTGTGGTCTTGTGCGCTCGCCGAACGTGCAACCGCCAGAGCGCATGATCAACTGGAAAGCGAACGCAGAAGTCGCGTCGCCAGTGAGCAGCTCCTGCAATTGCAGCGGGAGAATAATACCCGGCTCGAACATCAATTCCATTCCAGAACCCGCGAGTTGAACGATGCTCTGGAAGAAGTGCAAGTGCTCAACGCCGAGCTCACTGAAATCAGTCATACCGATCAATTGACCGGCGCGCGTAACCGCCGCTTCATGGATGCTTTCCTGTTGCGGGAATTCAAGCGGGCGCGGCGCTTTGAACGTCCCTTGAGCCTCATGATGATCGATGCGGATCACTTCAAGGCAGTGAACGACAATTACGGCCACCCCGTGGGGGACTTGTGCCTGAAACGCATCATCCAGATGGTAACGGCACAGTTGAGGCGCTGTCATGATGAAGTGTGCCGTTACGGCGGCGAGGAAATTGCGGTAATCCTGCCGGATACACCCTTGCAAGGCGCCATGATACAGGCCAACCGGATTCGTGAAGCCATTGCTGCCATGCACATCGAATACGGCGACACGCAAATCCGCTTGACGGTGAGTATCGGCGTTGCCTGCACGGAAATGAACAAAATGGATGATCCGCTGACGCTGGTTACCGCTGCGGATCATGCCATGTACCAAGCCAAGCGCGCAGGTCGTAACCGGGTGCGCGCCTATGAATCGAATGTGCTGTGGTTGCACAAGAAAGGGGATTGAGCGAGTTGTGCGTCAAGCGCTGCCAATCAGCAGCAGCGCCTGACGCCTCCCCATTTGCGATCTTGTTCGCGTCGGAAAAATTCCTTGCGCGAGAGAGGGGAATGCTCCGGGTGTGCCTCGGCATGATGCTGCAAGTAGCGCTCGTAGGCATCATCCCCTGAGACGCGGCGCACGAAGCGCCACGCCTTTTTCAGTGTGTCGATCATGCTTATCCCCTCAATCCCGAGCCCACTGTGCTTCGAGGCGAGTCGTCTCATGCGGGGCCTCTGCCAGCGCAGGCACCGGCAAACCACGCACATGTCGGCTGATCACGCGCAGCATGTCAAAAATAATGATCCACAGCAGCGTGGCAAACAACAGCGCCAGCCAGGCATCAAGATGCTGATTGAATATCAGTTGGGGGGCCACGGCGGCTTTTTCCGGCGGCAACAAGCCCGCCGCGAGCTTGCTTGACAGGTCATTGGCTGAAGCAAAAAAGCCAACGCGTGGATCGTCGCTGGTGATCTTGTCATAAACCGCTGTGGTGGTGACGATCGCCAGCCACAATAACGGTGCACCTGTGACCCACGCGTATTTCAGCCGACCGGATTTCACGATAATGCCCGTTGCCACGCACAAGGCAATCGCCGCCAGCATCTGGTTGGAAATACCGAACAACGGCCAGAGGATATTCACCCCGCCGTTGGGATCAATAACGCCGATATAAAGAAAATAACCCCAGCCTGCAACGACCATCGCACTGGTGATCAATACCGAGGGCGTCCATGAGGTTTGCCCCAGTTTCGGCCAGAGGTTGCCCAACAAATCCTGCAGCATGAAGCGCCCGACACGGGTTCCTGCGTCCAGGGTGGTCAGAATGAACACGGCTTCGAACATGATGGCAAAGTGATACCACAGCGCCAGCAAATGCTGCCCGAACGCGGAACCAAAAATGCTCGCCATGCCGACTGCCAGCGAGGGCGCGCCACCGGTACGGGCAAACAAGGTAGCTTCACCCATCGCAGCCGCCAGTGCATTCATTTGTTCAACCGTCACCGGAAAACCCCACGAAGTGATTTTCGCCACCGCATCGGCAGGCAATGCGCCGACCACGCCTGCCGGGCTGTTGATGGCAAAATAAACGCCCGGATCCAGTACGGTGGCGGCGATCAAGGCCATGATGGCCACAAAGGATTCGAGCAGCATGCCGCCGTAGCCAATCATGGGAATATCCCGCTCATTGGCCAGCAGCTTGGGCGTTGTACCCGAGGAAATCAGTGAGTGAAATCCGGAGATGGCACCGCACGCGATGGTGATGAAGACAAACGGGAACAGATTGCCGGCAAAAATCGGCCCGGTACCATCGATGAATTGCGTCAAGGCCGGCATTTTTACATCTGGCCGCAGAATCACGATGGCAACGGCCAGCAGAATCACGGTGCCCAGTTTCATGAACGTCGACAGGTAATCACGCGGGGCAAGCAGCAACCACACCGGCAACACGGCGGCGAGGAAACCATAGATAATAACGCCCCATGCCAGTGGCAAACCCGGGTGATTGAAGTATTCCCGCAGGGTTTCGTTGTGATCGATCCAGCCACCGCCGACCACGGAAAACAAGAGCAGCGCGACGCCGAGCAGTGAGCCTTCCAGCACCCGACCTGGCCGGAGGTGGCGCATGTAAATGCCGACCAGAATGGCGACAGGAATGGTGGCGATCACCGTGGAGGTGGCCCAGGGGCTGTTCTTCATGGCATTCACGACGACCAGTCCAAGTACCGCGATCAGAATGATCATGATCAGCAGCGTGCCTGCAAGGGCAGCCGCCCCGCCGATGGGGCCGAGTTCATCGCGGGCCATCTGCCCCAGACTGCGACCGTTACGCCGGGTCGAGAAAAACAGGATACACATATCCTGCACGCAGCCACCGAGCACCGAGCCGATCAGAATCCACAAGGTCCCTGGCAGGTAGCCAAATTGTGCGGCCAGTGTCGGGCCAATCAGCGGCCCCGGGCCGGCGATGGCGGCAAAGTGGTGTCCGAACACCACCCAGCGATTGGTAGGAACGAAGTCGCGGCCGTCATTGATGCGTTCGGCCGGGGTGGCGCGGCTGGGGTCGATCAACAACACCTTGGCCGCAATCCAGGCACTGTAAAACCGGTAGGCAAGGGCGTAAACACACACTGCTGCCGTGATAAACCATAACGCGTTGATGGATTCGCCCCGATGCAGCGCGATGCCGCCGACCGCCGACGCCCCCAGCACCGCGACGCCCAGCCACAGCAGCGTGCGGATAATGCCGTTATTCATTCCCTTCCCCTTGTGAGAGTCTTTTGTTGGTATTCATGCGCTTGCGTTCTGCCCGTTCTAACGATGCGGCTGCCAAAAGTCAACGCACAGGCGCGACGTTGCGACATTGATCGGGGGCAGGTGTTGCTTGACCCCCGGCCTGTCTTGCTCGACACTGGAACGATATTGATTGTTTTCTCAGCACGGGCGACGGGCATGGCCATCGGTAATCATCCTCACGACTATCTTACGGCCCTCAAGACCGGACGCTGGTTTTCCGTGTTGCCCGAGCCCATGCAGCAGGCGTTGCTCGCGGATGCCCAGATCAAGACGCTGGCGCAGCAGCAGGTGTTGTTCTCGCGGGGCGATGCCTTTGACGGGATTTATTGCGTGGTGAAGGGCGCGCTGCGAATCACGGGCAGCACGGCGGCCGGCAAGGAAGCCTTGTTGACCGTGATAGAGCCTTACAACTGGATTGGCGAAATTGCGCTATTTGATGGCCTGGCACGTACCCACGATGCGATCGCCACGCAAGCCAGTGTGCTGGTCAATGTACCGCAAGCCAGCCTCGACGCAATGTTGACCGAGCATCCCTCATGGTGGCGCTGGTTTGGTTTGTTGCTGACCTACAAGATGCGCGTTGTGTTTGTCGCGATGGAAGATGCCGCGTTGCTGACGGCGCCGCAACGCGTGGCCCGTCGCCTGGTGTTCATGGCCGAAGGCTATGGCGAATTCACCGATCGCAGCCGGCGCGTTCTGCCGCTACCGCAGGAACAGCTGGCGGCCATGCTGTCGCTGTCGCGGCAGACCATCAACCAGGTGTTGCGGCAATTTGAGGCGCAGGGATTGCTCAAGCTGCACTACCGCGAGCTCGAAGTGCTGGATCTCGGCGGCTTGCGGGAAGCGGGCTGTGAAACGCCGGCAAAAAAATAAGGCAACATCCGCAGCGTTATTGCCCATCGTGGCGTCGTCGCGGTGGTCTAAACTAGGGTAACCCATTTCGTACGGGAACGGCCCATGTTAATTCCCATTCACAAGACCGTCGCGGAAGTCACGGCACGCATTGTCGATCGCTCGCGGGCCTCGCGGCAGGCGTATCTGGATTTGATGCAGCGTCAAATGTCGGCACTCCCGCGTCGTCGCAACCTGCCTTGCGCCAATTATGCCCATGGCATTGCAGGCAACAACGAAGGCGAAAAACACCTGCTGTTGGCTCGCCAGGCACGTGCCAACATCGGCATCGTCAACGCCTATAACGATATGCTGTCGGCGCATCAGCCTTACGGTCAATACCCTGCCTTGATCAAGCACGAAGCGGCCTTGCTGGGGGCAACGGCGCAAGTCGCCGGTGGTGTGCCCGCCATGTGTGATGGCATAACGCAGGGCTTGGCGGGCATGGATCTCAGTCTGCTCAGTCGTGACGTTATCGCACTGGCGACAGCTGTGTCCCTGTCGCACGACATGTTCGATGCTGTTTTGTGCCTGGGAATTTGCGACAAGATCGTGCCCGGTTTGTTGATCGGGGCCCTGCGTTTCGGTTTCCTGCCAGTGGTGTTCGTGCCGGCCGGGCCGATGCCGACCGGCGTTTCCAACAGCGAGAAAAACCGTGTCAGGCAGCAATATGCAGAAGGCAAGGCCAGTACGGAGGATTTGTTCGATATCGAGCGCAAGTCGTATCACAGCCCCGGTACCTGCACGTTTTATGGCACGGCCAACAGTAACCAGATGCTGGTGGAAATCATGGGGCTGCAATTGCCCGGCAGCTCGTTCGTCAATCCGAATGCCCCGTTGCGGGAAGGCTTGACCCGTGCAGCCGTGCAGGCGGCATTGCAGGCCGTGCCGTTTCATTCGGCGCAGCACTCGACACAATCACTTGCGTCGCCGCTTATGGGTGTCGTTACAGAAAAGTCGCTGGTGAATGCGCTGGTCGGCTTGTTGGCGACGGGTGGCTCGACCAATCACACCATGCACCTGATTGCCATCGCCCGCGCAGCTGGCGTCATGATTCGCTGGCAGGACATGGCGGATCTCAGTGCAGTCGTTCCCCTGATTGCCCGTGTTTATCCCAACGGCGAGGCTGACATCAACCAGTTCCATGAGGCGGGCGGCATGGCCTTCGTGATACATCAACTCCGCCAAGCCGGTTTGTTGCATGATGATGTCACGACGGTGGCAGGGCAGGGCTTGGCACAGTATTGCCGGGTCCCCGTGCAGCAAGGTGACCGGATCATTTGGCAAGACGTGGATCTGCAAAGCCGGGATGCGGCGATTCTTCGCCCTGTAGATTCACCGTTTCAAGCTGAAGGCGGTTTACGCTTGCTGCAAGGCAATCTTGGCCAGGCGGTGATCAAGGTGTCTGCGGTCGCCCGTGAACGCTGGAAAGTGACGGCGCCGGCCCGCGTATTCCATTCCCAGGAAGCCGTTTTGCAGGCGTTCGAAATGGGCGAGCTCAATCAGGATTGTGTAGTGGTCGTGCCGGGGCAAGGCCCGCAGGCTTGCGGCATGCCGGAACTGCACAAACTAACGCCGAGCCTGGGGGTTCTGCAGGAGCGCGGCTACCGGGTGGCGCTGGTTACCGACGGTCGCATGTCGGGTGCATCAGGCAAGGTGCCGGCAGCCATTCATGTCAGCCCGGAAGCGGTTGCCGGTGGCATGATTGCCCGCATCCGCAACGGCGATATCATGGTGCTCGATGCCGAAAATAATCGCCTCGAAGTGCAGGTTCCCCTCGCCGAACTGCAGGCGCGTCTGCCGGTCGTTCCTGCCAATGCGCAGGAAGGGCTGGGTCGCGAACTGTTTGCCAATTTGCGCGCGCAGATGAGTGATGCTTCTTCTGGCGCATCTTTCCTATTCAGTCAGGATACACCGTGATGAATGAACCCGTTGATTCCGCATCGCCCGCAGAGGCGATTACCCCCCGGCAAGTGTTGTTGCGCTGCAAGCTGATGCCGGTGGTGGCTATCGAGTCGGCAGACGATGCTGTCCCCCTTGTGGAGGCATTGCTTGCCGGCGGCGTGAATGTCATCGAGATCACCCTGCGCACAGCGGCGGCGTTGTCGGCGATCGAAAATATTGCAAGACATGTACCCGATATGTGGGTGGGGGCGGGCACCATCGTGCGCCCGCAACAATTGGCCGATGTCGCCAGTGCCGGCAGCCGTTTTGCCTTGAGTCCCGGCGTGACGCCGGCGGTGCTGGATGCGGCGCGGGGACAGCAAATGCCCTTCATTCCGGGAATTGCTACTGCCAGCGACATCATGCTCGGCATGGCGGTCGGACTGGATACCTTCAAGTTTTTTCCGGCAGATTCCAGTGGGGGTGTGGCGACCCTGCAAGCCTTTGCCGGGCCATTTCCCGACATCCTGTTTTGTCCCACCGGGGGGATTCGTCAGGAAACGGCTGCCAGTTATCTGGCCGTTCAGAATGTGGCCTGCGTAGGCGGCTCTTGGCTGACGCCGGGGCAACTGTTGCGTGAAAGAGCGTGGAAACGCATCACTGATATTGCGTCTCGCAGCCTGAGTGGTCTGTAAATTCTTACCTCCTGTATCTGCACGGACGCGCAATTTAATCTATGGTTGTTGATGCGTTGGATTGGCGAGCTGCCCATGCCGCCGATAGCGGCACGCCATTGACATAAGTCGTAGAAAAATGAGGCGATTTGTGGCAGCATGGCAGCACTCGTGGAGAGAGACGCCCCTGCAGCAGGCGGGTGTGCTTTCAGGGTGCCGGCATCCTGATGCAAAACGAGCCTTTTAACACAAGGAAAACACTATGCGTAATCTGAAACTCAAGTCACTTGCCATTGGCGTTGCTGCTGTTATGGGGGCCGCCGCACATGCTGATCAACTGCTGATCAATCCCGGTGCCAGCTGGTACTATTTCGACACCGAGCGCGATATCCAGAATTCCGAAGCCTACACTCTGGGTCTTGAGTACATCATCGGCGACCGTATTGGTATTGCCGCTTCTGCCATGACCGCTTCTCCGAAGTGGGATGAAAATTCTGCCGGTGCCACCGAAGATCCTGACTACCTCGCCTACAGCATCGATGCGCTGTATTACTTCGGCGATGCGTCAGCGAAAGTCCGTCCGTACGCTGTTTTGGGCGTGGGCGAAGGCGAATTTGAATTCGATGAAACCGATCTGGTGGAAACCCAATTGAACGCCGGTGCCGGTGTTCGTTACCTCGTGGCGCCGAATACCACCGTCCGTGGCGATGTTCGTGTCATTCACGGCCTCGATGACGAAACCCTCGATCAAACCATCAACTTGGGCGTTAGCTATGCCTTCGATCTGGGCGCGCCGAAAAAAGCGGCTCCTGCACCAGCTCCTGCACCAGCGCCTGCGCCGGTACCTGTTGAGCAGCCGAAAGACACCGACGGTGATGGCGTTCTGGATCCGAACGACAAGTGCCCGAACACCCGTGCTGGTGCCAAGGTTGACACCAACGGTTGTGAACTGGTCAAAACCCAGGTTGAGTCCATCCGCCTGAACGTTCAGTTCCCGACGGCTTCTGCCGTGGTGGCGCCGCGTTACAACTCCGAAATCCAGAAAGTCGCTGACTTCCTGAAGAAATACCCCGATGTATCGGCCGTGATCGAAGGTCACACTGATGCGCAAGGCAAGGACGAGTACAACCAGAAGTTGTCCTCCAGCCGTGCCAATGCCGTACGTGATGTCCTGATCAAGAACTTCAGCATCGATGCTGCACGCGTCACTGCAGTGGGCTACGGCGAATCCAAGCCGTTGGCCACCAATGACACGCCAGCCGGCCGTCAGGAAAACCGCCGCGTAGTGGCAGTTCTCCAGAAAGAAGTAGCAGTGACCCAATAAGCTGCTTGCAAGCGGGTGGGGCTCCCCACCCGCTTCCTTTTCCCCCGCTTCCTGATCTCCCGCGCTCCCCCCCATCGTCGTCTTTCTGCATCGTTATCTTTCTGTATCATTGTCTTCGGTCCGCTCGGGATCTGTTTTCTCCCGGATTTGAATGTCTTGACCAACTCTTCTAATCTTCAATGACGGGTTCTGCGTCTAACGGCAGATTCCCATTGTATTTTTGCGGTAATTGCTTTTTAATGAAATGATAATTGTTTCTATTTGGGTTCAGGGATAAGGGGTTACAACATGCAAATCAAGAAACTGGCAGCTGCCATGCTGCTGTTGGGTGGTGCATACTCAATGCCGGCGTTGGCCGATCACCATGGCGAAATGGGGATGCAGGAAGGCAAGCAATGCCCGCGTGCCGATGGAAAGGGCCAATGCCCTCATGCCAAAAATCTTGAAGCCCGGCTGGCAGCACTTGAGGCCAAATCTGCAGCAAAAGCATCCAGCAGCTGGACCTAGGGCGCGGACATCGAGGTAGAAGGCAGCTGGGGTGAAGACTACGCTGGTGACCATACCAGCGATATCGTGGTGGCGACCGCGTATCTGAGCCTGGAAGGGAAGATCAACAAGCAGCTCACCGGTTTTGTTTCATTCCTGTATGAAGAAGGTGACACGCCGTTCGATGTGGATGAGGCGTATCTGGATTTTGCTGCCAACGATGCCACCGCTTTCCGTCTGGGGCATGAATATATTCCGTTCGGCACCTTTTCCAGCCACCTGATCAATGACCCTTTCACTGTTGACCTGGGTGAAACCGCTGAGACCGTCGCACAGGCAACTTTCACTCAGAGCGGCGTGCTGGCGAGTGCCTATGTGTATGCTGGCGATGCTCCCTATAACGAAGAAGACCGCGCCGAGGATGTCGGCGTGCGCCTGCAGTATTCGATGGGCGAAACCAGCACGGGCCAGTTTCTGGTAGGCGTTGATTACGCCAGCAACATTGCCGATACCTACACATTGGAAACCTACCTGCTCGACAATTCGGTTATCCTCGAAGACAACCATGAAGGCTATGCTGGCGTGATCAGCTTTGACACCGAAACGTGGGGTGTGATCGCCGAGCACATGGCCGTGCTGGATGCCTTTAGCGCAGATGAGCTGGCATTTGTTGGCGATGAAGCCAAACCGGAAGCCGGTCGAGTGGAAGCCTGGGTCAGCACCGCAGCGCTCATCCCCAACAGCACGGTGGCTTTGGCCTACAACATGACCGATGAAGCCGTAGCGCTGGAATTGCCGGAATCCCGTATTTCATTGGGCTTTATGCAGTCCATGCAGAAAGACACCTGGAGTTGGGGTGTTGAAGTGGCTCAGGATACGGATTATTCCATTGAAGATGGCGGTACTGACGAGAAAGCATGGGGTGTGGTGGCACAAGTGGCCGCATCTCTGTAATCCAGTCTCATGAAAACCCCTGCAGGCAACCACCTGCAGGGGTTTTTATTTGGCCAGCGAGCCTTTGTCTGTTTGTTGTGTGCCACTCTCTTTTGGCGTTATAGTGGTTATGCTCGTTGTATAACACCTGCCTCTGTCAGGCGGAGCAATTTTTTGATCGTGATCTATACTCCTCTAGAGGGTATGCGTATCAAAACGAGGTCAAGGAATTCCACTATGATAAACGGGTATGTAAATCCTTCCTTTGCCGAGATCGCCGACGATCTGGCCAACATGATTCCCGGTGATGGACGCAGTGGTGCAGCGGTGACGGTGTATCACAAGGGCAAGTGCGTCGTTGACCTGTGGGGCGGCGACCGTGACCGTGATGGGAATCCCTGGCAGCAGGATACCTTGGCATTGTCCTTTTCCACCACCAAGGGCGTCGCCTCTACCCTGTTACATGTGCTGGCCGACCAGGGCTTGCTTGACTACAACCAGCCGGTTGGTCACTACTGGCCTGAATTTCGTCAGCAAGGCAAGGGCGCGATTTCCGTTGCGCATCTGCTGACACACCAGTCCGGACTTTACGATATCCGCTCGCTGATCGACGATGCCAGTCGCATGACCGATTGGGAATACATGACCGATCGACTGGCCGCCGCACGTCCTTCGCATCTTCCGGGCGCCATGCACGGCTATCACGGGCTGACCTATGGCTGGTTGCTCGGGGAGCTTATTCAGCGCGTTACCGGGCAGCCGTTTTCGCGGGTGCTCAAGGAGCAACTGGCTGAACCGCTGGGGCTGGATGGGTTGTATATCGGCCTGCCGGACGATCAATTCCATCGCCGCGCCATGTTGCGCTCGTTTCCGCGTAGTTCGCAGCCCCATCCGGGAGCATCCCGGCAGCCGCCGTCAAATGATGCGCCTGCTGGTAACGACGAGTCTTCGTGGCATTCCAGAAATCCACTGCAACGGCTGCAATCGACCGTACAGAAATCGCTGATCAACAGTGCCTTTCAGTTTATCGGTATTGATCCGGGAAATATTGTGCGCGGTCTGGCGCCTCGCGGGATCAATCGTTTCAGCTTCAATGATGATGCGGTGGTGAACGCATGCATTCCTGCCGCCAATGGCATGTTTACGGCACGCTCGTTGGCAAAATTGTATGCGATGCTGGCCAATGGCGGCGAACTGGACGGAGTGCGTTTGATGTCGCCGCAGCGCGTCGCGCAAATTGCACGCGTGCAGAGTCGGCGCGTTGATCGGGTCGTGCCTTTGCCCATGCATTGGCGCCTGGGTTATCACCGGGTATTTACCACGGGGCCAAGAACGCCTCACGCGTTCGGGCATTTCGGCTATCAGGGTTCGGGGGCCTGGTGTGATCCGAGTCGGCATTTGTCACTGGGATTCACGGTCAACGCCGCAGCGGGCACCACGCCTTTCGGTGATGCACGTATTGCGCGTTTGAGTGCACGTGCCATTCAATCGGCTGAGCGGGTGGATGGTGTTCGCCCACAAGGCTTGCGGGGAATGGTGCCTTTCTTCAGTTAGATCGCTCTTCGAGTACATAGCCCATGCCACGCATGGTATGTATCAGTTTGGTGGTGTAGGCGTCGTCGATCTTCGAGCGCAGGCGCCTGACCGCCACTTCCACCACGTTGGTGTCGCTGTCGAAATTCATGTCCCAGACTTGCGATGCAATCAGCGAACGCGGCAGGATTTCGCCCTGACGTCGCATCAGCAGCTCCAGTAGTGCAAATTCCTTGGCGGTGAGATCGATCCGCTGCTCGCCGCGTTGTGCGCGTCGGCGTCGCAAATCGAGTTCAAGATCGGCCACGCGCAAGAGATCAGGTTCGCGGCTGCGTTCACGCCGTAACAGGGTGCGCACGCGGGCAAGTAATTCGGCGAAGGCGAAGGGCTTTACCAGATAATCATCAGCACCGGCTTCCAGGCCCCTCACGCGATCCTGTACCTGATCGCGAGCCGTCAGAAACAATACCGGCATGGTCTTGCCCGCGAGCCGAATGTCCTGCAGCACCTGCCATCCGTTACGCTCCGGCAGCATCACGTCGAGAATGACCAGATCATAGGGCTCGTTGAGGGCTTGTTGACGTCCGCTGATGCCATCCTGCACCCAATCCGTGAGAAACCCCGCCTCGCTCAGTCCCTGCTTCAAATAATCCCCGGTTTTGGCCTCGTCCTCGACCAGCAGGATCTTCATTCTACGTGCCTCTTGTTCGTAACGTTTCGCATGCCTTGAAGCAAAAGCATATCGGGCTTCTGCCAATGCGTCATCGTCGATGACGCCAAGATTACAGATTTGTAATCTTGGCGTCAGGTTGATGTCAGCCCGCCTTGCTAGCCTGCTTACATCATGGGAAATACCGGATGTGCTGAGAGGTGGGGTTAGGGATGGGGGACAGCATCGCGCTTCAGCGCGCGCAGAAACGAGCCAATGCATTGGACCGCAGGCGTGATGCCCGTGATAAACGGGTGCCGATCAGCTGGCTGTCGCTCATTCTGGTAACGCTATCCCTGCAGGTGCAGGCTGCAACGATGGGCGAGTTGCTCGACGCAGCGTGGAAACGTAGCGCCGAGGCAGGTGCCTTGATGGCCCAGGCACCCCTGCTGCAGGCTCAACGCAATGATGCCAGACGCTGGTTTCCCGCAACGCCGACCATCAGTGTCAGTCATGTATCGGATCAGTGGCATGCGGACGAAGGCGTTCGCGATTGGGAATCGGAACTCGAAACGCCGCTGTGGAATGCCGGCCAGCGCCATGCACAGCGCCAATCGGTTGATGCGCGTGAGAGTTTGCTGAATGCCCAGGAACAGTGGTTGCGCTGGTCGCTCGCCGGGGAATTGCGCGAACTGAGCTGGCAACTGCTCAAACGGGAAGCGCAATTCAAGGCTGCGCAGGCAAGGGTCGACATGGCCGAAGCAATGGAACGTGATGTGTTGCGCAGGGTTGCTGCTGGCGAGTTGGCGCAAACAGATGCCTTGCTCGTCCAAAGTGAAACACTGGAGGCACGCAATGCGAGGGATGACGCTGATTTGCGCATGAAGGACGCTCAGCGCAATTTCTGGTTGCTGTCAGGCCAGGAATCATTGCCCGACCCGATGCATGAAACGCCACCTGCCGAATCTGAGCCGGACGCAATGCTACGCCAGCACCCGCGTGTACGTCTGGCCGTGCAGACCCAGGCTGCTGCCAACGCCGACGTGAATGTTGCCCGGAAATCTGCCGAACCTCTTTCGGCCGCGCTGCTACTGGCTCGCAATCGGGATGCGCTCGATGCGTCGGAGAGTCGTACATCTGAGAGTCAAACCATCGGCGTCAGGATAACGATCCCGGTAGGGGCCGATGCCCGGCAGCGAAGTGTTGTCGCTGCCGCTCAGGCGGAACGCTTCGGTGCCAACGCAAGACTTGAAGCCGTGCAGCGGGAAGTGGCGCGCGACATGGCGTATTCCCGCGCGCAATGGCATGCGGCGCGGCAGCAATCGCTGCGGGCAAAGCAGCAATATGCCGCCACCGGGCAGGCTCTGTTGCTGTCCCGGCGTGCGTTCGATGCAGGGGAACTGGATCTGGCGAGCCTCTTGCGGGTGAAGCAAGCTGAAAATGAAACGCAGGAACAATCCGCCCTGAAAGAAATAGCCTATGGGCGCGCGATTGCAAAACTGAATCAGGCATGGGGGATACTGCCATGACGAAAAAGCGCAATTCCCTGTTGACGTTGTTGTTTGCCATTTTCTGCAGCCTTGCTGTTGAATTTGCGGTTCATGTTACGTCGGTATGGGCGCACGATGGCGAAGATCATTCCGCTCCAGCCGCCGAGATCACGCACGCTGCCATCCCGTTTGGGAGCGCCACTGTGGAGAGCGCCTCTGATCAAGTTGAATTGTCAGGACGATTCGACAAGGGTGTGCTGAGCCTTTACGTCGATGACTTCGCGACTAACGCTCCCATTGCGGGGCTGGTGGTGGAGGTGTCTTCCGACAACAATAGTGTGACCGCCATCGAGAAAGTCCCCGGCTTCTATGAGGCGCCGTTGCCTTGGGTCAGTGGCAGCGGACATTATCCGTTGACCTTTCTGCTGACAGGCGACCCGGTGAGTGATTTGCAGCAGGCCACGCTTGCCATTGAGACGCCGCACGAGAAATCCAGCGATCAGGCCAATGCAGCTTCGTCGGGTCCGCGAACCCCAACGTACCCCTACGGCTTCTCGATGGGCGCAGCAATTGTTGGTCTTGTCGTCGGTTGGTGGGCGCGTGGGCGGCGTGCGTGCGTGTCTGCGTCGAACGCAGGAAGCGTGTTGACTTTGGTGCTGATGCTGACGTGGCATCCATCGCCGGTGTATGCCCATGGCGGTGAAGAGCATGGCGGTGAAGAGCATGGCGGTGAAGAGCATGACGGCGAACAACATGCACAAGCGGAAGCCACACCGACCGTTATCACGGGTGACGCTCCTCGCCGACTGCCCGATGGCCGGATTTTCATGCCCAAAGCCACACAGCATTTGCTGCAATTGCGCACCCTCCTGGCCAGGGAAGAAACCACCATGCGACGCGTGACACTCAATGGCCGCGTTATTGCTGACCCCGCTGCCAGTGGTGTTGTGCAGGCCACGCAGGCAGGGCGTATAGATGCAGGGGAGAACGGATTTCCGGTGCTGGGGCAACCGGTGAAAGCCGGGCAGGTACTCGCATGGTTGACACCGGTCGGCAGCAGCCTTGAGCGGGGAAATCAACAGGCAGCCCTGGCCGCCATCGACAGCGAGAGGCAGATCGCCGAGCAGCGGCGGGTGCGTCTCGAATCGCTGGTCGGCAGCATTCCATACAAGGATATCGAGGCAGCCCGCATTGAAGCGGAAAGCCTGCGTCATCGACGTGCGGCAGTGGCCGCCAGTCTCGACCAGAGAGAGCCGCTTAAGGCTACCGTTGCCGGCGTTATCAGCGCCAGTGAGGCGGTCGCCGGACAGGTCGTGAAGGAAGGCGATTTGCTCTTTTCAATCGTGCAACCGGATCGGTTATGGGTAGAAGCGCTTTCCTATGAGCCGGCATTGCTGGCGGGTGATGCGCCGAGTGTTGCGCAGGTGGGGCCGGTGTCGATGCAGCTCATCCGCGTGGCCCAGGGCGCGACCCTGGAAGATCAGGCGATTCCGCTTCTTTTTCGGGTGCAGGCGCCGGTGCCAGCCTTGGCTGTGGGGCAGCCCGTCACGGTGCTGGTCAGCACCCGGGAGCCACTGCAGGGCATTTCAGTGCCGCTGGAGTCTGTTTCCCGTAACGCTCAAGGTGAGTGGGTCGCGTGGGTGCACGAGAAGGCGCAGCTGTTCAGGCCGCTCGTGGTGCGCTTTGAGCCGCTCGACGCGCAGAACGTCATGATCACACACGGTATTTTGCCGAGAATGCGGGTCGTCGCCAGTGGCGCGGTCAGTCTCGGCCAGATTCGGTAGGGGGCGCCATGTTCACTACGCTGGTCGGAACAAGTCTGCGGCAACGCTTGCTGGTGTTGGCGGTCGCTTCTTTGCTCATGATTTACGGCAGCATGACCCTCACGACATTGCCCGTGGATGTGTTTCCGGATCTCAACAAACCCACCGTTACCATCATGACGGAAGCGCCGGGCATGGCGCCCGAAGAGGTCGAGCAGTTGGTCACCTTTCCACTGGAAACCACGCTGAACGGCATGGCAGGTGTCACTCGCGTGCGTTCGGTGTCCGGGGTCAGCTTGTCCGTTATTTATGTAGAGTTTGCCTGGGGGACAGACATTTATCTGAACCGGCAGCAGGTCAACGAGCGGTTGGGTCTGGTGCGGGAGCAGCTTCCGGCCTCCGTTAATCCGCAGATTGGCCCGGTGTCGTCAATCATGGGAGAAATCATGCTGATTGCCTTGGCCAGTGAAGGCGCCTCGCCGATGGTGGCGAGAGATTTTGCCGACTGGACATTACGCCCACGACTGCTGACGTTAGCTGGTGTGGCACAGGTGATTCCCATGGGAGGGGAAGTGCGTCAATACCGGGTCACGCCCAACCTGGTGCGCATGCAGGCGTTGGATGTAGGACTTGCCGATCTCGAAGCCGCCTTGCGGAACGTGGGCGTGAATTCCAGCGGCGGATTCCTGGATCACGCCGGCAAGGAATACCTCATCCGCAATATCGGACGCACGACCTCGCTCGACGATCTGCGTAATCTGGTCATTGGTCACAAGGATGCGCATCCGGTCTTGTTGCGCCAGGTGGCGGACGTGGGTATCACGGCAGCGGCGAAGCGCGGTGACGCCGGCTACAACGGAAAGCCGGCAGTGATTTTGTCGGTGCAAAAACAGCCGGGGGCCGACACCGTGGCGCTGTCGCGCAGCCTGGAGCAGGCGTTACTGGAAGTCAGCCGCCAGCGGCCTGCCGGGGTGGGCGTGCCCTCTATTCTGTTCAGGCAGGCGGATTTTATTTCGACCTCTATTGCCAATGTGGAGCAGGCATTGCGCGATGGTGCCATCATGGTGGCAGTCGTGCTGTTCCTGTTTTTGTTGAATGTGCGCACCACACTGATCTCGCTGGTGGCAATTCCGGTTTCCTTGTTGGTGAGCGTCCTGGTCTTTCGTTGGTTGGGTTTGTCCATCAACACCATGACCTTGGGTGGTTTGGCGATTGCGATCGGCGAATTGGTCGATGACGCCGTGGTGGATGTGGAAAATATTTTGCGGCGCTTGCAGCAGGCGAAGGGTAAAGACAGTGTCAATGTGTTTGATGTGGTGCTGAAAGCATCGATCGAGGTACGTTCGGCCATTGTTTACGCCACGGTGATCATCGTGCTGGTATTTGTGCCGCTGTTTGCCTTGCCGGGTATTGAGGGCCGCTTGTTTGTGCCGTTAGGCATTGCCTACATCGTATCGATTCTCGCCAGCATGATGGTGTCAATGACGGTGACGCCGGTCTTGTCGTTTTACTTGCTGCCCCGTATGGCGTTGAGGCGGGAGGGCGATGGCTTCCTGGTACGACGACTGAAACAACAGGATGCGCGTCTGCTGAACTGGTCTTTCCAGCATCAGCGACTGGTGCTGGGGATGACGTTGGCCGTCGTCGTTGGGGCGGGAGCCATGGTGCCGTTTTTTCCGCGTGCATTTCTACCAGCCTTCAATGAAGGGACGCTGACGATAGGCGTTATGCTGAATCCCGGCACCTCGCTGGCAGAAGCCAATCGTGTGGGAGCTTTGGCGGAGACGCTCCTGCGACAGGTTCCCGAAGTCACCCAGGTCGGGCGCCGCACAGGTCGCGCTGAACTTGATGAGCATGCAGAAGGCGTGCATTCCAGTGAGATCGATGTCGATTTGCAAACCTCTGAACGTGACCGTGAACAGATCATGGCAGACATCCGTCAGCGACTGGCGTTGTTGCCGGCCAATGTCAGCATCGGTCAGCCCATTTCGCATCGGCTCGACCATTTGCTGTCAGGGGTTCGTGCGCAAATTGCGCTTAAAATCTATGGCGAGGATCTCGACACGTTGCGCGGCCTGGCGGAAAACATGCGTGAGCGCATGGCGACCATTCCCGGCGTGGTGGATTTGCAGGTGGAAAAGCAGGTCTTGATTCCGCAACAGCAAATACGTATCGATTATGCGCGCGCTGCCTCTCTCGGCGTTTCGCCCGGCGCGATTTTGCAAGCACTGGAAACCCTCGTGGCAGGTGCAAATATCGGGCAATTGCAAGAGGGCCATCGCCGTTACGAAATTGTGCTGCGCGTAGATGACAAAGACCGCACGTTGCAGGGCCTTTCGCATTTACTGGTGGAAACCCCGACGGGTCATGTTCCGCTGTCGCAGGTCGCCAGCATCGAAGATGCAGTCGGTCCGAACCAGATCAGCCGCGACAATGGTCGTCGCCGTATCGTCATCGCTGCGAACACCGATGGCAGGGATATGAGCCAGATCATCGACGACATTCGTACCGTGTTGGCGGACACCTCTTTACCCGATAATTATTTTTTCACGCTGGAAGGGCAGTTTCAGGCACAGGAAGAAGCGACCCGCATGATTGCCGGTCTGGCCACGGTGTCGTTGGCCATGATTTTTCTGGTGCTGTACAGCCGCTACCATTCGGTGACGCTCGTATTGATCATCATGGGGAATATTCCGCTGGCGCTGATCGGGAGCATTCTCGCCCTGAAGTTATCGAACGAGACCTTGTCGGTCGCAAGTCTGATCGGATTCATCACGCTTGCTGGAATCAGCACCCGCAATGGCATTCTGAAAATCAGTCACTACATCAATCTGGTCGCACACGAGGGGGAAGAGTTCGGGCAGCAGATGATCGTGCGTGGCAGTCTGGAACGGCTAACGCCCGTGTTGATGACGGCGTTGGTGGCCGCCTTTGCTTTGTTGCCGCTGGTATTTGCAGCCAATGAAGCCGGCAAGGAAATTCTGCATCCAGTAGCCGTTGTGATTTTCGGCGGGTTGATCAGTTCAACCCTGCTCGATACGGTAGTAACGCCGGTGATGTTTATGCGTTGGGGTGAAAAGCCATTGAAAGCATTGATACAACAGACAACGCGCGAAGTGTTTTAGTGATCCACATTGAATGCAGGCGCTGCTTGCATTTTTACTGACGACAAGAAATGGCAATCTACGAGGTCAAGATGAAAAAAAGTTCTCTGTTGGTCATGGTGCTGAGCGCAACCCTGGCAACATCCGTCATGGCGCATACCGATGAATATCTGGATACCATTTCCGGAGCGCATGGTGGTCAATTGCGTATGGCAGGCGGCTCCCACTTTGAAATGGTGGTGAAGCCTGACGCCCTGCAGATCTTTGTCACTGATCATGCGGGGAATGCGACGCCTGTGGCTGGCGGCAGTGGTAGTGCTACGGTACTCAGTGGAAGCACCAGTCAGAAAATCACGCTTGTGCCAAAGGGTGATAATTTGCTGGAAGGGCCGGGTACGTTTGCACCCGGCCAGGCGACAAAAGCAGTCGTAAAAATACAAATGTCCGGACAGGAGCCACAACAGGTCATGTTTGACAGCAGCAAACACAAGCCTGTCGACCCTCATGCCGGACATCATTGAGAGCCTGCCCCTCATGCCCAGCGTGAGGGGCTTTTTGCCTCAGTCTTCCTGCTCGATTTCACCACCGCTGAGTGTCAGAGTGCCTTCGTTGAAGAATGCATCTTTCACTTTCACTTCCTGGCCGACACGCAGCGAACTCAGGAACTCGCTTTCGCTTACGATGTTGCCATCGCTGTCCTGCAGGTCGGCGCCACTAAGGTCGACCGTCAGTCCCAGGAAGGTGAAGCCGCTGTCAGACTTGCTAACCACCGGTGCGCGCACTTCGGTATCAGAAGGATCCGCGTCGCCTCTGTCGCGGATTTCTTCTGCATACACAATGCCGTCACCGTCGACAAAACCGCGCACTTCGACCTGCTGATCGCTGTCAATGCCATCGAAAATCCCATCATCGTCTTCCGTGCCAGGGAGAGCGTTGATTTCTACGCCCAACAGGGTCAACTGTGTGTCGCTGGTGATGTCGGCAGCAGCAAGGGGCGCTTCAATGCGAACGCGCGCTTCACGGAAGCGGACTTTGAGTGCCGTCAACACGCCCTGATCATCGAGTGACCCTTCGGCTTCGACTTTTGCGCCAATCGCAATGTCTGCGAGGTTACCATTTTCATAGATCGTGCTGCTGCTCACCACAACGGTCTGACCGTTGACGGTAAAGCGGGCGCCTGCCGTAATGATGCTGTCAATGAAACCCTCGAAGCTGGCCTTGAGCGTGCTGCCATCGTCAGCCGCACTGAGACCGGGCGTTAC
Organism: Pseudomonadota bacterium; assembly: GCA_052035295.1. Taxonomy (GTDB): domain Bacteria; phylum Pseudomonadota; class Gammaproteobacteria; order Pseudomonadales; family Ketobacteraceae; genus HdN1. The sequence continues at coordinate 44,117 of JBPOHS010000095.1, forward strand.
ACATTCGACGCGGGTCGCGTCAATGGTTTCGCCGTCGGCCAGATCGCTGACCGGGTCCATCTTGATTTCGACATAATCGTCGACGGCTGCCGCGCCACCACAATTCTCGACGGTGGCACCGCTGGTATTAACCGGCTGGCCTGCAATATTGAGAGTGTCACCGGCAACACTGCTCACTTTGCCGCGCAGCTGCCATACCGGAACGCCGTCTGACTTGTATTCTATGCGTGATGCGCGGATGGCGCCATTGGCATCCTGGTGGCCTGAGACTTCCACGACATCTCCCACCGACAGGCCGCTGACCGCGTTGCCCGGAACATCTTCGAACACCGTGGTCGACAGCGCCGACACATCCTGTGACAGTACACGTAACGGGTTGACTGAGGTGACAGGCCCTTTGGCCACATGGTGAGCTTCCACGGTCACCAGGGTGCCGCTGGTGAAGTCATCGTTGACATCATCGCCGACGTTGACTTCCACCACCATGCCCAATTTGATGTTGTCGTCAGTGGTGTTTTCGCCGTCGATGGTTACTTCGGTCGAGTCGTCGAACTCAAAATGGCGAATGTCGTTGACAAAGATCGATCCGAAACCGGTAACGGTTCCGCTGCCTGAGCCGCCGATGCCGCCATTGGCGACATCCGGTACGCCACCGGTTCCGCCGTCGCCACCACCCCCGCCTCCGCAGGCCGTCAGCAGCGCAGAAGCAAGTAAGGTGTAAGTGAATTTTCTGATGGGTTTCATGGTCGTCACTCCTGATCGAGCTTTTCTTCAAAGTAATAAATGCCGACACCTGC
>JBPOHS010000046.1:0-98413 GCA_052035295.1 Pseudomonadota bacterium
CCGGGAATAGACTGGTTTGCCCGGGTGATTCACCTTTTACGTAACTCATAAACGACAATGCCCATACTTGTGTACGGGCATTGTCTTCAGATTGCCCTCAGGCTGCCAGTGTTTTTACACAGTCTGCTTTGGCGCCCTTTTTGTTGGTCAAAAGTTGACAGGCCAGTCTTACCCACCAATCTTCTTGTACTTGAGGCGCTTCGGCTGCAGCGCTTCTTCGCCGTATTTCTTTTTCTTGTAGGCAGCGTAATCGGTAAAGTTGCCTTCAAAGAATTCCACGCCTTCCTCGCCTTCGAAGTCGATGATGTGGGTCGCAATACGGTCAAGGAACCAGCGATCATGCGAGATCACCAGCGCGCAACCGGCGTAGGCAAGTAACGCCTCTTCCAGGGCGCGCAAGGTTTCGATGTCGAGGTCGTTGGTCGGTTCGTCGAGCAGCAAAACGTTGCCGCCCTTCTTGAGCAACTTGGCCAGATGCAAACGATTGCGTTCCCCGCCCGACAGCTCGCCCACGCGCTTCTGCTGATCGCCACCCTTGAAGTTGAAGCGGCCAATGTAGGCCCGTGACGGCATTTCGAACGATCCGACCTTGATCAGGTCGAGCCCGTCAGACACTTCCTCCCACACCGTCTTGTTGGCGCTCAGGTCGTCGCGCGACTGATCGACGTAAGACAGCTCGACCGTGTCACCGATGATCATTTCGCCACTATCGGGTTTCTGCTCACCATTGATGAGGCGGAACAGGGTCGTTTTACCGGCGCCGTTCGGACCGACGATTCCCACAATGGCCCCTTTCGGTATGGCAAACGACAGGTGGTCATACAGATTGCGATCACCAAAGGACTTGCTGACATCCTTGAATTCGATGACTTGATCGCCCAGGCGTTGGCCCACGGGGATGTAAAGCTCCATGGTTTCGTTACGCTTGATGAACTCGGAACTGTTGAGCTCTTCGAAGCGGTTGAGGCGGGCCTTGCTCTTGGCCTGGCGGCCTTTGGGGTTCTGCCGCACCCATTCCAGCTCGGACTTGATGGCACGCTGGCGAGAGGCTTCCTTGTTCTGCTCCTGTTCAAGGCGGGCATCTTTTTGCTCCAGCCAGCTGGAGTAGTTGCCTTTCCAGGGGATGCCGTGACCACGGTCGAGTTCGAGGATCCACTCGGCCACGTTGTCGAGGAAGTAACGATCGTGGGTAATGGCCACCACGGTGCCGGGGAAGTCGTGGAGGAATTTTTCCAGCCACGCCACCGAGTCGGCGTCCAGATGGTTGGTCGGTTCGTCAAGCAGCAGCATGTCGGGAGTGGAGAGCAGCAGGCGGCACAAGGCCACGCGGCGGCGCTCACCACCAGAAAGTTTGGTGACATCTGCATCCCAGGGCGGCAGACGCAGGGCATCGGCAGCGATTTCGAGCGTGCGATCGATGTCCCAGCCGTTACTGGCATCTATCTTGTTCTGCAGTTCGGCTTGCTCTTCGAGCAGCTTGTTCATTTCATCGTCAGTCATCTCTTCGCCGAACTTCATGCTGATTTCGTCGAAGCGGTTCATGATGTCCTTGATTTCGCGTACGCCATCTTCGACGTTGCCGCGGACATCCTTGGCCGGATCCAGTTGTGGCTCCTGCGGCAGATAGCCGATCTTGATACCCGGCTGCGGGCGCGCTTCGCCCTGAAACTCTTTGTCGACGCCCGCCATGATACGCAATAGCGTTGATTTACCGGCTCCGTTCAGACCCAGCAGGCCGATCTTGGCGCCGGGGAAAAAGGAAAGGGAGATGTCCTTGAGGATTTCACGCTTGGGGGGAACGACCTTGCTCACCCGGTGCATGGTGAAGATATATTGAGCCATGTTATCTCTTTGAGGCGTTTGGGGTTTGGGACTGCTTGGGCGATGATTTTCCGGGAATGTCCCCGGAGTGTCCAGCAGTCTAGACCATTGCCGGAGACTCATTTTCGCGAGTGGCGGATGCCGGGGCAGGGGAAATAGGGTAGAATGCCGCGTTTTTCAAGACCGCCTTTGTGTACGCGCCGATGCCCGGCCAGTCCGTTGTCCCGGGCCGGCCTGTTGCTCCGGCGCGCTCTTGTCAGGCCGACCCTTCATAGGAGAGTACCCATGTTTCCAGCCAGCATGAACATCGCAGATTTTGATCCGGAATTGTGGCAAGCCATGGAGGCCGAAAAGGTCCGCCAGGAAGAGCACATCGAACTGATTGCTTCTGAAAACTACGCCAGCCCCCGCGTCATGCAGGCGCAAGGCTCGGTGCTCACCAACAAATACGCGGAAGGCTATCCGCACAAGCGCTACTACGGTGGCTGTGAGTACGTCGACATCGCCGAGCAACTGGCGATTGATCGTGTCAAGGCCCTGTTCGGTGCCGACTATGCAAACGTGCAGCCGCACTCCGGATCGCAAGCCAACTCTGCTGTTTATATGGCACTGCTGGAGCCGGGTGATACCGTATTGGGCATGAGCCTGGCGCATGGCGGTCACTTGACCCACGGTGCGAAAGTGAACTTCTCGGGCAAGATCTACAACTCTGTGCAGTACGGCCTGAACCCCGAAACCGGCGAAGTCGATTACGAAGAAGTCGCGCGTCTGGCTCGCGAACACAAACCCAAGATGATCGTTGCTGGTTTCTCTGCCTATTCCCGCGTTCTGGACTGGAACAAGTTCCGCGAGATTGCTGACGAAGTAGGCGCCTACCTGCTGGTGGACATGGCGCACGTCGCTGGCCTCGTGGCAGCGGGCGTGTACCCGAACCCGACCCAGATTGCTGACGTCACCACCTCGACCACGCACAAAACGCTGGGCGGACCGCGTGGTGGCATCATTTTGGCCAAGGCCAATGCCGACATCGAGAAAAAACTGAACTCTGCCGTATTCCCCGGTGGCCAGGGTGGTCCGCTGATGCACGTCATTGCGGCCAAAGCCGTATGTTTCAAGGAGGCGATGAGCGATGAGTTCCGCGCGTACCAGAAGCAAGTCGTTGCCAACGCGCAAGCCATGGCCGACGTCGTGAAGAGCCGCGGTTATGACGTGGTTTCGGGCGGTACCGACAACCACCTGTTCCTGCTGAGCCTGATCGGCCGTGAAGTCACCGGTAAAGATGCTGATGCTGCCCTGGGTCGTGCCAACATCACCGTGAACAAGAACGCCGTTCCCAACGACCCGCGTTCACCGTTCGTGACCAGCGGTCTGCGCATCGGTACGCCTGCTGTGACCCGTCGTGGCTTCGGCGTGGAAGAAGTGAAGCAACTGGCTGGCTGGATCTGCGATGTGCTGGATAACATCAATGATGAAGCGACTATTGCGCGTGTGAAAAGCAACGTGTTGGCGATCTGCGCGAAGTTTCCGGTTTACGGCAAGTAAGCAGGATGGCGATGGCTGGGTTGGCATCGCGCGTGTGATTTGTTGAGGGAGGCATTCTCTGCGGACGTGGAGAATGCCTTTTCTGTTTTTGGGGGCGGTGATTGGTTTGGCAGTAAAGAATATCTGTTCGCAATGATGTTCGCTGGATGCTTGGGGGGATGTAGTTGATGGAACGTCGCTCCAGCAACTACATCTCCCCAAGCGTCCTCCGGGAGAAATTTAAGAAGCAGATATTCTTTACTGCCAAATTATTTACTCAGTATCCCCATATTATTTCTGAGAACGCCCGATGATAACTTTCGAAAATGAATGGTTTACCGCCAATGACGACAATAACGGCGTTCCTGTGGTGCTGCAGGGGCGGCCAACGCTCAATCACCTGATCGGGCTGACCTCACATCCGACCTTGATTCGACTGGTGTGGAAGTTGGAAGCGGCTGGATCGCATGGCTTGCCTTCCGACGAAGAAGCAGCGCGTATGGAGCAGTTCGAAGGCGCGGTGATGCCCGCGCTGGAAGCAGAAAAAATCTGCATTTTCTACTGCATCTATCAGCACGAAGGGCACAAAGAGTGGCTGGCCTACTGTTCCAACATCGAAGCAGCAGAAGAAATCCTCAATGTCACCCTGATGGATCACGACGAGTATCCCATCGAGCTGTTCGAGGAGCAGGATCCAGAGTGGTCAGATTACAAGGCGATGATGGAAGGCACCGGGCACAACATTGACTGAAGTGACGGGCGCAGAATGAATGCATCGCTGCGCCCCCGGTCTACCAAAGCACACACCTCAATGCGTGTTTGCTGGTTTGAATGCCATGCGGTGCAAGGCCTGCTCTTCGGAAACCTCCATCACGCTGAACATGCCGCTGCAGTTTTTGCTCAATGCATCCTTTGTAACCGATACTGCTGACTCGATTTCGCCGCCAGCTGCTTTGCTGATGGCGTTGGCGGCACCCTGCCGGGCAAGATAATCGCTACGCAAACTGATTTCAAAGAAGTGCTTTCCGTTGGCGTTTGCCGTGACCTTGATGGTGCATTTCCCCGGGGTTTTCCATGCGTCGATAGCGATTGCCTTCGTGCCTGGCGCTGTATCGGCGGCGTGATACTTCAGGTATCCAATGTTTTCGATGAATTCGCCGTTGATAAAAATGCGGGCTTCATAGGGCATGACATCATATTGATATTTGGGCCAATAAAATACCATTCTGGCTTTTCCACTGGCGGGGGGCTGCTTGAATTCTGCAGGCTGCCAAAAAGGTTTGCCGGCCATGACGCATGCAGACAAGATAAATGCCGTTGGAATGATTTTTAATAAGTTCATTTTTTTGTCCGGTTTTTTGCTGTCATGGCGAATCTTGTCTTGGTTTTTTAGTCTGCGAGGTCTTTTTTTAGTGCGCATTCTTCACGACCGTGAGGCCCACCATCCTTGTACCCAGGCGCCTGCAAATAAACCGATAACGCTGAGCAGCAGTGGCCAGTTGCCACTGCCAAGGCCGGCGATGGCGGGGCCTGGGCATACGCCGCTCAAGCCCCAGCCGATGCCAAACAGGGCGGCACCGACCAGGGTGTCGCGCATCCCGCCGATGGCATGTTTGCCAAAGGCGGGTTCGAATGCGGGTTTTTTCAGCAGCCGAGGCGCCAGCTGATAAACGATCAGGGTCGTCGTTACGGCGGACCCCAACACCAACAGCAAGCCAAAATCGTCAAACCGGAGAAACGACAGCACGATTTCCGGTTTGATCATTCCTGACCATGCCAGCCCGAAGCCGAACAGCATGCCGCCCAGCAAAATCGATAAATACGACATCGCGCGCATCATTGACCTCCCAGGAATTTGACCAGATTGGCGGTAAGGAATGCCGTCGCCAGAAAGATCAGTACGGCCAATAATGACTGCGGTTGCAGTGATGCCATCCCACAGATACCGTGCCCGGATGTGCAGCCATTGCTCATGCGGGCGCCGAATCCGGCGATGAAGCCACCCAGCAGCAATTGCCATCCTGGAATCCCCGTTTGCCATCCAAGGGCAGGGCCAAATCCAAACCAGTACAGGGCTGTGCCCAGTATCAATCCGACCGCCAGCAGTAATCGCCACAAGCGAGTCTCGATAAAGCGGGGTTGCTGGAAGAACGTCAGGCGTGACACCCACGACCAAGTGCTCGAGAACACCGAGCTCATGCCGGCGACTTGCCCGGTAAGAACGAAGATCAGGCTGACGGCCAGGCCGATGCAAATGCCGCCTGCAATATAGTGAAACATGCCCAGAGGGAAAAGGGAGTCGAGAGTCATGAGGGTCTTCAAAAATGGGGTTGGGGCTCTAACAACGTGGAGATATCGGGCAGAGAATAAACAGCCATTTTGATATTGTCATCCGTCACTTGCATGGAATCACGTGCTTGAGGGCATCGACCTGAGGCTACCCATGCGTGCGGAAATACGGTATAAAACGCGCTTCATTCTTCAATGTTGCCCATTGTGACCGCTCTTTACCGCCGGAGACTGCATGCACTGTCCGTTTTGCAACGCCGATGACACCAAAGTCATCGATTCCCGTCTGGTCGCCGAAGGTAATCAAGTCCGTCGCCGCCGTGAGTGTAATGCCTGCGGCGAGCGCTTCACCACCTATGAAACTGCCGAACTCGTCATGCCCCGTGTGGTCAAGCAGGGCGGCACCCGCGAACCTTTTGATGACAACAAGCTGCGTAGTGGCATGATGCGTGCCCTTGAGCGCCGGCCTGTCAGCATGGAACAAATCGAAGCTTCCATCAGCCGTATCTGCCAACGTTTGCGCGCCACCGGCGAGCGTGAAGTTCCATCGCGCACGGTCGGTGAGCTGGTGATGGAAGAGCTGCGCGAGCTTGACCAGGTCGCCTTCGTCCGCTTCGCATCCGTCTACCGGAGCTTTCAGGATATCAGCGAGTTCCGCAAGGAAATCGATCGCTTGCAGAACCCTGAAAAAGCCTGATGTCACACGACATGCCCTCTGCCTCCGCTCCCGTAGTCAGTGACTTCGATTTCCGGATGATGAGTCGCGCCCTGCAGTTGGCCGCGCGTGGCCTCTACACCACCCACCCTAATCCACGTGTGGGATGCGTCATTGTGCAGGGTGAGCGTATTGTCGGTGAAGGCTGGCATCAAATCGCCGGGCAAGGTCACGCCGAAGTCAATGCCCTGCGTATGGCCGGTGAGGCTGCCAGAGGCGCCACGGTTTACGTCACCCTCGAACCTTGCGCTCATCATGGTCGGACTCCGCCTTGTGCAGAGGGGCTGGTGCATGCAGGCGTCAGACGGGTCATTGGTGCCATGCAGGATCCCAACCCGAAGGTGTCCGGCGGCGGCTATGGGCGGCTGAGGGCTGCCGGTATTGAAACGGTAAGCGGTCTCTTGTCGCAGCAGGCCGAAGATCTGAATCCCGGTTTTTTGAAACGGATGCGTAACGGCACCCCTTGGGTGCGTGTCAAATCCGGTATCAGCCAGGATGCCCGCACGGCCATGGCCTCCGGCGAAAGCCAGTGGATTACGTCGGCTCCGGCGCGTGCTGATGTGCAACGTTGGCGGGCCCGCAGTGAAGCCATTATTACCGGCGTCGAGACCGTGTTGGCAGACGACCCGGCACTGACCGTGCGCCTGGATGCCTGGCCACAAGGCGAAGCATCCCCCTGGGGATGGCCGGCCGGTTTTGCGCCCATGCAACCCCTGCGGGTGGTCCTGGACACCCACTTGCGCACGCCGGTGACAGCCAGGATCCTGCGCGAACCCGGTAATACGGTCATCGTACATGGCAAGACGAATGCCGAGCGGGAAGCCGCGTTGATGGCAGTGGGCGCACGATTGTTGACGCTGCCCGAGGATCAAGGTCGGATCGCCTTGCGCCCCCTCTTGGAGTGGTTGGCGCAGCAGGAAGTCAACGAAGTGCTGGTGGAAGCAGGCCCAACGGTGGCGGGCAATTTCATCTCTGCCGGGCTGGCGGATGAGTGGGTGGTGTACCAGGCGCCCTGTCTTTTGGGCAGTGAGGCGCGGCCGGCGCTGCAATTGCCGGGAATGTCGACCATGGCGCAGAAGGTCTCGCTACACTTGATGGATGTCCGGCAGATTGGGCCGGATTTGAGGATGATATACAGGCTGTAGCAGGGCAAACAACATGTTCACAGGCATCATCGAAGCTGTTGGCCATATCGCCCGCATTGAGAGCAAGGGTGGCGATTGGCGGCTGACCATCAACAGCGGCAAACTCGACCTCGGCGACGTCAAACTCGGTGACAGCATTGCCGTGTCCGGCGTCTGCCTGACCGTCACTACCCTGCTGGACAGCGGTTTTACCGCCGACGTTTCCAACGAGACATTGGCACGCACGGCGTTTCGAGAACTGAAAGTCGGCCATCGCGTCAATCTCGAAAAAGCGCTGACGCTTGCCACCCGGTTGGGCGGGCATCTCGTCAGTGGCCATGTCGATGGGGTAGGTGAAATCATTGCACGCGCTGAGGATGGCCGCTCCATCCGCCTGACGGTGCGCGCGCCCGCTGAACTGAGCCGTTACATCGCGGAAAAAGGCTCCATTTGCGTGAATGGCGTCAGCCTCACGGTCAACAGCGTAAATGGCGACTGCTTTGGCCTGAACGTCATTCCGCACACCGCAGAGGAAACCACGGTGAATGAATGGCGTACTGGTGCGGCCGTCAATCTGGAGGTCGATCTTATTGCCCGTTACGTCGAGCGCCTGCAATCAGGTGGTTCGCAAAAAGAAGGAATAACGCTGGGCTTTCTGGCGCAGCACGGTTTTCTGAAAAATCAATGATGCAAGCAACATTGGTGATATAAGCAACAACCGGAGAAAAACGGTGGAACTGAATTCGATACAAGAGCTGGTCGAAGACCTGCGTCAAGGCAAAATGGTCATTCTGATGGATGACGAAGATCGGGAAAACGAAGGCGATATCATCATGGCCGCCAGCATGGTGCGTCCGGAAGATATCAATTTCATGGCCAAATATGCCCGCGGCCTGATTTGCCTGACGTTGACCAAAGAGCGTTGCCAGCAACTCAATTTGCCCCTGATGGTCAGCAATAACGGCGCGGCTCACGGTACCAATTTCACCATGTCGATTGAAGCGGCAGAAGGCGTGACGACCGGTATTTCGGCGGCGGATCGTGCGCATACTGTGCAAGTGGCGGTCTCTCGAGATGCCAAAGCGTCGGATATTGTGCAGCCCGGGCATATATTCCCGTTGATGGCGCAACCTGGTGGTGTATTGCGTCGTGCCGGTCATACCGAAGCGGGATGCGATCTGGCGCGCATGGCAGGTTTTGAGCCTGCAGCAGTGATCGTTGAGATCATGAATGAAGACGGCACCATGGCGCGTCGCCCGGATCTCGAGAAATTTGCGCAATTGCACGGACTCAAGATTGGCACCATTGCGGATCTGATTCACTACCGCACGGTCAACGAGCGCACGGTGGAATGCTTGCGCAAGGAACCGATGCCGACACGTTTTGGTGATTTTGAATTGCATGTTTATCGCGACCTGATCGAGGGGCAGGTGCACCTGGCACTGGTCAATGGGGATTTGAGTACCTGCGATGCGCCGTACGTGCGCGTGCATGTGGCTGATCCCTTGCGCGACCTGATGGGCGCCGTCAAGGCTGATGCCAGCGGCTGGAGCCTGGAAAAAGCCATGCGTTACATGAGTCAGGCAGATAAACCGGGCGTGTTCCTGCTGTTGGGTGATTCGTTCCGTCAACATGATGTGCTGGATCTGCTGGAAGGGTATTACAGCGGTCGCCCTACGGTGCGTCAGAAAACGCGGGATGGCACCGGCATTTATCGCACCATCGGAACCGGTGCGCAGATTCTGCGGCAATTGGGTGTGTCTAGAATGCGCCTGCTGAGTTCGCCGCTGCGGTTCTTCGCGATTTCCGGTTTCGATCTGGAGATTGCTGAATACATTACTGCTTCAAGCTTTGAATAATTTATACATTCATTCAGGAAACAAGACATGAGCATCAACGTTATTGAAGGTGATTTTCGCGATACCAACGCACGCTTTTCCATTGTGGTGGCGCGTTTCAACGCATTCGTGGTGGAAAGCCTGCTGCAAGGTGCCATCGATACTCTCAAGCGCCATGGCGTTGAAGAAAAGAACATTGAAGTCGTGCGCGTGCCAGGTGCCTATGAGCTTCCGCTGGTGGTGAAAAAAGTGGCACAGATCAAGAAGCCTGACGCGATCATTGCATTGGGCGCGGTTATTCGTGGGGGCACGCCGCACTTTGATTTCGTTGCCGGTGAGTGCAACAAAGGCTTGGCCAATGTGATGATGGACAGTGAAATTCCAGTGGCTTTCGGCGTGCTGACCACTGACACGATCGAACAGGCCATCGAACGTTCCGGCACCAAAGCCGGTAACAAAGGGGCCGAAGCCGCCATGAGCGCGCTCGAAATGGTCAGTGTACTGCGCAATCTTGCGAAGTAAGAGGCGGATGTGAACGATAAATCCCTTTCGCAAAAAACCGCAGCGCGTCGCAAGGCGCGTCGTTTTGCCACGCAGGCGTTGTACCAGTGGCAAATGACTGGTGATGGTCTGTCGGGTATTGAAGCCCAATTTCGCACCGATAACGACCTGCGAAAAACTGACTCCGGCTATTTTCATGAGTTGCTGCATGGCGTGCCTGAATTCATCGATGAACTGGACGCGGCCATCAAGCCGTTTCTGGATCGGGAACTGGCGGATCTTGATCAGGTGGAGCGTGCCATTTTGCGCTTGAGCACCTATGAGTTGCTGAAACGCGTTGATGTGCCTTATCGCGTTGTGATCAACGAGGGAATCGAGCTGGCCAAGATGTTCGGAGCGACCGAGAGCCACAAGTACGTGAACGGCATTCTCGACAAGGTGGCGCAGCGTGCGCGTTATCACGAGATGAATGCCCATCGACTGGCCAAAGGTGCCAAGGCAGCAGACGAAAGCGCGGAGTAATCCGCGTTTTTGTTTTCCGGGCGTGTGCCGCCATTTTTGCGAGGATGATGAGGTCGCTTCGTGAGCGAGTTTGAGTTGATTCGGCGATATTTCCAGCCTCTGGATCGTTCTGTTCGTGATGGTGATGGCGATGGTGTTGATCTGGGGATCGGAGATGATTGCGCGCTGATGCAGGCGCCAGCGGGTCATCAACTTGCCATGTCGATCGATACGCTGGTCGAGGGTGTGCATTTTCTTGCAGACACGGATATTGCCCGGCTCGGACACAAAGCCCTTGCTGTCAACCTCAGCGACCTGGCTGCCATGGGCGCGCAACCGCTCTGGTACATGCTCGGGCTGACACTGCCCAAACCAGATGCGCAATGGCTGCAATTCTTTTCGCAGGGCCTTTCTGAGCTTGCTTCGAGGGCTGGAATCCGCCTGATCGGAGGGGATACCACCCGAGGTCCTTGCTCCATAACGATCCAGGTAACTGGCAGTGTGCCCGCCGGATACGCATTGAGACGCGATGGTGCAAAGCCGGGCGATGATGTTTATGTCAGTGGCGTGTTGGGGCAGGGTGGGCTGGGATTGCTGGTTCGGCAGCATCAGGCTCGTGATGAGATAGCTCGTGACCCGTTTGATCCGCTTGGCGGTGCGGCTGATACGTGTTCCCGCGAGTGGGTAGACAAACTGGAAACCCCCATGCCGCGGCTAACGCTGGGAGCCGCTTTGCGTGGCATTGCCACGGCATGCATCGATATATCGGATGGATTTTTGCAAGACCTGCAACATGTGCTGACTGCATCAGCGGTGGGTGCCTGCCTTGACATCGATTCCTTGCCTGTCGTGAGCTGGAATAAACCGTACGCAGTCTTGTCGGCTCGCTTGTCGGATCCGCCAGGCTGGCGGGATTATTGCCTGCAATGCGGGGACGACTATGAGCTCTGTTTTACTGCGCCGACCAGTGAACGTGCGCGAATAGATGCGCTGGCGATGCGGCTCGATATCCGCGTTACCCGTGTGGGACAAATAACGGAGCAGCCAGGTTTGTGCACCCTGGGTGGGAAACCCGTTGCCCCCGGCGGCTATCAACACTTTTGACCCGCTTCACTTTTGGAATGGCATTCAATGGACAGAGACATTACCCGAGCAGACATCACTCATCCTGCCCATCTGCTTGCGCTAGGCTTTGGCGCAGGATTGATAAAGCCCGCCCCCGGCACCTGGGGATCTGTGGTGGGAGCGGTCGTGTTCGCGCCCTTATTGTTGTTGCCCATCGGCTGGTACTTGATAGTGCTACTCGCTGCTACCGTGCTTGGGGTTTATGTTTGCGACAAATCCGCGCGAGACTGGGGGGTGCACGATCACGGGTCCATTGTCTGGGATGAAGTCGTGGGCATGGGTATAGCGTTGATGCTACTGCCTTTCTCCTGGACATCCGTGCTGCTTGCGTTTGTGTTGTTCCGCGTGTTCGATATCTGGAAACCATGGCCCGTCAATATTCTGGATCAAAAGATCAACGGTGGATGGGGCATCATGGCGGATGACATGGCGGCGGGACTGATTGCCTCGGTGGCAGGTTATGCAATATTTTCCGTGATGTGAAAGGAACCGTATCTGGCACGGACGCTCGAAAGGTAAACAGTGAATCAATGTTGCGAGACGTATTCATGGCTAAGCGGTGGTTGGCGTTCTGTTTTGCATTGTTGACGGGCTTGACGTTGTCTGTGCCGGCGGTGGCGGGTTTTTCCGCGCCAACGCCGCTGGAAAAAATCAATTTCACGCGCGTCAGTCGAGCCGATGAAATAACGGAGTTCATGAGGTTAGCCGCCAAGGCCGATACGGGAATAACGCTGGAAACCCTGGGCGATACCGTGCAGGGGCGAGCAATGTTGGCCCTGGTCTTCGGAACGCCGGGTGGCGTCCAGTCCTCCGGCCCGCGACTGAAGGTCATGCTCATCGGCTCGCAGCATGGTGCGGCCGAGCCTGCCGGTGGCGAGGCCATGTTGGTGATTGCGCGCGATCTCATTGCGGGAGATCTTCGCGCACTTCGCGAAACAATGGATATCATTCTGATCCCTGACGCCAACCCTGATGGGCGGGATCTGTTGCGTCGTTCCAACGCCAACATGATCAACATCAACACGGATTTCGTCTTGATGAGTCAACCGGAATCCCGTGTACTTGTTAAAGCACTGGAACGCTTTCAGCCGGATGTCATACTCGATTCGCATGAGTCTGCTTTGCTGAAACGATTGACGTTGGCCAAACAGGGTTATCTCACCGATTTTTATGCGCAATTTGAAAGCGCCAACAACCCCGCCGTTCCTGCATCCCTTCGCGATTTCGCTTTCAATGAAATGCTGCCGGAAATTCTAAAACGCGTCACGAAAAAGGGCTTGCCCGCACATCGTTATATTGGCGAGATTATCGACATTCGACAGCCACTGACACACGGCGGTCTTACACTGCAGAATTTTCGCAACATGGCCGGTATTCACGGGCCATTGTCGTTTCTCGTGGAAACCCGGCTGGATTCACGCGATGATCCACATCCCACCTACCGCAATATCCGGGAGCGAGTGGGGCGCCAATTGATTTGTTTGCGCGAATTCCTGGCCGTGGTGGCCGACAATCAATTCCGGATCATGGCTCATGTACAGCGGTCCCGTCTTGAGGCGACCAGCGGTGCGGTCCCCCTGAAATCACACTACGTGGCCGACAAGGCGCATCCGGAAATGGCATTGGCATTGCGTCGTCTGGATACGCGTCAACTGGAGACACTGATTTTTCGGGATCATCGCAAGATTGAAAGCGCGGATCTCGTTGATCTGCCAAAGTACCTGGCCGTGACCGATCATGAAGAACGCCTTAAACGTTTTCTCGAATTGCATCAAATCCGCCTGGAAACAGCGAATGTGCCAGTCGCGGTGAAGGTGATGGCCAACCGCTTCCATCCTGCCGCGTCGTTCAAAGAGGGGGCAACGCTCGCGGGTGGCGTCGAAAAGACATTGCTGTTGCAGCCGCAGGATTTGCTGATTGACCTTTCGCAGCCGCTGGGACGGAAAGCCTTGTTGTTGTTGGATCCTCGCTCGACCAGTAACGTATTCCGGTATCCGGACTATTCGCCTCTGTTAAAAAAGGACAGCGAATTTTTCATTTATCCTGTCACCCAAACACTGTCTCGTGAGTGATAGCGTGAGTCTATTCGAGTCGGGTCTGCATGATCCTGATTCAAAGTGGCAAACCCCCTTGGAAAGCGCTGGCTGGGCTCGCTTTTCCCGTTCGTGTGAGATGACGCTCTTCCTGCACGAGCTGGCTGCCGGTCATGATGACGCCCAAGTGGAAACCTGGGGCTATTCCGTGAAGGGACAGCCCCTGACAGCACTGCGCTTGCAGCGTTGCCTGGGTGATGCGGATGCTTCAAAACTGCGGGTGTTGCTGGTGGGTTCGCAGCATGGCGCGTCTGAAGCGGCGGGTGGTGAAGCATTGCTGGTCATTGCGCGCCAATGTTTGCATGGCGATCTGCAATGCCTGCTGGATGTCATGGACCTCTATCTTCTTCCTAACGCCAATCCTGACGGGCGGGATGCCGATAGCAGCAAGAATGCGAATGACGTCAATCTCAATCGTGATTATGTCTTGCTTTCCCAGCCGGAAAGTCGTGCCCTGGATCAGGCGCTCGCGCGTATTCAGCCTCATGTCGTGCTCGATGCTCATGAATCGGCGGCGCTCAAACGTAAATCGTTGGGGCTCGAAGGTTACATGACGACCTTCGATGTGCAACTGGATGCGGCCAACAATCCGGGTGTGACCCAGGACATACAAGGTTTTTGCGAAGCTTCGATTCTGCAGCCGTTTCTCGACGCAATAACGCGTGGTGGCTTGCATGCACAACGTTATATCAAGGAAATCGGCTCTACCCGCCAACCGCTGACCCATGGGGGCATCACCGCACGGGTGTTCCGCAACAAGGCGGGATTGGGTGGTGCCTTGTCTTTCTTGCTTGAAACCCGGATGGATCCCAAGGATGGCGTGTATCCGACGTTTCGCAATATCCAGTTGCGACGCAGCAAGCAGCTTTTTTGCATCCGCCAGTTTCTTGAATTGCTGCGAGTCAAAGCGGCGGATGTTCTGGCAAACTGTGAAAAGCACAGGGTAAGCCACCTGGCTTCGCATTGCGTACTCCATGCCGATTTTGTCGAGCACCCGCACGAACCGATCACCCGTCTGCCGCTACGTCGCCTCGATACTCTGGAAATTACAGAGATCGGGTTCGTCAATCATCGACATTTGCGCCTGCATGCGCCGATTGAACTCCCGCAGGCCTATTATGTTGCTGATCACCTGGATTGGATGGCGCACATGCTGCGTCGTCACTCCTTGGTCTTTGAGCGGCTGAAAGAGGAATGCAGTGTCGATGTTGAAACGCTGATGTTGAGCGGTATCGACAGTGGTGAGGATGCTGCGCTCTCCGTGATAACGGCCAGGCGCAGGGTCCTGCTTCCGCGAGGAAGCCTCCGGATCCCCGTTGGTCAAGCGCGGGGATTGCTGCTCCCTCAGTTGCTTGAGCCGCAATCCACCAGCAGTTTTTTTGCTTATTCACATTACCGAAAGCGATGTCTCGCCTCCGATCCGTTTTTTGTTTACCGGGCTTATCACTGAACTGACTTGCC
Source organism: Pseudomonadota bacterium (assembly GCA_052035295.1). GTDB lineage: Bacteria > Pseudomonadota > Gammaproteobacteria > Pseudomonadales > Ketobacteraceae > HdN1. The sequence continues at coordinate 14,990 of JBPOHS010000046.1, forward strand.
CGGCTCACAATATGCGCGAACCGGATTACTCCCGAATGCCTGCGCCAGTTTCAAGGTTGTGCCTCGCGTTGATCCAGCCATAATCCCAGTTCGCGCGACATGCTTCTACGCAAAAAACTTACGTGTGCCACCAGGTTGTCGATGGGGGCATACAGGTGCGTGAGCGAACGGAACTGCTTGATGCCATAACCCTCCACGAATTCGTCAGTACGGGTAACGTCGGGCATCTCAAACAGGGCGCTACCCGCCAGTGGCAACTGGGCAATTTCGGCCAGCGCTTGTGATGACGGATTGGGCACAATGGTATCGCCCATACCGATCACCATGGCAGCCGGTTTGGGCAGAATACCCGGTGGTGGATTTCTTATGTATTGCACGAAATTGATGGCATCCCCGTAATCCAGTTCGTGTTGAATGGCTGCACGCAACAGCAGCGCTTCTGCGCCGTTGGCCTCGCGAGGCTCGAGATTGCTGAACACGCTGGTCCACAAGACGGATGTCGACAGGATCGAGGTAATGCCTACACCAGTGACATGGGTAAATGATCCTTTCAGCTCGGGTGCCAGCGAGACGAACGTCAGCCCCAGAACGCCTCCCAGCGAAGTTCCCCCATAATAAATACGTTGCGTGTTGAGGTCAGGAATGCCATCTCCATTGCCACGGCGTTTTGAGTGCGGTAGTGCATCAATGTTGCCAAAAGAGGTTCGTGCGGCTTGATACAAGGACATGAAATCAATGGGCGATTGCGACACCATTCCCAGCAGTCGCCCAACGTTTTCAGTGGATAGCAGGCTGAATACGTAGCCGCCATCCTTGCGTATGCGCGTGCCGTGATTGGGTTGATCAATCGACAGCGTCGCCACGCCGCGATGGGCATTGGTTTGTGCAACCGTAACATCGGTTTCCTTGAAAACACTCAAACCGTGCCCGTAGATCATGATGGGTGCCCCGGTCGCTGCCGCATGGCGAGGCAGGCTCAAACGAAACCGCAACCAGTCTTCGCGCGGTGTCAGCGTATAGTCGACGAGACCATCGGCGTTACGGTAGTCGAGAACACGGACTTCACCTTTGACATAGGCAGCGATGGGCCCGAGTGCCTGATAATAGGTTTTCACGTTGCGTATGGGGTGGTCTGCTGCCAAGGTTTGTTGAATGACATGACGCATTGGCCCCGTGACTTCATTTTCCGTGCGCACGGTAAAGTAGGTGGCCGATAGCAGGCTGCTTTTTGCAATCCCTTTGCTTTCCAGTAGATCGATAGCGGCGCTGTATTCCTGATGCAGGGCTGAATCGTCGTCATTCAGTGCCTGCTGAAACCCCATTGTCGGGGTGAATTCACCGCCGACCTTCGGCTTGAGAGAGCGGGTGAGCGCGACCACCACGCGACTTCCATATTGCCAGCGCGAACGTGGAAATATTTCCACGATGTGCGAGGGGCTGCTGACTTTTTTCGAACGCGCGTAACGGTTGACCTGAGCTCGAAGGGGAATGCTTGCACCCGTGTCCAGATCGAACGCATATACGGTTTCCCCGCCGGATTCGGGCAAGGTTTTTTCATCGGGTTGTTGGTCCACCTCGAAAAGCACAGCGGAAGCCGCTGAAAAGCCGCTGGAACTATTGGCAATTTTCTGGATGTTGATCGACGCCGGCACGTCTTTCAGTAGATCGGCACGAATGGCGGCCTCCGGAATATGGAGACGGATTCCCGTAGGGGAGGCGTTATCAGGCACGCTGTAGAAGTTGCTGGGAAATGGCAGTGTACAGGTATGCAACCCGATGGGATTGCATGAGGCTTCATTGTCAGCCGCGAATGACCGGCTTGACATCAGTGTGGTGAATAGCAGGAGAAACGATACCCCGACAGCCAATGCTGCGCGCGCGGTTAACCGGCGCATACCAGATTCCTTTGTCATTGCAATATTCCGTGTGATTTCTTGTTATGGGACGGTCGTATTGGATCAGGCGTTAAGACTGCGCAGCCTGTCCGAATACTATGTTTGCAATGAGTGGTTGACGCTGGCTGTGGCGACGAGGGCGGATGTCGCAAAGGTCAACCCGCGAAACCGGTGTGTTCGCGGTGCCGGTTTCGAAGTGGTCGTCGACAGGAAAGGAAACGATGAATAACGAGGTAGAAAGGCGGCCTTATTTCACGCCGCCAATGCATATGTATTTGATTTCCATGTAATCCGAAATACCATATTTCGATCCTTCGCGCCCCATGCCGGATGCTTTTACACCGCCAAAAGGTGCCACTTCCGTGGAAATGATGCCTTCATTGACTCCCACCATTCCGTATTCGAGTTGCTCGGAAACTCGGAACATGCGATTCAAATCGCGGGTATAAAAATAGGACGCCAGCCCGAATTCGCTGTCATTGGCCAGAGCAATGGCGTCTTCCTCGGTGTCGAAAGCAATCACGGTTGCTATCGGGCCGAATAATTCCTCTTGAGCCAGTTTGCTGCGATTATTGACGCCAGTAATCAACGTTGGTTCGAAGAATGTGCCGCCCAATGCATGACGTTTGCCGCCACAGACGATACTGGCGCCACTTTCCTGTAAGTCGGAAAGCAGGGCCTCAAGACGGTTGACGGCCGCCTGGTTGATCAGTGGCCCCTGATTCACGCCGTTGTCAATGCCGGCGCCAACCTGCAGCTTGGTCATGGCGTTAGAGAGCTTTTCTACGAAGGCGTCGTGCACCGAGGACTGCACCAGGATGCGGTTGGTGCAAACACAGGTTTGTCCGGAATTGCGGAATTTGGATGCCATGACACCCTGTACGGCAGCATCAAGATCGGCATCGTCGAAGACGATAAAGGGAGCATTGCCGCCGAGTTCCAGGGACATTTTCTTCAAGGTATCAGCGGATTCCGCCATCAGTCGGCGGCCGACATCGGTGGAACCCGTGAAGGAGATTTTTCTTACCACAGGGCTGCGGGTCAAGGTGGGGCCAATAATTCCGGCGGATCCTGTTACGACATTGATGACCCCGGCAGGAATACCGGCTTCCTCGGCAAGTACGGCCAGTGCGAGGGCGCTAAGGGGCGTTTCGGAGGCCGGCTTGAGAACGATCGTGCAACCGGCTGCCAGGGCGGGCCCCAGCTTGCGCGTTATCATGGCATTGGGAAAATTCCAGGGGGTAATTGCCGCGACAACGCCCACCGGCTGCTTGATGACCATGATGCGTCGATCAGCAGTAAAACCGGGAATGACATCGCCATACACGCGTTTGGCTTCTTCGGCGAACCACTCGATGAACGAGGCACCATAGAGCACCTCGCCGCGGGATTCGGCCAGTGGCTTGCCCTGTTCGAGCGTAAGCAGCAGGGCGAGATCTTCATGATGTTCCAGCATCAACTGGTACCAGCGACGCAGGAGCGTGGCACGCTCCTTGGCGGCGAGTTTTGCCCAGCCTGCACGCGCACGATCGGCCGCTGCAATGGCGCGTTCGGTTTCCGCCGCCCCCATGCGCGGAACCTCGCAAAGGGTTTCACCTGTCGCCGGATTCGTGACTGCAAACCGTTCGCCGGAATCTGCATTGCACCACTGTCCGTCAATGAATGCCTGTGATCGGCACAAACGTGATTCTTTCAATGAGGGCGACATGTTCAGGCTCCTGCTGTTTGGCCGTTGGATGGTGGTGTTGAACACTCAAGTGCCGGAACCAATAACGGTTCAAGTACAGCGCGAAGAGGCTCCGGAAGCTTCACAGGGCGATTGCTGGCACGCTCCACATAGACATGAACGAAATAACCTTCGGCAGCGGCGAATGTCTCGCCCTCGCGAAAGATGCCCAATACATACTTCACGCTGGAATTGCCGATGCGATCCACCCGCAGGCCTATTTCCAACATGTCCGGAAAGGCGACGGACGCGTGATAGGTGCAGCGCGTCTCGACCACCAGCCCCACGGTATCGCCGTTATGGATGTCCAGCCAGCCGGTCTTGATCAGGTAGTGATTCACCGCCGTATCGAAAAAACTGTAATACTGTACGTTATTGACGTGACCATAGACGTCGTTGTCCATCCAGCGTGTGGCCAGAGGCAGAAAGATGGCGAATTGATCGCGGGTTGCGCGTTCTGCGGCCATGGGGTCTCCGTAAGTCAAAGGTAATTCGTAAATGCAAGGGTGTAGTCACCATTGTTCCGCATAAATGGCGCGTGCGCCTTCCAGCGTCATCGGGCGCGGATTGTTGACCAACAGGCGTTCGATTTTCATCGCATCGGTGGCCAGCAGGTCAAGATCGGCTTCAGTGACGCCCACATCGCGTAAGCGCTGCGCCATGGGCATGCGGGCGACCATGGCAGCCATTTCGCGGACAAACCACGCTGCTGCCTCCTGGACGCTTCCGAAGCGTTGGTCCGGGGCAATCACGCCGGCGAGCTCGGCATAGGCGCGTTCTGCTGCGGGCAGGTTGTAACGCAGCACGGGCCCCAACACCAGGGCGTTACTCAAGCCGTGCGGGACGTGAAAATGCCCGCCCAACGGGTAGGCGAGGGCATGCACGGCGGCCACAGGCGCATTCGCAAAAGCCATGCCTGCCATCATCGAACCCGTGAGCATGGCTGAACGTGCAGCGATATCGCGGCCGTTTTCCAGTACCAGGGGCAAATTCACGTAGAGCAGGCGCAGGGCTTCGCGGGCGAGGGCATCGGCCAGTGGATTTTTCTTGAGCTTGGAGGTGTAGGCTTCAATGGCGTGGACCATGGCGTCAATACCGGTCATGGCCGTGATGGCAGGCGGCAAACCCAGTGTGAGTTCCGCGTCCAGAATGGCCAGGTCAGGGTACAGCAACGGTGACACGACGCCTTTTTTCTCGTGGCTGGGGGTGGTAACGATGGCAATGGGGGTCACTTCCGAACCGGTGCCGGCTGTGGTGGGCACCTGGATTAACGGCAAGCGTGGGCCGCGGGCGAAACCGATACCATAAATGTTTTCCAGGGCCTGCGGCGTGGCTGCGAGCAATGCCACCAGCTTCGCCGTGTCCATCGAGCTGCCACCACCCAGTCCTATCACCGTGTCGGCTTGCGCGGCGAGGGCAGCGGTAACGGTGGCCTGCACACGCGCTTCAGGCGGATCAGCTTCCACTTCGTGATAGATGGTGACGTTGCACCCGTGTCGGCGCAATGCGTCCGCCACGGGTGTGACAACGCCTGCCTGCATCAGACCGGGATCGGTAATGATGAACAAGCGGCGGGCGGGCGCTGGCAACCATTCCTGGGGACGCAGCATGATGCCGGGGCGAACCATGACCTGCGGAGTGGTGGCAAAATCAAATTGCATGGGGACTCCCTGAAAAGGCGGGGCAGACGGGGCTTTTCCCAACCTTATCAGGTCGTTCCGGCTTGTCCATTGACTCTGGCGACGGGCAAGTCCTTGCTGTGGTTTGCAACTGTAACAAGGTTTGACCGCTGGGTTATTGCACAGTTTGGCACGCTGTGCCGCTGTGCTGCCGCGTGATGCAGGTCAGCCGTGCTGACGGGCGGGAATTCAGGTGTCTTCAACCTTGGACTGGAACAAGGTATAGCACAGCACGCCGACCACGATCAGCATAACGCCTGCCATGCTGGTCATGTCAGGCAGTGCCGCGCCCAACAGGATGATTTCGCCCAGCAGGGTGAAAATGGCTTCAAACGCCTGGGTGGCGTCGACTGCGGTAATTTCAAATGAATTCTGGGCGCGATGGCGAGCAACCAAAAACAGTGAATAGGCAATGATGCCGGAGAACAACGCGATCACGGCGGTGTGCAATATTTGCGAATCCACAGGCGGAGGTGGCTGTGTCAGCGCCAACAAAATCAGCCAGAACGGAATCGATCCCAGCGTGAGCACCAGTATCTTGCAAAAACTGTTGTCGAGTTCGGGGTGTTCGATGTGGGGAATAAATTTTTTATAACGCTCGCCTTTACGTGCTTCCCATACGAGCTGGTTGCCGACCGGATAAGCCAGCGCCGAAATCAGCGCGGGAACAGCGCCCAGCAAGGCCATTTCCAGTGAGGTTTCCTGGGCGTGCTGTGCGTTGATCAGCAATACACCGACGAAGATGAGAAAGGCAAACGTCAGCCCTTTTATCGGCACCCGCCTGCCAAACCCCAGTAATACCAGTGGTGTCAACAAAATCGTGGATTGCCAGGTGGCGGCGATGACCCAGCTGGGCGCGTAGGCGGCGCTGAAACAAATCGTGCTGTAGAAAATGCCCATGCCGATGCTACCGGTGATTGTCCAGAACAACCAATGCTCGCGATAAATGGTAACGGCAGCGAGTAGCAGGCGCATGCGCCCGGTCAGTGATAACCCCAGCAACAGAAACACCAGCACAAAGCCATAGCGCAGAATGGCCGACCACAACCAGTGTCCGCCATCCAGGCTGATGACCCGATTGAGAAGAAAAGTCGTGCTGAAAAACAAGGCGGCAAGAATGCCGTATAAAAGGGTGCGGGCCATGGGTGAATTCCGGGGCAGCAATCATCCCCGTGCAATACGGAGGAAACAGTTCAGAGAGTTGGTGTCATGGCGCCGGTTTTTGCGGAAGCAAGCAAACGGCCACGCTGAGTGCCCACTTTCAGCAAACGATAGCTGAGCAGCGCAGGATCCCGCGCCAGGGCTTCCGTGATGTTCAGCCGTGGCAATCGATAGCGCTCGCGCACCTGTCGCGAAGCATAACATGAAAAATTTGAAACCGCGCCGCTGAAGCCTGCCGCTGCTACCATGGCCATGACGCGCTCATTCAAGCCGCCTTGCGGATAGCAGAATAAACGGTTGAAGACGATTTCCCCATGCGTCGAGAACATGGCGTAGGCGCGCTTGATCTCTTCCATTGCGGCTTCTTCGTCTTGCAGCGAAAGAGGCAAATGGCTGCAGGATTGTGCACCGAACCGCACCAGACCACTGTCGCCCATGATACGGGCTTGTTCCCAGTTCATCGCGATACCCTGCAAGGATTCAACTAACGGCGAAACTGCACGGGCGAGTTCGATGCGCTGCGGTTCATCGAGACAATAGACCCAGCTGAAAAAGGAATCGATATCGGTGAAATCCCGGGCATTCGGATCGAGCGCCGTCACATGGGCCTGCAGCAGTTTTTCCTTGTCGGCATGGTGCAGGCTTTCATGGAAGGCATCGCCCAGCACCTGCCACCAGAACGGCTTGTCCGTCCCCATGTAACCTTCGGTCAGAAAAATGGACACCGGGGCATCATGTGCTTTCAGCAGCGGGAAACCATAAACGAAATTATCCTGCCAACCATCATCCAGCGTGAGGCAGGCAAAGCGTTCCCGGCGGGGAAACTGGTGCGGTTCGAGCGCCAGATAGTCATCCAGATGAATGAGCGTGTATTTGCGTTTCAGCAGTGTCAGCAGGTGGTCGAGACCGTCCTCGCTGAGCGCGTGTTGGCGTTGAAAGCGCAGTTTCTCGAACGCGCTTTCTGGCAGGATCCGGTGCAGACGCAACACCAATGCCTGGGGGCCCTGCATACGTTTGTTCAAGCCAAACGTATCGGCACACAAGCCAAAGATGCGCTTACCCATCCCCTTCATGATCGCCCCGTTTAAAAAAAGATCAGTCTGAAAAGACTAGCAGGCTTTTGGGATCCTGGCTGTCGGGCTGCGGGCAGTGTCGGTGAGCGGGCAGAGTCTGTGTGCCAAGAGAGTCTGTGTGCCAAGAGAGTCTGTATGTGAGAACAGTCTGTATGCGAGGAGGCTCTGTTTGAGAGGACAGTCGCTATATATGGGGGAGTGGCAAGGGGGCAGAATGAGACAGCGGGACCAGCAAGAGGCCCCGCCACTTTCAGACGGCGTTTTTGATGGCGTTCTGCTTTTCTGACAGCAGGCGCAGGCGTTCGCGGATGGATTTCTCGATGCCTTCGGCATCAAGGCCGCACTCCTGCGTGAGTTCCGACGGCTTGCCGTGCTCGACAAAGTAATCGGGCATGCCGAGGTTCAGGATCGGCATGGTCAGCGCCACCGACGCCAGGAATTCATTGACCGCCGAACCGGCCCCTCCTTTGACGGTGTTCTCTTCAACGGTGACCAGAAGCTCATGGCGATCCGCCATTTCGAGGATCAAGGTTTCATCAAGAGGTTTGACAAACCGCATGTCGACCAGCGTGGCATCCAGAAGCTCAGCCACCTTGCGGCAGGCAGTGAGTGGTGCGCCAAAGCACAGGATGGCAAGCCCCTTGCCTTCACGGCGAATGACTCCCTTGCCAATGGGCAGCGCCGACATGGTCTGCTCGAGAGGCGTACCGGGGCCGGTTCCGCGCGGGTAACGTATCGCGGCGGGGCCGACATGTTGATAGCCCGTGTAGAGCATCTGCCTGCACTCGTTTTCGTCGGAAGGCGCCATCACCAGCATATTGGGAATGCAACGCAGGAAGCTCAGATCGAAGGCACCGGCATGGGTTGGGCCGTCTTCACCGACGATGCCCGCGCGATCAATACCGAAGGTGACATCGAGATTTTGCAGGGCGACATCGTGGATGAGCTGGTCGTAAGCCCGCTGCAGGAAGGTGGAATAAATCGCCACAACCGGTTTCATGCCTTCACAGGCAAGGCCAGCAGCCAAGGTCACTGCATGCTGCTCCGCAATGGCAACATCCTGGTACTGGCGTGGAAAACGCTTGGAAAACTCCACCATGCCCGAGCCTTCCCGCATGGCAGGCGTTATGCCGACCAGCTTCTGGTCGCGCGCCGCCATGTCGCAGAGGAACTGGCCAAAGATATCGGAATACTTGGGCCCCGAAGGTTTCTTTTGCGCGACTTCAACGACCGGCTTGGGCTCGATCTTGTTGAGGGCGTGGTAACCGATGGGGTCGCGTTCCGCCGGCAAAAAGCCACGGCCTTTTTGCGTCATGACATGAAGCAGTTGTGGGCCAGGCAGCGCCTTGAGCTTGTTCAGATAAGTAATCAGTTTGGGCAGGTCATGGCCGTCGATCGGGCCGATGTAATTGAATCCCAACTCTTCGAACAGGGTGCCGGGCGACACCATGCCTTTCATGTGTTCTTCGGTGCGACGGGCGAATTCCCAGGCGGTGGGCATGTTCACCAACACTTTCTTGCCACCCTCACGCAAGGCGTTATAGGTGCGGCTCGCCCAGATACGCGAGAAATAATTCGACAGGCCGCCGACATTTTCCGAAATCGACATCTCGTTGTCATTGAGAATGACCAGCATGTCTGACTTGGTGTGGCCGGCGTGATTGAGCGCCTCAAAGGCCATGCCGGCCGTGATGGCGCCGTCACCGATGATGGCGACCATCTGGTTGTCGCGCTTCTGCATCGCCGCACCGATGGCCATGCCCAGGGCGGCACTGATCGAGGTGCTGGAGTGGCCGACGCCGAACGTATCGTAGAGGCTCTCATCGCGCTTGGGGAATCCGGCCAGGCCGTCACGTTGGCGAATGCTGAGCATGGTGTCGCGGCGACCGGTCAGGATCTTGTGCGGATAGGCTTGGTGACCCACATCCCACACCAAGCGATCATCGGGCGTGTTGTAGACATAATGTAGCGCCACGGTCAGTTCAACCACTCCCAGGCCTGCACCGAAATGCCCTCCCGTTTTGCCGACGCAGTACAGCAGATACTGGCGCAGTTCGTTGACCAGCTGCGGTAGATCCTCTTCGGGAAGCGCGCGCAGTTGTGCCGGGCTGTCGACGAGGTCGAGCAGGGGAGTGTGGGGGCGACTGAGCGGGATTTCGTTAAACATGGTGCGTGGACAACATCGCCTTCAAGCCATGACGGTAGGGGCGGGATTATAAAGGTATACGTCGCGTTGGCACATCCCTTGATCCCAAAAAGCATGCACGCGAGGCTTCTCTCGCGGTGGAAACGCGCGAATAACCTTGCCGTGCGTGCGTCTACCGGGCATGAATCAGTGGTTTCTGTTCACGATGTAATCAGCCAGCGCCCGTAGCGGCGTAGCGCGTTCATCAAAGCCTGCAATCGCATCCAGTGCTTGATCACGAAGCTGCAGCGCCAGTGCCTTGGCCGCTTCCAGCCCCAACAGTTTGGGGTAAGTGGCTTTTTCCAGTGCTTCATCGGCGCCCTGCTTTTTGCCGAGCACCGCCGTATCACCGATGACGTCCAGAATGTCATCATGCACCTGGAAGGCAAGTCCCACGGCATCGGCATAGCGATCCAGTGCTGCCAGTGCGGTGGTTTCGGCGCTGGCGGTCAGGGCGCCCATTTTTACCGCCGCCCGGATCAGGTGGCCGGTTTTGAGACGGTGGATCGTTTCCAGTTGCTGGAGGGTCAGGGATTTGCCTTCGGCGTCGAGATCCAGCGCTTGTCCGCCGGCCATGCCGTGTGTGCCGCTGGCAGTGGCAAGCGTGTGTACCATGGCCACCTTGGTGCTGGCGTTCATGCAGGCGAGATCGCTTCCCGACAGGATTTCAAACGCCAGGCATTGCAGGGAATCACCAGCAAGAATGGCGGTCGCTTCGCCAAATGCGATGTGGCAGGTCGGCTGGCCGCGACGCAGTTCGTCGTCATCCATTGCAGGTAAATCGTCGTGCACCAGCGAATAGGAATGCAGCACCTCCAGGGCACTGGCGGCATCACTGGCCTGATCCGGATCGGCGCCCAGGGCTTCTGCGGCAGCATAGGCGAGTACGGGACGCAGCCGCTTGCCACCGATCATGACAGCATAACGCATGGCCTCAGCCAGTGCAGGCGCCAACGGGCTTTGCTGGGCCAGCCAGAACTGCATGCGGTCATTGACCCGCTGCTGGCAGGTCTGCAGATAGTCTGCAAGATCAAAACTCATGCGGGGGAGCGCCCGGTGTCTGTAAACGGCGACAGCGATTCTTCTCCGGATTTGCTCAGCAGGATCTGAACCTTTTGCTCGGCGTCGGCCAGCGACTTCTGGCATTGCTGCGTCAGGCGGATGCCTTGTTCGAAGGCGGACAGCGATGCTTCCAGGCTCAAGTTGCCGTGTTCCATCTTCTCGACGATCGCTTGCAGTTCGCCAAGGGCGGCTTCGAAATTGACAGGTTCTGACATGGGAAACCCCTGATTAAAACAAAGCGCAAAGGTACTCAAGGGGCAGGAGTGGGTCAAGGTGATTGCGAGTCGATGCACCCTGTATGCGTGCGGTTTGGGTCTAGACTGGAGGATGGGTGGCCATTCATTGAGGGGGAGCGTCGAATCATGCCGAGCGGGTTTGCCAGGCACAGCCGTTTTTTTCTACAGCCAGGGGTTGGGCGACCGACAACGTTTTTCCGGCATACGTTGCAGGCGTTACTGTTCGGGGGGCGGCAGTGTTTGTGTCTTTGCCTGCTGTTGTCATCGTTGCACGCTCACGCAGCTGAACCGGCCTCACAGACGGTTGCCCTGCGCACCGCGCTTGCCTTGAAGGCCCCCATCGAGCAAGGTCTGCTGGAGGTCGAAGCCGTAGATCGTTACATTGTGATTCGTATTCCTGAAAAAGCGGCCTTTGCGCCCGAGGCAACCACCCTGCGTCCTGCCTATTTGCCCGTCCTGGCGACCGTGCGTGCAGCCTTGAAAAAAATGGACGCAGTGTTCACTGTTGCAGGTTATACCGATGACGTGGCCATTAACACCGCGCGCTATCGATCCAATTGGGAATTTGCCGCCAGTCGTGCCAGCGCCGTTCTGGTTGAATTGTTGAAGACTGCAGAGATTTCACCGGATCGTATGACCTTGGTGAGTTACGGTGATACACGCGCACTGGTAGCCAATACCAGCGTCGAAAATCGCGAACGCAACCGTCGAATCGAGATCATCATTCAGCAATAGTGTGAGAATGCGACTCACGTTGGCCTGGTAGCGTCACGGCAAAGGCTTGCCATGCTGCTTGTATACATAGTATTTTCAGGCCTCCGCTGGCACTGATGGACAGGAGGTGTGTCATTACGATTCATACCGAGTTTGATCGACATAGCGTAAGCGTCACCTACGCAAAAATGTTGGTGGAGATGGTGTGTGCGCGTGGAATTTCGCGTGAGGCACTGCTGTCCGGTACCGGTATTGATGAGATGCAGCTCCATCGCGTCGATGATCGTGTGCCTGCACAAAGCATGTTGAAGCTGATGCGGAACGCAATGAAACTCACGCAGGAGCCTGCGCTCGGATTGCTGTTCGGGTTTCAGCTCAAGCTTTCTGCGCACGGGTTCCTGGGTTATGCGGCGATGAGCAGTGAGACGCTGGGCGATGCTATCGAGCTGGGGGTCAAGTATTTCAAAACCCGTTTCGGATTGTTGGACACGCGTTTTTACCAACAGGGCGAACACGCCATTCTCGAAATGACTCCGACCATCGATCTTGGCGATGTCGAAACGTTCATTCTGGAATCCTTCATGACCGGGTTTGCGGTAATGGGGTTGAATTTGTTGGGGCAAATTCCGGATGGTGTGAGTAGTTGCTGGCGGATACCGAGACCGGCCTATCATGAAGTCATGCTACAACATTTGCCCGAACGGCAAGTGATTTATGGCGCCGAAGCCAATCAAATCCGTATTCCGATCGGGTTACTCTCGCAGAAGCTAGGGCTTTCCGATCCCACATCGCGCAAGCTCGCTGAGGAACAATGCAAGAGAGAGCTTGCCATGCTGGAAGAAAATGAATCCATCATTGCCCGGGTGAGGCACATTATTCTGAGCAGCAGCCAGCGATTTCCCAAACTCGACGTGGTTGCCGAACAGTGTTTCATGTCGGGTCGTACGTTCAAGCGGCGATTGCAGCAATTGGGGACCAGCTTTCAGGAAATTCTCGACGATATCCGCAAAAGTCAGGCCATTGATTATTTGCGGCACACGGCCAAACCCATTGACGAAATCGCGGCGTTATTGGGCTACAACGATCCTTCCAATTTCGGTCGCGCTTTTAAAAGGTGGACGGGAAAAACCCCTTCACAATACCGGCATCAGCATGAAATGATGTCGTCCTGACACACCGCACGACAATTAAAAATCAGAGGGAATTATGGCGACTGAAATTGCAGACGCAGCGCTGGTGCGCCTGCGTGATGCCCACGTAGAACATGTCATGCGCAATCTCACCGGTGATGCGTTGCGAGAGCAGCTCGCATTGGAAACAGAGGCGCTTTATGAGCGTTTGCAGAGTGTGACCCTGGCCGAAATTTTACCGGCAGAACGAGTTCAGGCCTATCTGATAACGTTGGTCCAGAGTGCGCCTGTCACTCAGGAACTCAAGGAAACGATCATCGCCGTTGGGCAAGCCCTGCGCAGTGCCGACAACAACAAGGATGTGAAACTCAGTCATTTCATCACCCGTGGCCACTACGATCGCGCGGTGCAGCAACTGGCCCAACTTGATGAGTTGCGTGGGCAGCTGATCCGCTCCGTGATGGCCAGTCCGCTTTACAGTGGTTTGATCTCTGATGTGCTTTATTACGGCATCAAGGATTACCTGTTGAGTGAGAATAACGTCGCCATGAAGGTGCCGGGCATGGGTTCACTGATGAAATTGGGTAAGGGCGTGCTCGACAAGGCGGCTCCCAATCTTGAGCATGCCGCCGAAAAAGCCATCAAGGGTTACATCCAGTCCAACATCAAGCGCACGCTCAGTATTTCTGAGAAATTCCTCGATAACGCGCTGAATGCGTCCAATATCGTGAAAGTGTCCGATCACTTCTGGACCATGGCCAATGAAGCAACGTTGCGTGATGTGGTCAAACGCCTGCCAGAGGATCAGTGGGAAAAAAGCGCCAGTCTCATTGAAGACATTTGGCGCGACGTGCGCATCAGCCCGCATGTCTCCGCCTGGATAGCCACCGGTGTGCAGGCTTTCTACCAGGAAAACGGGCAGAAGGCGCTGGCACCCTGGCTGGCGACATTGGGTTACGATCGCCCGTGGGTGACCACGCATTTGCAGCAGTGGTTGCCAGAAGTGTTGGAGCGCGAGGTGGTCAGGAATTACCTGCGTGAACGCGTGAAGGCACAACTCGGTAGCTTCTATGAGTCTGCGCCTGCATTGGCGGCGCTGCAGGGCTGAATCCCCGCGTTGCGTGCTGGCAGTCAAAAACAAGAAGGGGCCACAGGGCCCCTTCTTGTTTTGCTGTATCGATGCTGATCAGTGGCTGCTGCTGGTCAACGTGGCGCCACCCGGAAGGGTGACGTTCAGTTCCAGAACAGCGCAGTTTTCTGCCTTGTCGAGGCTGACCGAAATCTGGTCTTCATCGATGGCCACGTATTTGCGAATGACCTCGAGCAAGTCGCGCTGCAGGGCCGGAAGATAGTCAGGTTGACCACGATTGGTGCGCTCGTGCGCAACGATGATCTGGAGGCGTTCCTTGGCGACGGATGCCGTGGTCGGGCGCCGTGAGCGGAAGTAGTCCATGAAACTCATTGGCGGCCTCCAAACATGCGGGAGAAGAAGCCTTTCTTCGCCGCTGACAGGAAACGGTGTTCGACATTTTCACCCAGGAAGCGGCGGACAGCGTCTTCGTACGCCTGGCCGGCATCGCTTTCAAAATCGTGAATGATGGGAACGCCCTGGTTCGAGGCTTTCAGCACGGCTTTCGATTCGGGGACCACGCCCAGCAACGGAATGGCGAGGATTTCCTCGACGTCTTTCACGCTCAGCATCTCGCCTTTTTCAACGCGCTCGGGGTCGTAGCGGGTCAGCAGCAGATGCTCCTCGACGGGCTCGCGACCTTGTTCGGCGCGCAGTGTCTTGCTGTGCAGAATGCCAAGAATGCGGTCGGAATCGCGGACAGAGGAAACTTCGGGGTTGGTGACCACGATGGCCTTGTCAGCAAAGTACATCGCCATCAGTGCGCCTTTCTCGATGCCTGCAGGCGAATCGCAGACGATGTAGTCGAAGTCGGCTTTCAGGTCATCCAGGATCTTCTGCACGCCTTCCTGTGACAAGGCATCCTTGTCGCGGGTTTGCGAGGCAGGCAGGATGTAGAGGTTTTCTACTTTCTTGTCCTTGATCAGCGCTTGCTTGAGGGAGGCTTCACCGTTGATGACGTTGATGAAGTCGAACACGACGCGGCGTTCGCAGTTCATGATCAGGTCAAGATTACGCAGGCCCACATCGAAATCGATGATGACCGTCTTATAGCCCTTAAGCGCCAAACCGGTGCCGAATGCTGCGCTGGTGGTGGTTTTGCCAACGCCTCCCTTGCCGGAGGTCACTACGATTATTTCAGTCAAGGCCGTATCCTCGTTGTTTGCCTATTACCGTTCTGTCCATATCGCGTCTTGTCTATCCATGCAGATCACGCTGCGTGATGCGCGACCCTTTAAGTCTGTTGCTTGATGTCAGTCCTATTTCCCGCTGACGAGGGGCGAAACGACGATTTGATTGCCTTCCAGGTGGGCCTGAACGGCCTGGCGATAAAGCTGATCCTTGAGATCCTCGCTGACCTTATAGATACCGGCAATCGACATCAGTTCCGCTTCCTGGCTCTGGCAGAAAATACGGGCCTGGGTGTTCCCCTTGACGCCCGCCAGTGCACGTCCGCGCAACGGGCCATACACGTGTATGTTGCCATCCGCCAGTATCTCGGCGCCGGGGCTGACCGGCGCAAGCACAATGAGGTCTGCGTTGGCCGCATAGATTTGCTGACCGGAACGCACCGGCGTCGTGATCACCTTGTTGGCGGCGGGCACCGGCACTTCGACCTGTTGCACCACGGTTTTGACGGATACGTCCGGTACGTCGAGGTCCGAAGGCTTGGCTGCCGGCGGCAGCTTGGGCAGGCCGGCGACATTGGCAGCGAGCATTTGCGTGTCGTTACCGCCACGGATGGCAACCGGCACCAATCCGTATTCGCGGCACAACTCTCCCAGTTCGATAAAGTCGACGTCATTGTCGCCACATTTGTCGAGGCTGAGCAGAACCGGCGTTTGCTGGAAAAAATCGGGAGCAGACTGCACTGTCGTGGCGAGCTGGCGGGTAAACACCTTGTAGTCGTATCGGTACAGCTCCAGGATGGTCATGGTGACCCGGCTGCCTTTGAGCTTGAAACAAATATCATCCTCAGCGGCAATGTCGGTGCTGTGCATATAATGATCAGGTTTCCCTAAAAATATTAATTGAATCTGGCAATTGGACCGGACTGACACCGATTGTGGCCTAATATTAACCCGCCCGTCGAGGGGGGGCAATGAATGCTCCGGGCTATTTTGAAGGAGCCTCGCACGGACGGGTTTTGAAGCCCCGATCTGGTTGCCGAACAGTCCGTTTACCGACGATTTCACGGTCGTTTGTCAATAAATCGCCGCGTAACGTGGCTATTGAGTGGCGGGTGGGCTGCCGTCAGAGCTTGTAGGCTGTTTTGGTCATGACCCTGGAGACCGCCGACATCAGCTTTTTGACCGGTGGAGGCAGGCTGGCGGCGCCGGCCCGCTTTGCCATGGCGGCATGTCTGGCTTCATCTTCACGCATCTGATGCAGGATCTCCTTGCTGCGCGCGTCGTCGGCCGGTAGTCGGGCCAGGTGGCTGCTCAGATGGGCGCAGACCTGGACTTCGGTTTCCTCGACAAAGCCCAGACTCCATTTGTCTCCGGCAATACCTGCCAGCGCGCCAATGCCCAGCGACATGCCGTACCAGACGGGATTCAGCAGGCTGGTGTGGCTGTCGAGTTCACGCAAACGTTGTTCGCACCAGGCAAGATGGTCCTCTTCTTCCTTGGCGGCTTCCTCCATTTGTCTGCGTACTCGCGGCAGGCGGGCGGTGAGGGCCTGGCCCTGATAGAGCGCCTGCGCGCACACTTCACCCGTATGGTTGACACGCATGAGGCCGGCCACGTGGCGGCGTTCTTCTTCCGGCAGCTCAACTGGCGCGTGATCGGCACCCGGCAGTGGCCGCAGCTCTCCTGCATGGGTGCCTGCCAGGGTGCGCAGGGCAACGTCCCCGTGTCCGATCAGGCGGTCAAACAAGCTGTAGCGTCGCAGCGGCGTGGAAGCAGGCATGGTCAAGTCCTCGATACGAAGGCTGCCAGTATAAACAAGGGTTCTCGGCAAGTTAAGGGATTGGCAGAATAACGTAATGTTGCCGTGGCGGGATTTCACTGCAAATTCAAACCGCTTTGTCCGTAAGGTCGGCCGTGATAAAACAGTGTCCCGGTTCGGCGCAGAAACGCAATTCGATTCAGGATCGCCTCTTGACGGTGCGATCAGCCGTTTGCCGACAATGAAAGTGACAGGCCTCATTCTCCAGGAATTGTAATCATGAAAATGCTGAAAGCGGTGGCGATGGCCACCTTACCGTTGGTCGTGTTGAGCACGGGTTGTACGCAGGAAACCCAGAACAAACTGGGACGTGCCATCCAGAACTGGACCGGCACCAATGGCGTGCTGGATATCTATGCGGGCGAGCGCTTGGCCATGCGCTTCGTTCAGATTGACAAGTTGACGACGGCATCAGCGACCGGCGGCGGAGAGTCGCGTGCCTACCGGTTTGGATACGGCGTGCTCGACCTCAACCAGAATTTCGTGGCTGACGCCAACGAGAAAAAGATCTACTTTGAAGTAAGTGATTTTTCCACCAATTACGTGTTTTACGAAAATCCTTACTGATACCGCTGAGCCGGAACCTGCATGCAAGATCTTCATGACTTTGAAATCATCCTCAATTCCCGCGTTCCGCTGATTGTGATCGAGACTCACGAAGAGCAACGAGCGCTGCAGCTGATCGTGCGTGCCGGTGTGCAACGCAAATTGCCGGTGTTTGCCTGGTCTTGCACCGAAGGAATCAGTCGGGTGGATTTTGACGCGGAGATTCCGGAACGTCTGACGCAGGAGCCGGAGGCGGCCTTGCGTCACGTCAAGGCCGGGCAGCGTGCCAGTATCTGGGTGTTATGCGACTTTCACCCGTTTCTCGACGCGCAACCGAAGCTGGTGCGTTTGCTCAAGGAAATCGCCCTTCAGCATGAGCGGGTTCCGCATTGTGTGATCTTTTTGAGTCATGCCCTGCAGATGCCCGCTGAGCTTTCTCGTTACAGTGCGCGCATGAGTCTGCGACTGCCAACCGAGCAGGAATTGCTGCATCTGGTGCGGGAAGAAGCCGCACAGTGGTCGCGCAACAATCAGGCACAAAAAGTGCGTACAGACAGTACAACGCTGGAGGCGCTGGTCGCCAATTTGCGCGGGCTCACCTTCGCCGATGCACGGCGGCTGGCGCGCGGCGCCATCGTCAATGACGGCGCGATTACCAGCGACGACATCCCCGAAGTCAATCGCGCCAAGTTCCTGCTGATGAGCATGGAGGGTGTGCTGACATACGAATACGACACAGCCTCGTTTTCGGAGGTCGGCGGCCTCGCATCACTCAAGAACTGGCTGGCGTTCCGGCGCAAGCCGTTTGTCGATGTCGTCACCGATGTTGCCGGTATCGATGTGCCTAAAGGCATCATGTTGCTGGGCGTGCAAGGCAGCGGAAAAAGTCTGGCGGCCAAGGCAACGGCGGGTACCTTGGGTGTACCGTTATTGCGCCTGGATTTTGCCGCGCTGTACAACAAATTTATTGGTGAAACCGAGCGCAACCTGCGGGAAGCGCTGAAACTGGCGGACCTGATGTCGCCCTGTGTATTGTGGATCGATGAAATCGAAAAGGGCCTTGGTGCCGATGGCAGCGATAACGGGGTCAGTAAGCGTGTCCTCGGTACCTTGCTGACCTGGATGTCCGAACGCAAATCGCGGGTGTTCATGGTGGCGACCTCCAATGACATCAGTGGATTGCCGCCAGAGTTGGTGCGAAAAGGTCGCCTCGATGAAATATTCTTTGTTGATCTGCCTACTGCCGAGATTCGGCAACAGATTTTTTCCATTCATCTGGGCAAGCGTGCACAGGACGGCTCGGGTTTTGATCTGAAACTGCTGGCTGATGCCACGGATGGATTTTCCGGCGCCGAGATCGAACAGGTGGTGGTAGCCGCCTTATATTCCTGCGCGGCATCGAAATCCCGGTTGCAGTCCGATGATCTGCTCCGTGAAATTGCCAATACCACGCCGCTGAGTCTGGTAATGGCGGAATCCATTGGCAATCTGCGGGCTTGGGCCAAAGACCGCACCGTGCCTGCCAATTAGGCCGGAAACAAGATGCAGCGTCTGGATTTGAGCATTGCTGAAGGTGGGTTGAGTCTGGGTGCGGCGTATGTCAGTTCTGTGCTGCCGATGTTGGCCCGTCATTACGGGCTCGATGCGGAAGCCTTGCTGGTAACGGCAGGCATTACCGGCGAGCAGCTGCAGTCTTCCGACAGTCTGATTCCTTTTGATCGCGTGGCCATGTTGATTTTACAGGCCCTGCAGATGACCGGTGATCCTGCCTTTGGTTTGGTGGTGGGCAGCCTGGTGCAGCCGCGTTCCTATCAGGTGTTGGGATATGCTGTGCTGAGCTGCGATACCCTGGGCGAAGCGATTGATCGACTCATCCGCTATGAAAAGCTGGTCGGCAAGTTGGGTGAAACGCATATGACGGAACAGGGCGATCGATGCCGACTGACCTGGACGGCTCCTATTGCCGGGCCATGGTCGCGCTTTCTGAAAGAGGCGGCCATCAGCGGCTGGATTACGCTGGCGCGACAACTGGTTGTCGAGACGCCCGGGTTCGAGGTCTTTTTTGAGCATGAATGCGCGGCTGATCGCGAGCGTTATATCCAGGTGTTGAAGGCGCCGGTACATTTCAACGCAGGGTTTTCCGGGGTTGAAATGGATCGCCAGGCGCTACAGGTGCGCATGAGTGGCGCGGATGCCGGCTTGCGGGCCATGATGGACAAGCAGGCAAGTGCGTTGCTGCAGGAGTTCGATTCACGGGTCAATCTGGTCAGTGAAGTGCGCAGCGTGCTGGTGCGAATTCTGCCGGATGGTGAGCCGACGATGGAGCGGGTGGCGAACCAGTTATCGATGTCAGAGCGAGTGCTGCAAACACGGTTACGTGAAATGGGTGTCACCTTCACGGCACTGATTGAAGACGTGCGCAGAAGTCTGGCGAGGCTCTACCTGCGACAATCCGATGTCACACTCCTGGATATTGCGTTCCTGCTGGGGTTTTCAGAGCAAAGCGCCTTTAGTCGCGCTTTTCGTCGCTGGGAAGGCGAGAGCCCACAGGCCTGGCGCAAACGCAATCGTTAACCCAGGCGTCGGCGAGGCTCATTGGGCGAGTTGCCTGAACTTGCCCAGCGCAGCATGGTATCCCTCAATTCACTGAGTTCCACGGGTTTGGACAAGTGCGCATTCATGCCGCAGGCCAGGCTTCTTTCCTTGTGTTCGTCCATGATGTGCGCCGTGAGTGCGATGATTGGCATGGGGGTGCGTTTGTTCTGCGCTTCCCATTGGCGAATGCGGCGTGTGGCCTCAAAGCCGTCCATTTCCGGCATGTCGCAATCCATCAGGATCAGATCGTAATTGCCCCGGCGCGCTTCTTCGACGGCCTGGACACCGTTCACTACCAGTTTTGCATTGACGTCGAGCCGGTGCATCATGCCGTTGATGACTTTCTGGCTGAGCGGATGGTCTTCGGCAATCAGCACGCGCAATTGCGATAGCTGCACGAGTTCCTGTTCGTTGAGTGGCAGTGCGCTCGCCTGGATCTTGCGCAGATGGCCGAGTTCTTCCGCCAGTGTGATCTTGAGGATGCGACCGGTGACCGGCTTGGTGATGATTCTTCTAACGCCAGCATTGCGTGCCGCCGTTGCGGTCGGTGCATTGCCGTGTCCGGTCAGCATGAGCACCAGCAGGTTGTTGTTGATCAGTGGGTCTTCCTTGAGTTTGGCGGCCAGTTCCAGCCCGTTCATGCCTGGCATGTCATGGTCGAGGATCACGACATCAAACGGCTCGTCAAGATTGGCCTGGGTTCGCAACAGTGCCATCGCCTGTTTGCCGTTGACGGCGGTCGTTACCTGCATGCCCCAGCTGGCAGCTTGCTGCTGGATGACAAGACGGCAGGAAGCGTTGTCATCCACGACCAGCATTCGCAAACCCTGCAGCTGTTCAGTAAAGAAGGGGGAATTGGCGCTGTCTTCGGCGACGGCTTCCAGCGGGATGCTGAACCAGAAGGCGCTTCCGCGCCCTGGCTGACTGGATGCGCCCATTTGGCCGCCCATCATTTTTACCAGTTGCTGGGCAATCGCCAGCCCCAATCCGGTGCCGGACTTGTCATCGGGATCTTGCCCCAGCAATAGCTGCCTGAGCTTTTCCTTGGCGATGCCGGCACCGGTATCACGAATTTCAAAACGGAGGTGGCGTGGCGACGTGCTTTCGTCATTGCTGACGGTAATCATGACCTCGCCATTTTCCGTAAATTTAATGGCGTTGGACACAAGGTTGGCAACGACCTGGCGGATGCGCAGCGGATCGCCTTTCACCTGGGTGGGGACATCGCTGTTGATGAGGCTGACGAGCTCCAGGGATTTTTCTTCGGCGCGCAGCTTGAACATCTCCAGACACTCGTTGAGCATGCTGGCAAGATCGAAAATACTGACATCCAGCGACATTTTGCCGGCTTCGATCTTGGAATAATCCAGGATGTCATCAATGATGTTCAGCAAATGATTGCCTGATGACGCGATGGTTTTTACGTAGTCGAGTTGTGTGGGGGAGAGTGGGGTTTCTTCCAGCAATTCGGTCATGCCGAGAATGCCATTCATCGGTGTACGAATTTCGTGACTCAACTGGGTCAGGAATTCATTTTTTGCGCGCGTTTCGGCTTCAGCCACGGCGATGCGCTTGTCCTTGGTGTGGTGAAGGAGATTCTGCTGGTGTTGCCTCTCCATTTGCGCCGGCAGCAACAGCAGTGCGCCGAGCGTCAACAACCACAGGCACTCCGTGTAATACGTTGAGGCCAACGGCAACTGGGTGACGGAACTCAACAGGAAAACAATACAGACGATGACCAGGCTCACGCTCGATGCCAGCATCCAGCGTATGGCCGCCATTTTTTCTTGCCAGCGCAAGAGAATCGCGGCCATCTGTATCGGTACCAGCAGGAAGGCCAGCGTCAGGCTGAGTTGATTGAGAAAGGCAGTGTTCGAAAACAACAGCATGCCAATCAGAACAAGACACAGACCGGAGCATAAGCCCAGCAGATGATAAATGCGGACGTGAGCCGATTTCAGATCAAGAAAAAGGCGGGTGAAATGGCATTCGAGCGCCATGAATGCAACGAACATCACCATCTCGACCGTTGTTCGAGAAGACGCGGCAATACCTGAGGTGAACAGCGACAGCTCTTCATTGAAAGCGATGAATGTGCCAAGCGTGAAACACACCAGACTACTGACCAGGTAGGTGTTGTCACGCAGCCGGAAATGGCACGCGAGCAAGCCCAGCGCTGCCAGCATCAGTCCGCCGACCATCAGCCCCATCGTTACAGCGTGTGCCGTCTGCTGGTGATAAAATACATTGGCATCCTGGGCTTTGATCGTGAAATTACGCAGGGATTGTGAGTGTACACGGATCAGGGCCTGGATATTCTGTTGCGCGGGCAAATGCACGCGTGCACTCGGGGCCGGAAAATTCAATCGACCGGCGCGCTGTAATGGGTGAGCGCCGGCAGGGGTGTTGGTGGCGGTGTAAAACTGAACGTCCTGAAGATTGGGCATGTCGAGGCTGATGACAATGTCATGGGCAACGTCATCTGCATTGTGCAGCTGGATTTCAAGCCAGATTTCATCGTCGCCGTAGCCAAAGCGCATGACCGGGTGGCGGGACCGGAAAAACCGTCGTGATTGCTCGGGGACCACCAGTGCGTCGGGTTGCCCGACACCTGCAGGCAGGGTCAGATATGACAGGTGTTCACCCAGCGAGAGATCGATGTCGCTGCCCGAAATATCGATTTCCCCTGCCGTGCTGTTGCTTGTCGGCGCGAACATCAGCCACAAGGCGAGCCAGCAAAGAGTGATCAGGCGGGTCGACATACGGGGTACATCCGGCAATTCATCCAAAAAGGCAAGTATACAGAAATCGGGCTTTGCTGCATGTGCATTATAAAAAGGGGCGGGCAAAGAGAAAAAACGTCTAGTGGGCAGGAGGTCAGAATAATTTTCTGTGCTTGGCGTTTTTCTTTGGGGACGTGACTAACACCTTTTTGCATTGTTTCTATACTTCTCTAGACCAGTGGAGGAGATAGCTACATGTCATCAATGCAGAAGATATTCGATCATGTGCTGGAAATGCCGAGCATTTCCAAAGTAGTTCAAGAGCTTATCGAATCATTCAATGATCCCAGGGCCAATGTGGATGCCATTGCGAAGAAAATCCGCATGGATCAGGCCTTGTCTGCGAAGGTGTTGCGGCTGGCGAACTCCGCGCGTTACGGCACCGGGCGGAAGGTGGCGAGTATCGATTCGGCCGTCGTGATGCTGGGTTTTGACGCCCTGCGTACTTTGGTGGTGGCCTCGGGCGTGACTGGCGCGTTTAAAAAAGTTCCCCACCTCGACATCAAGGAATACTGGCGGGAGACATTTCTCGTCGCGAGTGTCTCCAAGTCCATTGCCAAGCACGCCGGGCTGGATGCCGAGACGGCATTTACCTGTGGTTTGATGCACAGTGTCGGCATGGTGCTGCTGTACCTTTCCGATGCCGACAGCATGCATCGTATTGAAACACTGGTGAAAGAAGGTGCAAATCGCATCGATCTGGAGCGCAATCAGTTTGGTTTTGATTATGGTCAGGTCGGGGAAGAACTGGCCAAGCGCTGGAACTTTCCGGAACGTATTGCCCAGGCAGTCGGTCAACACACCAGTCTTAATACCGCGAAAGATATCGACCCCTATGCCTTGGTAACCTATCTGGCCTGCTACCTCGCCAAGGGGCGGCTGCACAATATTCCCAAGCAACAGATCCTGGGCGAGTTTCCGACCGAGCTGGCGCAGCCCTTGAACATGAACATGGTCGCCTTGATGGAAGAGATGGATCGTCTGCTCTCCCAGGAAGACGATATTGACCAGGTGCTGGCCGCTTAAGCGGCCGGTACCCCTTCGACTCCCGCTCCTTTCAATACGTACGCTTCACAGCCTGACTCCCGGAACAGATAGGCGCCCAGTTCACTGCGGCGCCCACCATCACAAGTCACGACATAGGTGCAATCCTTCGGCATTTCCGCCAGTTTGTTGCGCAACTCCTTCAGCGGGTAGCATTCGGCACCTTCCACGTGGGCGTGCTTGAACTCGCCTTTGAGGCGAACGTCGATGATGCGCACCTCGCCTTTTTCACGCAGGCTTCCGATTTCCTCCAGGGAAATGGTCTTGATGACCGGATCGCGCAGCAAGCGGGTGAACTGATCCTTGCCCAGCCACATCAAGCTGCCGTCGGTGAGCATCGTCACGGTGGCGTTGCGCACGGTTTCGCCGATCAAGGCTTCTTCGCCAAAGAACTCGCCAGGCTCAAGGATCGCCAGTTCCTCCTCTCCCTTGAACGTATTGCGGGTAACGCGCGCCGAACCTCTCTCGATCACGAAGAATCTATCGCCGTCTTCGCCCTCACGCACGATAACCTGCCCGGCAACCGCCGCTACCTGACGGAAGTTCACGAACAGCTGTTGAATGTTGGCCGGGGGAATCTGGGTGAAGAGGCGGGATTCCAGTAGCGCATGCATCCAGTCGTTTTCGTCGGGTTCGGCTTCGGCGAGATCGGTGACGCCATAGTTGCCGGCCTGTTCCCATGTGACCACGAGATCGACGTGATCCTTGTCGATCGCCAGGACCGTGACGTCCTCTTTAGTGATGGCGGAATGCTTGTGGGGGATGGTCGGGTCCAGCGGATGCTGGGCCTGCGCATCGAAGTAGAACACGCGCGTGATATTGAAGTTGATATCACTCAGATCGACGCTGCCGGCCACCAGGTAATAACAAAGCTTGGTGCTGTCACCGCGCTTGAACAGCATGCGGCCGGTTGGAAGAGTGACGAGACGGGATTTTTTCAGGATGTCGCGCAGGTGGGTATCCGGCAGCGATACAAAGGGTTCAAAGCGGCGCAGCAGATCAATGTTCAGCTCACTTTTCATGATGCATCCCCGAGGAATGCATAACCGCGACAGCGCGCGGTTATGTCATTCAGGCCAAAAGAATTTTGCGTGAAGGCAGACCCTAAGGTTTAGCAGCATCACGCGTTAATTCAACTGCTGCAAGAGGAGTTGTTGATCGAGCGCATTCTCGCGCTCAGTCGAGTTTGCGGGTGACTTCGCTCCCCCAGAAGGTGTCAGGATGCGCGCGCCACGCGGCCTGGTGCAGCCAACGCAGGGATTCCTGGTCGAGCGCCAGCATGCTGCGCTCCTTGTTGGTGAGCACGGCAGGCCCTTCCTGCAGGCACCGCAGCCGCAACTGCTGCAGGCGACCCTGCTTGGCGCCGCCCTTGTTACCGCGGGCGAGCGACATGTGTACGTAGTTCATGATCGGGTCAACCACCGCCTGGATGAAGGCAGAGACCGGCATGTTGGCTTCAGTGAGCGGCATGCTTTCTACACATTCGACCAACTTGCTGCCGTAAACCTCTTCCGGTGTTTGCAGGAAGCCCCAGCGGCGCGCCCACTGGCCCACTCCGACCCGACTGACGATGACCGAAATTGGTGCCGCGAGTATCAGCGGCAGCGCGACCGGCAATGACCAGTAGAAGAACATGCGATCCAGCCAAAAAGCAAAGCCCGACCACGCCAGCGCCAGCAGGGTACCGCCCGCCTGGTTGACGATGGCGGCCCACCACCCGGTTTCTTCGGTGCGGTTCTGCCCGGCCCAGCTGAGCGTCACGTTGAAAATGGCTTCGATCACGTAACGGGTATGGGCCAGCATGCGAATCGGCGCCATCATGATGGAAATCACGACTTCCAGCAGAATGCTGCGCAGCAGCTTGAAAAAGCCACCGAAGCTCTTCAGGCGCCCGCTGAAAATCACATCAATGAAGGCCAATAACTTGGGCAGGAACAGCAGGAAAACCGTCGAGACCGCCAAACCCACCGCCAGTTGCGGGTGCCACTCCGGCCAGGTCGGAAACAGGCTGTAGTCGGACGGAAAATAGTTGATCGGCCACAGCACCAGGCGGGTGACTTCCAGAGTGGCCAGCACCAGGAAAACCAGCCACAAGGGGGAGGCACAATAGGACATGACGCCGTTGAGAAAGGCCATGCGATGGGCGAATCGGAGTTTCGGTTCAAACAGCAGCAGCCACAGGTGCTGGATATTGCCCTTTGCCCAGCGCTTGTCTCGTGTCAGGTCGTCGACGAGGGTAGGCGGGGATTCTTCATAGGAGCCGGTGAGCTCGGGTTCGAGCCAGGTTTCATAGCCGGCACGCCCCATGAAAGCAGCTTCGACGAAGTCGTGACTGAGGATCGGACCACCAAAAATGCCGGGGCCTGTCAGACGAGGCAGGCCACAGTAACGCATGAACAGCCGGGTGCGAATGATGGCGTTATGCCCCCAGAAGGCGGCTTCCCCAAGTTGCAGGGCGGCGAGACCGGTACTGAACAGCGGCCCGTAAACCTGGTTGCCAAACTGTTGGACGCGCGCAAACAGGGACTTGCCATTGAGCAGGTTCGGGCCGCTCTGCAGAATGCCCACCCTGGGCTCAAGCTGCATCAGACGCACCATGTCGACCAGTGTCTTGCCTTCCATCAGGCTGTCGGCATCGAGCACCACGGTGTATTCGTAGTCACGCCCCCAACGACGCAGGAAATCGGCCACGTTGCCGCTCTTGTAGTTCATGTTGAGGGAACGGCGGCGATAGAACAATTTTCCTTCTGCTTTCAGTTCGTGGCACAGCTGGTACCAGGTAGCTTGCTCCGAGAGCCAGACATCCGGGTCGCGACTGTCCGAGAGAATGAAAAAATCGAAATGTTCGATCAAGCCGGTTTCCTGCAACGACAGGTATACCGCCCGCAACCCCCCCAGTGTGCGCTCGATGGGTTCATGATAAATGGGCAGGACGACGGCCGTGCGGGCCATGGGCACCTGGTGCAGATGATCGCGGTGACGCCGCCACAG
Source organism: Pseudomonadota bacterium (assembly GCA_052035295.1). GTDB lineage: Bacteria > Pseudomonadota > Gammaproteobacteria > Pseudomonadales > Ketobacteraceae > HdN1. The sequence goes on from JBPOHS010000046.1 coordinate 41,888, forward strand.
CGACAACCGGTCGCCACCGATACGGCGCAGGAAGAATCCGTACATGGCGAACCAGAAGCCGATCGAGATCCACGTAAACAGCAGCGTGAACAGGGCCGCCAGGGCAATTTCGAGAATGTCGCCACCGTGATAGGGCAACACTGACAAAACGTAATGCGTTCCAAGACCGGCCTGGGTGAGGACGAGCGCGGTCAGCACGGTGCGACGGAACAGGACGCGCCCGCGCCACGGCAAGGATGAGTTGGGCGCCTCGAACGCAGGCGCCTGAGCCGATACCGCCTCTTCCGGGGTGGGATGTACGCCGGTAACCTCGGTCATTCGTGTTCTCCGTAACCAATACTGCCGCGATTGAGGGGAGGTGCGGGGCGAGGTAACGACAGCGGCGGCAGGAGGAAGCGCTGTGGCAGCATGGTCATCACGTAGAGAAACATGTCGGGCTCGCCGCTTTCGATGGCTTCCTGTACCAGCTTCAGGGCCACGATCTCAAGCTCACGCGTCAAGGGCATATCCAGCAGCGCCAGATAAGCCAGCACACGGGAAAGCGCATGCTCGCTATCGGATTTGCTCATGTCATTCGACCTCGCCAAGGATGTCGTTTTGTGCCGGCAAGCGATAGGTCCAGGTTTCGGTCAGCGTCTTTTCGCCCACCGTGAGATAACCTCGGACATCCAGCGGGCGACCTTCTGCGGGTTTGGCCAGCATGGACAGGCGCCAGGCTTTCTGGGGGGCGTTGTACTCGACGTACTGTTCGAGGATCTCGCCCTTTTCCTGGGCAGTGAGCGTCGCCGTCACCGCAGCATCACCCGGAATGCGCGCCAGCTCGCCACCGGCGAAGTCAACGATGATCCGATAAGCCCCTTTCACATGGCCGCCGCCAATCAGGTTGCCGTCGCCGATATAGGTGTTCAGGGCATGCCCGATTTTTTCGGCGGGAAGATTGGCGCTGCCAAAGTTCAGGGTATAACCGATGTAGTAGGGCATGCTCGGGGTCGGTGCCTGACGCGGCGTCCAGAAAGCAACGATGTTGTCATTGGTTTCTTCCGGCGTGGGCAGTTGTATCAGCACCACATCACCCGGTCCCCAGTTGTTCTCGGGCGTGACCCAGGTGCTGGGGCGTTTGTGATAATTTGCCCCGAGATCGCCATAATTGCCAAAGTGGGAATCCCGTTGCAGGACGCCGAAGCCCCTGACATCAGTCGTTGCAAAATAATCCATGGTCAAAGTGGCAGGATTGATCAGCGGACGCCACAGCCATTCTCCTGTGCCCCCATTCTGGATCAGCAGGCCATCGGAATCGTGAACCTCGCCGCGCCACTCGCCGCGTGGACGGGAGGTGTTTTCGCCGTAGAAAAACATGCTGGTGAGCGGGGCAATGCCCAGCATCTTGATGTTGCTGCGAGGAAACAATACCGCGCGCACGTCGACCTTGGTGGCATCCCCCGGGCTGACACGGAACTGATAGGCGCCGCTCAGGCTAGGGCCATCCAGCAACCCGTACATGACCATGTCCTTGGCCTTGGGGCTTGGCTTCACCAGCCAGAATTCGGTGAACGAAGGAAACTCTTCGCCGCTCGGCAAACCCGTGTCGACGGCAATTCCCCGGGCAGAAATCCCGAAGGCGTTTTCCTTGCCTACGCCGCGCAAATAACTGGCACCGGCAAACACCAGGAACTGGTTCTGAATGTCAGCGGTATTGAACGGAAAGGTCAGTTTGAAGCCGGCATAGCCAAGATCCGGCGGCACCAGTTTCTGCAGCTCCGGATCCGTGAAAACGAAATTTTCCTTGTCGAAATCTAGCGGCTTGGCCTTGTTGCCGCTGACGACATTGAGCTTGACGGCGTGCTTATAAAACAGGCCGGGCGGCACCAGCATCACCTGGAATTTTGATTTGCTGTCTTGCCAGAGGCTTTTTTCCGGATTGAACCGGATATCCTGATACTGGTTATACGTCAGATCCTGCATGAAACGCGGAATCTGCTCAGGCTCCTTGTAGGGTTGAGCCGATAACTGCCGTGCATTTTCGATGACATTGTCAAAGCCGAAATTGGCGAACGCCTGCGTGGGGAGCAGAATGGCAAGCCCGATGCTCATTAATGTTCTGCGCATTGAACCCGAACTCCTGAAAGGGCAGCTGCCCGGTGTTGGTCATTGGAAATTGCTGTTGTGCCTGGCGCCTTGCCGCATCTTGCCTTGAAAGAATTCGTGACCACTGCGCGCCTCACGATGTGCGTGAATGTCATTGTGGCAGGGTTGGCGTAACGGTCAGACTGCACTCGGCAGCGCGTTTGCGGAAGGCGTTTTATGCTTTTGATTATCGCATACCGGCAAGAATAAATAAGGGCGACGAGAGCAAAAATTGACTGCGGTCGACAGGGACGAGGATCATGATTGATCAACGTCAAAATCCCTGCCGACACGGAGCGAAATCGCGATCAACCCTTCAGCGTGCGCTCGCGGGCGATGGCCCGGTGGCCGATATCGCGACGGAAGTACACGTCCTTCCACTGGATTTTATTGACCGTCTGGTAAGCAATGTTCTGCGCTTCCTGAACGGTTTCACCCAGGCTGGTCACGCAAAGCACACGGCCGCCGTTAGTGACGACATTGCCGCCGACATTTTGCGTGCCGGCATGAAATACCTTGCAGTTTTCGTCAGCCTGGTCGGGCAGGCCACTGATGACTTCGCCCTTGGCATAATCATCCGGATAACCGCCTGCGGCCATTACGACGCCAACAGCGGCGCGTTCATCCCACTGCGCATCGGTTTTGTTCAGCTTGGCATCAAGACCGGCTTGGCACAGGGCGACCAGATCTGACTTCAAGCGCATCATGATGGGCTGGGTTTCGGGATCACCGAAACGGCAATTGAATTCCAGTACTTTGGGGGTGCCATCCTTGCCGATCATGAGCCCTGCATAAAGAAAACCGGTGTAAGGATGGCCTTCGGCAGCCATACCCTCGACGGTCGGATAAATGACTTCCGCCATGATGCGCGCATGAATGTCGGGGGTCACGACCGGTGCCGGAGAGTAGGCTCCCATGCCGCCGGTATTGGGGCCTTTGTCACCATCATCCCGCGCCTTGTGATCCTGGCTGGTCGCCAATGGCAGTGCGTGAACACCATCGACCATGCAGATGAAACTGGCTTCTTCGCCCACCAGGAACTCTTCAACCACCACGCGGTGACCGGCGTCGCCAAACTTGTTGCCCGCCAGCATGTCCTGCACGGCGGCAATGGCTTCTTCGACTGTCTCCGCCAGAATCACGCCCTTGCCTGCGGCCAGCCCGTCAGCCTTCACGACGATGGGCGCCCCATGCTTGCGGATATAGGCAACGGCGGGTTCGATCTCGGTAAAATTCTGGTACTTGGCGGTGGGGATGCGATGACGCGCGAGGAAATCCTTGGCAAAAGCCTTGGAGCCTTCGAGTTGGGCAGCGTTTTGCGTCGGGCCGAAAATTTTCAGGCCGGCGGCACGAAACGCATCGACCACACCAATGACCAAGGGGGCTTCGGGGCCAACAATGGTCAGCCCGACGTTATTGGCCTGCGCAAACGCGAGCAGGGCAGCAACGTCGGTCGCAGCGATCGCAACATTCTCCACGCCGGCTTCCAGCGCACTGCCAGCGTTACCGGGGGCAACGAAAACGGTGTCAACCTGGGGTGATTGTTTTACCTTCCAGGCCAGGGCGTGTTCGCGACCGCCGTTACCAATGATCAATACGTTCATGCGAAATAATCCTCTGTTTTTGCCGTTCTAGCGGGCGCCAGCAAGTCACTGGGCCAACAGTATTAATGCCGGAAATGGCGCATCCCGGTGAACACCATCGCCATGCCAGCCTCGTCGGCGGCGGCAATGACTTCTTCGTCGCGGATGGAGCCACCGGGTTGGATGACAGCCGTGATGCCAGCCTGGGCTGCGGCGTCAATGCCATCCCGGAACGGAAAGAAAGCGTCGGATGCCATCACTGAGCCAGCCACCTGCAAGCCTTCATCGGCGGCTTTGATACCGGCAATCTTCGCACTGTACACGCGGCTCATCTGGCCCGCGCCGACACCAATAGTCTGCAGGTTCTTGGCATAGACGATGGCGTTGGATTTGACGAATTTCGCGACTTTCCAGGTAAACAGCAGATCGCGCATTTCTTCTTCGGTCGGCGCACGGCGGGTGACGACCTTGAGATCGGCCGGCACCACCATGCCATTGTCACGTTCCTGTATCAGCAGGCCGCCATTGACACGCTTGAAGTCGAACCCTGCGGCACGCTCAACACCCCATTGGCCACAGGCCAGGACGCGTACATTGGTTTTCTGCGCGAGTATCGGCAGGGCGTCCTCGGCGACCGAAGGCGCAATGATGACTTCGACGAACTGTTTGTCGACAATCGTCTTGGCGGTGACTGCATCGAGCGGCTTGTTGAAGGCAATGATGCCGCCGAAAGCCGAGGTCGGGTCGGTCTGGAATGCACGCAAGTACGCTTCCAGCAGGTTGGCACCGATGGCAACGCCGCAGGGGTTGGCGTGTTTCACGATGACACAGGCCGGCTCTTCGAAACTTTTCACACACTCCAGTGCGGCATCGGTGTCAGCCACGTTGTTGTAGGAAAGCTCCTTGCCTTGCACCTGGCGTGCGGTGGACACGGACGGCTCAGCCGGTGCGTGTTCACGGTAGAAAGCAGCGGTCTGGTGCGGGTTTTCGCCATAGCGCATGGACTGCACGCGCACGAACTGCTGGTTGAAAGTGCGGGGATATGAGCCGCGCTCGTGCTGTTCATTGAGGCTGCCCAGATAGTTGGCAATGGCCCCGTCGTAGTAGGCCGTGTGTTCGAAAGCGGCTACGGCGAGTTCAAATCGGGTTTGGTCGGAGACGGCACCGGCGTTGGCGCGCATTTCGGCGATGATGCGATTGTAGTCGCCGGCATTGACGACAATGCTGACCCACTTGTGGTTTTTTGCTGCCGAGCGAACCATGGTCGGCCCACCAATATCAATGTTCTCAATGGCGGTTTCAAAATCACAGCCGGGTTTGGCGATCGTCGCCTCGAACGGATAGAGATTCACGACCACCATGTCGATGGCGGAAATGCCATGCTCACCCATGACCGCGTCATCGGTGCCGCGACGACCCAGAATGCCGCCATGAACCTTGGGGTGCAGTGTTTTGACGCGTCCGTCCATCATTTCCGGAAAGCCCGTGTAATCGGAAATTTCGATCGCTGGAACGCCATTGTCTTTCAGTAGTTTGAAAGTGCCGCCGGTAGAAAGAATCTCTACGCCCAGGGCGGAAAGTTGGCGAGCGAAGTCGAGAATACCGGTTTTGTCGGAGACGCTGATCAGCGCGCGTTTGACGGGTCTATTCATGATGGAGGGTGCTCACTGTGCTGCAGGATACAGAAATGCAACGGCCGGGGCTGTGCGTCAGGCGCGCATTGTATTCGCAAACGGGTGAACTTTTAAGGCGGGAGGGAGAAAAAATAAGGAATAGCAGGCGCGAAAAGGCTGCTGAAATGGAGGTAACACGCCACGCGGATGCGTGGCGGCTGGCTACGATCAGATCAAACCGTAAGTCTTGAGCTTTTTGCGCAAGGTGCCACGGTTGAGACCGAGAATGATCGACGCTTTCGTCTGGTTGCCACGGGTGTAATCCATGACGGTTTCCAGAAGAGGCGCTTCAACCTCGGATAGAACCATCTGATAAACGTCAGTAACCGGCTGACCATCAAGATGCTGGAAATAGTTTTTCAGCGCCTTGTGAACGTTGTCGCGAATGGTCTGCGAGTTTTGGTCTGGCGTAATCAGATGCTGCCGCAGCGCTTCCAGCGCGGCAGAAGGCTTGATCGTGTCCAGTGAAGTATCGTCTTTGATGTTGGTGGTGCTCATGCCGCCATTACCTCTCCCTCGATTAGTTGCTCAAAGAATTCCTGAGCACTGGCGAGTTGTTGGGTTGCCGTTTCTAATTGGTTGAACGCCTTCCGGAATGCGCTTCCACCCTCACGGTGTTCTACGTACCAACCCAAATGCTTGCGGGCGATGCGTAGTCCCAGATAGTCGCCGTAGAAATCATAGAGGCTCTGCAGGTGATCCAGCATGACATCTCTGACTTCCCGCAACATTGGCGGAGGAAGTTCAGTCCCTGTCTTCAGGTAGTGAGCGATCTCTCTGAAAATCCATGGATTTCCTTGGGCGCCCCTACCGACCATAATACCATCGGCAGCTGTATGGTCTAGCACTTCTTTAGCCTTTTGAGGCGAAGAAATGTCGCCGTTGGCCAGCACCGGAATTGTCACGGCTGCCTTGATGTCGGCAATCGTGTCGTATTCGGCACTGCCCCGGAAAGCGCAGGCGCGGGTTCTGCCATGTACTGCAAGAGCAGCGACCCCGACATCTTGTGCAATCGTGGCGATGCGTACGCCATTGCGGTTCGCGTGATCCCATCCGGTACGGATTTTGAGGGTCACAGGAACGTTCACGGCTTTGACTACGCAGCTGAGGATGCGTTCAACCAGTTCTTCATCTTTAAGCAGCGCCGAGCCCGCGGCCTTGCTGCATACCTTTTTGGCCGGGCACCCCATATTGATATCAATAATGTGTGCGCCCAGGTCCACATTCGCGCGGGCAGCGTCAGCCATCATTTGTGGGTCCCACCCAACGATCTGAACCGACCGTGGTTCGGGTTCGCCATCATGCCTGATGCGTTGACTGCCTTTGCGTGTACGCAGAAGCCTTGTATCGCTGGCGACCATTTCCGACACTACCAACCCGGCTCCCAGGCGCCGACAGAGTGTACGGAAGGGGAGGTCTGTCACCCCTGCCATGGGTGCCAAGACTACCGGGCTGGAAATCGGATACGGGCCGATGAAGAAGGGGGCTCGCATAAACAGGTTCCCGCCTAATAGTCTTAGTCAATACTCAAAGAGCAACTTATGATAACGTCTTTTAAATGCCCAAGAAAGGCAGAAATACAAATTTAAAAATGACCCGCAGTCGGCGTCATTACTGGCGTTGTGCGCATTTCCCTACTCTTGTGCGGGCAAATAACGGAGACGGTAATTGGCGGCCTTGGGGCCGGGATCGACAATTTCCAGGCCAATGTGGAAGGGGGTGTTTGGAGGCATGTTTTTGCGGTCTATTGCGGGATCGTTGATGTATTCGTGGGGAAGGAATCCGCGGCTTGCCACCACGTTCTGATTGAGGTCTTCGAACGTCAGTTCGATGACGGGAAAGGGCTGGCTGAAGTCGGCTTCATTGGAAATATTGAAATCGACTGAAAGCGCGTTGGCCACGGACGGGTGTGAACGCACGACCAGATTGTTCCCCCTGATTTTGCTGGTGTCGGATTGTGAAGGCAGCGTGCACCCGATTTTTTCGCACGCCAGGGCATATAACGGACGCAGTTGGGGGCGACGGGCGTAATCTTCAAACTTGAAATAGGCCACTTGCGCGAGTAATGCGACCAGCAAGACCAGACTGCCGGTGGCAAACAGGAAGGTCTTGAAACGATTGGGGCGGGGCGCTTGTTCCATTGCCAACTGGGCGGCATGGGCCCGCACTTTGGCGGCGATGTCCGCCGAGGACATCTTGGGCGGCGGCTCCGGCATGTTCTCCATTTCGCTGAGCGCGCCGACGGCGTCTTCCAGGTTGATTTCCTCGATATCGAGGGCGTCGTTTTCGAGGTCGCCCAGGAAGTCGTTGCCGAAACTGGACAGGGTGCTGTCCGTGTCGTTACCAAAATTGTCGTCGCCGAGAGGGTCATCGTTGTCGAAGCGGCGGATCTCGGTGGTGGGCGCGCGCGAATGCCGATCCCGTGCCTTCTGCAGGGCTTCATCCTTGCTGCGAGACAAGGGGCGGGCAGCGAACATCGTGGGTTCGTCTTCCTTGTCGTCTTCGAGCGAGAAATCGAAGGAATCCATACGAGAGATGCTCGGCCCGGGCTTGTCGCCCTCGAGTTCTTCGAGCATGGCTTTGGCCCAGGATTCGTCGACATCGGCAGACAGCTTTTCCTGTTCCTCTTCGATTTCGTCGATGCTGAACGGGTCGTTGGAAAACCCTTTCAGTCCCAGACTCTTGAAGGAGTCGCTCAGCTCTTCTTCGAGGCGTCTGGGCTTGGCGCTGACACGCGAGCTGGAGGCTGTGTGCGCACGACTTTGTGTCAGGTCGGGTTCCGAAAATATTTCGTCTCCGCTCTGGATGGAGCTGAAGCTCGTGTTCGAAGGAGTGGCGGGCGTTGAAACGCGCTTTTTCAGGGGCGAAATGTCGGGCTCGTCATCGTCTTCGAGATTTTCGCCCAGCTCTTCGAGCAACTGCTTGGCCCAGTCTTCACTGCTGCCGGATTTGGCTTTTTCCTGCGGTTTGGCCGCAGTCGAGGTGTCGTCATCGAAACTCAGGCCGGTGTCATCTTCGGGAACCCCATCCACCAGCTTTTTGTGGTAATCGTCTGCCAGCAGGTCTTCGTCCGGGCCGGGAAGATCAAAGTCCACACTGTTGTAGGCATCCAGGCCACCCACTTCATCGATATTGAAGTCGGCCATTGGATCGGGTGCCGGCGCTTGCTGGCTGGGGGGCGGGGGAGGCGGAATGATCTCTTCCACCACAGCCGTCTTGACGATGTATTCGCTGGCATGGAAAACCTGATAGCACGCACCACAGCGTACAGCACCTCCGGCGATTTGCAGGTGCTGCTGTGACAGTCGAAACGTAGTGCCGCAGTGCGGGCATTTTGTCAGGAGTTGTTCAGCCATCTTTTTATGTTAGTCAGTATTTTGTGATGGGGCAGGCTGTTAGAGATTGTAGTGGCCTTATCCGGTTAGCGATAGTCCCTGATGCTTTTGTGCGAATGTTCCCGTTGTTTCCGACGCGGATCAGCGACGGGTTCCGCTGATTCTGACCCATTCCTCGCGCTGACTGACCGGGGCCAGGTCAAAATAGGGAGCATAGGCATCAAGGACGCTTTGCGCCTGATGGTCGAGAATGCCCGACAGCGCAATACATCCGCCGGGTTTGACGAGACCGGAAAGGCGGGGCGCCAGCTCGACCAAGGGGCCGGCGAGGATGTTGGCGACCAGCACGTCGCAGGGCGCACCCTTGAAACGCTCGGGGCTGACGATATCGAGGCGGTCTTGCACGTCATTGCGTTCCGCATTTTGGCGGGTCGCCAGCAGGGCTTGCGGATCGTTGTCGACACCGACGACCTGACGTGCACCCAGCAGTAGCGCTGCAATGGCGAGAATTCCCGAGCCGCAACCGTAATCGACCACCTCTGCGTTCTGCAAAGGCGCGCCATCGAGCCATTCCAGGCAAAGGGCCGTGGTCGGGTGAGTGCCGGTACCGAAAGCCAGCCCGGGGTCGAGCTTCATGATGACCGCATCGGGTTCCGGCGCTTCGCGCCAGGTCGGAACGACCCACAGGCGTTGGCCGAAACGCATGGGGTGGTAGTTATCCATCCATTCGCGTTCCCAGTCCTTGTCTTCCAACGCTTCGATGCGGAAAGGTCCTTGCAGGTCGGGGAAGCGGTTTTGCAGTGCAACGGCGGCCAGCTCGACGTTGGCTTCGGCTTCGAACAGGGCGGTGACGGTGATGTCATCCCATAGCGGTGTCGCGCCGGGCGGTGGCTCGAACAGCGGTTGGTCGCCGGAGTCCTGGAGAGTGATGGCGACGGCGCCGAGATCCATCAGGAAGTCTTCGGCTTTGGGGGCCAGTTTGCTGGAGGCTTGGAGCTTGAGTTGGATCCAGGGCATCGGGGGACCATCTTCTGTATCGGTTGTGATGGCGGGCATCTTAGCGGGTTCACTGGGGCGTGCCAAATCTGTAAGGCATAAAAAAGGGGCAGATTTCTCGTGAAAATCTGCCCCTTTCTGGTGCCGTTACGCCGGCCACGTCTGTTTTACAGAATCAGTGATGCACTTTGCCGAGAATTTTCTCGAGATAGTGAATGTCGACGCCGCCCTTGCTGAAGCCCGCATCTTTCATGATGACGTTGCGGTGCAGCGCGGCATTGGTTTCGATGCCTTCCACCAGGATTTCATCGAGTGCGTTACGCATGCGGGCCATGGCAGTAGCGCGATCTTCGCCCCAGGTGATCAGCTTGCCGATCAACGAATCGTAGTTCGGTGGAACCCGGTAACCACTGTAGACATGGCTATCCATGCGCACACCGTTTCCGCCCGGTGAGTGCCAGTACTTGATCGTGCCTGGCGACGGGATGAAAGTACGGGGATTTTCGGCATTGATCCGGCACTCGATGGCATGACCCTTGATCTTGACGTCGTGTTGCTTGATACGCAGCTTTTCGCCGGCAGCAATGTGGAGCTGTTCCTTGATGATGTCGATGCCGGTCACCATCTCCGTTACCGGATGCTCGACCTGCACGCGCGTATTCATCTCGATGAAATAAAATTTCTCGTTTTCATAGAGGAATTCAAATGTGCCTGCACCGCGGTAATTGATGGTCTTGCATGCTTCCACACAGCGTTCGCCGACTTCCTTGCGTAATTGCTCGGAGATGCCGGGAGCAGGCGCTTCTTCGACGACTTTCTGGTGGCGGCGTTGCAGCGAGCAGTCGCGATCCCCCAGATAAACCGCGTTGCCCTGGCCATCGCCCAACACCTGGATTTCGACGTGACGGGGGGTGGTGAGGAATTTTTCCATGTACACGCTGGCGTCGCCGAAGGCAGCCCGGGCTTCGGCACGGGTGAGTGACACGGCCTTGATCAGGTCGTCTTCGTTGTGAACGACGCGCATGCCTCGACCGCCACCGCCAGCTGCCGCCTTGATGATCACCGGAAAACCGATGCGACGGCCGGTTTTCAGGGTCTCGTTGTCGTCTTCACCCAGCGGGCCGTCGGAACCGGGAACGGTGGGTACGCCGGCCTTTTTCATGGCTTCGATGGCAGACACCTTGTTGCCCATGAGGCGGATGGTGTCGGCTTCGGGGCCGATAAAGATGAAACCGCTGTCTTTCACGCGCTCGGCAAAGTCGGCGTTTTCGGCGAGGAAACCATAGCCCGGATGGATCGCATCGGCATTGGTGACTTCGGCGGCGCTGATGATGGCCGGAATGTTCAGGTAGCTCTCGGCAGCGGGGGCGGGGCCGATACAGACGGCTTCGTCCGCCAGTTTGATATGCATGAGGTCGCGATCGGCCGTGGAATACACGGCAACGGTCTTGATCCCCAGTTCCTTGCAGGCGCGCAGCACCCGCAGGGCAATTTCGCCGCGATTGGCGATCAGCACTTTTCCAAGCATGGTGTGTGCCCCTGGGTTAGCTGATCACGAACAGCGGCTGATCGTATTCCACAGGCTGGGCGTTTTCGACCAGGATGGCGGTGACGGTGCCGGACTTGTCGGCTTCGATCTGGTTCATCATTTTCATGGCTTCAATGATGCAGAGCACATCGCCTTGCTTCACGGTCTGGCCCAGTTCGACAAAGTTCTTCGATTCGGGGGACGGCGCACGGTAGAACGTGCCCACCATGGGAGAACGGACCTTGTGGCCTGAGGGTTCGGCCGGGGCAGCAGGCGCTACCGGGGCGGCAGGCGCGGCGGCAGGGGCAGGTGCCGGGGCGGCGGCCATGGTCGGAACGGCGTAGTGGGCGGCCAGGGTCGGGCGATGACGGCTGATACGAACGGATTCTTCCCCTTCCTTGATTTCGATCTCGTCAATGCCGGACTCTTCCAGCAGTTCAATCAGTTTTTTGACTTTGCGGATATCCATGTTTTTCACTCTGTAGTCGTTTTCTTGTCTGTCGTCGTTTTCGTTTTTTGTGTTGCTGGCCCGGGCTCAGCTGGCGAGGCTGCGCATGGCGGAAAGCAATGCGTATTCATAGCCGTCGGCGCCCAGGCCGGTAATGGTGCCTTTCGCTACATCGGAGAAATACGAATGATGGCGGAAGGGCTCGCGAGCATACACGTTGGAGAGATGCACTTCGATGAACGGAATTGCCGTCGCCAGCAGGGCGTCGCGCAGGGCAACGCTGGTGTGGGTGAAGGCGGCAGGATTGATGATGATGTAGGTGATGTTTTCGGTCCTGGCGCGATGGATGCGCTCGATCAGTGCATGCTCGGCATTGCTCTGGAAGCAGATGCACTGGTGACCGTTGGCTTCGGCCAGCTGTTGCACGCGCGATTCGATGCCGGCGAGGGTGATATGGCCGTAGTGGCCGGGTTCACGGGTGCCGAGCATGTTGAGGTTGGGGCCGTTGAGCACCAGAAAGGTGGCCATGCGAGCATCTCCTGAGTGAGCGCGTGCGTAAACTGGGTTAGGCGATCGATTATAACCAGCTGCCCGGGGGGTGGCTTGTGAATTCCACCCCCTTCTTACATTTGTTTACAAGTTGCAAGAAGTTCTCGGCAGAATTGCTGAAAGTTGGGTCAGGGCCGGGCCGGCAGCGACTGCAGATGCTGCAGGAAACGAGACGCGCCAAGGCTTCCGGTCAGGTGGAAGGCCTTGAGCTCGCCGCCGCTATGGTCGAAAAACAGGTAGGCGGGCGGCCCCTGCAGGTGGAAGCGATCCAGCAGGCGTTCGCCGTCGGGGCTGTCGGTCAGGTCGAGCTTGATCAGGCGGAATCCTCGCATGGCTTCACGGATATCTGGCCGGCCCAGTACGTCCCGCTCCATCTCCTTGCAGGCCACGCACCAGCCGGCCCACACGTCCACCATGACAGGTAATTGTTGCTGCCGGGCTTCCACAAGGGCCTGATCGAGCGCGGATTCGGTGCTGACGGTGACGAAATCCAGCGTGGCATGGGCGGGGCTTGCCTCGGTGGCGGCAGGGCGCAAACCGCTGGCCACCAGGGTTCCTGCGAAGATCAGGCCGGCCCCCAGGGCGGCGGCACCCAGCCCGATTCCCTTGAAAAATTTGCTCTTGGAATGGGTGTGTGGATCGTTGAGGCCCAGGTACATGGCACCGAGCATGGCAAGGCTGCCCCACAGGATCAGCGCAATGCCTTCGGGCAACAGGTGCTGGGTGATCCAGAGGCCGACCCCCAGTAATACAACGCCAAACAAGCCTTTCACGTTATCCATCCAGGCGCCGGCCCTGGGCAGGATGTTGGCTTCGGTGGTGCCCAGTGCGATCAGCGGCGCCCCCATTCCGAGTGCCATCGAGAACAGGGCGCTGCCGCCCAATACCGCATCGCCGGTCTTGCCAATGTAGAGCAGTGCGCCCATCAGGGGGGCCGAGATACAGGGGCTTACCACCAGCGCCGACAGGGCGCCCATCAAGGCGACGGGAATGAAGCCGCCACCTTTCTGTTTGTGCTGGGCGAGATGCAGTCGATGCCGCAGACCTTCGGGCAGTTGCAGTTCATAAAAGCCGAACATCGATAACGACAGCAGGAAGAACACGGCGGCCGTGCTAATCAGCACGGTCGGATCCTGCAACAGGTACTGGATTTTCGCGCCGCTGGCCCCGGCAGCGACCCCGGCCAGCGTGTAAGTCACCGCCATGCCGGCGACATAGCTGCTCGACAACAGGAATCCGCGACGTGCAGTGACTTTCTGACCCTGGCCCACGATCAGGCTGGTGAGAATGGGCACCATCGGCAATACGCAAGGCGTGAGGGAGAGCGCAATGCCCAGTCCGAAGAACACCAGCATGATCTTGTAAATGCTGCCGGTGGCAAGCAGCGCTTCAATGCCGGACGCGGTTTCAGTATCGCTGACCGATACCTGCCTCGGAATGGCGGCGGCAGGCGTGGGCTTCAGCGAGGGGCCGGCGGCCGCCGACGGGTTACCGCCCGGCTGAATCTGGAACATCTCGGTATGGGATTGTGGCAGGTAGCACAGACCTTTTTCGGCGCAGCCCTGATATTGCACCTTGACCTCGGCGAACCCATCAGGGGTTTCCAGCACGGGAACGGTCACGGTGACTTCGTCGTGGAACACCTGCACCTTGCCGAATTCGGGATCGTCCTTGGGTTCGGACGCACGCGAGAAGCTGATCTCGCCCAGTTTCACCCGCTCATCCAGCGGGGTCACACTGAAACGGTGCTGGTAGAGGTAGTAGCCGGGTTCGATCTGCCAATGCAGCCGGATGGACTGGCCTTCGCTGCTGCCACTGACACGGAAGACGGCGCTGGCAGGAAGAAAGCCGTCATCTGCAGCTTGCGTGGCCGCTTCGATGACGCTGGCAGGCGTTTGCGGGAAGAGCGACTCTTCTGCCTGCACGGTGCTGCCCAGCGTGGTGAGCAGCAGAAGGCTCAGCCAGGTGACGAAAGGTTGCTTCAGCAAATTCAATGTCATGCGTTCATGTTCCCGGGGGTTGCGCTGCAGCCGGATTGGACAGCGACAGGCAAAACAGGTTCTCGCCATGGGGGATCGGCAAGTGTTGCTATAGTTACTATAAATCAGGGCAGTGATTGTTCCTGGGTAACTTTACTTTATAGCCTGTCGTTTCGTCTGAGAAAAAAGGCGCGGTTCTGTGATGACGTCGTGGCGCTGTGGGCGCATTCGCACTGTAGTTTTGGCGAGCGTGTACTGCCTGGCGGTAGCATGGGCCGTGCGCGTCGAGGCGATGAGTGTCAACCCGGCGACCCTGCAAAAGTTGCAGGAAATCTACGGGCAGGACGCCATCAAGCGCTTGCGGGAGTGGACGACGCTACTGGATGCGCTGACGCAGACCTCGGTCGACGAGAAGATTGCCCGGGTGAACCGATTTTTCAATGCCTTGCAGTTCGTGCCGGACGAAGAACACTGGCATCAGGTGGACTACTGGGCGACGCCGCTGGAATTCATCGCGTCGAACGGTGGCGATTGCGAGGACTTTGCCATCGCCAAATATTTCACCCTGCAGGCGCTGGGGGTGGATTCCGACAGCATGCGGCTGGCCTACGTCAAGGCGCTCGAGCTGAATCAGGCGCACATGGTGCTGGTCTACTATCCTGCGGCAGATCAGGAACCCATGGTGCTGGATAATCTGGTGAACGATATTCTGCCGGCGTCACAGCGCAAGGATTTGCAGCCGGTCTACAGTTTTAACGCCGAAGGTTTGTGGCAAGCGCGCCAGCAAGGCCAGGAAACGCGGTTGGGTACTGGCAGTGACGTGCTGATGTGGAAAACGCTGATACAACGGATGAGCGCGCAGGAATGACAGGATCGGCCAGAATAAAATGAACGCAAAAAATAATAAATTGGGGGAATGCGTGTGACCTTACATCGACAACTGGTCGTGCTGGTGTCCTTTCTATGGCTGGCGTTACTGACGGGGGTGTTCTGGGTGTCAGTGCACAATGCGCGCGACATGCTGGAGCGTCAGCTGCACGTGCATGCACAGGACACGGCGAACTCCCTGGGGCTTTCGATTGCGCATCCGCTGGGACAGCGCGACAAGGCGCTGGTCGAAAGCATGGTGGGCGCGATCTACGACAGCGGTTATTACCGGGAAATCACCCTGCGTGATACCAAGGGTGAAATACAGGTGGTGGAGCGTGAACATCAGGTCGTGCAAACGGCGCCCACCTGGTTTGTACAGGCGCTTTCCATCACGCCGACGCCCGGGCTGTCCGAAGTCATGTTCGAATGGCGGGTGATCGGCAAGCTCACGGTGTTGCCGGATACCCAGCAGGCCTACACGGAATTATGGAAGTCGACGGAGCGAGCGCTGGGTTTGTTCCTGGGCGTGGGTATCTTCAGCCTGCTACTGCTGTGGGGCATCGTGCGTGCTGCCTTGCGGCCGTTGCGGGCACTGGAAGCGCAGGCCGATGCCATTTGTCAGCGCGATTTCACCGGTCAGCAACCCCTGCCGCGCACGCGCGAATTGCGCCGGGTCGTGCAGGCGATGAACCGCATGACCCGGCAACTGAAAACCTTGTTTGACGAACAGGTCGCGCAAATCGAGCAAGTGCGCAACCAGGCCTATGTCGATGGCATTACCGGTCTTGGCAATGGCCGGTTTTTCAATGCCCAGCTGCAGTCACGTCTGGAGTCCCTTGAAGAGCCTTTTGTCGGGGCGCTGATCAAACTCGAAATCGGCGATATGGGCGCTTATAACCAGCAATTCGGGCATGACGCTGGCAACTGGTTGCTCAAGCAGGCGGGCAAATTGTGGCGCCAGCAAATGGATACGGTCGAAAATGCCGTCTTTGCCCGGGTGGCCGGGGCGCGTTTTGCGGCACTGTTGCCTCATGTGGAACAAGGTGCTGCCGTGGCCCTGGTGAATACTTTCATGCAGGAACTGAAAGCGCTCGATCCCTTTTTGCAAAACCAGGCGCCGCTGGATGTCTATGCCGGTGTCGCCGTGTCAGAGGCCGGCAGCAATATCAAACTCGAGCGCCCCCGCACGCTGGAATCGCAGGCCGATAACGCCCTGCTCAAGGCGCAAGCCAACGAAGCGGAGCGCGTCCAGGTGTTCGATCCCAGTGGTGTGCCCGTCACATCCATCGAGCGTCCGGCCGGCGTCGAAGACTGGGAAAGTTTTTTACGTGATGTCATCGAGCAACGCCGCTTTACCTTCCACTATCAGCCAGTGGTGGCTTGCGTCGATCAGTCACTGCTGCACTATGAAGTATTGGCCCGCATCAAACTGAAAGATCAGGTGCTGGCGGCGGGTGTGTTCATGCCGCTGGTCGAGCGTTATCGTCTGGTGCAGGCCTTCGATCAGGCAATTGTCAGCATGCTGGTGGAACAAATGCTGAGGAAAGCGCCGGAGCAGCGCATAACGGTTGCCGTCAATCTGTCGAGCCATTCCGTGCGTGAGGAGCAATTTGTCGATTGGTTGCTGGATTATCTTGCCCATCATCAGGAGGCCACCCGCCACTTGATTTTCGAAGTGCCGGAAGTGACGGTGCGATCTGCCCATGGGCGCCTGAAAACGCTGGCGGAAGGATTGAAGCGTCTGGGGGCCAAGCTTGCCATCGATCATTTCGGTTCCACCAACAGCAGTTTTGGTTATCTCAGTGGCTTGCCCTTGTATTCGATCAAGGTCGACCAAAGTTATATCCGTGATATCGGCGACAATCTCGACAACCAGTTTTTCGTGCAATCGTTGGTGCGCATTGCCCACAGCCGGCAGGTAATGCTGACGGCAGAAATGGTCGAAAATCCCGTGCAATGGGACTTGCTGCGCCGCTTCCAGCTGGATGGTGCGCAGGGATTCTTTTTGGGCAAGCCGGCGGAAATCAATTTACTATCGGCCTGATACCAGTGATACCCTGAACAGGGCGCATGGGCGACTGCCATGTAGACTCGTGTACCACGATTTTGTATAACGACCGCGATTTTGCATAACAACCGAGATGTTGCATAACAATCGCGATGTTGCATAACAACGCAAGTAACGACAATGAAAGGGGGCTTCGGAATGGGCGCAGGTGAGAACCGCATGATCTGGGCGGGCGCATCAGGGGTGATAACGGCCATCGTGCTGACGTGTGCCGGGGTGGGCTGGTACTGGAGTCAGGAACCGGAACTGCCGTCGGTAGAAGGGATCATGGCCCAGGCTGCTGCCGAGAATGTACAGAAGCCAGTAGTGGGTTATGCCACGACCAGTGCGCTGATCTACCTCGCGGAGCAGCTGCTCGACAAGCCCGGAGGTTACCTTACCAATGATGTGTTGCCACCCGGCGTGCTCATGGACAACATTCCCAATTGGGAATTTGGCGTGCTGGTGCAGATTCGCGACATGACGCGGGATCTGCGCAAGGATCTGGCCCGCTCACAGTCCACCTCGTCGGAAGATCCGGATTTGATCCGCGCCGAGCCACAGTTTCATTTTGATAGCGAAAGCCACTGGTTCCCGTCATCGGAAGGGGAATACCGTCAGGGCATCAAGTTCCTCGAGCGCTATCGCGCACGCCTGTCGGATGGCAACAATTCCCAGGCCCAGTTTTACGCGCGTGCCGATAACCTGCGCAACTGGTTGGCGGACGCCGAAACGCGTCTCGGCAGCCTGTCGCAGCGGCTGAGTGCCAGTGTTGGCAAGGATCAGCTCAATGTCGATCTGGCTGGTGAGGATACTGCCCGACGTTCCACTGATGCGCCTGAACACATGCATGTGCAGACCCCGTGGCTTGAGCTCGATGACGTTTTCTACGAGGCGCGGGGCAGTACTTTTGCGCTGATCGTGCTGATGAAGGCGATCGAGATTGATTTCCACGATGTGCTGGTCAAGAAAAATGCGCTGGTGAGTGTGCAGCAGATCATCCGCGAACTGGAAGGCTCGCAGCAAAACGTGTGGAGCCCGTTAATCCTGAACGGCTCTGGCTTTGGCATGATGGCCAACCACTCGCTGGTCATGGCCAACTACATTTCCCGCGCGAACGCGGCGATCATTGATCTGCGTGAGCTGCTTTCGCGGGGCTGATCAGGCGTTCCGACAGGAACCGTAGACAAAAAAAGGGGGTGGCTTTTGGCCACCCCTTTTTTCATTGAGCACGCATCAGAGTTAGCGATACGTGCCGGGCAAGCAGAATTACTTCTTGCCCGCTTCAACAGCGGCGATGACGCTTTGGCGAGCAGCTTCTGCATCGGCCCAGCCGTCTACCTTGACCCATTTGCCGGGTTCGAGGTCCTTGTAGTTTTCAAAGAAGTGCTCGATCTGCTTGATCAGCAGTTCGGGCAGATCGGAGATTTCCTTCACGTGCTTGTACAGCGCGGTCAGTTTGTCGTGCGGTACGGCCAGAATCTTGGCGTCTTTGCCGGCTTCGTCGGACATGTTCAGGATGCCGACTGGACGCACGCGGATGACCGAGCCCGGCACGACGGGGTACGGGGTCACGACCAGCACGTCGAGCGGGTCGCCGTCTTCTGACAGCGTGTTCGGCACGTAGCCGTAGTTGCAGGGGTAGAACATCGGGGTGGCCATGAAGCGGTCAACGAACACAGCGTCGTAGTCTTTCTCAATTTCGTATTTGATCGGGCTGGAATTCGCAGGAATCTCGATCACGACGTAGAGGTCGTTGGGAACGTCTTTCCCGGGTGGGATATCGTTGTAGCTCATGGTGAAAACCCTTAGGTGAATGGGTGGGTGTACAAAAAAGGTGGCGGGATTATACCTGAGGAAATCCGGTCAGCCTACCCTCGGTAATGGCCTGGAATGCCGGGGTGTGACCCCCTTCCCGAAGGATCAGGCAGACCGGCGGTATTCCTCCATCCAGCGGGTCATGGCGTCTGCGCTCATTGCCTTGCTGAACAGGAATCCCTGTACCTGATTACAACCTTCGGCCCTGAGGAAATCGAGCTGCTGGCGGGTTTCGACGCCTTCCGCGATGACACACAGATCGAGGCTGCGGGCGAGTGCGATGATCGCTCGGGAGATAGCCATGTCGTTGGTGTCGCGCGGAATGTCCCGTACGAACGAACGGTCGATTTTCAGTTTGCGGATGGGCAGCGTCTTCAGGTAAGCCAGGGACGAATAGCCGGTGCCGAAGTCGTCTATCGACAGTTCGACACCCCGCTGGCGCAGCTTTTCCAGCATGGGAATGGAATCGTCGCTTTGATCCATGAAGAAGCCTTCGGTGACCTCCAGCTCCAGCCATTCCGGCAGGCAGCCAGTGTCATGCAGGGCGCGCTCGACGGTGTCGAGCAGTTCCTTGCTGCGCAGCTGGCGGTCGGCCATGTTGACCGCCACCCGGAAGTCAGTGTGCCCGGTACGCTGCCATTGGCTCATCTGGCGACAGGCCGTACGCAGAATGTATTCCCCCAGCGAGACAATCAGGCCGCTTTCTTCAGCCAGTGAAATGAATTTCCCTGGCTCTACCAGCCCCAGTCGTGGGTGGTCCCAACGTACCAGCGCTTCGACGCCGATCAGTGCGCCCGTTGTCAGGCTGATCTGGGGTTGGTAATGCAACAGGAATTCGCCGCGCTCCAGCGATTGCCGCATTTCGTTTTCCAGTGTCATGCGCTCGATGACGCGGGCCGACAGATCGGCGGTGTAGAACTGCAGCGTGTTACGCCCGTTGTGCTTGGCCTGGTACATGGCGACATCGGCATGACGGACGAGCTCAGCGGCGGTGCCACCGTCGCGTGGATACATGGCGATGCCAATGCTGGCATGTACATACAAATCCCGGCCGTCGACTTGTATGGGCTGCTGAAATTTGTGAATGATTTTCTCCGCGATGATGGTGACTTCGCGTTCGTCATCGATATCGGAAAACAGCACGACAAATTCGTCGCCACCGAGTCGTCCCACGGTATCGGTTTTTCTCACCAGCGCCCGGAAACTGGCGGCCGCTGCCTTGAGCACGTCATCCCCCACGTTATGTCCGAGACTGTCGTTGATCTGTTTGAAGCGGTCCAGGTCGATAAACAGGACAGCGAGCAATCGCTGTGCGGGAGCTGCATCCTGAATGGCCTGCTCCAGACGGTCGAAAAACATCAACCGGTTGGGCAGGCCGGTCAGGGTGTCGTGGCGGGCAAGATGATCCAGATGAGTACGGTTTTCATACAAGGCGCTGAGGTGCTCACTGAGTTCGTTTTGCATGTCGTGCATAGTGCGGGCAAGCAAACCGATTTCATCGTTTCGCTGCACCGGCAGTGGACCCATCTGGTGTTCGCTCGAAAAGCGCCTGACGGCTTCGACCATCTGGTTGATGGAGCGTGTCGACCAGCGTGACACCATCAAGGCAACCAGCAAGGCAAGCAGACTGAACGCGATCACGATGCTGAGCACGTTACTGCCCAGCTGATTGCTGGCGTAAACGATGTCATTGAGTGGCTTGGAGAGACCCAGCACCACAAACCGGTTGGCGTCGGATTCCCCGAAAGGCAGCCGCATCAGGGCAACGACAGATTCGGGGCGCCGCGTGTGGGCTGGCACGGTCATGACCAGCTGCGCGCCTCCCGGTGCATAAAGATTGCCGGCGACAGGATGTTCCTGCTGCAGTTGATGGCGTCGCCCGGTATCGAATCCAAACACCTTGTCGGGATCCGGATGTATCAGATAATCCCCTTTGTCGTTGGTCAGGTACACATCTATTCCTGGCGCCAGGTCTTCTTTCAGCAAGCTGAAGAGGCCGTTGAGATCGACGTTGATCACCACCAGGCCAAAGCTGTTGCCGTCGCGATCCTTGATGGGGGTTGCAACGCGCAGGGTCGGCTGCTCAAGCCCCTGATGTGCGCCACGTTCATGGTTGAGCACAATGTCCGACAGGTAAATTTCACCTTCCTTGAGCTGCAGGGTTTCGAAAACATAGGGGTAGTGCCCCTTCTCCTGCAGATCATGGCCACTGACGCGCATGGGGGAAAAATTTTCCCGATCCACACGCACGAGTTCCTTGCCGTGGTTGGCGGCCGTGATCAGGCGTATCTGGAAATATTCGGGATTGAGCGCCAGCATGTTGGTGAAAATCGTGGCGATGCGTTGCTGGACCGCTTCGTCGTCCGCTTGGCCGCTAACGTCCTTGATGGCGGGCAAGGTAGCCAGCAACCGGGTATTGCGGGCGACTTCCATGAGGGCGAGGCTCATCCGGCGTCCCAGCACCTGGGTGGCACTGATGAGCTCATTTTCGGCAGCAATCACCAGCAGTTTCCGGCTTTCGGCGTGGGAATAATAACCAGTGATACCAGACGCCAACACGGCAAACAGTGTCAGCAAAAGCGCCAGTTTTGTTGTCAGTCCATAGCGCATGAATACGATCGCTCTTGTTTTTATAGCGTGTTTTTATAACTGGCTTTTATAATGAGTCGCCTGAGCGAATGCTGTTCCAAAGCGTGGTGCGGCGATGAATATCTTCTACGGGTTGCAGCCATACCAGTTTGTCTTGACCGCTATCGGCGGTTGGCAGGTCGCGGGTGTTGTTGAGGCCTTGTCGTTGCACCAGCGCTTGGCTGGCAGCGGGCTCAAGCATGAAGTCAATCCATGCATGGGCAAGATTTGGCTGGGCCGTATCACGGAGAATACTCCAGCAGTCGAGCCATGCAAGTGCGCCTTCTTGCGGAATGACATAGCCGATGTCGCCGCCTGCATCCTGCAGTTGTTTGACCTGCTGACTGCCGTAATTGGCAAAAACCAGTGCCACCTGTGTTTTTGTGAACCAGTCCACGACTTCATCCGGCTGCGAGTAGAACGTCAGCACATTGCGGCGCAGTTCGACCAGTTTTCGGGTCACCTGCGTCCAGTCTTCCGTGCCGATATGAAACGGATCTGCCAGCCCGATCGCCTGCGCGGCCAGACTGAAACTATGACTGCTGCCATCATAGGCAAGCACCTTGCCCTGATAACGGCTTTCCCACAGTGCATTGATGGAAGTGGGGGCTTCGGTCACCAATTTTCGGTTGTAGATGATGCCCATTTCGGAATAAGTGAAAGGAATGGCATGCGGCTTTCCTTTCAGGGAAATGCCTGGAATCTCGGTGTGGTTGCGAAAACGCGGCAGCTGTTGCTGCACGTTGGGGATCCTGGCCAGATCGAGAGGAAGGGTGCGGTTGCCAGCGACCGCGCGTGTCAGTTCGGCCGTATTGGCGGCGAAGACATCAAAACGTTTTTCGCCATGAGCGTTGAGCCGGGCCCACAAGGCATCGTCGTTGCTGATATAAGTGATTTCGACGTCGACATTGTGGCGTTGCGCAAACGCCTGCACCAGATCATCGTCAGCATATCCGGGCCAGGTCAACACGTTCAGCGTTTCGCGTGCGCCCGCCGTACTGCTGGTAAAAAGCAGTAAAACGATGCCCGTGTAGATTACTCCCCGGCGCAACATGCATCCATCCCGTCAAAATATGATCAACGGAGTATAGATGATGAGCGCCGCAGCGGCTATGTATTAACAGCGGCTATGCATTAACAGGCTATCTCGATGTCGCCTTCGATGGTGCGAACTGCATAGGTGGGAATGACGACATTGCTGTCTTCGAGGCACTCGCCTGTATCGAGGTCGAAATGGTTTTTATAAATCGGTGATGCCACCACATTGCGTCCTTTTATATCCCCCACGAGTCCTCGGGATATCACGTTGGCATTGCTGAAGGGATCATGATTGTCGAGGGCATACACTCTTCCCTCCAGCTGGAAGAGTGCAACCTGGCGTTGTCCCACCAGGGCGCAGACGCCGAGTTCGTTTGGCAGGTCCGTGGCGGAACAGACTTTTTTCCATTGCAGGGTCTTGGCATTCATAAGGATCTCCTTACAGGGCAACCAGCGAAATGCGTTGCTGTTTTTCTTCGCTGCGGGCGGGACGAATCTGGCCGCGTTCTTCGATAAAGACGACATTGCTGTCGGTCTCGTCACTGTTGATGAAATGACGGAAGCGTTTGACCTTGTCAGGGTCTTCGATCGTGGATTTCCATTCGCATTGGTAGGTGTTGACCAGATGCTGCATTTGCCGTTCCAGCTCATCTGCGAGTCCGAGGCTGTCATGGATAACGACATCCTTGAGGTAGGCAAGACCGCCTTCGAGGTTGTCACGCCAGACGGAGGTGCGTTGCAGTCGGTCTGCCGTCTTGATGTAAAACATCAGGAAACGGTCGATATACTGTATCAGCGTGGCATCGTCGAGGTCGCTTGCCAGTAATTCGGCATGGCGCGGCTTCATGCCGCCGTTACCACACACATAGAGGTTCCAGCCTTTTTCGGTGGCGATGATACCGACATCCTTGCTCTGGGCTTCGGCGCATTCGCGTGTGCAACCACTCACGGCAAATTTCAGTTTGTGCGGTGAGCGCACGCCGCGATACCGTTCTTCGATGTGAATGGCCATGCCAACACTGTCTTGCACGCCGTAGCGGCACCAGGTGCTGCCCACGCAGCTTTTTACCGTGCGTACGGACTTGCCATAGGCGTGGCCGCTTTCGAAGCCGGCGTCGACGAGTTCTTGCCAGATCAGCGGAAGCTCGTGCACGCGTGCGCCGAACAGGTCGATACGCTGGCCCCCCGTGATTTTGGTGTAGAGCTTGTATTTCTGCGCAATCTGGCCGATGACGATCAACCCTTCGGGCTTGATTTCCCCGCCGGGAATACGCGGCACGATGGAATACGTACCATCTTTCTGCATGTTGGCAAGGAAATAATCATTGGTGTCCTGCAGTTTTGCGTGCTCATTCTTGAGAACGTATTCATTCCAGGTCGATGCCAGAATGGAACCCACGGTCGGCTTGCAGATATCGCAGCCTTTGCCCTTGCCATGTTTGTGGAGGAGTTCGTCGAAAGACTGGATGCCTTCGGCGCGTACGATGTGGTAAAGCTGCTGGCGCGTGAAGGGAAAGTGTTCGCACAAATCGCGTTTGACCTCGATGCCTTTTTTCTCCAGCTCGCGATCGAGCACCTGCTTGACCAGCGCCGAACAGCCGCCGCAACTGGTCGCAGCCTTGGTGCAGGACTTCAACGCGGAAAGCTCAGTGGCCCCGTTATCGATGGCGGCGCACAAATCGGCTTTTGTCACGTTGTTGCAGGAACAGATCATGGCCGTATCGGGCAGCGCATCCACGCCCAGTCCCACAGGCTTGGCGCCGTCACGTTGCGGCAATATCAGCGTATCCGGGAATTCCGGCAGTTCAATACCGTTGAGGGCGAGTTGCAATAACGTTCCGTAGGCGTCGGCATCGCCGATCAGCACAGCACCCAGCAGGGTTTTGCCATCGGCGCTGACCACCAGCTTTTTGTAAACGCGGGCGCGATCATCGCAGAACACATAGCTTTGTGCCCCCGGGGTATTGCCGTGCGCATCGCCGATACTGGCGACATCCACACCCATCAATTTGAGTTTGGTGCTCATGTCGGCACCTTCAAAGCTTGCGCCGTGAGTGCCGGCAATGGCTTCGGCAGCGACTTTCGCCATCTGGTAACCGGGCGCCACCAGGCCAAACAGTTTATTGCTCCACAAAGCGCATTCACCAATGGCAAAAACATCGGTGTCTGACGTCTGACAGTAGTTGTTTATAACGATGCCCCCGCGTGGCCCCATCGCCAGATCGCTCTTTTTCGCGAGTTCGTCACGTGGGCGAATTCCGGCAGAAAACAGGATCAGATCGGTTTCCAGCTCGCTGCCATCGGTAAACCGCATTTTCAGCGTGCGTTCGCTGCCATCTTCGATGATCTGGGTGTTTTTCTCGGTGTGCACCTTGACGCCGAGTTCCTCGATCATGCGGCGAAGTAATTTGCCGCCACCTTCATCGACCTGCACGGCCATCAGGCGCGGGGCGAATTCGACGACATGGGTTTCAAGGCCCAGATCACGCAGCGCTTTCGCGGCCTCCAATCCGAGTAGACCGCCCCCGACAACCACTCCCACCTTGCTTTTGGCAGCGGTGGACTGAATGGCTTCCAGGTCTTCGATGGTTCGGTAAACCAAACATTCGGGGCGGTCCTTGCCTGGAATAGGGGGAACAAAAGGGTACGACCCGGTGGCCAGCACCAATTTGTCATACGCGAATTCGGTGCCGCAGGCGGTGGACACGACCTTGCGTTGGCGATCAATGTGCGCGGCCTGCTTGTTCAGCAGGATGTTGATCTTGTGTTGTTCATAGAAGCCGGCGGGCACCAGCGAAAGATCGTCTGCTGACTTGCCGGCGAAGTATTCTGACAGGTGTACGCGATCGTAGGCTACGCGGGGTTCTTCGCATAACACGCTAATGGACATGGATTCTGCGCGAGGGTGTTGCGCCAGGGATTCGATGAATTTGTGGCCCACCATGCCATTGCCGATTACCAGTATGCGTTCTTTGTTCATGGCGTATTACCCCCAGATCTGCGCGATGGGTTCCATCGCTTGTTGCCTTGGCTTCTTGTGCTCGCAGCCGCCTGCCAGCATTCCATGCAGGGGTATAAGCAAACGCTGTGCCTGTTTTCTGAAAACGAAAAATATCGCGGTTTTTACAGTGTTTTTTGTTGTTTGCACGGCTTTGGTGCGCGTGTTTTTGTGCGGGTGTGCGGTTTTATGGTGCGGTATGATTTGGGTGTGCACGCATTTGGAATCCTCTTTGCGACCCAGAATGGTGCGAGTGGTGGGTTGCGCAGCTTTTTTGCGAATAAAAAAGGCTCCCGAAGGAGCCTGAGCGGTTTGGGTAACCGGAGTGAGTGATGTCAGACTGGCGTGGCGAGCAGCGCTTTCAGCTCGGGAATACAGGAACCGCAATTGGTGCCTGCTTTCAGGCAAGCGCCGATTTGTTCGGTGGTGGAAAGGCTGTCAGCCTGTATCGTTTTGCGCAGTGTTTTTTCGCCGACGCCAAAGCAGGCGCAGACGATGCGACCGCAATCTTCACCACTGGCGTTTTTACCGGCCAGAATGCCGCGACGTTCGCTGCTGGATAGTTCGGGCTTGTCGAACAGGCTGGCGAGCCAGGCAGCATCTGGTTGCGGTTCCTGGGGTGACAGGAACAATACGAATTTCAAGTTGCCATCAATGAATCCGGCCCAGCGATGATCGCAGCGGGTGTCATCATGAAATTCGATGATGTCATCGGTAGTGAAAAGGGTTGGTGATTTCCAGTAGTGAGCGAAGGCGCTCAGGGTTTCGCACGCTTGGCTGCCCGCGAGTGAAAACTGCAATGCAGTCGCGTGCGGTATTTTGACTGCATATTCCACGGCTGGAATGTCGATGTCAGCAGGGGCTGCCGCCAGCCATACTTTGGCAATCCATTGCGGTTTCCAGGGTGTCACTGCTGCCGGCGTGTGTTTGAGTTCCGGTTGTCCCGACAAGGGATCCACGGCCGGATTGACCAGTGCACCGGTGCGGGCAAGGCTGGCAAACTGACGGTTCCAGTGCATGGGCAGGAAGATTTCGTTGCGGCGTACGCTGTCCGTTATTCTGGCGCGTACCAGCGCGGTCCCGTAGCGCGTGTCGACCTTGATCAATGAATCCGGGGTTATTGCGCATCGCTCGGCGGTGTCCGGGTGAATGTCGGCAAAAGGTTCCGGCAAGTGTTGATTCAGCTTGGGTGACAACGCGGTGCGTGTCATGGTGTGCCACTGATCGCGGATGCGCCCGCTGTTGAGCACCAAGGGGTAACGTTCGCAGGTGGGGTTCACGGGCGCGATTGGATGCGTCGCAATAAACCGCGCCTTGCGATCCGCAGTGAAATACAAACCGTCGGTGAACATGCGCGCGGGTGCAGGCGTCACGGAAGCAGGGTCGGGTTTTTCCATGACAGGCCATTGTATGGGCGGTAGCGCATCATATTCGGCATCGGCAAGATGTTGCAGCCCACTGATATTGAAGTCCCGTAGTGCTTCGGTCGTGCTGTTTTCAAAGCCCGACAGTGCCGCGTGCTCGCGAAATATTTCTGCTGCAGAGGCATAGGAAAAGCCCTTCACGAAACCCATGCGCCGACCCACGTCTGCAATGATGTCCCAGTCGGGACGTGCCATGCCTGCGGCGGGTAACAGTTGTCGCTGGCGTGAAATGCGCCGCTCGGAATTGGTTACGGTGCCATCTTTTTCCGACCAGCCCTGCGCAGGCAGCAACACATGCGCATAGGCGTTGGTATCGGTTTTCTCGATGCAATCCGACGCCACGACGAAGTCGCAACGGGCCAGTGCTGCGGCCACTTTGTCGGCGTTGGGCAGGCTCACCACGGGATTTGTCCCCATGATCCAGACGGCGCGAATTGTTCCTTCGTGGATGGCATCGAAGAGATCGACCGCTTTCAACCCCGGATGAGAAGCCATATTGGTCGCTGCCCAGAATCGACCCACACGGTTGACGTTATCCGGTGTGAAATCCATGTGGGCAGCCAATTGATTGGCCAGGCCGCCGACTTCGCGTCCACCCATGGCGTTGGGTTGTCCGGTCAGTGAAAACGGTCCCATGCCCGGTTGACCGATGCGACCGGTGGCCAGATGGCAATTGATGATGGCATTGACCTTGTCGCTGCCCCGGCTGGATTGGTTGACCCCTTGCGAATAAAACGTCAGAACCTGTTCGGTGGTCGTGAACCATTCAAAAAAGGTGGTCAGTGCTGCCGGGTCTATATCGCAGAGTGTGGCACAGTCGTCACGACTCAGACGGGCCGCGGCGAGTGCTTCGGCAAGACCTTGTGTATGCGCGTCGATGTAGTCGTGATTCAATGCGCTTCGATCGGCCAGCCAGTTCAGCAAGCCGTTGAAAAGCGCGACGTCGCTGCCATGGGCCAGCGGCAGATGCAGGTCTGCAATGTCGCAGGTCGCGGTGCGGCGGGGATCAATAACGACGATCTTGAGGTTCGGGTTTGCGGCTTTGGCGCGTTTGATGCGCTGGAACACGATCGGGTGACACCATGCGGTATTCGAGCCGACCAGTACGATGAGGTTGGCGGCATCGATATCGTCATAACAGGTGGGAACCGTGTCGCTGCCAAAGGCGCGCTTGTGTCCTGCCACGCTGGAAGACATGCACAGCCGGGAATTGGTATCGATATTCCCTGAGCCGATAAAGCCCTTCATCAATTTGTTGGCGACGTAATAGTCCTCGGTCAACAATTGACCCGAAACATAGAACGCCACGGCGTCAGGGCCGTGGGTGGCAATGGTTTCCTGAAAGCGGCTGGCGACCAAGGCAAGCGCGGTGTCCCAGTCACTGGCTTCGCCCTGTATTTTGGGCGTTAGCAGTCGTCCTTCGAGGCTGACGGTATCGGCCAGTGCAGAACCTTTGGAACAAAGGCGGCCATGGTTGGCCGGATGCTGCTCGTCACCGCGCAGAAGGAGTTTGCGTTGTGGAATGTCTGCATCGACGCGAATGCCGCAGCCAACACCGCAGTAAGCGCAAGTGGACGCAATCGATGTCATGGTTGAATTGGCGGAAGAGGCTGTCATGTCGAGGCCGCCTTGTGTAATGAACCGGCTCATGCCGCCTGCGCCAAGGGGGCAAGCCCGTTGTCACAGTAGGTTTTGCCAAAAATGAGGCTATCGCGAATCGCATCGATCGGCGTGTTGCCGTTGATCAGGCTGAAATACCAACCACCATCCTGGGTGTCGCCGTACAGCACGGCTCCGATCAGCCTATCCCCCCGCAAGACCAGGCGCTTGTAGTGGCCCTGAGTCTTGTCGTGATAGTGCAGGTATTCGCAATGTTCATCACCGACAAAATCGCCGGCCGAATACACGTTGATACCGGTGATCTTGAGTTGGGTCGCAGTGGGTTTGCGCACGTAACGGGCGATGCCCATTTCGGCCAGGTGGTTGGCGCAGACTTTTGCCTGCTCGAACAAGGGCGCGACCAGACCAAAAATATCGCCACGGTGTTGCACGCATTCGCCGACGGCATAAATGGCCGGATCAAAGGTCTGCAAGGTATCATTCACCAGAATGCCATGGGCAGTCTGGAGCCCGGCGGATTTGGCCAGCGTGATATTGGGTCGTACCCCCACTGCCATGACGATCATGTCAGTCTCGATACGTGGCAGATTCTTGAAGCGGAGGGCGCACACCTCACCCTCGGCGTTGCCTTCGATGGCTTCGGTCTGTGCGTCTACCAGAAAGCGCAAGCCCTGACGTTCCAGCGTTTTTTGCAGGAGCGAGGCTGCCGTTTCATCCAGCTGGCGATTCATGAGAAACGCCATGTTGTGTACGACGGTGACGTCCAGCCCCTGGCGCAGCAGGCCATTGGCGGCTTCCAGACCTAACAGGCCGCCACCGATGACGACAGCACGGCGACGTGTCCTGGCCAGGTTCAGCATGGCATGCACGTCGTTGATGTCGCGAAAGGTAACGACATGCTTGAGGTTGTGGCCGGGTAACGGAATCACGAAGGGGCTGGAGCCCGTGGCAATCAGCAGCTTGTCATACGGGACAGCGCTACCTTGTTCGGTGTGCACGACGCGTTGGCGGCGATCGATGCGAATGGCCTTTTCACCCTTGTAGAAGCGTATCTGGTGACGGTCATACCAATCATCGTTATTGAGCATGATGTCGTCGATAGTCTTTTCGCCTGACAGCACTGGCGAGAGCATGATGCGGTTGTAATTACCGTGGTGCTCTTCACCGATGACGCTGATGTCATAGCGCTCGGGGGCCAGCTTGAGCAGTTCTTCTACCGTGCGTATCCCGGCCATGCCGTTGCCAATCACCACCAGACGTGGGCGTGCGAGCATGTCATTCATTTTGGGGCGCATATACGTTTCCTGGAGGCGAAAAGCGGGTCACAGGGAGGGAATAGCAAAGCCTGTGCCAGCGATTTTTCGTCTGACCCCGCAGGAAATGCCTGTGCCAGCATTTGGTGCGAGCCACGTATTTGCTGGCTTGTAGAGTAGTGGCGCACCAAGATGGTGAAATATGCAGCTTCCTGGCTGCGCGCCATTGGTGCGCATCGGGCAATGTGATGACCCTTGTTGGGGCGATCAGGGCGACGCAAATTGCAGGCGGTGTCCCTGGTGAACTGGCGAAACCGGTTGGTGTCTGCGACAATCTTGCCAATACTCAATACATCCTGCTTACCAATCAGGCGCTTACCTCACAAGTGCCTCCTTGCCCGGCGCCTTTGGACGAATTCAGCATGCTTGCGCTTTTTTCGATGTTCTGGCGAATCGCCACTTTCCGGATGGGGCCGGCAGACGTCCCGGCTTCACCGGCCTTGCTGCCGACGATGGTGTGCGTGTTCCTGGTGGTCAATATTTCGGTTGGCATGTGGCTGGCATCGCTCAGTGTCCTGGTGGCCCTCGCCAGCAGCGTCGTCATATTGCTCGTGTGGTTGGTGTTTCTATACGGGTTGGTGTCCTTCAAGGGGGTGCGGGAACGTTTTCTGCAGACCACGGTCGCATTGCTGGGCGTCGATTCGGTCATCACCTTGCTTAACGTTATCCCTGGGGGGCTCAGCCTGTTGTTGCCGCCTGAGTCTGCTTTCACTGATATGTTGCGGATCGTGTTTGTTGGTCTGTTCTTCTGGGACATGTTGGCCAAGGGCGCCATATACCGCGACGCCCTGAATCTGGGTCCGATGCAGGCCAATCTGTTGGCCATGTGCTTTTCCTTCGGATTCACGATGCTCGATATTTCGCTGTTTTCTCCCGTTACCACTCCATAATCAGGAACTGGCATGCACATTCACATTCTCGGCATTTGTGGCACTTTCATGGGCAGCCTGGCGTTGTTGGCGCGTGATCTCGGGATGACCGTGACCGGCTCGGATGCCAATGTCTATCCGCCCATGAGCACCCAGCTCGAAAGCCAGGGCATCACCTTGATGGAAGGTTTCGATCCGTCGCATTTGAAACCGGCGCCGGATCTGGTGGTGGTGGGTAATGCCATGTCGCGCGGCAATCCGGCGATCGAATACATGCTCAATACCGGCTTGCCTTACGTGTCTGGCCCCGAATGGTTGCGCCAATATGTGCTGCAAGGGCGCTGGGTGGTCGGTGTGGCCGGCACTCATGGCAAGACCACGACGTCCTCGATGGTGGCATGGATCCTGGAACATGCCGGCTTGCAACCGGGGTTTCTGATTGGTGGAATTCCCAAGAATTTTGGCATTTCGGCACGTCTGGGCGCGCAGCCGTTCTTCGTCGTCGAAGCGGATGAATACGATTCGGCCTTTTTCGACAAGCGTTCGAAATTCGTGCATTACCGTGCCCGCACCGTGATTCTCAACAATCTCGAATTCGATCACGCCGACATTTTTGAAGATTTGCCGGCGATACAACGTCAGTTCCATCATCTTGTGCGTACCGTGCCAGGTGAGGGGCGCATCATGGCGCCCGCCGCTGACGGGAATCTGCAGGAGGTCCTGAGAAAAGGCTGTTGGACGCCCGTGGAACTGTTCGGTGAGGGTGCGGCGGAGGGCTGGCAGGCCACCTTGCTCGAGCCGGGCGGCAGCCAGTTCCGCGTGAGCTTTGCCGGCGAAGACGTGGGCGAAGTGAGCTGGTCGATGACCGGCATGCACAGCGTCAATAACGCCCTGGCTGCATTGGCGGCAGCGCGTCATTGCGGCGTGCGCCCGGCGGATGGCGTGGAAGCCCTGTGTGCCTTTGAAGGCGCCAAACGTCGCATGGAGCTGGTGGGTGACGTCGCCGGCATCAAGGTGTTCGACGATTTCGCCCACCACCCGACGGCGATTGCCACCACGCTAGAAGGCCTGCGCCGCAATGTTGGCGAGGCGCGTATCTGGGCGATCATCGAACCTCGCTCCAATACCATGCGCATGGGGGTGCACAAGCCCCAGTTGGCCCCCAGCACGCGCGTGGCGGATCAGGTCATCTGGTACCAGCCCCCGGGCTTGAACTGGCAGATGGATGACGTCATCGCTGCCAGCACCTCACCTGCTGTCGTCATGCAATCGCTGGAAGACATCGTTGCCCGCGTCGTGCGTGAATCACGCGCCGGTGATCAGGTCGTGATCATGAGCAACGGCGGTTTCGGTGGCGTGCACGGCAAACTGGTCGCCGCCCTGAAAGCGCGTTATGCCAATGTCGCGTCATGACCAATAGCCGTTTATGACCAATCACTCTTGATGCCCAATAACGCCGTCTTGCCATCAATGTAGCCATCTGATCTGGCGGAAGTCGCCGAGGAGCGTTGTATGTATACCGGAATCGTGGCAGGTGCCTTTCCTCTGGTGGAGGTAATCGAGGCGCCAGGATTACACACCCTGATTGTCGAATTACCACCGGAACTGCTGGTGGATCTGACCCTCGGCGCTTCGGTCGGCATGGATGGCGTCTGCCTGACGGTGACCCGCATCGACGGTGCCCGCGTCAGCTTCGACGCCATGCAGGAAACGCTTTCACGAACGACCCTGGGTCGCCGCAAAGCCGGTGACCGGGTTAACATCGAGCGTTCCGCCAAGGGTCAGGTCGAAATCGGTGGTCATATCGTGTCCGGCCATGTCGATGCCATGGCGACGCTGGTCGCCATTGAACGCCCCACCAACAACTTCGTCATGACGGTCGAAATTCCGCCGGCATTTATTCCGTACGTGTTCAACAAGGGCTTCATTGGTCTCAACGGCTGCAGCCTGACGGTCAGCGATTTCGATGCCGCCACGGGTCGCTTCAAGGTGTGGCTGATTCCGGAAACCCTGCAGCGCACCACCTTTGGCGAAAAGCAGGTGGGGGATCCGATCAACATGGAAGTGGAACGTCAGACGCAGGTGATTGTCGACACGGTGCGTCGTTTTCTCAGCGAGCAGCAGGGCCGTCTGCTGGGTGGTTGAGAGTGGTTTTCCATCGGTAGCGGCCGTTCCCAACCATGATAAAATCGACGCTTCCAGTCGTGATGACACCGGAGGACAGCGCCATGAACAGCACCACCAACAGTCAAGTTGACGCCGGCAGTCAAGTTGATGCCGACAAGCTCTTTCTCGGTGAATTGAGTGGTGTCGCCCCCATCAAGCAAGACAAGGTCGCGTTGGCTCCGTCCAGTCTTGAGCCCACCGAAGCCCAGCTGGCGCGCCGCGAATCGGCTGCGCGCGCCATGTTGCGCGACGAAAATCACCTGACCGAAGAATACGTCGAAATGCTCGACCCTGATGATCTGCTGAGTTTTCAGCGTCCGGGGGTGCAGCACGGGGTGTTTCGCAAATTACGTCTGGGCCAGTATCCCTCCGAAGCCATTCTCGACCTGCACCGCATGCCGGTGAAAGAAGCACGGCATGAAGTGTTCCAGTTCATTCGTGACGCCATTCGCATGGATTTGCGTACCATCATGATCCTGCATGGCAAAGGCGAGCGCAGCAATCCGCCGGCCCTGCTCAAGAGTTACACCGCACGTTGGCTGACCCAGCTCGATGAAGTCATGGCCTACCATTCGGCACAGCGCCACCATGGCGGTACCGGTGCGGTCTATGTGTTGTTGTGCAAGAGCGAGCGCAAGAAGCAGGAAAATCGCGAGCGGCACCTCAATCGCCGCGGTTGAGGTGCGGCGTTAGCCGTTCTGGCTGACGGCCGCGATGGATGCGGCGTCGCTGTCGCTGGCGGGCTTGCCGAGAAACTCGACCAGTTTGTCGCGCAGGGTGCGCATTTCAATCGGTTTGCTCAAGTGATCGTTCATGCCGACGGCCATGCAGCGCTCTTGGTGTTCTTTCATGGCGTGGGCCGTGAGCGCAACGATGGGGGTAGGGGAGCGGTTTTGTTCCTGTTCCAGGGTGCGGATGACGCGGGTAGCATCGTAGCCATCCATCTCCGGCATTTCACAATCCATCAGGATCATGTCATACGGGGTAGACGCTTGGGAAAACAGGTTCACGGCTTCGGTGCCATTGGCGGCGATATCGCACTCGGTGCCTAGCTTCTTCAACATGTTGCGTATGACCATCTGATTCACCGAGTTGTCTTCGGCGACCAGAATGCGGCAACCATTGATCTGGTCCGGCATGGACTGCTGGTGTCGGCTGCTGGCATCGGGCAGGCGTTCACCCAGCAGATTCAGGAAGGCTTCCTTCATGGCGCGGGAGGAGGCGGGTTTCTGGATCGCCATCAGCACACCGGCTTCGCGCAATCGGTGCTTGTCCGGAACCTCGCGTACTGCCGTCAACAGAATGCGCCGAATGCCGGCAAGGGCCGGGTCTTGCTGCATGGCCTGCGCGACCTGCATGCCAGAGAGGCCGGGCATGTTCATATCCAGCGATGCCAGCACGAAGGGATCACCGGCCGCTGCCGCGTCGCGCATCAGTTGCAGTGCCTGGTCACCGTAGTAAGCGACTGAGGGGCGCATGCCCCAGCTCTCTGCTTGCTCTTTCAGAACTTGCACGAATTCCACCGAATCATCGACCAGGAGTACCCTGCGGTCCTTGAGGATCGATACCGGCACATAATTTTGCTCGATAAAGTTTTGTGAGGCGGGCGAACAGAGAATCGTGAACCAGAACGTAGAGCCCTTGCCGGGTTCGCTGCGCACACCAATCTGGCCCCCCATCAGCTCCGTCAGGAACTTGGAAATGCTCAGCCCCAACCCGGTGCCGCCGAATTTCCGTGTGGTGGAGTGATCCGCCTGTGAGAACGCCTGGAACAAGCGCCCCGTTTGTTCTTCGGTGAGGCCGATGCCGGTGTCGCGGACCTCGAATTGCAGGTGCAGAAAGCCCTCGGGCAAATCGCTTGCAATCTGGGAGACCCGCAAACTGACGCTGCCCGTGTTGGTAAATTTGAAGGCATTGCCCATCAGGTTGAGCAGAATCTGGCGTAAGCGCGTCGGATCGCTCTTCACGAACATGGGTGTGCCGGGTTCGATGGACGACATCAATTCCAGTCGTTTCTTCTCGGCGGTGATGCAGAACACCGAGGCAACATCGAGGCAGAGTTTATCGAGATCGAAATCCACCGACTCGATATCCATCTTGCCGGCTTCTATTTTCGAATAATCGAGAATGTCGTTGATGATGTTGAGCAACGCCTTGCCTGAGCTTTCAATGACCTCGATGTATTGGCGTTGCTGTGGCTGCAATTCGGTAGTTTGCAGCAATTCCGTCATGCCCAGCACGCCGTTCATGGGCGTGCGAATCTCGTGGCTCATGTTGGCGAGAAACTGGCTTTTTGCGCGACTGTCGGCTTCTGCCTCAATGACTTTCTGACGCGAATCCAGCTCGCTGGCGGCCTTGGCCAGCTGCAATGACATATATTTTTCCTGCTCGGCGCGCGCCAGCTTTTCGTTGTCGAGCGCCAGCAGTTGCGCGGCGAATTTTTCCCTGCGCTCTACCGCGATTCGATCCGCCATTGCAAAGGAAAGCAGCAGCACCTCCATCACGTGGCCGACCTGAATACCGTATTCGGTAAACGTATTTTGTGGCAACAGCCCATATTTGTTCAGTAGCAGCACGCCTATGCCAAGCAGAAAACTGAGCCAGGCCAGCAGGAAATAACGTGCCTCACGATGCCCTTTTGTCCACAGATGGCTGGCAATGAATATAACGAGCAGGGTGGCCGGCATGGCGCAGCCTGTCGCCAACTTTATGGAAATGGAGTAAGGGATGAACAAGCTAACAAGGGTTATGCCAAACAGGGCATAACCCAGGGCTGTAACGATACGATAATAGCCCCGGTGATTGTTCTTGAGCCGTAAAAATATGCTGGTGAAAAACGTGCCGGTAAATGCAAAGAATGCAATGGCGGT
Organism: Pseudomonadota bacterium; assembly: GCA_052035295.1. Taxonomy (GTDB): domain Bacteria; phylum Pseudomonadota; class Gammaproteobacteria; order Pseudomonadales; family Ketobacteraceae; genus HdN1. Next base: position 77,764 of record JBPOHS010000046.1, read on the forward strand.
GGCAATCATGAATTCGTTCAGTGCTGGTATGCCCGGCCAGAGAAACTGAAACGCCAGCCCGTGTAACGAGGCCTGAAAGATTCCGAATCCAACCACCGAGCAGGTATAGAACAGGTAGCTGGCATCGCGTACGGCAAGAAAGATGAACAGGTTGTACACCGCCATGACGAAGAGTATGCCGAGATACAGGCCTTGCCCGACCAGATAACCTTGTTCGTGCTCCTGGAACGCATGCCGTTCCCACAAACGGAGAGGCAGTTGCATCGACCCCGAGGTTTGGGCGCGAACAAGCAACTGCACCGTGTCGCGCGCAGCGATATTGAGTTCCAGCAGGAAATTGCGATGTTTTATGCCCCGGTCGGCGAAAGGCACGATGTCGCCGAATTCATGCGTCTCGCGCAATCCCTCTGGGCCAATTACGTAAACCGTTACACTGTCCAGTACCGGGTAGCTGATTTCGAACAACGAATGCAGTGTGCTGTCATTGCTGTTGTGAATGGCTGTGCGGAACCAGTAAGGGGCAGAAACGAATCCGAAACTGGGTACCTCTGACGTGACCGGCTGCCAGGCGGCGTCAGGCAACGCGTTCGCTGCCTCGAATGTCAGGGTGTTGTTTTCGTCGCGGATGTAATCAATATGCCCTTTGAACCCTAGCGATTCGAATGTCGAAGGGACAGACAAAGCTCCCTCGCCCGCGTGCGCAGCGACACTGCCGGCCAGCCAGAGCAGGGTTACAAGCAAGGCATACAGGAGTGACGGAGAACGCTGCGCCAGAAGCCGTGGATACATCTGTCGGGTAACATCCAGCCAAAAGGGATATTACGAACTATAGCGCAAGAATTCCTCTAATTCATTTAGGCTCCGGTGGGAGGCCGGAGCCTATGTGTGGGGATTTCCTTATATTTTCGTGCGATTGTCGATCAAGTCCTTGACTACGTTGGGATCTGCGAGCGTGGTCGTGTCGCCCAAAGTATCGAGTTCATCGGCAGCAATTTTTCGCAAAATGCGGCGCATGATCTTTCCGGAGCGCGTTTTGGGCAATCCGGTGCTGAACTGGATGACATCCGGCTTGGCAATGGCACCGATTTCCTTGGTCACCAGATCGAGCAGTTCCTTGCGCAGTTGATCGTCACCGGTGATGTCCTGCATGGGGGTCACATAGGCATAGATTCCCTGGCCCTTGATCGGGTGTGGAAATCCCACCACGGCGGCTTCGGCGATGCTGTCGTGCAGCACCAGCGCGCTCTCGACTTCGGCGGTACCCAGGCGGTGGCCCGAGACGTTCAGTACATCATCGACGCGGCCGGTGATCCAGTAGTAACCATCCTCATCGCGGCGCGCCCCGTCACCGGTGAAATAATGCCCCTTGTAAGTCGCGAAATAGGTATCTATGCAGCGCTGATGATCGCCATAGACGCTGCGTATCTGGCTGGGCCAGCTGGCGGTGATGACCAGGTTACCTGATGTTGCGCCTTCCAGCAGCGTGCCCTCGGCGTCAACCAGCGCTGGCTGCACGCCAAAAAAGGGCAGGGTGGCCGACCCCGGTTTTAGGGTGAACGCGCCGGGCAGCGGCGCGATCATGATGGCGCCGGTTTCCGTTTGCCACCAGGTGTCGACGATGGGGCAGCGTTTTTCGCCCACGACCTGGTAATACCATTCCCAGGCTTCAGGGTTGATCGGTTCGCCCACCGATCCCAGCAGACGTAACGACGATCGTGAGGTGTCAGTCACCCAGTGGTCGCCCTGCGCCTGCAGTGCACGGATCGCAGTGGGCGCCGTGTAGAAAACGTTGACCTGGTGTTTGTCGATGATCTTCCAGCAACGCGATGCATCGGGATACGTCGGCACGCCTTCGAACATCAGCGTTATGGCGCCGTTCGACAGCGGTCCGTAGACGATGTAGGAATGCCCCGTGACCCAACCCACGTCGGCCGTACACCAGTACACATCGCCTTCGCGGTAATCGAGCACGTATTTGTGCGTCATGGTGACAGCCAGCAGATAGCCGCCGGTGGTGTGCAGCACGCCCTTGGGTTTGCCGGTGGAGCCGGACGTGTAAAGAATGAACAGCGGTGCTTCGGCATCCATGGGCTCGGGAGCGCATGTGGACGGCAGGGTGGCCGCCAGTTCGTGATGCCACACATCACGACCGTTAGTCCAGCCGACGTCGCCACCGGTGCGTTTTACCACCACGCAAGTGTGTACTCCGGGACAGTTGGCAAGCGCCGCATCGGCATTGGCCTTGAGAGGCACCTTGCGGCCACCGCGCAAGCCTTCGTCGGCCGTGATGATGGCGCTGCAGTCGGCATCCAGGATGCGGTCTTTCAGCGATTCCGGCGAGAAACCGCCGAACACCACCGAATGCACGGCGCCAATGCGCGTGCAAGCCAGCATGGCGTAGGCCGCTTCCGGGATCATGGGCATGTAAATGCAGACACGGTCGCCTTTTTTCACCCCACGCGCTTTCAGCAGGTTGGCGAATTTGCAGACTTCGTCATGCAATTCCTGATAGGTGATTTTCTTGTCGTCGGCAGGATTGTCGCCTTCCCAGATGATGGCGGTCTGGTTGGCGCGGGCAGGTAGATGGCGATCGATGCAGTTATAGCTGACGTTCAGCTTGCCGCCGGCAAACCATTCGGCCCGGCCTTCCTGGAAATTCGCTTCGCGCACGGTATGCCAGGGCTCGAACCAATGCAGAAATTCTCCCGCGCGTGCGGCCCAGAACTGATCAGGTTGTTGCACGGATTCCTGATACCACGCTTGATACTGGGCCATGTCGATATTGGCGCCGGTGGCAAAATCGGATTTGACGGTGTGATTCTTGATTTCCAGCATGTTCCGCTCCTGTCCTGAAATTCTATGGTCAATGGCCAGCGTTGCTTAACGCCGTGCCTGGGGTTCGCCCTTTGTTTTGTTTGTCCCGACGCGTGGGCTTCTTCTGTTGGTAACTGTTTTGGGTATCGCGACCGGATCGCAAGGGAATCATCATACACAAGAACGGGAGTCGGTCTACAGACCTCCGTGACGAGCGCCGCTGCAGCAGGCACCCGAAGCTACCCGTTGCCGGGGATAGGAAGCCGACGATTGCTTGACTACAATGGGCCACCCCTCTGCCTGTCGGCAGCCCTAGTATGAGGAACACGCAGTGAAAGACGGATCTCTCGGCGACAAACTGGGAAAACGCACCTGGAACACCGCCAAGTTGGCGGCCCAGCTGGGTTTTGCCGCCGCGACCCGCCAACTCAATATTGATCTGCCACAAAGCTCCGAGGATGCGGTGGCCAAGGCCATCAAGCTGGCGGAACAATTTGATGGCATGAAGGGGCTCATGCTCAAGTTCGGTCAGATGGCGAGCTATCTCAATACCGGTTTGCCACCCGAGGCCCAGCAAATTTTGGCCAAGCTGCAGGCGGCAGGAACGGCGATGCCTTATGCCACCGTCGAACATCAAATTGTAGATGCGCTGGGTGCGCCGGTGACAGACTTGTTCGAGTCTTTTGAGCAAGAGGCGTTTGCCGCGGCGTCGATTGGTCAGGTGCATCGTGCCACCTATAACGGTCAACCTGTGGCTGTCAAAGTGCAATATCCTGGCATTCAGCGCATCATTGAGGCCGACCTGAAAAATGTGGGGCTGTTTTCACAGTTATTGTTTGTCGGCACGAAAATGGACAGTGAGGGCTTTGCCGATGAGTTGCGTTCCCGTCTGCTGGAAGAATGCGACTATCCGTTGGAAGCAAGGCGCCAGCAAATCATAGGCAATGACTGGAATCGCCAGCCATTCAGCGCCGTACCGCTGGTGGTGGGGGAGCGTTCCGCGACCACGGTGCTGACCACCGTTTTCGAATCGGGTGCCGACTTTTATCGTTATACCGCCAATGCGTCCGAAGAGAGTCGGCGCAACAGCAGTCTGGCCATTTTCCGCAACGTGTTTGGCGGCATTTTCCGCCACGGTTTTTTCAATGGCGATCCGCATCCGGGAAATTACCTGTTCCGCGACGACGGCACCGTGGTGTTTCTCGATTTTGGTTGCGTCAAGGTGTTTCCGGACCAGCTGCTGATGAACTGGAAAGGAATGGCCAAATCCATCCTCGATCAGAACTTCACGCATTTCAAGGAGCACGTTCACGCGCTGGGCATGGTGGGCAACCCGAAAAAGTTTGATTGGGAATGGCAGTGGGAGTTGATGCGTCACGTTTACGAGCCTTTCCGCTCGACACGCCCCTATCGTTACCATCGTGATTACGTCAAGGAAAGCTACAAACGCCTGCTCTGGGAAAACGAAAACAAGCGTCATGCCTGCATGCCGCCCCCCATGCTGTTCGTTAATCGTCTGCAGTGGGGCTTGAATTCGATCATGGCGGATTTGGGCGCGGAAGCGATTTACGCCGATATTTTTCGGGAAGCGGTGGAATCAACAGTCGAACGGTTACCCGGTTTAGCCTGATTTTTCGCCGAAGCCCGCCTCAGGGGCGAACCCCCGGGGCGGTGTAGCGGAATCAACCGACCTCAAAATCAATATTGTCGATCAAGCGCGCCTTGCCCAATCTTGCCGCAGCAAGAATCACCATGGAGCGATCTTGCGCTGTTGCCAGTTGCAGGTCGTCGGCGCGGCAGATATTGAAATAGTCCGGCAAAAAACCTCCCTCAGCCAAGGCTTGTGTCGCCGCGTCGGTCAGTGCCGCGAAATCCTTGCTTCCGTCTTTGATGGCATCGCGCGTTGCGCACAGGGTTTTGTAGAGCAACGCCGCCTGTTCCTTTTCTGCAGCCGACAAATAGCCGTTGCGGGAACTCATGGCCAGACCATTGGCTTCGCGCACGGTATCGACACCGATGATCTCGATATCAAAACACAGGGCTTTCACCATCCGGCGTATGACAGCCAATTGCTGGAAGTCTTTTTTTCCGAACAAGGCTACGTGCGGCTTCACGATGTTGAACAATTTCGATACCACCAGACCCACGCCGTCAAAATGACCGGGACGTGAGGCACCGCAATGTCGGGTAGTGATGTCGGTCACCAGCACCTTGACCCAGTCGTTATTCTGATCGGGGTACATTTCCGCGACACTGGGGGCAAACACCAGATCGCATCCCGCCGCACTCAGCCGCGCCTTGTCAGCATCGAGGGTGCGGGGATAACTGTCGAAATCTTCGCCGACGCCAAATTGGGTAGGGTTCACGAATACACTCGACACGACGAAATCACTGTATTTGCGTGCTTCGCGAACCAACGTGGCGTGGCCTTCATGCAAATTGCCCATGGTGGGCGCAAAGCCGATTCGCTTGCCAGCCTTGACCTGCTCGGCAATGATGGCGCGGGTTTCTGCGATGGTGTTGAGTGTTTGCATTATTCGAATCCGTGTTCCGGGCCAGGGAAAGTACCGTCCTTGACGGCCTTGATATACGCTTCAATGGCGCCACGAATGGTGCCGCCGCCATCGGGCATGAAATTGCGTACGAATTTTGCCGGTTTGCCCGGGGTGATGCCCAGCATGTCCTGTAGTACGAGCACTTGCCCGTCGGAGCTGCCACCGGCGCCGATGCCGATCACTGGCACCGTTACCCTGGTCATGATTTCGGCCATCAAATCGCTGGGAATGCATTCAAAAAGCAACATCGCGGCGCCGGCGCTTTCTGCGGCCAACGCATCTTCAATCAGCTGTTTGCGCGCCGAGGGATCACGCCCTTGTACCTTATAGCCGCCAAATTTGTTCACGGACTGCGGCGTGAGCCCCAAGTGCACACAGACAGGAACGCCGCCGTCCGCCAGTTTCTTTACCAGCGGGCACAGCCACTGGCCGCCTTCGAGTTTGACAAGGTGAGCGCCGGCTTGCATCAGTTTGGCCGAATTGTCGAGCCCCTGCGTTTCACTTGCATAGCTCATGAAGGGCATGTCGGCCATGATCAGAGCACCCTGGTTGCCCCGTTTCACGCAGGCAGTGTGATAGGCCATTTGCTCGACCGTGACGGGCAGGGTGGAATCGTGCCCCTGCAAGACCATGCCCAGGGAATCTCCCACCAGAATCACCTCGACGCCTGCACTGCTCACCAGGTTGGCAAAGGTTGAATCATAAGCGGTAATACAGGTGAATTTGTTGCCCTGTGATTTGATCTTGTTGAGCGTACTCAGTGTGACTGCCATGAAGTAACTCCTTGGTAGACGGGCAAAGCGCAGCTTACTCCAAAAGTGCGATTCCGGCATCCCCGCAAGCCTGCTGCAGGGCGGCAGCGGATGTACCGTCGGGTAGCCGTAAATCGGGCGCAAGATCCAGTAGTGGGCGCAGCACGAAGTTACGCTCGTGCATGCGCGGGTGGGGGACAACCAGGCGATCATTGTCGATGATCTGATCCCCGTACAGCAAAAGGTCGAGGTCGAGGGTGCGGGCAGTCCAGCGGATAGTGCCCCGCACACGCCCCTGCGTTTGCTCGATCGCTTGCAATACATCGAGTAAGGATAGGGGTGAAAGGGATGTGTCGATAGCGGCGACGGCGTTGACATAGTCCGGCTGCTCACCCGGGCCAATGGCGACCGAGCGATAAAAAGGCGATGCCTGTAGCCGTGTGATGCCGGGTGTTTCAGCCAGGGAAGCCAGGGCAGCATGCAATTGCCGGGCAGGCTCCTGCAGGTTGCTACCCAATCCGATGTAGGCGAGAGTCATGAATCGAATGCCATGAAGGATTGCGCGCCTGAGGCCAGCGTCAGGGTTGTGCTGCCGGGCGCGGACCCTGACGGCGACCACGTCTGCGGCCTTTGCGCGGCCCTTGTCCCGTCGGGGCATCCAGTTGGCTGATCATGGTACGGCGACCGACTTCGTCCTGCTCCTGGTAACGCGTCCACCATTCTCCCAGCCCGGCCTCGATCTCGCCTGCCTGTTCGCGCAGCAGCAGAAAGTCGTAGGACGCCCGGAAGCGTGGGTGCTCGAGACACTGGTCGGCACGTTTGCCCTGGCGGCGTGGCAGGCGCACCTGCAAATCCCAGATTTCCCGCATGGGAATCTGAAAACGCTTGGGAATGCTGATTTGTTGATTCTGGATGCCGATGACGTTCTGGGCTGCCTGCTGGAATGCTGGTACCGGGTGTACTTCCAGCGACTTGAGGCGTTCCCACTCACGTTTGAGCGGTGCCCACAGCAGCACGGCCATCAGGAATGCCGGCGTGACCGGTTTGTCCTGCGCCAGACGCACGTCGGTGTTGTGCATGGCGATGGAAATCATTTCCCGCTCGGCGTCGGTGATGTCTTTCAGCTGGGGGAACAGGTGCGACTCCAGGCCGAACTCGCTCAGTTTGCGCCAAACGGCGCTGGCATAGCCCGACAGGAACAGCTTCTGGATTTCTTCGAACAACCGGGCAGCCGGCACATGATCGAGCATGGGCGCCAGGTCGCGAATGGGTTGCGCCAGCGTGTCGTCGATGATGAAGTCGAGCTTGGCGGCAAACCGTATGGCCCGCAGGATACGCACCGGGTCTTCACGGAAACGGGTATCAGGGTCACCGATCAGTTTCAGGCGCCGCGCCAGAATGTCGTCGTAGCCACCCACGTAATCTATGATGGCGCCGTCCGAGAGGCGGTAGAAGAGAGCATTGGCCGTGAAATCGCGACGGATGGCGTCTTCCTGTTCGGTGCCGAAGACATTGTCTCGCAGGATCAATCCCTCGTCGGAAACAGACGCCTTGGGGCTGCGTTCGGTTTCTTCTTCCTCGACTTCTTCTATCTGGGTGTGATGACCGCGAAAGGTGGCGACTTCGAGAATCTCGCGCCCTATCCGGACATGCGCCAGACGGAAGCGGCGACCGATCAAGCGGCAGCTGCGAAAGAGATGCTTGATCTGTTCCGGCGTAGCACTGGTGGTAATGTCGAAATCTTTCGGGTGAACGCCCAACAGACCGTCGCGAATGCTGCCGCCGACCAGATAGGCCTCATAGCCGCCCTCTGTCAGTGTTTCGAGCACGCGACGCGCGCCGAAGCTGACATCACTGGCCGGGAAGCTGTGCTGGCTGGCAGGAATGACGCGCGGCCCGGCAATGACAGCCGGTTTGCCGCTGGTAAACAGGTTTTTGATTTTGTTGATAAGCCGTTTTGGCATGTGCGGTATTCAGCGCCAGGTGGAGCGGTGACACGGTGTTATGGAAACCCTTGCTGCGGGTTTCCCGCCTTTACTGAGTCTAGCGTAACTCGTGAAAAACATTGCGAAATTCGCCTGTCTTCCTGTCGCGCGGTCAATGGTGCCAGCATCAGGACAGAAAAACGGCACCATCTTACCATTCCTGATGGATGTATAGACAATTTTTGTGGGTTTTCAGAGGGTTCTGCGATACCAGATGGGAGGATGGGGTTGAGAGGGCGGCGGTGGGTAGCGCACAAAGTAAAAAGGGAAGGTGTTAACCTTCCCTTGCGCTTAATCTTTCTACTTTATTATTCTTCTGGAGCTTGGTTTTATTCTTGAGGACTATCTTTTTCAGGAACCGGGCCCGTAGGCCCGGTCCTTTTATGTGCCGACTCTTTTTATTGTTTTTCAGCAGTTTTTATTGTTTTTGCGTTGTTTTTATTATGGTTAGGTAGCTTTTTTTATTGTTATTCAACGGTTGCTTATTGTTTTTATAATCGCATTTTTGCTGTGCTGTTTTCGATCGGTATGGCAGTGGGCTGGTGTCGGAGGCTGCTCGTTTTCGTTATTCTGTGCAGTTCCTGCCTTTCGGCGCCGTTTGTTACCACTATAAAATCCGATCTTTGTTACCTGGCCGCGTTGTCGTTATTGTTGTTGCGGTTTCGGCAGTTCTACTTTTTTCTTCTTCTTGTTATTGTTTCTTGTTCTTCTTGTCTAAATTTTGTTTTTATCGTTTTTGTGCTGTCGACTTTTTATTGTTGTTCTTCTTGTTCTTCTTGTCTTTCTTCTTCTTGTTTTTGCGTCCCGATCTTTTCGTTGTTGTTGTCTCGGCGACGCTGAATACATAGCAGGTAGTGTGCCAACAGCAAGAAAAAACATAAAAACGTTAAATATCAATGAGTTGGAATTGTTAAGTTGTGTAAGTGGGGCCCAGAGTCAAGAATCTGTTACCAACTCTATCAGTGGGTGTTCCTGTATACCGGTAACACGGTAACAGTAACGGTGACACTTCTTGGGAGGTAACGATCCCCGGTAGCGTTCTAGATAGCTGTTTTTGAAAAGTTTGAGCTGCTTATAAGGAGGATTGTCAGACAGTCGCGTGTGCTGCCGCCAACCTGGCCCGGGATGGGAGGTTGCTGGCAGCAAGAAGAATGAGGGTGGTGTAGGCGGGAAAAGTGACGGAAATCCGTCGGACGCCGATGTCAACTTCCTGTGGAGCCGCTCCGCAAAGAGGGTTTTTTGCGGGGAATGCCAAGACGTTGACGTCTCTCCCACAGGCACTTGCGGCTGATTCCCAGCTTTTGGGCAAGCTCGGTTTCTGTCATGTGATCTTGATGTTCGAGCACAAAGCGCTGGAAGTAGTCCTCCAGCGACAGATCTTCCTCGGGTTCCTGGCTGTCGACCACGTTGAAATGGCCCGTCTCGGAAAAAGCAGGAGGGATGGGCGCCGTGCTGCTGAAGACCTGATCGGTATCGGGTTCGATCGCGAGCAGGTCGGGCGTGATGGTCGTGCCATCGCAGAGAATCACCGCGCGCTCCAGCGCGTTTTCAAGCTCGCGTACGTTGCCGGGCCACGAGTAGTGATTGATGGCGTAAAGCGCATCCTCGTTGAACCGCATTTCGGGTTTGGCCATGCGGTTGCAGGTGCGGATCAACAGCTCCCGCGCCAACTTTTCGATGTCTTCCGCCCGCTCCCGCAGGGGCGGCAGGTAGAGCTCCACCACATGCAGTCGGTAATACAAGTCTTCGCGGAACTTGCCGGCCTTGGCGAGCATCTTGAGGTCGCGGTGAGTTGCGGCCACCAGGCGTACGTCGACGGTCTTGGCTTGCACGGCCCCGACCCGGCGCACTTCTTTTTCTTGCAGCAGGCGCAACAGTCGGGCCTGGGCTTCGAGCGGCAATTCACCGATTTCATCGAGGAACAGGGTGCCGCTGTCGGCGGCCTCGACAAGGCCTTTGCGATTGGCGTTGGCGCCGGTGAATGCGCCTTTCTCGTGTCCGAACAGTTCGGCTTCGATCAGGGTTTCCGGGATCGCGGCGCAGTTGACCGAGATCAGCGGCCCGTTAGCGCGGTTGCTTTGTGCATGCAGGGCACGCGCCACCAGTTCTTTACCGGTGCCGGACTCCCCGCGCACGAGTACGGTGCTATCGGTGGGCGCAACCTTTTGAATCTTCTTGAACATCTCCTGCATGGGAAGGCATTCGCCAATCATGCCGGTGACAGGGAAATCCCGGTTTACCGTGCTGCGCAGCGCGGTATTTTCTCGTTCGAGGGCTTTCTCTTTGAGGATGCGCTCGACCGACATCAGCATTTCATCGTGATCGAACGGCTTGGCGATATAGTCGACAGCGCCCATCTTCATGGCGTCGACGGCAGACTTGAGGCTGGCGTAGCTGGTCATGACCAGCACGGGCACGCTTTCGGCCAGGCCGATGACGTCGGTGCCGGGTGCGCCAGGCAGACGCAAGTCAGTGATGATCAGGTCAAAATTGCTGAGCTGGAAGCTGTCGGTGGCTTCTTTGACGCTGCCGGCTTCGCTGATCCGGTAGTTGTGGCGCTCCAGCAGTCGCTTCAGGGAATGCCGGATGACGTTCTCATCTTCAATGATCAGGATATGACTCATTGCCGCCGTTACTCCTGGGAAGCCGTGTTACCGTTACCGTCTGGGGAATCCGATGTTACCGGTGTTACCGCCGAAAGGGAACGGGGTAATGTAATGGTAACACGCGTTCCCGTATTGTTCCTGTGTATCGGGCTGGTGATTTTTATTTGGCCAAAATGCTCTTCGATAATGCTGTAAACCAATGCCATGCCGAGGCCTGTTCCTTTGCCCGGTTCCTTGGTGGTGACGAAAGGCTCGAAGATGCGTTCCTGCAGTTCTGCCGGAATCCCGCTGCCGTAATCTTCAACGTCGGTGACGATGGTGTGTTCTTCGGCGCGGGTGCGCACCGTGATCGGGAATTCCGGATTGCTGGCGTCACGCGCGTTGCCTAGCAGGTTGATGAAGACCTGGATCAGTTTCTGGGGATCACCTTTGACTTCATGCGAGGGATCGCACTGGTTCACGAATTCGTATTCGCGGCGATCCTTGTTCAGACGCAGCAGGTCGATGGCTTCCTGGGCACATTCCCGAAGGTTGACCGTCTCAAGCTCCAGGCGATGGTGACCACTGTGACTGAAGCTCACCAGAGAATGCACGATACGGGAAATGCGCTTGGTCTGCTCCACGATCTGATCGGCGGTCCAGCGGGTGTCATCATCCTGACTTTCGTAACGCAGGTTCTGGGCCAGACAGGCAATGCCGGTGACCGGGTTGCCAATTTCGTGGGCGACACCGGCGGCCAGACGACCGACCGAGGCCAGACGTTCGCTGTGGGCGAGCTTCTGCTGCAAAAGACGCATCTCGGTAAGGTCTTCAAGCACGATAACCCAGCCACTCTGTTGACGCGTCGCGCCGTCGACCTGCACCAGTGCCTTATGGCAGGAAATCCAGCGAGGCATGCCCTTGTAATCGAACTGCTTCTGCATCGTGTTGGTTTCTTCGTCGAGAAAGCTGGTAATCAGGGCTCCCCAGGGCGGAGGAAGGCTGCTGATATGCGATCCGACGATGGCGCTCGGTTCGATGCGCGTGAGGTGTTCGATGGCTTTGTTCCAGCCGACCACTTCGCCGTCGCTGCCCAGTGAGCATACGCCGATGGGCAAGTCATGCAGCGTCTGCCGGTGAAAGCGCCGCAGGCTGTCGAGTTCGGCGGCAAGGCCGGTGAGCTTGTCCTGATAGTCTTCGAGTCGGCTTTCGATGAAGTGAATGTCTTTCAGCGAGTTGTCGTCGGCCTGGATCTCGTAGGGGAGCGATTCCTCGATGATGTCATGTGCGACGGACGGGCCGAGCAGGCCAGAAAGGTTGTTCTCCAGCTGGTCGCGCAGACGTCTCAGGGCATAGGGGCGCATTTCTGTCATGTCCATCGACAGATCGTGCAGGGCCAGTTTTACTTCGCGGTCGGCAGTGGCGACACCCAGCGGGCCGCTCAGACGTTGCATGATTTCGTGCACGCTTTTGACCGGAAGCTCCCAGCGCATGGGCCGGCGCAACGTATCGACGTTACAGGCATTGGCGGCGTTCTGTTCCTCGGGGGTGGTTTCGTTGCTCATCGATACCAGGGCAAAGATGACCGCGTTCAGGAAAATGGCGAAGCTGGCCACCATGTAGCTGTTATCGGGCGTCGGGAATTTGTCGTTGAGCAGCAGCGGGATATTCAGATGGACCTGAAACTCGAACAACACCGGCAGCAGTAGCACGAAGAACCACACACCGAAGCCAGCGGCGAGGCCTGCCAGGAACCCTTTCCGGTTGGCGCGAGTCCAGAGCAGCACGCCGACCAGTCCCGGCACGAATTGCATGGTTGCAACAAAGGCAAGGAAACCGAGTTCCGACAGGCTGTTGCGGTTGGCCACGACATAATAGAAGCCGTAGGCCGACAGAATGATGGCGGCGATCAGGATGCGGCGTGTCCACAGCAGCCAGCTATAGAGGTTGCGCTGGGTGTTGACCGGTGACAGCGGTAACACCAGGTGATTGAGGAACATCGCGGACAGCGCCAGCGTACAGACAATAATGACGCCGCTGGCGGCGGACAAACCGGCCATGAATACCAGCACGGCCAGGAATTTGCTGTCGCGGGCGAGTGGAATGGTCAGGCTCAGGTAGTCCGGGTTGGCGCTCAGGCTCATGGCCTGTGCGCCCCAGACAATGATGGGCACGAACACGGCGAGCAGCAACAGATAAAGCGGGAGCGCCCAGCTGGCGGTAATGAGCGCGCGCGGGTTGATGTTCTCGGTGAAACTCATGTGGAACATGTGGGGCATCACCACCGCCGCCACGAAAAAGGCGGCGATCAGGCTGCGCCACGGGCCTTCAACCAGGGGGCTGTAGAGTCGGTCGAGCGCTTCGGGGTGTTGCTGCAACCAGTCAGTGACGCCCAGTGGCCCTCCGAACACGCTGTACATGACATAGCAGCCGAGGGCGCACATCGCGCCGACTTTCAGCACGGATTCAAAGGCCATGGCGACGACCAGTCCTTCATGCTTTTCGCGCAATGAAATGTGGCGTGCCCCGAACAATATGGCGAACAGGATGATCAGCAGGCAGAACAGGAAGGCCAGAGTGTTGGTCTGCGATTCCCGGTTGAGTACCTGGATCGAGTCGGCCACGGCTTGTATCTGCAAGGCGAGCAGCGGGATGACGCCGACGAACATGCAGAGCGTGACCACCGCACCGACCACCGGGCTGCGATAACGGAAGGCGAACAGGTCGGCGAGCGAGGCGAGCTGGTAGGTCCGGGTCAGCCGCATCATGGGCGCCAACAGCACGGGCGCGAGCATATAGGCCCCGGACATTCCCAGGTAATAGGCGAGGAAGTTGTAGCCGTGGTTATAGGCGTAGCCGACACTGCCATAGATGGCCCAAGCGCTGGCGAAGACGCCCAGCGACAGCACATACGTGGCGGGATGGCGTACCAGCCGCGATGGCAAGTAGCCGAGTTCGGTGATGTAGGCGACCAGAAAGAAGAACGCCAGATAGATGATCCCCATGGAGAACACCTGGGTGAGACTAAAACCCATCGAGATCCCGGCTCCTTGCAATCCAGTAAGTCACGGCAATCAGCAGGCCCCACACCAGGAAGGGCCGGTACCAGACGACGCCACCGTCTATCCACCACTGCATGAGGGCAGGGGAGAGAACGTAGGCGCCGACGATGAAGAGCAGTATCAGACGATCTATGTACATCGATGCGGGCTCTGGGGGGAAATATTCAGTGTACGTGTTTTGGGGTGGCGGGGCAAAAGCGGGCTGGATCTCACCTTGGTTGTAGTGACTCTCCAATAATCCCGCTCACGCGCGGGATTTTCGAAAAATCCCAATTTTTCACTGCCCACGCCAGAATCTCCTCAGGCTTCGATGCCTGCATCGCTCGATCCGGCATCTGCCCCAGTACATCCAGTACCTGACAAAGTATTTGCCCCTGATTTTCCCGGGGTAACGGTCGCGCAAAGGTCTGCTTGCTTAGCTTTTGACCAAGTGCATTGGTCAGCACCGGCAGATGGGCATAGTGAGGGGTAGCCACTTGCAGCCAGCGTTGCAGCAGCAAATGGTAGGGCGTGGAATCGAGAAGGTCCGCGCCACGCACGATGTCCGTGATGCCCTGGGCCGCGTCGTCAACAACGACAGCGAGATGATAGGCGAAAAAACCTTCTTTTCGGCGTACGACAAAATCGCCAGCGTCGACACCGAAATGCAGGCAAAAACGGCCTTGCAGCGCGTCATCGAAACAAATCATTTCGTGAGGCGCCATTGCCTTGATGGCGCTGGCGGCGACGGGCGCCCGTTGGCGATGGTGGCACGTGCCGGGGTAAACGCGATGCTCCGCAAGCTGCTTGCGTGAGCAGCTGCAATAGAACAGATGCGCATCACGCTGAAGCTGATCGAGGGCTGCCAAGTAGTATTCGTCGCGCCGGCTTTGATAGAAAACGTCATCGTGCCAGTGCAGGCCGTAGTCTTCAAGGGTGTGGAGTATTTCGCTGCTGGCACCCGCCACTTCGCGCAAGGGATCGATGTCTTCGATGCGCACCAGCCACTTTCCTTGATGACTATGAGCATCGCAGTAGCTGGCCACGGCCGTCAGCAGGGAGCCGATGTGCAGCGCACCGGTGGGTGAGGGCGCAAAACGGCCAATGTAGGGGGCTGGCTCTGTACTCATGTCGGTGCCGGAAACGGGACGATCCAGAAACAAAAAAGGACGCCAGGGCGCCCTTTTTCAGCAGAAACGATAAGCCCTGACAGGCAAGGCTCACATCGTCGGGATCAGGTACCCCACTGTTTTTCCTTGATTTCTTCAAGGGTTTTGCAGTCAATGCAGAGCGTGGCGGTAGGGCGGGCTTCGAGGCGGCGGACACCGATTTCGATACCGCAGGCGTCACACCAGCCGTAGTCGTGCTTCTGGATGCGATCGAGGGCCTGGTCAATCTTGCGGATCAGCTTGCGCTCACGGTCGCGGGTTCTCAGTTCCAGGTTGAATTCTTCTTCCTGGGTGGCACGGTCGGCGGCATCGGGCAGGTTCAGTATTTCATCCTGCATGTGGTGCAGGGTACTGTCGACTTCTTCCATCAGTTGCAGGCGCCATTTGTGCAGGATCGCCTTGAAGTGATCAAGCTGCGCATCGCTCATATATTCCTCACCTTCGGCCGTCTGGTAAGGTGTGAAAGTTGAGCGGGACAACTCGACGACGCTTTTCTTCTTGGACTTTTTGGTTGACATGAGTGAACTCCTCGCAACTTCATTAACCTTCATCTATAGCAACAATGAAGGGGGTTGGCAATCAAAAAATGTACAATCCCCGGATGCAGAAGGATCTCGTGCATCAAGAGCAAGGGCCCGGAAAGATAGCATATAACGCGCCGTTATAAAGTTTGGGCAAGATTACATCCAAATTATGACAGCGGGCCTACATCCGACTACCTTCTGCTAAAGCGCGTCGCGAATTATCATGCCATAGCGCTGGCTTGTGAATACCGGTTCGCGATTTTGTTGATTCCCTTCATTTTATGTACAAGTCATGGAGCATCGAGCGCGTGAAGTTAGCCCACCGGGTGTCGAATATTCAGCCTTTTCATGTCATGGCGTTGTTGGCGCGAGCAAAGCATTTGCAGTCGCAGGGGCATGATGTCATTCATCTGGAAGTCGGCGAACCCGATTTTGATACGCCCGCGCCAATCGTTGAGGCTGGGATAGAAGCACTCAGGCAGGGTAAAACCCACTACACGCCTGCCCTCGGGTTGCCCGAATTGCGCGAGGCCATCGCGCGCTACTATGGTGAGCTTTTCGGGGTGGACATTGCGCCAGGGCGGGTTGTCATTACGCCCGGTGCATCGGGCGCTCTCGGGCTGGTAACGGCCGCCCTGTTCAATCCGGTGGATCGCGTCATGCTGGCGGACCCGGGATACCCGTGCAACAGCAATTTTCTGCATCTGATCGGGGCACGCCCACAATGGGTGGCGACCGGTGAGGAAACGCGCTTTCAATTGACAGCAGCGCTTGCTGAGCGGCACTGGCGTGATGATACATCGGGTGTACTGGTGGCATCGCCGTCCAATCCTACCGGGACGCTGCTTTCCTTGCAGGAGTTGGGCGATTTGCATGAAGTCACGCGAGAGCGCGAAGGCGCTTTGCTGGTGGATGAAATCTATCAGGGGCTGACGTATGGAGCCGACTCAGAAACCGCGTTGGCACTGACGCATGCCAGCGAAGATGTGGTGGTCATCAACAGTTTCTCGAAATTTTTCGGAATGACCGGTTGGCGCCTGGGCTGGATCGTTGCGCCGGAGACGCTGGTACCAACGCTCGACAAGCTGGCGCAGAATTTCTATCTCGCGGCACCCACCCCCAGCCAGTATGCCGCGCTGGCTGCCTTCACGCCCGACTGTTTGGGTATTCTGGAAAAGCGTCGTAACGAGTTGCGCGCCCGGCGGGATTACTTGCTGGAGGCGCTTCCTGAGTTGGGTTTCAGGATTCCTGTGATACCGGAAGGGGCTTTCTACATTTATAGCGATGTGTCGGCGCTGACCGACGACAGCTTCGCTTTCTGTGAGGATTTGCTCGAGAAAACCCATGTCGCGGTAACGCCAGGCAAGGATTTTGGTTACGACCATTGCAAGCGCTACCTGCGGATTGCATATACTGCCCCGATCCCGCGCTTGCAGGAAGCGGTGGCAAGAATTGCCAGTCATCTTCAAAAAGGTTAATACGTAGGGTGACGATAGAAACAGATCATGATCTGCAATTTCATGCGGGCGATCTTGTTGTGTCAGAGTCGGGAGTCAAGCAGTGATCGATTACAATGAAATGGCGATTTTCGCCAAAGTGGTGGATGCGGGCAGTTACACGCGTGCCGCAGATAAATTGGGGCTTCCGAAATCAACGGTGAGTCGCAAGATTACGCAACTCGAAGAGCGTCTCGGTGTGCGCTTGTTGCATCGCACCACGCGTGCGATCAAGCCCACGGAAATGGGCAAGGCTTATTACAACCATTGTTCGCAAATGGTGGCAGAAGCGGAGGAGGCACAGCGCTCCATTCACCAGTTGCAGGCAGAACCCAGCGGATTGCTGAGAGTGACAGCGCCGGTAGCGTTTGGTTCGAGTTTCCTGGTGGAGACGGTGCATGCGTTTCTCACGGCCTATCCGCAGGTCAGGATGGACATTATTCTGGATAACAAGGTGCTGGATCTTGTCGAAGATGAGATCGACGTTGCCTTCCGTATTGGCCCGATGAGCGACTCATCGTTGGTTGCGCGCAACCTTGGCACGATACGCCTGATCATGTGTGCGTCGCCGGATTATGTGAAAAAGCAGGGCGCACCCCGTTCAATTACGGAATTGAGCAAACACAATTGCATCATGCACAACAACATGCCCTGGGTGTTACAGGGGCCGAGCGGTCGTGTCGATGCGGAGGTAGGTGGGCGCATTCTCGTCAATGACATGGACATGAGCAAACGCATGCTGATCGGCGGCTACGGAATCGGTTTGCTTCCCATTACCATGGCCTGTGACGAGATCGGGCGTGGGCAATTGATCCAGGTGCTCCCTGATTACCACTTTCCGGATCGCGATATTTATCTGGTGTATCACAGTCGGCGTCAGCTGCCGACCAAAGTGGTGGCTTTCATCGATTTCGTCATGGAGCGGTGCAAGCCCATTGCGCCTTGGGAAATGCACAAGGCCGTGTGCGCGGCGCAATGAAACGTGTGACGGAATTCCCATTCAAAATAGATTTCTAAACTGCGAAGGAGGAAGCAACATGATGGGTTCAGGAGTGACTGTAATTATTGCGCTTGTCCTGGTGGTGATTGTGATTCTCAAGGGCATCAAGGCGGTGCCGCAAGGATATCAATGGACGGTAGAGCGATTCGGGCGATATACCCATACCTTGAATCCGGGGTTCAACCTGATCATTCCGTTTGTCGATCAAATCGGCCAGAAGCAAAACATGATGGAGCAGGTGCTCGATGTGCCACCTCAGGAAGTGATCAGCGCCGACAACGCGCAGGTGACCACCGATGCAGTGTGTTTCTATCAGGTGCTGGATGCCGCGAAAGCCTCGTATGAGATTTCGGATTTGCGTGGTGCCTTGCGTAATCTGGTGATGACGAACATCCGCGCCGTGCTGGGTTCGATGGAGCTCGATCAGATGCTCTCCAACCGGGACCAGATCAACGTCGCGTTGCTCAACAAGGTGGATGAGGCGACGGATCCCTGGGGATTGAAAGTCACGCGTGTTGAAATTCGCGATATTTCGCCACCGCAGGATCTGGTCGAGTCGATGGCCAACCAGATGAAATCCGAGCGGGAAAAGCGGGCTGCGATCCTGCGTGCCGAAGGTGAACGCGAGGCTGCGATCAAGGTGGCGGAAGGCGAGAAAAAAGCGGCGGTGCTGCGCGCCGAGGGTGAAAAGGAGGCTGCATTTTTGCAGGCCGAAGCGCGCGAACGTACTGCCGAAGCTGAGGCGCGTGCAACACATATGGTGTCCAAGGCCATTGACGGCGGCAATCTGCAGGCCGTGAATTATTTCGTCGCGCAGAAATATGTAGACGGCTTGGCACAGTTGGCGGCATCGCCGAACAGCAAGGTGATCATGCTGCCGTTAGAGGCGACATCGATTCTGGGGGCGTTGGAAGGTATCCGTGATCTGGTGAAACAGACCACAAAGTAGACGGAGGTGTTTCATGCTGGAAGCCATCGATAACGCCGGTTGGTATTGGCTCAGTTTTGGCCTGTTGCTGATTGTCGGCGAGACGTTGGGCGCGGCTGGCTTTCTGTTGGGTGCTGCGGTGGCTGCGCTACTGCTGGGTGCGGTGGTATTGCTAATGCCCGAAATGAACTGGCATGAACAGGTGCTGTCCTTTGCTGTGCTCTCCATCTTCTTTACCGTGGTGTACTGGAAGCGGTTTCGTCGCTTCAACGAGAAGACAGATCGCCCGCAGTTGAATCAGCGTCTCCTGCAGTTGGTGGGTACGACACACGTGCTGGCATCGCCTGTAGAAGATGGTGTAGGACGGTTGCAGGCCGGCGATACCTTATGGAAAGTGCACTGCAAGCAATCTTCGCTACCGGCGGGCGCGCGGGTGCGAGTGACGGGTGTGAAGGGGACGCATCTCGTGGTTGAGGTGATCTCGTGAGCGCTCAGGGTTTGCGTTATGCATTCGTGACGGGGGCCGGGCGACGGCTGGGCTATGAGCTGTGCCGTTACTGGCTGGCGCAGGGTTGGCAGGTTGTCGCGCATTATCGGTCTGTGTCAGCCGAGATTGAAACCTTGCGTTCCCTGGGGGCCACGGTATTGCAGGCTGACTTTGAAGATGATGCGTCGGTATTGGCCCTGATCGAAAAAATAAAGACATGCGTTCCTCATCTTGATCTTGTGGTGCACAACGCCTCGTGTTTCTACAAGGAAGGCGACGATCTCGAGTCCAATTTGAAGGCAATGGATGCGTTCTACCGCGTGCATATGAAGGCACCTTATGCCCTCAATCTCGGCTTGGAATCATTGCTGCGGTCAACCCCGCATGAGTATGCCGATGTCATTCACATTACCGATATTTTTGCCGATCGCCCGAATGCCATGTTTACGGCGTATTGTTCGAGCAAAGCCGGGCTGGCCAATCTGAGTTTGTCTTTTGCCAAACGGTTTGCACCGAAAATCAAGGTGAATTCCATTCAGCCGGGGCCTGTCAAATTCCTCGATTCGCATAGTGATGCGGCCAAAGCGGCTGTGCTGCGCGAGACGCTGCTGGGCCGTGAAGGCGGGTTCGAGCCTGTCGTGCAAATGGTGGCGGCCATTGTGGGTAATGCATTTCTGACCGGGGCGGCTTACAAGGTCGATGGGGGGAGGTCGTTGGCGTAGAAGAAATTGCAACCATGGTATGATAGGCATCTGGACGACTGCAGACAAATCTGGATGTATTATGTTGAGACTCAAATCACTGACTATTTTGACTTTTCTGACGCTGGCCGCCTGCAGCACGCCATATGGGCCTGCCGGTGGTATGGGCGCAGGTGGATATACGGACAGAGCCATCGACAGCAGCAGTTATTTTATTCGCTACCAGATGTCGCAGCAGGATGCCATGTTGGCAAGTACTGATCTGCTTACCCCCCTTTGGAAAAAGCGCGCAGCTGAGTTGTGCGAAAGCAACGATTTTTACTATGAAACGGACCTCAAAAGAGTAGACGATCAGGGGAAAGTCGATCCGCTTGCTGCACCGTCACTGTTCGGTATTGCGTTTTGCAATAACAAAATTCAGGACACACGTTTCAAGGCGCCAGACGCGGAATTCGTGTCGCTACAAAGTATTCCCCCGGAAGCCTTCGCCATAAAGGAAGCCAATGGGTTGTGGGACCTCTTGAGCAATGCCAGATTCGACCAATTGGAATCCGCGTTGACAGCCCTTTATGCAGATAGCACGTCAGGAAAAGCACCTGTGACGGCTTTTCGC
>JBPOHS010000090.1:0-7442 GCA_052035295.1 Pseudomonadota bacterium
CCACCCACCGACAAATCCACGGATTTGCAGTTGATGATTTTCTGTATGATGTCGCCGGCAGTGCCCTCGGTAATGATTTCGAGGTAAACATCTTCGTAACTGCTATTGCGATGTTCCCGTCTTTGCTCTGCCATCTGTGAAAAGCCCTTGTTCTATTTTTTATCTTGCTGAATCTGTTTGACGATGCGTTCAAGCGCGGAATCAAATTTAGCGCCGATGTCTATGATGACAATTCGGCCCGAGGCAATCAAGCATGCCAGCGCATGCCGATGGGTGTCGAGTGTCTTGAGACCCACGTGATTGACGAACACGAATTTGTCAGAGCTGCGCATTTTCACCGCCAACTTGAGTGAAACGTCTTCTTTTTCAGACTTGTACCACACGAGGCGCGCGCCGATTTGCAGGCCGTCCACGGCCGCATAGGAGGCTTCCATCAGCTCCGCCGGATAGTCTTCGACGAAGGTCTCATTGGCGAGGGCGACCTCGTCTTCCTGGCGGCTCAATACGGCATCGAGTGTTGCGAGGGGGTCAGCCGGCTCGGGTGGCGCCAATGTCGGTTCAGCGTCAGCCTCCACCGTATCACCACAGGGCAACACCAGATCCGGCGTGACGGCGGGATCCGAGCTGGCAGGTTCCATGTCGCCAGCGTGTTCCCGCGGCTCACCAGCATCGCCGGTAACCGACTCCGCAGCAATGCCGCGGGATTGAACCACCATCGCCGGTGGCGGGCTGACGCTGGGTCGGGGCAGATTCGCAGCTACCTGCGCGACGACATGATTGAGCACGTCATCAATGGCATTGCCCTCGCCCACAATTTCCAGCACGCCGTTGGCCAACAGTCCCGCCAGTTGCGGCGCTGTTTTGCTGACCACGCCCTGACCGGATTGATTGACGAAGCTCCAGGGTTCATTACCATGACCAGGCAACACCAGCACGCATACCTCAAACTGGCCGTCCTGCGTGCGAAAGCGCACCCATTGGCCGGCCTGCAGGGCAAAAATACGCTCCAGGGATGGATTGCTCACCAGGGTTACTTCAAACTCGGGGGAAGCCGGCCGCGGTAACGCCAATCCTGCGTGTACCTGTGTGTCAGGGCGGGCTCCGGCGGCCAGCGCCGTCAGCGCCAGCTCCACCGTGTCCATGGTGGCCGCCAATTGCGCCGCATTGTCTATGATATCGGCCAATGACGTCTGCAAGCCCTTGAGCAGGGACGGCAGAAACTTCTGATACTGCTCCCGCCCTTCCGGTGTCTGGCACGCCTGCACGAATTCGACCATCGATTCGGTCAGCCGCGATTGACGTTTCCAGTTAATACCCTGCTCGCCTTCTTTCATCGATGTGAACAGCAGCAGTTTTCGCCAATCGCCGGTGATGAATTCGAGCAACAATTCGGGTAACGGTTTCTGCACGATGCAACGGTTGATCAGTGTTACCACGCGTTCTTCTGCCTGCTGTTTGCGCGAGCGGGTTTCGGCCATTTCGCGGATGCGGGTTTCGGCTTTCTGCAAACGCTGCTGCTGCGTGGCGAACCAGGTTTGGCCTTCGAGGCACAGGGCGTTGAATTTTCCGGCCCCTTGATCGAAGGCTTCGTGCATGCGCGTGGCAATACCCCCCAGCACGAATTTCAGATCGCGCGCAAACGGTTCACGCGTCGTCAGAAGGTGCAACGTCACGGCGTTGACAAAGCGACGGGCCAGATTCTGCCGTGCAAAGAAAAACGAGTAATCACTCAATACCGAGTGGAACAATGGCAAACGGAATCGATTCAGCAACCACACGCCTTCCGCATCGAGTCGGCCCTGGTCGATGACGGCATCGAACACGGCATCGATCATTTTGACTGCACCCCAATCGGCTTGCGCCATGTAAATGATCTTCTTTTCGTTGCGAGCGAATTGATAGAGCATACTGGCCAACGCCATTTGCGGCACCGGAAAGCTCAACAAGGCCGCGGCGTGCTCCATTTTCTGCAGGGATTTTTCCAGCACGAATTGCGCCGCCTTGTTGCGCATGGGCGTCAGCTGCACGTTCTCGGGTGGCGTACCTGAATAGTGGCGCAACACCTCCACGATCATGCGCGCACCCACCACGGTGGGTGCTTGCGCTGTCGATTCGGGAGCGGCCAACGAAGCTTCGTTGACGGTCGATTCGTTGAGCGCCGATTCGTTAATAGCGGATTCGTTCACGGGCAACCCGGTCAAAGCGCGCTGCGAATTTTCGTCGCCAACGCATCCAGCTCGCGACGACGGGCTTCCATGCCGAAAAAATTCAAATACCGCGATGCAAAACTGTACAACGCTTTGGGAAGGTCGCCGGGCAAACGCGGAATGACATGTAGATGCACGTGCGGAACATGCTGATTCGCCACCGGGCCGTCATTGATGATGAAATTATGCCCCTGCACGCCCGGAAGCACTTGTTTCTGTGCCTGCAGAATGCGATTGCCCAGTTCAAACAGACCCGCCCTCATGTCAGGCGTTAACTCGGACACGAAGCACGCGTGAGCTTTCGGAATGATCAAGGTGTGGCCAGGCCGCATCGGAAACAAATCCATGAACGCCAAGTACTGATCATCGTCGTATACGATGCTTGCGGGGGCTTTCTTGTTGATGATGTCGCAAAATATGCAGCTCATGAATTCACCCGGAAGTCGTCGTTCGCGTTCAACATTCTCATGGATTCCAGCAGCGGCAGTGGCCAGGGAAACATGGCACCTCAGCTGCGCGTGGTCGGATTATCCAGCATGAACTCGTCGTCGGCGAATTTGTTTTTGTCGTCCTCGGCGGCATCTTTCGGCTTGGCACCGGGCATGCCGATATCCAGGCCACCCAGTTGCGCCTCCAGTGCTTCCTGTTCGGCCAGAATCATGTCCAGCTCATCCATCGAGGGCTCGGCAGCCGCGGTCGACTCTGCCGGGGCGGCTTCTGCCTTGGCCGCCTGCGCGGCAGCCGCGTGAGCGGCCAATTGTGCACTCAGTTCATCGTCCCCCACATCGTCATCCAGTTCGATGAGCTCGTCGTCGTCGAGCGCCATGGGCGCCGCATCAATCTTGTAGGTACGGTCTTCGACCGGCCCTTCGGGAGCCGCCGGCTCAGGGATGACTGCAGGTGGCGGTTCGCTGCGAACCATGGTCGGGGTATCGTCTTCATCCAGCGACGGTATATCGAAAGCGGGCATCGACGACATCGGCACTTCCGCCTGCGCTGCCGCGAGCACACTGGCGACCGCGGACGCCGGCGCCGGCACGACCGGTGGCATCGCGGCCATCGCCGGTGCGGCAGCCATTGCGGAAGGCATCACGGCAGCCGGCGTAGCATGCGTATTGTTCTTGATGGCATTGAGCTGTTCCACCAGACGCGTCTGTTCGTCATCCTGTTTGCGCAGGAAGCGCATGTAGAAATAACCCCCACCGCCAAACAGGACCAGATTGCCGACGATGAAGGCAGACAGCAGGAACAACATGTTGTCGGCGCTGAAAAATGGCTTGGCGTCATGCTCGGCGACCTCCGCCTCGGGAGCATCCTCTTTGCTTTCTTCCTCTTCCTCGTCTGCCGCAGGTGTTTCCTCGGCGGCAACCTCTTCCTCAGCCGCATTTTCATCTGCTTCAGGTTCGACCGCCTCCTCTTCAACACCGACATCCAGCGCATCATGCAGGTCTTCGGCACCTGCCAACGGTTCATGTGTGACCACTTCCGGCTTGGCTGCACCGACCGGGGTATAGTCGATATCGTAGGGCCCTTGGGAAACATCAAAGGGATTACCGGCGAGCGTGGTGCCCTGCGCTTTCAGAAAGACCTGGTACAACCCGTCACCATTGAATGGCGGCACCGCGACCCTCAGTTCGCCCGTTGGCGCACGCGTCACCTCCTGAACACTTTTGGAGCCTTTCGGATCGACCACTTCCGCGAGCACATTGAGCGTTTCGGTTTTCACCAGCCCGACCTTGGGTTGCAGGGCCAGGTAATGTTGCTCATGCCCCTCGACCAGCTCGGTTTCGACCGAGGTGGCGATGGCTTCCTTGTGCACGGTCATGATGTGGCGCTTGGAACGTTTGAACGTCTTGCCATCCACCGCCACCGAAAATTCGTGCTCGCCCTCGGTCAGTGTGCGCCCCAGCTTGGCAACGTAATTACCATCCGGCGGCACCACGGCATTGCCGTTACGATCACGACTCAGCTTGCCTTCGAACAACTCACCCTTATCGTTACGCTGGGAGAAGGTGATATCCATCAGCGCCAGGAACTGCGGGTGAACGATGGGCTTGCCCTTTTCGGACAAATACATGGACAGCGTGACCTTTTCCCCTTCGATCACATCGTTGGGAAGGCCTTCAAGCTGCACATCCAGATTGGAAACAACGGTCACCCGGTTATCCGGATCGAGGTCGCCTTCCAGATCCCAGTTTCCTTTTTCCGGGGCCTGGATGGTGACCAGATCAAAACGGGCATCGTTGAACCAGTTGACCGAGGTGTCGTGGTTCTCGTTGGAAATGCGCTTGCCGCTGGGCGATTTCAATATCGCAGAAGGGCTGCCAGGACGCCGGTAAATCAGGGCGGTAAATTCGGTGATGGTGCCATCGATACTGAACTTGCCATTTTCCATCGGCACCTGCGTAGGCTTGTTGACCTGGTCCGCCGCCTTCACGAACACGTTCATCAACTGGTCTGCCGTGTTGGCCATCGAGAAATGACCACCGGTCTCATTGGCCAGCCGCTTCAGGAAATCAACATCCGCCTGTTCCGAGAGCGCCACGGTGTGCACCTTGAACCCGGCCTTGACCAGTCGTGGCACCACTTGCTCGAAGATACGTTTTTGCTCGCGGGCGTTGTCTGCCGGATTGGTGGAAATATCGACCATGCCATCCGATAGCAGCACGATGGTGCGATCCGCAGCGGGATCTTTCTGGAGCTGACCCTTGGTTGCCTGATCCAGGGCATCGCCAATGGCCGTAAACAAGGCCACCGAACCGATCTTGTCGGCCTCTCTGACAGCCTTTTCCTTCCATGCCTTGTCGACGTTGCCATAGGGAACCAGCATGTTGACGTAACGGCCGAAGGTCCACAACCCCATGCGACTGCCAGGTTGGGCCAGATTGAGAAGCAGCTTGGTGGCGGGAATACGGAGGTTTTCGGGATCGGTCTTTTTCATGCTGCCCGAGACATCGATCAGCACGCGCACATCCGGCTTGGCTTTGGTTTCCGCCTGTGCAGCGACCACGCCCAATGCCAGTGCCAACACGACGCATTGGCACCACGCCAGAAAACTCAGAGGTTTACTGAATAATCGCAACAAACCGCACTACCCTGTCTGCCAGACCTTGAATCGATCAGGTATCTGACGCCAGACACCTGAATCGGCTTGTCTTTGAAGTCTAGACTAGGGATGGCGGACAAGAAGCTATTTAGCTTTTTTATCCATCACACCGAACAGCAGCGCATCGAGCACGACCAGCACCAGCAAGCCGACGACGCCAAAGAAATAGGAAGGCCCCACCAGGGCAAGAAAATTGTCCTGAGTGACCACCCCGAAAAAGGTGGCCGCCACCGCCGGCGCCCATTCCGAATCAGTGGGCGGAATATCGACCGGCGTCAACACTATCACCGCCACCAGTCCACGCAGCAGAAAGCGCACGGGGCGCACCGGCATCCAACGGGTCAAGCCCCAAAAGCTCACGATCACCACCAACGATGCGATGCCGTAAATGATCCAGGCCAAACGGTATTCTTCAGGTGTCAGCACGGATTACCCCTTGTCCGGACGTTGTGCGGCCCGATGCGTATCCAGCAGGTTTTCTGTCGGCGGGGGCATTTGCAGAAAGAAGCCTTTTTCGCGAATTTCGCTCATGACCTTGTCCAGGTCGGCATTGGCCAGCGTTTTGCCCGGCTGCAACAACATGTCCATGACGTGGGCAGGCCGGCCGAACATGTCGAGCAAGGGTTGCGGGACCTTGGCGAATTGCTCCTTGCGCGTCACGTAGAGATACATGCCTTCTTTTTTTACGCTCTTGAAAATCGAACACAAAATCATGTCTTTGTACATCGGCCACCGGCTCCCCAGTCAGTCCTGCCTGTCTTGAAGGATCTCGATTATACCCGGCTCCAGCACCTCTTGCCGCCAACCGGTCCACTCTTCGTGCGGCTGGTTTTCCTGGCCTGCCGCCAGACGCACAAGATGTTCCAGATGCTTGCGCCCGGCCAGCAGCTCGACGGGCATGTTCAACTGCTCTGCCTGCACTTCCAACCATGCCTTGATACGTTTGAGCGTATCTCGCTGCGTGTTGCCCAGCGGACGCTGCGGTTTTGCAAGCCCCGGCACTGCCTGGGTATCGTTTACCCGCTGCAGGATTTCATCGGCATAGCGGCGTACCGTCGCCGGCAGGATATTGGGAATGGCGGCCAGTGCCGTTGCCGACTTGGGCAGTCGTTCGGCGATAGCGAAAAGCACCGGATCCTTGACGATAAAACCGCGAGGCTTGTTATGACTGCGCGCCATTTCCTCGCGCCAGATGACCAGCGCCTGCAGCACCGACAAGGATTTTTCCTTCAGCTGCCAGGCATCATGGAACTGCAGATACATTTGATCGAACGGAATATGACGGGTCGCCTTGACCAGCAGTTTTGCGCAGTCCTCTTCAAACCAGGCCATTCGCCCGGCCTTGACCAGTGCGTCTGACAGGCGCTCCCACAGCGGCAGCAAATAACGCACATCATCGGCGGCGTAGTTGAGTTGCGCATTGTTGAGCGGGCGCTGGCACCAATTGCTGCGCGTCTCATCCTTGGTAAGATGAACCCCGAGATCGTTTGCCAGCAGGCTTTGCAGGCTCATTTGCCGGGAACGCCCAAGAAAGGCTGCCGCGACCTGGGTATCGGCGAGTTTGCGCGGCAATCTGCCCCACTGATTGAAGACGACTTCCAGATCTTCTGCGCAGGAATGCAACACCCAGAGGGGTTGCCGTTCAGACAACAAGCTATCCGCAACACCCGCCAGGCACCCCGCATCCAGCGCATCGATCAACAACACCTCGTCAGGAACGGCCACCTGTATCAAGCCCAGCTGCGGGTAGAACGTATCGGTGCGGACGAACTCGGTGTCTATCGCAACGGCACTGGCTGCGTTCAGGGCGTTCGCCTGCTGCGCCAGTGTCGATGCCTGATCAATCCAGAAATATGAAGACATGCCGCCCCTGCCAGGAGTGTAGGAAAGGGGCGGAGTATAACCTCATTTCAGAGGCAGACACACGTGCAGGCACAGGTTTACAAACCCAACTGCTTGGCAATCACCTCGTTCATGATCTCCACGGTCCCCCCACCAATGGACAGGATCCGGTTGTCGCGATAGAGCCGTTCTACCGGTGATTCCCGCATGAAGCCCATGCCGCCGAAGATCTGTACCGCTTCGTGGGTAACGAAATCACTCACCTGCGTGGCAAAATTTTTGGCCAT
>JBPOHS010000112.1:0-5603 GCA_052035295.1 Pseudomonadota bacterium
GGAGAAATCGTTTATGATGACAACGGCACAATGAAACTTGTCGAACAAAATGAGTTGGGTGTACGAGAGATTTCTGCATCGGTTCAATAGTGAAATTTCTGGGGCACGGAACGTTTTCGGTAAATAGGTCCACCTTGAGCACGGCTAGGGCCAAGAGAAAACCACGAACCAGTGTATCATGACAGGCTTGTTGGCGATATCGACCATTCTCTGTTGGCAGGCGGCATGGTGATGACATGACAACGGAACGCAGCACCGATGCCCACATTGCAGCAGGGGGGGGATAAGGGGAATGCATGTCCTGAAACCATGTCCAGGCTTGCAAGCGGGTCGGTGATCAACGAGCAGCGGAAGGGCAGGGTAGCGGTAGAAGCACTGTGCTGTTGTCAAAGTTTGATCCCGGTCATGCTTGTCGCTATCTCGCGGACGTATTTGTCGAGTGAAAAATTAGTCTTATGCCTTGATTAGGGTAAACTCCAGTCCTGATAACAAATTACAAGAGGGGCGTATGATGAGTTGGCTGACAAAACTGGCGGGCAAGCAGGAGCCTCAACTGTCCACTTCTGAGGGGGGCTTGTTCATTGACTACGAGCGTGTGAACCGCTTTTCGCAACTCTCTGATCAGTATCGATCCAACCAGCCATTCCCGCATATCGTCATCGATGATTTTTTACCGGCAGAAAAATTTTGCACGCTCATGGATCACTACCCATCTGATCAGGATTCTGAGGCGTGGAATGATGCGACTCGTATCAGCAAGGAAACCGGCGACTATGTCCAAAAGGACAAGCGCAATATTCGCGATATCCTGCGCATGCCTTGGCCCTATCGCAATCTTATTTGGGAGCTGAATTCCGCTCCATTTCTAAAAGCACTGTCAGCGTTGACGGGCATTGAAAATCTTATTCCGGATCCGTTGTTGAGGGGTGCGGGAATTCATCAGATCGGAACAGGCGGATTCCTGAAAATTCACGCGGATTTCACCCATCATCGTGAATTTGATCTGGATCGGCGGCTGAATTTTTTGCTGTATCTCAATGAAGGCTGGGAAGAAGCTTACGGCGGCCATCTTGAGCTTTGGGATGCCGATCTGAAGGGGCCGCCCAAGCGGGTACTACCTATCGCCAATCGTTGTGCGATATTCAGCACGACTGCGAATTCGTTTCATGGGCATCCGCATCCGCTTGCCTGCCCGGCCGGAGTCTACCGCAAGTCAATAGCAATTTACTATTACACCAACGGTCGTCCTGCCGAAGAAGCCAAACGCGTTGTGTCTACTGATTGGAAGGAGGTGTAAGAGCGGGCGCATTTTCTTCAGTGTTGGTTGTGCGAGACTGTTTGTATGCAATCCGACGTGATTTGAACGAAAGAAAAGGGCGTTCGATATATTGGTAACTGGCAGCAGACGCAGCAAGGATGGTCAAAAAACTGAGTAATACTGCTGCCGGCAGTTGAATCCTGGGCACCAGGGCCGCCTTCGTTTCGACGAGGGTAGGGTGCACCAGGAAAAAAATAATGGGTACGTGCAGTAAATAAACCGAGTAAGAAATGCGCCCGAACCAGTCAAATAGTGGATTGCAGAGTGCGTTTTTCAGAATGCAACGCGGTTGAATCAAGCTGAAGAGTACGATCGACCAGAGAACTGCTTCAAAATAGTGGAAGAGCGGGAAGTCAATCATGGCCTGACGTAGGCCCGTCTTTCCATACCAGTGCAGCAAGGCGATCAGCGATGCCAGGGAAACCAGTAACAGGAAACTTGCCGCTACGGGACGCAGGTGTTTCTCGCCTCTTTTTGCCACCAGCCAAGCCGCGACTCCCCCGCCAACAAAGGCGCTCGCCCTGTCTGGCAAACTATTCTTCAGGAAACGGAATTCTTCGAGCAGGTTGGTCGTCTGCAACAGGTAGGCATAGATGATCAAGCTTGCAAAGAGCGCGATGAGAACGAGAAAGCGTAATCGGCGACAAGACAATGCGTAAATTAGAAGGGGCAGCACAATATAGAACTGGATTTCGGTACTCAGGGACCACCAGGGTACACTGAAAGGAAAGACCTCAAAGCCTATTGGTATAAATGCCATGGCCTTCAGGCAGGCCGGATTTCCCGTGATAATCCAGGTGCTAACGACAACGATGAGGTACAGGGGGAGTATCCTCAGTGCCCGCGCCAGGAAAAAACGGCCGATTTGCAGAGGCTGGTCATTGCTCAGGCGCTGAAGGAATGGCCGGGTCAACAGAAATCCGCTGAGTACAAAAAACAACGAAACGCCCGTATTGCCAGCAAAGGAAAGCGCTTGCAGTGTCTCGCTTTGATTGAGTGGCCATAAGTAGTCCGGCCCAATCATTCCGGCATAGTGAAATATGACGACCAACAAAATCGCCCAGCCACGCAACGACTCCAATTCGTGAAGATAATTTGACGGCTGCTGCAAACCAATCATGGTGCCCGAAAATATTTTGCGGAATATTGCGGGTCTTGGCGGGATGGCAGGCACACTAATCTTCAAGAACAAAACCCCCGTTCCTCAGCGCAATTTTGTTCTGATCATCCTTGAACAGATCGCTAGACGCTGTTCCGAGACGCTGCATTCTGCGGTTATAGCTTTCGCAGGATGATTTCATGTATTCGAGACTGCTGCCCGGTATTTTCCCAATCAGGATAGGCTCGACGCAAGGAGAATGACTGGTTTCGCCAAGCAGGGCATCAAGCTGGTCGCGCATCTGGTCCAGCAACGCTTGCCTGTCCGCCAATGGCGAAGTGCTGACACCCCCGTGTTGTTGATGAAAAGAGCCTTCTCCCGGTAGCAGGAAAATGGTTGTTTCGGGATGTCTGGCAAGTTTTCGGTAGATATAGAGATTGAGTGCTCCCCCACCCGGAAGATCAAATCGTTCGTCTGCTCCACCCATGGCAAGCAAGGTTTTCTTGCGCACCACAAGGCAGTTGCATTCCATGAAGGGATGAAAAAATCCGTGGCGGTTGCTGCCGCTCAAGCAGCTCATGGAAAATACCGCGTAGCCGTTTTCCGGCCATCCGACCCGCCTGAGTTCTTCCTGTTCGTGTTTTTCGCTGTAAGTTGCTTCCGTTAGCAGGTGGTGCTCGAGTGGCCCCAGGTGGTAGCCGGGAACGATCACAAGTGCTTCCGGCGTGATGCGACAAGCCATCAAGGAATACTGGATAACGCCAGGGGTGATTAGCCGGGCGCCATCGATCATCAGACAGACATGCTCGCCGTTACATTTCGTCAGGGCAAAATTGATGGCGGCGGCTGGCGATACGCCCTTTTCGTCACGTAGAAAGTAATGAAAATTTCCCGGCAGAGAGGCAATGCCAGAGGCATCCATGACGTTTTTGGAACGGTTTTCCACCACGATGACTTCGTAGGCTTCCGCGTCGACGTTTTGTTGGTATTCGGTACACAGGCTGCGAAGCGTATTCATTGCCTGTCGCGGCATGTCGTAAACAATGACTATGACCGATAACAAAACTTTTTTCATGGCTTATAAACCCGGTCAAGCGAGTGTTTCATGAATCGATAGGCGGCAGGGTGCAACGAGCCATACAGGATGGGGCTAGCCATGGGCGGGGTGCGATTGTTTCCGCGAATGGCAATATCCTGATCATCGAGTTGCTTGTAGATGCGTGCGCGCTCCTCTCTTTTGGTGCCCGTCGTCACGCCACCATGGAATTGGTGGAACGAGCCCTCACCAAAAAGCAGGTAGAAGGGAGTGTTTGGCGTTTCCAGCAAACGTTTATAAAGATCGAGGTTGGCATTGCCGCCCCCGAAGTCGTTGTAGCGGGTGTCCATCCCGCCTAATAGGCGCCATTTTGTCATGGACATACAGATGAAGTTACTTTCATAGTTGGCTTGGAAAAAGCCGCCTTGGCACGAACCGGCCAACACTGCAATTTCAAAGAGTCTGTAGCCATCAACAGGCCAGCCGATGCGACCCAGAAATGTCCTTTCGACCTGTTCGTCATATCCCTCGTTGACGGCTTCCTGTTGAAGCTTTTCGCCAATGTGGTACCCCGGAACCGAGACAGCAGCATCGGGAGCCAGGCGGAAAATCTCCAGTGTATTTTTTACCACACCAGGACTGACCATCCTCGCGCCATCAATCATGATGGCGACATGCGTCCCTCTTGCCTGGCTGACACCAAAATTGACTGCGTGAACGGGCGTTCGCTGGGTTTCCTGGCGGAGGAAGTACCGGATGTTGGGGGCCACTTTCGTTGCGCGTTCCTCACCGAGATTACCATCTGACGTATTTTCGACGACAATGATTTCATATTCGTCGCCTGCCACGCCGAGCTGGTAGTGGGATGATAGCGAATACAGCGTTTTTTCCGCCTGCTCGGGCATGCGGTAGACGATAACGACAATAGAGAGACGCACGGAGCGTTTCCCCTTTCGGAAAAGTGGAATCATGGGTTTCCTTAGGTTGACTCGGGCACAGCTTCCGCTGTTTGGCAGTGTAAGCGCCAACGCGTTCAGGCTGCCTCAGCACGCAATACTGCCAAGATCCGGGGCCTCATTCTGCTCAATGAACAGCGGCTATTTCAACCAGATTTTCGACAAATGCTTCAGCTGCACCGGTCCGGCAGAGTATTCAGGTGGCAGTTAGTATGGGTCATGTCCGGATCGCTTTCAGAGGAGGGTAGGCGAGAAATAAAGAATGGCGGTCGAGTGCTTACTCGTTATACTTGCAGCTTTTCAACCCTGCCTCAGACACTTTCCATGAATCTGTACAAAATAAAAAGAACACTCTTGGCTCCCTATATTCGTGTCATGAGATACAAGGAGCGGCATCTCACGGGATTCATCAAGGCTGCATTGGAACTGCACTACTACAGACCGGAATTTTACCGTTTCATCAGGGCAAATGTTAAGCACCCGGACATTCTTCACGATGCCCCGATCAATGCGGGGGCAGTTGTGGTAGACGTGGGGGCTTACGTTGGTGAGTGGGCCGAAAGGATGCTTGCGCGCTATCAAGCGAACATTTATGCCTTCGAACTCGATCCAAGAACCTTCCCCAAATTGGCCCGGCGCTTCGAGGGGAATCCGCAGGTGCATTGCTTTGACTATGGATTGGGAGGGCGCGATTCCATGCTCACGCTCAACCAAAAGGAGATGGGATCGACTTTGTATGACAAGGAAGGGCAGCGAGGCGCGAAGGGGTGTGTCGAGGTAAAAGTGCGTGACATCGTGGGCGTGTTCGACGAGCTAGGGTTACACAATGTCGATCTCCTCAAGATCAATATCGAAGGCGGCGAGTATGAAGTGCTGGATCGTCTGCTTGAGAGCGGGAGGATCAAGGATGTCGACTGCCTGATGGTGCAGTTCCATGAATGGTTGGACAACGCAAACTGGCATCGCATTAAAATCAGGCACAAATTGCGTAAGACTCATCGACAGGTGTGGAACTACACCTTTGTCTGGGAGCAGTGGGTGCGTCGATAGCGCGAATGTGACTCGCGACTGAAAAAACAGGCAAATCCCCTCACGTGGTCTATCTTCTCTTTCCATGAGCTCCCCGACAGAGGGGGCGTAACCGGAAGACAATACCGTGCGCATTGCCCTTTTCTCGCTGGCCTTGGCCGGGGC
>JBPOHS010000074.1:0-3481 GCA_052035295.1 Pseudomonadota bacterium
AAATAGCGGGCCTTCAACTGCCGGATGGCCTCGATGTCTTCCAGTCGCTGCAGCCGTAACAGGGTGTCTTGCATGGGGAATCCTCGCGCGGGTGGGGAGGCTGTCATGATTTCGCAGGTGCCAGGCGAATACCATGTTCGGCTGAGGGATGCCTTCACTGCGCGATTTATGCTAGGTCGCATTACCCCTGTTGCGGGACGCCGCTGACGCGCAGTGGTCGAGGCTGACCTATACTCCATGGGTTCCTCATTCGAGACCTCCTATGCTGTGCCCACCTCTGCCGGACAACGAAACACAACGCCTGGCGTCATTGCAGGCTTGCCGCGTGCTTGATACCGCGCCCGAGGAACGCTTCGACCGCATTACCCGTATTGCGCAGGCAAGCTTCGGGGTCGAGATCGCGCTGGTGTCGCTGGTGGATTCTGACCGCCAGTGGTTCAAATCGGCGCAGGGGCTGGCGGCTACACAAACGCCTCGCGATATTTCCTTTTGCGGACACGCCATTCTGGGGGAAGACATTTTCGAGATTCCCGATGCCCTGCAGGATACCCGTTTTGCCGACAACCCCCTGGTGATCGGGGCACCGTTCATTCGCTTCTATGCCGGCATGCCCCTGCGTTCGCCCGACGGTTATCGTGTCGGCACGCTCTGTATCATCGATCCACAACCGCGTCGTCTGGATGCGCGTGAGCGGGATATCTTGCGCGACCTGGCCCGCTGCGTCGAGCAGGAGCTGGACCGGCTGGAGTTGGTCGTGCAAAGCCGGAAGTTGCAACGCGCCAATCAGCTGGCCGAAGCCATTACGCATGCGCAGTCTGTCTTCATCGACAAGCTGGATCGCAGCACCGCGTTTACGCATCTGCTCGACGATATTCTGCAGATTACCGAGAGTGCCTACGGCTTTATTGGAGAAGTGCTCAGATCCCCCACGGGTGAACCCTATCTGAAAACCTACGCGATTACCGATATTGCGTGGGATCCGGCGACTCGGGAGTTTTACGACAAATACGCCTCGATCGGTATGGAGTTCCGCAATCTCAGCACCCTGTTTGGTGTCGCGTTGACCAGCGGGGAACCGGTAATAGCGAATGCCCCTGCGACTGACCCACGTCGCGGCGGGCTTCCGCCGGGCCACCCGGCGTTGAACGCATTTCTGGGGTTGCCTGTTTACTATGGCGATGAGATGGTTGCCATGCTCGGGCTGGCCAATAGGCCGGAAGGTTACGACGACGCACTGCTCGAATTCCTGCGCCCCTTTGTCGGAACGTTAGCGCAACTCGTCAATGCCATTCGCGTGCGTGAAAAAATTGCGGTGAGCGAACAGCGGTTGCGTTCGATTATCGATGGCACGCGGATCGGTACCTGGGAATGGAACGTACAGACCGGGGAGGCGATCTTCAATGAGCGTTGGGCAGAAATGCTCGGCTATACGCTCGATGAGCTTGCCCCCATCAGCATTCAAACGTGGCTGTCGATGGCACACCCCGAAGATCTGGTGCGCTCCAACGAACTGCTGACATTGAATTTCAACAAAACGCTGGATTACTACGATTGCCAGTGCCGTATGCGCCACAAAGCCGGCCATTGGATCTGGGTGCATGACCGTGGCCGCGTGATGAGCTGGACCGATGATGGCAAACCCCTGCAGATGAGTGGCACGCATGCGGATATTTCAGAGCAAATGGCCACGCGTCATGCGCTGGAACAGGAAGAAGCACGTCTGCGCCACCTGATCAGCAATTTGCCGGGCACGGTGTATCGCTGTGCCAATGATGCGCACTGGACGATGTCGTTCATCAGTGATTCCGTGAAGGATCTGACCGGTTATGAGGCGCGGGAATTCTTGCCCGAACGGGGTGGCACGCGCCATTTCGCCAGTCTGATACACCCGGAAGACGCGCAGGTCGTCAATAATACGCAGGAGCGAAACCTGATCAACCACGATGGCTTCCAGATTGAATATCGCATTCGCCATGCCAGTGGCGATTATCGCTGGGTGCAGGAGCTGGGGCGTGGAGCCTTTGATCGTGACGGTAGATTGCTGCATCTCGATGGATTTATCTGGGATGTCACCGAAGCCCGCCGTCTGGATCAGATGAAAAACGAATTCATCTCTACCGTCAGCCATGAGCTGCGCACGCCGCTGACCTCCATTTCCGCAGCGCTGGGCCTGGTGGCCGGTCGCGCACTGGGCGAAGTGCCACCCGCCATGGCGAATCTCATCGATATTGCCTTGCGCAACAGCCATCGACTGGGTTTCTTGATCAACGACTTGCTCGACATGGAAAAGCTGGCCCTCGGCAAAATGGAATTTGCCATGCAGGTACAGCGTTTGCTGCCGTTATTGCAGGAGGCGCTCGACACCAATCGCGCCTATGGCGTGGATCGTGATGTAACGATTGAATTGAGGGGGGCTTCCCTGGCGCTGAAAGAGCATGCGTCGCTGGCAGGGATAGCTGTGCAGGTCGACACACAACGACTGATGCAGGTCATGTCGAACTTGTTGTCGAATGCCATCAAGTTCTCGCCCGATGGGGCAACGGTCGAGGTCGTGGTGGAGGTTGTCGGGAATCAGGTGCGGGTCTCTGTCATCGATCGTGGCCCCGGCATTCCCGTCGATTTTCAGCCGCGTATCTTTCAGAAATTTGCCCAAGCCGACGGATCGGATTCGCGGCGTCAGGGGGGCACCGGTCTCGGCCTCGCGATCACCCGTGAATTGGTGGTGCGCATGGGGGGCCGAATTGATTTCACCACCTTGCCCGGCGAAGGTACGACGTTTTTCTTCGAATTCCCGGCTTGGGAGGATGCATAAGTCGGGAGGATGCATGAATCGGGAGGATGCCTGATCTTGCCGAGCCGGGCGTTCTCTGGCCTGTGTTTCAAGCAATGCACGTGACCTGCCCCAACAAACTGTTTTACCATGCTTTTTTGCGATATTGACGCATGGCACAGAAAGGGGAAGGCAATGAAACACACCGCGAGCGTCTGGGCGAGCGTTTGGATAAGTGCGACAGCGGGGGCCCTGTTATTGGGCCAATCGGGCATTGCCATGGCAGAGACCGGCGGCAAAAAAAAGGCGGGTGACGGCAAGATAGCGGCCAGCCCGCTGGGCTGGGCCGGTGAAGTCACCGTCGGCTACATCGAAAAAGCGGGCAACACCCGTTCCACCAGCTTCAACGGCAAGAGCCGCGCCATTCGCGAGGGAGAAAGCTGGCGCAATACCTTCAAGCTCGAAGGCGCCAACGAATCCGCCGAAGACATCCGCACCGATGAAAATTATTTTGCAGCTTCCCAGCTCGATTACAAGCTCGGGGAAGATGCGTATTTGTTCTCGCTGCTGGAATACACCGATGACCGTTTCAGCGGTTATGACTATGAAGGCAGCATCACGTTTGGTTATGGCCACAAGCTGATCAACGAAGCAGATCAATTGTGGGCCGTGGACGCCGGTTTGGGGTATCGTCGCAGCGAAGTCGAACTG
>JBPOHS010000133.1:0-13813 GCA_052035295.1 Pseudomonadota bacterium
CCGCGACTCACCCCATCGATGGTGTAGTAAGGGTCTACGAACGAGAAGTTGTAGGAATCACGGAACTCACTGCGGTTCAAACCGAAGGAGACGCGATCTCCCGTTCCCAGGAAGTTGTTCTGGGAAATACTTGCACCGAACACGAAGCCGGTACCCTGCTGATAACCCACACTGGCGGAAATCGAACCCGACGGTTGCTCTTCGACGGAATAACCAACATCCACTTGATCGGTCTCGCCAGGCACCTTCGTCGTTTCCACGTTGACGGTTTTGAAAAAGCCCAGGCGTTCGAGACGCGTCTTCGACAGTTCAATCAGCTGACCGTTGGCCCAGGCACCTTCCATCTGGCGCATTTCACGACGCAGCACTTCGTCCTTGGTTTTGTCGTTACCGTAGAAATTCACGCGGCGAACGTACATGCGATTACCCGGATCGACATAGAACGTGACATCGACGGTCTTGTCTTTCGCATTGACCTCAGGCACGCCGTTAACGTTGGCGAAGGTATAACCTTCGTTACCAAGGCGCTTGCTGATGAGTTCATTGGTCAAAGTGACCAAATGGCGTGAGAAGGTCTGATCCTTCCTGACCAGTAGCAAGCGTTTCAGCTCGTCTTCCTTGACTTTGAGATCACCCGCAAGCTTGACGTTACGGACCGTGAACTTGTCGCCCTCGGAAATATTGACGTTGATATAGACCTGGGATTTGTCGGGCGTTACCGACACCTGGGTGGATTCAATCGTGAAATTGACGTAACCGCGATCCATGTAATAGGAACTGAGGTTTTCGAGATCGCCGGAAAGTTTTTCACGTGAATACTTGTCGTCACCCTTGAAGAATGACGTCAAATGGGTCTCCTTCAATTCGAAGACATTGAGGAGGTCTTCTTCTTCAAAGGCGGAATTACCCACGATATTGACCGTGGCAATGGTGGCGACATCCCCTTCCTTGATCTTGATATCCAGCTCGACACGGTTGCGGGGAAGCGGTTTGACCTTGGGCGTTACGCGGGCTCCATAGCGGCCCTGAGCGACATACTGGCGCTCCAGCTCCAGCTTGACACGATCCAGGGTTGCCCGCTGGAACACGCTGCCTTCGCTCAATCCTGCCTCCGACAAGCCTTTCAGCAGGTTGTCCTTGTCGATGGACTTATTGCCATCGAGTTCGATCTTGGAGATGGCGGGACGTTCGCTGACCTGAACGACCAGCGTATTGCCCTCGCGCAGCAACTTGATATCCTGGAAATTGCCCGTTTTGAACAACGTATGCAGGGCAGACGCCAGCTGTTCACTGTCTACCGTATCGCCCGACTGCAGGGGTAGCGCGTTATAAACGGCGCCGGCAGAGATTCGCTGCAGGCCTTCGATTCGAATATCCTTGATCGTGAAAGACTCGGCGTGAACCGGCGACGACAGCCACAAGGCGCCGCTCAAACATCCCCACAGTAATTTTTTTCTCATCCGTTCTAATGCCGCTGCTCGCCAAAAAATAAAAGCTCGCAGGGAAAAGCCTGCGAGCATGATCAGGTATCGATTGAAAGGGGCGCGCCCCACGAGGGGGAACGGTGCGGATGTCTAGAAGCTGAGAACGTCGTTATAGAGCGCAAGGCCCATGAACATCATCAAT
This sequence comes from Pseudomonadota bacterium, assembly GCA_052035295.1. GTDB lineage: Bacteria > Pseudomonadota > Gammaproteobacteria > Pseudomonadales > Ketobacteraceae > HdN1. The sequence continues at coordinate 1,627 of JBPOHS010000133.1, forward strand.
AATCCTAATCCGATCGAGTTGCCGATGTGTTGCACACGCTCGGGAACCGGGCTCCCCTTCAACCATTCCACCAGGTAAAACATCAGGTGCCCGCCATCCAGGACGGGAACAGGAAGCAAATTTAACACCCCGAGGCTAATACTCAAATAGGCCATGAAACTTACAAAGGTTTCAAGACCATAGCTTGCAGATTCCCCTGCCAGACGGGCAATGGTAATCGGGCCGCTGAGAGATTCCAGCGAAATTTCGCCTTTGGCCATTTTCCACAGGGTTTTCAGGGTCAGACCGATCAACGACCAGGTATGTTTCGCCGCCTGGAACAGTGCTTCATGTGGCGCATAGCTATAGGTACGGATCATTTCCGGAGGCAACGTAAGGGCCTCCTCGGCGGGCGTTACGCCCAGTTGACCGATGTTTTTGCCTTCTTTCGCGGCAACACTGTCAGGAATAACGGTGAGGCTGATGGATTCACCCTTGCGCAGCAGCACGATATCAATGGCCTCGCCCGGATGCGCCCGTACTTGTTCCACCCATTGGGTCCAGTCGTCGATAGGCTGGCCATTGACCGATTGCACATGGTCGCCAGACAACAAGCCCTGGCGTGCCCCGGCTTTGTCCTCGGCCACTTCACCCAGGATGACCGGCACTTTCGGGAAATAGCGTTCGATACCCATGATCTCGACAGGATTTTCCTTCTCCTGTCCCGCCATGAATGTCGTGACCGGCAACAGGTAATCCTTGCTGACATTGCTTTCCGGGGTTTTGACGGTGACCTTGATGGAGCCGGTATCACCGATGCGATCGACCAGCGCGAGACTGACCGCTTCCCAGGTGGTGGTGGGCTTGCCATCAATCGCGGTGACTTCGCCACCCGATTCCATGCCGGCAACGGCAGCAGGCGTATCGCTCTTGATGGCGCCAATGGTAGGCACCACGCCCGTCATGCCATGAATGAACAGCGCCCAGTAAAGCAGCACGGCAAACAGGAGGTTGACCAAGGGACCCGCCGCAACCACCGAAAAACGCTGGGCGACAGATTTGTTGGCGAAGGACTGGGATTGCAGTGCCGGCTCAACTTCGGCACCCGACGACTCGCCTACCATTTTGACGTAGCCCCCCAGAGGGATGGCAGCGATGATGTATTCCGTGTCGTATTTGTCTTTCCAGGTCAGCAGCGGCTTGCCAAACCCGACGGAAAACTTGAGGACCTTGACACCATTGCGCCGGGCCATCCAGAAATGCCCGTATTCATGCACGGCAATGAGAATCCCCAGGCAGGCAATGAACGCCAATGTTTTTTGAACGTATTCCATCAGTAATTACCTCTGAATCCGCTCCACTTCCCTTGTCGCCAGTTCGCGTGCAATGCGATCGGTTTCCAGTATCGAATCCAGATCATGGATCGCAACCGTTTCCATCTGGCCAAGCGAGTGCTCAATGACACCCGCTATGTCGGTAAAGCGAATTTGTTCTTGTAAGAATGACGCCACCGCCACTTCATTAGCAGCATTCAGGGTGATAGGCGCCCAGTCACCCGTAAGTATGGCCTGTCGCGCAAGTTTCAGGCAGGGAAACCGATATTCGTCAGGTGCTTCGAACTGCAACTGTGCGACCTTCACCAAATCGAGCAAGGGCACACCCGATGAAATCCGCTCAGGCCACCCCAGACCATAGGCAATCGGCGTGCGCATGTCGGGATGCCCCATCTGCGCCAACACCGAGCCGTCGTGGTACTCGACCATCGAATGTATCACGCTCTGCGGATGTATCACCACTTCGACCTGATCCGGACGCGCATTGAACATCAGACACGCTTCGATGAATTCCAGCCCCTTGTTCATCATGGTCGCGGAATCCACGGATATCTTGCGCCCCATCGACCAGTTGGGGTGGGCGCACGCCTGATCGGGTGTCATGGCCGACAGCGCTTCCAGCGGGGTTTGCCGAAACGGCCCCCCGGAACCGGTCAGCAGAATGCGGGCAACCCCCGACTGTCCCAACCCGTTGTAAAAGCCACTGGGCATGCACTGGAAAATGGCGTTGTGCTCACTGTCGATCGGCAACAACTCGGCACCGCTGCGGGCCACTTCATTCATGAAGAAATGCCCACCCATCACAAGGGCTTCCTTGTTGGCCAACAACACACGTTTGCCGGCTTTCACCGCCGCCAGCGTGGGCAACAAACCGGCTGCCCCGACGATGGCCGCCATGACAAAGTCCACTTCGGGAAGCGAACTGACCTCACAGAGGCCTTCCTCGCCACTCAACACTACCGTGTTGGACTGACAGGACAACAATTGGTTCCTGAGCACCGCCGCTTTCGCAGGCTCCCGCAACACCACATAGCGGGGCTTGAACTGCAGCACCTGCTGCAACACCAGGTCAAGATTCTGGTGGGCGGTGAGCGCGACCACATGAAAGCGCTCCGGATGCCGGCCAATCACATCCAGCGTACTGACACCGATCGAGCCGGTACTTCCGAGAATGGTGACACCCTTTGTTGCTGCCATAATGCGCTCCCTAGCCCTTCAACAGCATCATGCCCGTCACGAACACCGGCACGGCCGCTGTAATGCTGTCGATCCGGTCAAGAACCCCGCCGTGTCCGGGCAGCAGTTGACTGCTGTCCTTGATTCCACGATGGCGCTTCGCCATGCTTTCGAACAGGTCACCCAACACGGACGCCACGACCGCCACCACACTGATCAACAGAAAGCCGACCACCCCCATGCCTTGCGCTGCGGGCGAAAAAATAGCGACGGAAAGGGCGAGCAGCGAGGTCAACGCGATGCCGCCATATAAACCCTCCAGCGTCTTGCCCGGGCTTACCGCCGGCGCCAGCTTGTTCTTGCCAAAGGAGCGCCCGGCAAAATAGGCTCCCGTATCGGCAGCCCACACCAGGGACAGGGCATAAAGCACCCACCACGGGCCGTTTTCCAGCCCCTGCAGGTACACCAACCCCTGCCAGGAAGGTACCAGCAACAGCAGACCGATGACCCACATGCGGGACTGCCCCGTCCAGTCATCCGTGCCTTCGGGATACCTTTTTACCAACTGGAAGCCGGCAATCCACCAGAGGGCACCCACCAGGACGACCCACTCGAATCCCAACCACGCCACCAGAGCCAGCCCGGCCGCCACCGATGCCACAACTTTGCCTCTGCCCGCTGCGTCGGAAATCCCCATCAGATTGCTCCACTCCCACGCCCCGAGCAGCACGGGCACGGCCATGGCCAACGCAAACCAGTCATTGCCGAGGCCAAAGATGGCACCCAGTACCAGGGGAATAAGGCAAAGCGCCGTAATAATTCGCTGCTTGAGCACGTTCAGATACCTGCTTGTTCTATTTGTTCACTGGTACGACCGAAGCGACGCTGGCGCCCCCGGTATTCTTCAATGGCGGCCATCAGCGCGTCGTTATCAAAGTCCGGCCAGAACAATTCGGCGAAATAGAGCTCCGCATAAGCGAGCTGCCAAAGCAGGAAATTGCTGATGCGATGATCGCCGCCGGTACGAATGCAAAGATCGGGAGGCGGCAACTCGCCGAGCGCGACATAGTGCTGCATCAACTCGGGTGTGATGTCCTGCGACCGCAGCTTGCCCTGCTCCACCTGCTCTGCCAGCAGACGCGCAGCATTGGCTACATCCCATTGGCCACCGTAGTTGACCGCCACTGCAAACACCATGCGCTCGTTGCCTGCCGTCATGGTGACTGATTGCAGCATTTTTTCGCGCAAATGCGGCGCAAAGGCCGACAAGTCGCCAATGAAACGCAACTGTATGCCGTTCTTGTGCAAGTCGGGCACCTCATCTGTCAACGCTGTCAGGAACAGCTCCATGAGGGCATTGACTTCATCGGGGGGGCGGCGCCAGTTTTCACTGCTGAAGGCGTAGACCGTCAGCACTTCAACGCCGGCCCGGGCACAGTTTTCAACGGTGGCACGAACGGCACGTGCGCCTTCTTTATGGCCTTCCACGCCACGCAAACCCCGTTGTTTGGCCCAACGATTGTTACCGTCCATGATGATGGCGATATGGCGGGGAACGTCTTTGGTAGCTTGGCTGTCGATGTCAGGCGCAGAGGATTGAACACTCACAGGGCACCTCATTGTCAGAAATTAGGCGGGGTATCCGGGTGGCCGGATGCAAACAGGCATAAAGAAAGCCCGGCATCGCCGGGCATTTCACTAGATCTGCATCAGATCGTTTTCCTTGGCAGCGAGGACCTTGTCAACCTCGGCAATGAACTTGTCGGTCAACTTCTGGATTTCATCTTCGCCACGACGGGCATCATCTTCGCTGATCTCTTTTTCCTTCAGGAGTTCCTTGATGTCCGCGTTGGCATCACGGCGCACGTTACGCACGGAAACGCGGGCGTGCTCGGCCTCGGCACGGGCAATCTTGGTCATTTCCTTGCGGGTTTCCTGCGTCAAGGCAGGCATGGGCACGCGGATGATGTTGCCATTGGTGGAAGGATTGAGCCCCAGATCGGCCTTCATGATGGCCTTTTCGATTTCGGGGATCAGGTTTCTTTCGAAGGGAGTCACGGTCAGTGTGCGACCGTCTTCAACGCTGACACTCGCCACCTGTTTCAGGGGGCTGTCAGAACCGTAGTACTTGACCTTCACGCCATCCAGAATCCCTGGGTTGGCACGACCAGTGCGAACTTTCTTCAAGGCTTGATCCAGTGCTTCCAGGCACTTTTTCATGCGGGCATCGGTATCTTTCTTAATATCGTTGATCACGGTGATTGTCCTTTGTTCTTACTCTACAAGGGTTCCGTCGTTGCCACCCACAGCAATATTGAGCAACGCACCGGCCTGGTTCATATTGAATACGCGAATCGGCATATTGTGATCGCGGCTCAGGCAGATGGCGGTAAGATCCATCACGCCCAGTTTCTTTTCAAGCACTTCATCGAAGCTCAGCGTGTCATATCTGATGGCTGTCGGGTCTTTCACCGGATCAGCGCTATACACACCATCGACCTTGGTCGCTTTGAGAACGATATCGGCTTCTACTTCGATGGCACGCAAGCATGCCGCCGAATCCGTGGTGAAGAAGGGATTGCCCGTACCTGCTGCAAAAATCACTACACGGCCTTTCTCAAGATGACGAATGGCCAGACGGCGATCGTAATGCTCGACAATGCCGCTCATTTGCACGGCCGACATCAGCACAGTGGGGATATTGGCGCGCTCGAGTGCGTCGCGCATGGCCAGACCGTTCATGACGGTGGCCAACATACCCATGTGATCTCCACTCACCCGATCCAGCCCCGCCGCCTGCAGCGTGGCACCACGGAACAGGTTGCCTCCCCCCAACACCAGACCAACCTGGATGCCGATTCCTTTCAGCTGACCGACTTCCAGTGCCATGCGATTGAGAACAGCGGGGTCAATACCGAACTTCTCGTTACCCATCAGGGCTTCGCCGCTGAGTTTGAGAAGAATGCGTTTGTACTTGGGAGTGCGATCTACGGCAGGGGGCATGCGGGATTCCTTATGATTATGCGGTGGCTTAAACAAGGTACAACATAAGGCTGCTGGATAGCGACGTACTATTCACAACAAAAAGCGTCACAACAAAAAAGCGTCATAACAGAAGAGCATCACAACAAGAGAGCTTCACAACACGCAAACGGCACAGGCACACCTGAGGATGCGCCTGACCGGTCGGCGATCGGGAGACCGCCGGGACAAAGTTAGTTGTTGCCGCGAACTTGCGCCATTACTTCAGCAGCAAAATCCTTCTCTTCTTTCTCGATGCCTTCACCCACGTCGAAACGCAGGAACTGGCGCACTTCGGCACCGGCTTTCTTGGCCAGGGCACCAACGGTCACTTCCGGATCCTTGACGAACGGCTGGTCAACCAGGCTCACTTCTTTCAGGAACTTGGCGATACGGCCTTCCACCATTTTGGCGACGATGTCGGCAGGCTTGCCGCTGTCAGCCGCTTGAGCGGTGTAGATTTCGCGCTCTTTGGCAATGGTGGCTTCGCTCACCTGGGAAGAGTTGACAACCATCGGGCTGGAAGCAGCGACATGCATGGCGATGTCTTTGGCCAACTCGGCATTGCCACCCTTGAGGGCAACCAATACGCCGATACGACCGCCATGAACATAGGCGCTCACCACGTCTTCGCCTTCAAGTACCGTGGCACGACGTACCTGGATGTTTTCGCCAATTTTTTGTACCAGTGCAGAACGGGCTTCTTCGACAGACGCGCCAGAAGGCACCTTTTCTTGCAACAGCGCAGCGACGTCGGTCACTTTGGTGGTCAGGACAACGGCAGCAACGTCTTCAGCGAACGCGCGGAAGCTTTCGTCGCGGGCAACGAAGTCGGTCTCGGAGTTCACTTCGAGCAGGATGCCGGTTTTACCGTCAGCAGACACCTTGGCCAATACGGCGCCTTCAGCGGCAGTACGGCCTGCTTTCTTGGCAGCCTTGGCCTGACCTGATTTACGCAGGTTATCGATGGCCACTTCGATGTCGCCATTGGTTTCTTCCAGGGCTTTTTTGCATTCCATCATGCCCAAGCCAGTGCGTTCACGCAGTTCTTTTACCAGTGCGGCGCTAACAGCCATGATTCTATCCTCGTGTGCTAATCAATTCGTTATTAAGAGTCAATTCGTTAGGGGGCGATTCATTTATGGAAAAAAGGGGGCTGCGCCCCCTTTTTTGGTTTCACCGGCACGCGTTCATCAAGAAGCGCCCAATGATAATGTTTACAGCACGCGATTAGTTGGAAGCAGCGGCTTCGTCAACTTCCACGAAACCGTCAGCATCGGCAGCAGCACCACCAATACCCTGGGTCTGGGAGTAATCGCGGCCTTCGACGCAAGCGTCAGCAACGGCGGAAACGTACAGTTCGATGGCCTTGATGGCATCGTCGTTCGCCGGGATAACGTAGTTCACGCCATCCGGATTGCTGTTGGTATCGACGATACCGATAACAGGAATGCCCAGCTTGTTGGCTTCGGTGACCGCGATACGCTCATGATCAACGTCAACCACGAAGATGGCGTCTGGCAGGCCGCCCATATCCTTGATACCACCAAAGCTACGCTCGAGCTTCTCGAGTTCGCGGGTGCGCATCAGGGCTTCTTTCTTGGTCAGTTTGTCAAACGTACCGTCCTGGCTCTGGGTTTCCAGATCACGCAGGCGACGGATTGACTGGCGGATGGTCTTCCAGTTGGTGAGCATGCCGCCCAACCAGCGGTGGTTGACGTACGGCATGCCGGCACGGATGGCTTGTTCCTTGACCAGCGTGGCTGCAGCGCGCTTGGTGCCAACGAACAATACCTTGTTCTTGCGGGCAACCTGGCCATTGACGAAGTTCAGGGCATCATTGAATGCCGGAACCGTGTGTTCCAGGTTGATAATATGAATCTTGTTGCGGGAACCGTAGATGTATTGCTTCATCTTGGGGTTCCAGAAACGGGTTTGGTGTCCGAAGTGGGCACCAGCCTTGATCAGGTCACGCATGGTGATCTGGGCCATGTCAAATCTCCTTCAAGTTTGGGTTGGGCCTCCACGGGTCCCATCGCTCCACCCTTTCGGGCACCCAGAACGACGTGTCGACACGTGTGTGATTTATATGATGGTTTACCCTCTTCAACCGAAACGGGCCGAAAAGGGAGGCGCTTTATACCACAGAACCCACCTTTTCAACAACACTGGCAGTCCACGCCGCGACAATCCGTGGCGCTTTTCTGACGACGGCGATTTTCAGGTACAATGCCCCAGCGGGCTGATCAGGCTTTACTGGAGACCGACCAGATCCCCCACCTATATAAAGTAGCGCAACCCAAGTGACCCAACGATGACAGTCAAGATCAAAACACCGGAACAAATCGAAAAGATGCGCACCGCAGGCCGCATGGCCGCAGAAGTGCTGGAGATGATCACGCCCCACGTGCAGCCCGGTGTCAGCACGGAAGAGCTCGATACAATATGCCACAACTATATTGTGGACGTTCAAAAGGCCATCCCGGCCCCATTGAATTACCGCGGTTTTCCCAAGTCGATCTGCACGTCAGTCAATCATGTGGTCTGTCATGGCATTCCCAGCGACAAAAAAATCCTCAAGAAGGGCGACATCGTCAACGTGGACATCACCGTGAAGAAGGATGGTTATCATGGTGATACCAGCATGATGTTCTTCGTCGGGGAAGCCAGCGTACTGTCTGAGCGGCTGGTCCGCGTCACCCAGGAATGCCTGTATCTTGGCATCCGCATGGTGAAGCCCGGGGTCAAGCTGGGCGATATCGGCCATGCGATCCAGCAACATGCCGAAAAGCAGAATTTCACGGTAGTGCAGGAATACTGCGGTCATGGCATCGGTGAAGAATTCCACGAAGAGCCACAGGTACTGCATTACGGCAGACCGAATACCGGCATGGTACTCAAGGAAGGCATGATCTTTACCATCGAACCCATGATCAATGCCGGCAAGCGCCACACAAAATTGCTGCCGGATGGCTGGACAGTGGTTACCAAAGACCACAAACTGTCAGCGCAATGGGAACACACCATATTAGTGACTGCCGAGGGATGCGAAATCCTGACGCTGCGCAGCAATGAGACTGTAACGTGAGTTTTGACATCGCCGCGATACGCACCCCCACCATCGAGGAACTGCCGGAGGATTCCGAACTCTGGTCCCCGACCCGCATGGCGGAACTGGTGCAACAACGCGGCTCCGTTGGCGCAGCCCTGCGCGCCGCACTCGAATCGGCTTCCGGCATCCTGCACCAACGCTTTCGTGCGCGGGAAGACGTTCGCATGCTGGTGCGCCGCCGCGCCTGGGTGATGGACCATCTGCTGACCTGGATGTGGAACCAATTCTCTTTTGCCAAGGATCCGTCCATCTCGCTGCTTGCGGTGGGTGGCTACGGCCGCGGCGAGCTGCACCCCCATTCCGACATCGATATCATGATCCTGCTGGAATCGGGTGAAGGGGCTGAGCATCGAGAAGAGCTGACCGCCTTCGTGACACAGTTATGGGATTTTGGCCTGGATGTCGGCCAAACCGTGCGCTCCCTTGCCGACTGCGTAGAGCAGGCGCGGGGCGATATCACCATCGCGACCAACCTGATGGAAGCCCGCACGATTTGCGGCAATCCGTCGCTGTGCAAGCACATGCTGGAAATGACCGGCCCGCACCACCTCTGGCCTGCGAAAGCATTTTTCAGTGCCAAATGGCGCGAGCAGATTGCCCGTCATCACAAGCACAACAACACCGAATACAACCTCGAACCGGACATCAAGAACGCGCCGGGTGGACTGCGCGACATTCATTCCATCGGCTGGGTCGCAAAACGCTATTTTGATGCCTCACGCTTGAGTGATCTGGTCACGCACGGTTTCCTCACGGAAGGCGAGTACATCTCGCTGAATGAAGGCCAGGCACTCCTGTGGGAAATCAGGTACGCCCTGCACATCATTGCCCGGCGCAGCGAAAACCGTCTGCTGTTCGACTACCAGCGAGCCGTCGCCGACATGCTTGGCTACTGCGACCAGGAGGGCCAGCAGGGCGTCGAAGTGTTCATGAAGCGTTACTATCGGGCAGCGCTCTCGATCTCCCAGCTCAATGACATGTTGCTGCAGCACTTCGATGAAGCCATTCTGCGGGCCGATGAGCCGGAAGAGATCAAGCACATCAACAAACGCTTCCAGGTACGTAACGGTTTCCTTGAGGTGCGCAACCGCAGCGTCTTCAAGAAAACACCATTCGCCCTGCTGGAGTTGTTTGTCGTTCTCGCGCAGAACCCGGAAATTGAAGGGATACGCGCCAGTACGATTCGCCTGATTCGCGACAGCCGCGATCTGATCGACGAAAAATTCCGTCATGACATTCGCAACACCAGCCTGTTTACCGAATTGTTGCGTTCACCGCACAAGCTCTACACCCAGTTGTGGCGCATGAAACGCTACGGGATCCTGGGTAATTACATTCCGGAATTCGGGCGCATCATCGGGCAAATGCAGTTTGACCTGTTCCACGTCTATACCGTGGACGCTCACACGCTGCTGCTGTTGCGCAACATGCGCATGCTGCGTCTGGCCGAGTCGAGACGCGAATTCCCCATGGAATACATCATTTATCAGCGTCTTCCCAAGATTGAACTGCTATACCTCGCCGGCCTGTTCCACGACCTTGCCAAAGGACGCAATGGCGATCACTCGGAACTGGGTGCTGTCGATGCCTACAACTTCTGCGTGCACCACCGTCTGAGCAAATGGGATTCGCAGTTGGTGTCATGGCTGGTACAAAACCATCTGCTGATGTCGATCACCGCACAGAAAAAAGACGTTTCGGATCCGGCCGTCATTCAGGCCTTTGCCGAGCAGGTACAGGATCAGGTGCATCTCGATTATCTGTTTGCGCTGACGGTGCCAGACATCATCGCGACCAACCCCAACTTATGGAACGGCTGGAAAGCATCGCTTTTGCGCCAGCTGTACACGGAAACGCGACGCGCCTTGCGCCGTGGACTGGAAAATCCCGCCGCCAAACAGGACCTCATCGATGACACCAAGGATCGTGCACGCGGGCTGCTGAGCCATCGACGTGTCGACCTGGATGCTGTCGAACATCTCTGGTCGCAATTGGGCGATGACTATTTCCTGCGGGAAAGCGTGGGCAACCTCGCGCGCCACACCGAAGCGATTCTGCATCACCCGGAAAATGACGGGCCACTGATTCTGGTCGGCAAAACCGATGAGCGCAAATACCAGGGAGCAACGCAGGTGTTCATTTACGCCAAGGACGCCCCCAACCTGTTTGCCGCAACGGTAGCCGCGCTCAGCCAGCTGAACCTGACCATTGCCGACGCGAAGATCATTACGTCATCCAGCCACTTCACGCTGGACACGTATATCATCATGGAAGAAAACGGCTCTTCGGTGGAAGACGAAGAACGCATCGAACAAATAACGGCCAAACTCAGGGACACCCTGTCGGATCCGACCCGGTTCCCGGAAGTCGTGCACAAACGCATGCCGCGCGCACTGAAGCATTTCCGTGTGCCCACCGAAATCACCATTGCCAATGATCTGGAACATAAATCCACCGTGGTGGAAGTGATCACGCTCGACCGTCCGGGTCTTCTGGCAGAAATCGGCCGCATTTTCATGGAAGCCGGCGTGCTGCTGCAGAATGCACGCATCGCCACCTTTGGCGAACGCGCCGAAGACGTCTTCTACATCACCGCCATCAACGGCGAAATGATACGCGACCCGCATTTATGCGCCGCGCTGGAAAAATCGTTGCGCGAACGACTCGACAAAACCGCCTGATTCGAACCGGAACCTGTTGCATGAATCCATTGCTTGAAACGCTGCATCCCTACCCGTTTGAAAAACTCGCGCAATTATTCAAAGGCGCGCAGCCGCCGGCACATCTGCCACATATTGCCTTGTCCATTGGTGAACCCAAGCACGAGAGTCCGCGTTTTGTCGCTGAGGCACTGGCCAACAACCTGTCGAAAATGGCGGTTTACCCGACCACCAAGGGCCTGCCCGAACTGCGTCAGGCCATCGCTGGCTGGGCATCTGCGCGCTTTGGCTTGCAGCAATGCGCACTGGACGCGGAAAAACATGTGTTGCCGGTTAACGGTACACGTGAGGCGCTATTTGCCTTCGCCCAGGCGGTGGTCGACGCCAGCAAGAAGCCACTGATTGTGTCCCCGAATCCGTTTTACCAGATTTACGAAGGCGCGGCGTTACTGGCCGGCGGAGAGCCGTACTTTGTTCCGTGCGAAGCGGCAAACCGTTTCCTTCCGGATTTCCGCAGTATTCCGGCTGCCGTCTGGGACCGTTGCCAACTGCTGTATCTCTGCTCGCCTGGCAACCCCACCGGGGCCGTCGCAGATCTGGACACGCTCTGCTACCTGCTGGCACTGGCAGACAAGCATGATTTCGTCATCGCGTCGGACGAGTGCTATTCGGAAATTTACTTTGAAGAACAAAATCCGCCGCCAGGATTGCTGAGCGCTTGCGAGAAAACCGGCCGCACCGACTTCCGGAATTGCGTCGTGTTCCATTCTCTGTCGAAGCGTTCCAACCTGCCCGGTTTGCGCTCTGGCTTTGTCGCCGGCGACGCTGCAATCATGAGCAAGTTTCTGCTCTACAGGACCTACCACGGCTGTGCCATGCCGGTACAGCACCAGCTTGCTTCCATC
>JBPOHS010000177.1:0-22577 GCA_052035295.1 Pseudomonadota bacterium
GGAATCAGGCGGGTGATCATTTCCCAGGGCGTGGTCAGGGTCTGGGTAAACCACTCCTGCAGGGCGGGGATGCCCTTGTCTTCATAGACCCCTTGACTGGCACGGTCGCTGATGGAAACAAGGCCGATTTTGAGTGTGATTGCAGTCATGGATGCATTCCGTCTGATAAGTCGGTCGTCAGTGTACCACCCTCAAAAAGCAGACTGAATGCATCCCTCCAAAGAGACCATAGGGCGTCCCGCTAGCGCACCAAGGGTTTGGGCGTGCGTATCAGCAAGAGCAGGGGCACCATGAGAATAAAACTGATGGCGCCCACCCAGAACGACTGCACGAAGGCCTGCAGGCTGGCCTGCTGCTGCACCACCCGCGCCAGCAGTTCAAGACTGCCGTTGTCCAGTGCCAGGTTTCCCGTGCCCGTGCCGTTGAACGCCTGGTGCACGCGCTGCCAATAGTCGGTCACGGCCGGATTGAAGGGCGTGATGTGGCTGGCAAGCAGTTGCCAGTCAATGCGTGCGTTATAATTCAGGCAGGTCGAAGCAAGCGAAATGCCGACCGACGTGCCAAGCGAACGCATCAGACTGTAGAGGCCGGCTGCTTCAGGCGCCAGTGCGGGTGGCAGGGTAGAGAATGCCAGTGTCGCCAGGGGAATGAAAACAAGGCCCATGCCCAGCCCTTGCAGGATCATGCCCGGCAAGACGGTTTCGCCCGTGATTTGCAGTGTTATCTGGGTCAGCATCAGACTGCCTGCGAGACTCAGCAGCATGCCACTCGTCAACAGGGCCCGCAAACTCACCTTGCCCGACAGACGTCCGGCAATGCTCATGCCAAAGAATGTGGCAATGCCTCGGGGCATCAAATGCAAACCGGCTTCAAGTGTCGGGTATCCCAGCATGTTTTCCATGAACAGGGGTAGCAACAATAAACTGCCGAATATGCCGAATCCGGTACTCAGCATGATCAGGCAGGCCATGACGAAATTACGATCCTTGAGCACGGCCAGATTGAACACCGGGTGCGCGGCAGGATTGCGGCTGATCCAGACAAACACCGAAAAGGCCACGATGCCAATCAAGGTTGACGTTACGATCTCGGTCGAATCAAACCAGTCCTTGCCAGCGCCCCGGTCGAGCACCAGTTGCACCGCCGCAATGGCCAGGGCCAGCGCGGCAAAACTGACCCAGTTCATTTGCCGTGATTTGACGGGAGAGTCTGGTACATAACGGATCGCCAGCAGGACAGAAATGATGCCGACCGGAATATTGATGAAAAACGTCCACCGCCAGGACAGCGTGTCGGTCAAATAGCCCCCCAGGGTAGGCCCGAGCACAGGCGCAACCATCACCCCCATGCCCCAGATGGCCATGGCCTTGCCGCGAGACTCCGGCGGATAGGTTTCGACCATGATGGCCTGTGATAACGGTGTGAGTGAGGCGCCGAAGAGCCCTTGCAAGACCCGGAAAAACACCATCTCTGGCAAGCTGGTGGCAAAACCGCACAGGGCCGACGCAATGACGAAACCGGCAATACTGCCGACCAGAAACCGTTTGCGCCCCAGCCGGTCAGACAAATAGCCCGTCAACGGCATGAGTACCGCCGACCCCAGCAGGTACGATGTCAGTACCCACGAAATGGCATCCGGCGCGGCATTGAGTTCGCCAGCCAGATTGGGCACGGCCACGTTGATAATGGTGGAATCCAGCACCTGCATGATGGTGGCCGACATCACCGCAATCGTGCTCAACAGGCGGTTGTGTTTCATGCTCAGCCTTTCAGTTGCACGCGTACTTCAGCGCTGGCGCCGACCAGCAGCGGCTGCAGGAAAGCGCTGTTTTCCAGCCGGATGCGCACCGGCACGCGTTGTACCACTTTCACCCAGTTGCCGGTGGCGTTCTGCGGAGGGAGCAACGAAAATGCAGCGCCGGTGCCACTGGTAATGGTGTCAACGACCCCTGTGAGTGGCTGATCCGGCAGAATGTCCAGGGTAATGTGAACCGCCTGTCCTGGTTTGATACCCGGCAGCTCGGTCTCCTTGAAATTGGCATCTACCCAGAAGCTGTCTTTCACGATCTGTGCGAACAGCGGTGTATTGGCATTCACCAATGACCCTTTGACCAGTGAGAAATGGGCCAACCAGCCCGATTGCGTGGCTTTCACCTGGGTGTTTGCAAGATCCAGTCGTGCCTGTGCCAGCGCGGCGCGTGCGGCCATCATGGCGGGCGTTGCACCCTCGACCGTGGCAACATGCGCCAATGCGCGATCCAGTCTCGCCTTGGCTTCTGCGACTGCCGCTTCGGCCATGGTCACCCGCGCATCGGCATCTTCAACCGTTTGCGCAGACAGAAAATTCTGCTGCACCAGTTTGTGCACCCGATGGGCGGCGTTAGTGGCATTGGTCAGGTCGGCTTCGGCTTGCGCCACGCTGGCACGCACTGCTTCGACTTCCTTGGCGGATTCACGGTGTGCCTGTTCGGCCTCGGCCAGGCGCGCCAATGCCAGTGCCTCGGCAACCCGGAACGGTTCGGCGTCAATGTCGAACAAGGGCGCTCCGGCTTCCACGAACTGGCCATCGTGTACATGTACGGCCTTCACCACGCCACTCACCTGACTGCCGATTTGTACGCGATCAGCGTTCAGATAGGCATTCTCTGTGCTGCGTTCGGTGAGTGATGTTTCCCAGACGTGATGACCATATCCCGCACCACCAAAGACCATCAGCGCCAGCACAAGCTTTTTCAGCAGGGACTTCATTTCAACGCATCTCCGCGAGCGAAAAGGGTTTCCAGCAATTCTGTTGTTTGTTGCAACAGGTCAGGGCTGACATCACCAAGCAGCTCCGAGCGCAGCGCCTCGGCTTCAACGCGTACCTTGGCATACATGTCCTCGCCGTCAGCCGTCAGCACTACCTGCTTGACGCGGCGATCGCCGGGCACCGCCTGACGCTCGATCAATCCCGCCGCCGCCAGACGATCCAGCGTCGTCACCAGCGTCGCGTTCTCGACGCCGACCCGCTGAGCGAGCTCGGACTGCGACAGCGGCATTCCGGCCCTTGCCACCACGGCGATGGCCGCCCAACCAGACTGCCCGAGCCCCAGATGCTTCAGGCGCCGGTCGAGCGTCAAGCGCCAAGTGCGGGAGGCGTTGAACAGGGCGACGACAAAACGTTCTTGTGGAGTCAGCATGGTTTGTTTTCTTAATGTTAGAGATCTAACTATTAGAGTCCAACAAATCTATGCGGGTGTCAAGATTTGTACAGCATGCTGAGGGGGCAATGGGAGCGGCTGTTAGCTTGATCAGGCGGTGCTCGCCGTAATATATACAGAGGCTAAATGTACGCAAGGGATGACTTATGGGGATCGCAAGGAACCTGGGAATCATGGCAGTGGGCCTGTCGGCCGGGGTGGCCAGTGTGCCGCTATTGCAGGCGCAGGAGCTGGATTTCAGTGCGGTGGGACGGGGAGTAGAGCTTGTCGGTCAAACGATCGGGAATATCTTTTCGTCGTTTGAGAATGTGCAGCAGGAATATCCGGGCGTCGATCTTCCTGAACCGCTGAAAAACTGGATGCGGGACTTTTCTCAGGCGCCGTATTCAGCGTCTGAGACCGTAACGCAGGACCTGAATGGCGTCGGGGCGGCGCTCGGATCGCAGTATTCTGCGCAGGATCTCGACGCTGAAGTGGCAGATCTGCTGCAACGTTTCGTTGCGCTGATCACGAGCATTTCTGCAGACATGCAGGCAGCATTGGTTGGGCAGAGTCACGGGAATTCGGGGGTCCAGCTGGTGGAGCTGACGACCTTGCATGATCGGGATCAAGCCGAGATCAATCAAGGTGGCATGGAGCTGGCGGGCTATTTTCAACAACTGAATTTCGACGGGATCATCGGCTTTTTGAGCGAGCAGAAGCTGAAATTCCAGACCAGCGAGGATTGAACGTCAGCGTCCATTTCGGAGGCAACTTATGCCTACAGCTCCACGCGTAAAAATAACGTTAACAGCAGCTGTTTTGTTGATGGCTGCCCTTGCCTATCTGTTCTACGGTGAAGTCCCCACTCATCATCCAGTGCAACAGGCAGCGCTCGGCATCAGTGCCAGCACTGCCGCCATGGAACAACTCATTGAAACCCCAGGCCCTATCGAGCTACAGACATTCATGGTTGCAGACTGGCGCGTTGCCTTTTCAGGGTTGGTCAATCTGGAGCGCCCACAAGCCGCTGCCCTTGAGGATCATGACGAACCCATTCAGGTTTATGCCTATTTGCTCAAGCACCCGCAACAGGGAGCTTTTCTGGTAGACAGCGGCCTTTCTGCAAAAGTGGTTGATTCACCCGACAGGGCAGGCATCAATGCCGTGGTTGCAACAGCCATGAAATTTGAAAATCTCAAGCCCGTCACCTATACCGCCGACATCCTCAAAAAGCTCGATGCACCGCTACGAGGCGTGTTTTTTACACACTTGCACATCGACCACATCTTCGGATTGCCTGATATTCCGTTAACGGTGCCTCTGTACGTCGGTCGCAATGAAGGCAGTGCGCCGCGCCATTACCAGCATCATTTCACATCACCTGTGCTTGATCACATGCTACAGGGGCGCCCACCGCTGCAGGAGTGGGCTTTTGGCGGGAAGGACACGGAAACCTCGGGCAAGGTCATCGACGTATTTGGTGATGGCTCGTTGTTCGCGATACAGGTGCCCGGGCATACCTCGGGCAGCACGGCATTTTTGGCGCGCACGACACAGGGCGCGGTGCTGATGGTCGGTGACACCAGCCATACACGTTGGGGGTGGGAAAACGGCGTGGAACCCGGCGGATTTACGATGGACCACGATGAAAATCTGGCCAGTTTGCTGTGGCTGAAGGCGTTGGCGTCCCGTCATCCGACCCTTCAGGTCAGGTTGGGGCATCAGCCTTGATGACACAAAAATTGGGGTGCTTGTAGCCATACAACAAACGGGCAAGGAGGAGGCATCTGTGCGCCCCACCTTGCCCGTTATCGCGAGCGGATCAGCGACGGCTTTTCGCCATCTCCATCGCCACGTCTTCGATCAAATCTTCCTGACCGCCGATTGCTTTGCGATGTGCCATTTCCAGCAGGATATCCTGGGAAGGAACACCGTATTTCGCACCTGCACGCTTGGCAAACAGCAGGAACGACGAGTACACACCGGCATATCCCAGTGTCAGCGAATCGCGGTCAACGCGAATGATGTGATCCATCATCGGTACGATTTTCTCTTCTGCGACGTTCATCAGCTTGAAGATATTGATACCGGTCTCTGCGCCCATACGATCCATGACAGCAGCGAAGATCTCCAGTGGCGTGTTGCCGGCGCCCGCGCCCAGACCGGCGGCAGAACCGTCGATACGCACCGCGCCCGCCGCCACCGCCGCCATGGAATTGGCAACGCCGAGAGCGAGGTTATGGTGGCCGTGGAAGCCAATCTCGGTTTCCGGTTTGAGCTTTTCGCGCAATAACGCCACGCGTGCAGTGACATCATGCGGCATCATGTAGCCGGCGGAGTCAGTGCAGTAAATGCAGTTGGCGCCGTAGGATTCCATCAGCAGTGCTTGTTGCAGCAGTTCTTCCGGGCTGATCATGTGCGCCATCATCAGAAAGCCTACGGTGTCCAGACCCATTTTGCGGGCCATGCCGATGTGCTGTTCAGATACGTCGGCTTCGGTGCAGTGCGTGGCAACGCGAATGGTTGTCACGCCCACATCGGCAGCCATTTTCAGGTGGTCGACCGTGCCGATGCCGGGCAGCAGCAAGGCAGAGACTTTCGCTTTTTTCAGTTTGGGAATGACCGCGTCGAGATATGCTTCGTCAGTGGCCGCGGGGAAACCGTAGTTGACCGACGCGCCGCCCAGACCATCACCGTGGGTGATTTCGATGAGTGGTACGCCTGCATCATCCAGCGCCGTCGCGATATCGATCATCTGGTCTATCGAAATCTGGTGGCGCTTGGGGTGCATGCCATCGCGCAGGCACATGTCGTGCAGCGTTACTTTTTTACCTTTGAGATCCATGTTTCTCTCCTCTCAAATGTCGATTAACGAATATCGCCTTTGGCGATGGCTTCGGCATACATTTCCGCCGTGCGCAGGGCGGCAGCCGTCATGATGTCGAGGTTGCCCGAATACTTCGGCAGGAAGTCACCCAAACCTTCAACGTTGAGGAAGATCGACACGCGATTACCATCAAACACCGGATCGTTGGTGAGCCTGTAGCCCGGTACGTATTTCTGCACGTCTTCGACCATGGCATGGATCGATTCGGTGATGCGTTTCTGGTCGGGTTTGTCTTTGGTGAGACAGTGCACTGTATCGCGCATGATGAGGGGCGGTTCAGCCGGGTTGACGATGATGATCGCCTTGCCTTTATCGGCGCCGCCGACTCTTTCAATGGCACCAGCGGTGGTGCGGGTGAATTCGTCGATGTTTTTGCGGGTGCCGGGACCAACGGATTTGGAGGCAACGGTTGCCACGATTTCACCGTACTCCACGGGTTGAATACGGCTTACCGCATACACCATCGGAATGGTCGCCTGACCACCACACGTCACCATGTTGACGTTGGGCTTGCGGCCTTCTTTCAGCAGGTTGACGAGGTTAACGGGCGGAATGCAGTACGGGCCAATGGCGGCAGGCGTGAGATCGATCATGATCGCGCCTTGCTCGTTCACCTTGCGGGAGTTTTCGGCGTGCACGTAGGCAGATGTGGCATCGAAGGCGATCTGGATGTTGTCTTCCTTCATGTGCGGGATCAGGCCATCGACGCCGCTCACGGAGACTTTCATGCCGAAGTCGCGGGCGCGCTTGATGCCCTCGGATTCTTCGATGCCGACCATCCATACGGGTTCGATCCAGTTGCTGCGCATGGCTTTCATCAGCAGGTCAGTGCCGATGTTGCCCGGGCCGATAATGGCGGCGCGCAATTTCTTTGGGGTTGCAGTTGCCATAACGTTGTCCTTCAGGTTTTTCAAACAAACTTGACGGTGGAGGAACCAAGCCCCACCAGATCCACATGCATTTCATCGCCCGCCACGACAGGCTCCAGCGGTACCAGCGAGCCTGACAAAATCACTTCGCCCGCCTTGAACGGAATGCCGAATTCACCCAGGGTGTTGGCCAGCCAGGCGACCGCCGTCAGCGGATTGCCCTGAACGGCGGAACCCTTGCCGGTGCTGATCTGCTTGCCGTTCTTGAAGACATTGACGGTCAGTTCAGGCAGATCCAGGCCGTTCGGATCCAATCGTTCGTTGCCGAGCACAAATACACCACAGGACGCGTTGTCAGCCACGGTGTCCTGAATCTTTATCTTCCAGTTGTCGATGCGGGAATCGACAATTTCGAAGCAGGCCATGACACATTCGGTGGCTGCCAATACATCGGCTTCGGTGACGCCGGGTCCTTTCAAATCGGATTTCAGCAGGAAAGCAATTTCCGCTTCGGCGCGCGGTTGAATCAGTGTGCCTGCAATTTTGACTTCGCCTTCGTTGGCAACTTCCATGACGTCGGTAAGAAACCCGAAGTCCGGCTGGAACACGCCCAGCATTTCCTGCACGGCACGTGAGGTCACGCCGATTTTCTTGCCCACCACTTTCTCGCCATCACGCTGAAGTCGGCACTGCAACATCGCTTGCGAAATGTAATAGGCGTCTTCGATTTCGATGCCCGGATAGCGATCGGTCAGCGGCGGCAGCGTCTTGCACGCACGCAGCGCGTTATAGAGTTCTTCGCCGATCTGTTGGCGCTGCTCTTGGGTAAGGCTCATGGTGCGTTTCTCCCGAGGAATTCGATACAACGGCTGTTGAACAGGTCAGCGTGTTCGATCATGACCCAGTGACCGGCGTTGCTGAGCGTAATGACTTCGGCGTTTGTCAGGCCGGTGACCAGGGTTTCTGCGCCACTGAGTGGGCAGAAGCGGTCTTTCGCGCCCCAGAAGCCCAGCACCGGGCATTGGATTTCCGGTAGGCGTGATGAAATGTTGGGAATCACCATGCGCTTGAATACGCTGGGGTTTTGTGTCTTCAGAATGCGGAAACGCTCTTCGATCAGTTCGTCGGTGATATGTACCGGGTCATGCACGATGAGATGCAGTACCTGCTTGAGGTAGGCCGGCGTGAATTCAGGCGAACCGAGTGGTACTTTGGTCATGGCCTGGATGCCTTCCATTTTCTGGAAGTAGGTGATCTGGTCTTCGAGACCGCCGCAGCCCATGAGCACGAGGTGGCTCACGCGTTGTGGATGTGCAAGTGCAACGCCGAGGCTAACGGCTCCACCGAGCGAGTTGCCGACAAGCGCGAATCGCTGTATGTCGAGCTGGTCGGCGAATTCGGTCACGACATCGACAAAGAAATCGAGGGTGTAATCAAGATCGGGTTTGTCGCTTTCACCGAAGCCGGGGAGGTCGGGGAGCAGTACATGGTAACCGGCATCGGCGATTGTTTGCACGTTGTAGCGGAAGTTGAGCCAGCCACTGGCGCCGGGGCCGCTGCCTTGCAGGAATATAACGACAGGGTTGCCTGGCTGGCCGAACTGGGTGTAGTCGATTTTCAGGCCATTGGCGGCACCACGTTGCAGGGTGACGATGCGGCTGGCGGGTTTTGCTGGCAGTGTCATGGTGGCGTCCCGGGTATTTTTCAAAAAATATTTTTCTGTTTGTAAATTTCTACTGAGGAACAAATATATCGGTTGGATTTTGTTGTGGAGGGGGCTAGGTGTGGCGCCGACTATCTGGAAGCGCCGTTGCACGGCGCCCGTGAGTACGTCCTGGTAGGCTATCTCGATAATCAACCCAAAATTGACGCGAAACCTCACTCCACCACAGCAGGATTAAATGCAATCGGACCGCCGAGCATATCGCGATGCGAATGTGGCTGCTTGCCATCGACATCCTTCACGCCCAGGTTCAGCCCTGCTTCCGCACCAATCAGTGCCTGCCCAGACTTCTCCATCAACGTCGGATCGTTGTAAAGCGCATCTATCACCAAGCCCGTGAACTCCGGCGTTTCCGCCATCTGGAAGAATGCCGAATACTTGTCCGGGTCCATCGCCATGACCGCAGCCAGGCGCTCGGTCCGCAGCACTCCCATCCAGATCGACACGCAGGCAACGTTGAACGGTTTGAGATCGTGTGCCATGTCCCACACCATCTTGTCACCACCGGCTTTCTGCGCACCATACGCAGGGCCGTGCATATAGCAGGCGGCGCCGGGCGAACTGGTATTGACGATCAGGCCGCTGCGCTGTTTTGCCATGATTTTTGCTGCGTAATAACTGGCGACATAGGTTGAACGCAAGCCAACATCAAGCAGGTTGACGAGGTCGAGTGACTTTTCAAAGAACGGGCCTGGCATCACGAGATCATCGTGCAGGCTGGCGGCGTTGTTGACCAGAATATCGAGTCGACCGTGCTCTTCAATGATACGATCAAAAAGGGCTTTCACCTGAGCATCATCGTTATGATCGACAATGCAGGCGGTTCCGCGACCGCCACGACGGGTGATGTCATCTGCTGTCGCAAAAACGGTGCCGGGCAGTGGCGCATCGCCTTCTTTCTGGCTTCGGCCGGTCACATATACGATGTCACCGAGTGCGCCAAACGCAAGCGCGATGCCTTTACCGGCGCCGCGTGATGCGCCGGTGACGAGTACAACACGTGGTGCTTTTGTTGTCATGGTGGTTCCCTGTTGTGGATTACACGCTATTTTGCAGGCATTTTTTTATGGCATGTCCTGCATGGACTTCTTGCAAAAACGCCTTACAAAAAGAAGTCGGTGCTTTCCAATCCCAACTGTACGCCACCATAGTTACGGCCAAACTGATACGGGTTGTTCGCTACGTGTGCGCGTCCGGCCAGAATATCCAGCGCAAAACGTTGCAGCGGGCTGTTTGTGAAGATCGCACGGCCGCCACACATTTTTTGCAGTTCCAGCACTTCGTCGAGGCACGCTTCTGAAACAGCGGCCGACTCATAGCGGAACTGGATACGCTTGTTCATGTCGGTCGCAACACCGTTACGTGCGTTGGTCATCAGCTCGTCGAAGATCGACAGTAAGCGCAGTTTCAACTGGTCGACCAGGGATTGTGCCCTTGCAACAGCCATTTGTGCATTGGGGTCTTCTGCCGTTTTTGCGCCGTTGTTGGTGCCAACACGCTTGGAGGCTACGTCGCGATAAGCGTTGATGGCGCCTTGGGTCGCACCAATGGTCGATGTCGATACGGCGCGCGGGAACAGCTGGCCAAACGGAATCTGGTAAAGCGGCACGGTTTTGGAATCGATGCCCGGGTTGGTGCCACGGAAACCATCCAGCGAGCTGTGCGTGCGGTATTCGGGCACGAACACGTCTTCTACCACGATATCGTTACTGCCGGTGCCTTGCAGACCAAACGTATGCCAGGTATCGAGTACCTTGAAATCACCGCGTGGCACGAGGAACGTGCGGTAATCCGGCGCCGGGTTTTGCTCGGTCGGAGGAACCACCCCACCCAGGAACACCCACTCGCAATGATCGCAACCGCTGGAGAATGCCCAGCGACCACTGAATTTGAAGCCGCCTTCTACCGGCGTTACGCGGCCGACGGGCATATACGACGACGCAATCAATACGCTGGTATCGTTGCTCCAGACATCTTCCTGCGCTTTCAGATCGAACAGGGCGATCTGCCAGTTGTGCACTGCAATAACACCGTAGATCCATGCCGTTGACATGCAGCCTTCAGCCATCGCCATCTGGATCTGGAAGAATACCTGCGGGTCCATTTCGTAACCGCCCCAGCGCTTGGGTTGCAGTACGCGGAAGAATCCGGCTTCGTGCATTTTCGTGATGGTGGCTTCGGGGATCTTGCGATCTGCCGCTGCCTTGGCCGCATTTTCGGCCAGGTAGGGAATCATGTCGCGTGCCCGTTGTATCAACACATCAGGAGTCACGTCAGCGTTCAGGTTTTTGGCTTGTGCAGTCATCGTTATTCTCGCTTTCCTGGGTTCGTGAAAAGTTTTTTATACTGCGACGGGAAGATCAATATCGGCGTAACGGCCAGCATGAAATACCAGTGGTGGCAATTTGCGGTTCTCGAAAGTCACCACACGACCAAGCAAAATGACATGGTCACCACCTTCATAAATACATTCGGTATCGCACTGGAAAACAGCACTGTAATCGGCCAGCACCGGCACACCACCATGACCCTCGGCGTGATCGATGTTTTCAAAGCGATCTTCGCAGTTGGAAGCAAACTGGCCAGAAATCTGCTTCTGGTTGGCGTGCAGCACGTGGATGGCAAAGTGTTTGGCTTCGGTAAACGCCTTGAATGCCTTGCAGGTCTTGGCGACGCTCCACAGCACCAGCATGGGATCAAGCGATACCGAACTGAAACTGTTGGCGGTCATGCCGATCTTGTTGCCATCGGCATCAATCGTGGTGACGACGGTAACGCCGGTTGGAAACTGGCCGAGGGCGTTGCGGAATTCTCTGGAATCGGTCTGCGACATGCTCATGGCGGCTCTCTCGCTCATCCTGTGTCTGTTTCGATGAGACCATGTTCGCAAACCATGAGGGGATATTTCCTACCTCAAATGGCCTAGGCGGAATGAGGGGGGTGCGGTTTGTGTCGGGATTCATCTATCGCGGCGGGGTATCGGGAGAGGCGGGAGGCGGGGATCAGCAATGAGCGGTCGTGGTGAAAGCTCGTAAGTACAGGATAATCAGCCACCTGGTTCTTTGCCGTGACGTGCGCCGATTCTTGCAGAAACCCCCCGCAAGAATCGGCATTTTGTTTGTGTGACGTTCAAGCTCTTCCTGCCCGCTTCCCTTTTTGGGCTGTTTTCGCCAGCGCCAATCCAGCTGCCAGCTGTTCGGCATCAGGCGTCAACTGGAATGGCTTCACCGTCGCAGGCAGATGCGATTCATGATAATCCTTGCGTGCATCCCACACCTTTTTGTAGCGATAAAAGGGCACGGTGGGGTAAAGGTGGTGCACCAGGTGATAGTTCTGGTAGGCCATCAATGGCGTTATCAACCAACCCATGCCCATGCGCATCAGGGTTGCCTGATACGGAGCATCCTTCTGCTGCACGGTGTGGGGCACGTGAGGCAGGTACATGAATACCAGCGCAATCACCCATAACGTCAGCCGTGAGGCGATCACCCAGAAAATCAACGCCTCGATGGGCAGTAATGCCGCCAGTACCACAAATAACGCGCCGCCAATTGCCAGGTGGCGCTTCACGATCTTGACCTCGCGCTCAGGCCGTTCACTGGCATGTTTGAAATAATTCGTAATGTAGTAAACGTCGCCCCAGAAAAAACCGCGCCATGCCATTCCCAGGAAGGAATGCGCCGTGGGGTAATCCGGATCGTTGACGGGGTCGCCGGTATGCACGTGATGTTGCATATGGCCCCAGCGCAGCACGGCAATGGGCAGGTAGGGGAACAGCATGTTCACGGTCGCCATGCTCACCAGTTCATTGACCCACGGGATGCGTGACACTGAGCGGTGAATGCCATCATGGATCGAACTGAAACTGAGATAGCCAAAGAATGAGGCGATCAGTGCCGCCAGATAGACGTTCATTTGTTGCGTCATGCCGAGGTAATCCAGGTACAGGATGGGGGGCACTGAGCAAATCAGCAGAACAATGGTGGGCCAGGCCACCAGTGGCTTGGTTTGCAGGGATTTGATCCCGGCGCGGTCAGCGGCATCGTATGTTGTTGTGGCCGTCATGCGGAAACTCCTTTGGTTACGCTTCCAGCATCCCACAGGCATCGCGGGCCCGGGAGGTCGGATAAGGCCTACCGGGGTGCAGATTGCGCCAATTTGGCGGGATTAGTCCCTGTCCGTTTGCGGGCAAGCCAGTCTTGGGGCGTTTCACCTGTCCAGCGTTTGAAGGCGCGCCGGAAGGCGGAGACATCCTGATACCCAATGGCGGCCGCTACTGACGTAACAGTATGGCGCGTACTTTCAAAGTGTAAAAACGCCTGTCTTCTTAATTCTTCATCGAGTAGCGCCTGGTAGCTGGTCTGCCTGGCGTGCAGGTGGCGTACCAGCGTTCGCGTCGAGACATGCAGGGCGTCGGCCACTTCCGGCAGGGTCCACAGTTTTCCCGGATGTTGCTGTAGCAGGCGGGTCACACGTGCTGGCCAGCTTTCCTGTGGTCGGGACGCGGCCTCCAGACGCTCACACTGCAGGATGGCCTGTGCATGCGCCTCAGGATCACCAAAGTGATTGGGCGAATCCAGCAGGGCTGCCGGGATTTCCAGGCTGGTCATGGCATGACCAAAACTGACGCTTCCCTGCAAGTACTCTGAATAACGGCTGGCGTGGGGTGGGGCAGGGTAGCCGGCCCGTATCACTGCCTCGGTGAGCGGGCGGCCCAGAATGAACTCGATGACCCACTGACTGGATGCCATCATGGCCTCGATCAAAAACAGGCCGACCTCATCCAGTGGCACCTGCAGATGCATGTCTATGCGATAAGCATCATTATCCTGGTAGTAATTCAATTTCACGAATTGGGCGCGCAATCCCTGGTATCGGGAGATGGCGTTGAAAGCTTCCCGCATGTTTGCCGCAGAAGACGCCGCTGCGCCGACAGAGCCATGGGCTGCCAAGGGCATCCGGCTGCCGACTTGCAGGCCCAGTGCCGGATTGCCGGATATTGCAAGACCGTTACGTATGATGAGGTATTGGTCCAGCAATGAAATCTGGCTGTCAAAAGCAAACAGATCGCTGGCCGTGAGGCGGGTGCCCGCGAGCAGCGCCGCAACTCCCGATGCATCCAACGCCAATTCACGGGCGATCATGCGCGAGTAAGTGGCGGGAAACTCGAGTGTCATTATTCGCTACTGCCGTTGGCGGCGTCCCGGATGGTATGACCGATCTTCTTGGTGGTATCGCGTGTGACATGGCCAACCGCTGTTGCGGCATCACGGGTGGCGTGACCGACATCTCGGGTGACATCGCGAGTCGTATGCCCCACCTTTTGTCCAGCGGATTTGAGGTCTGCACATCCAGTCTGGAGCGCGAGCAGCAGGGGAAGGCAAATTGTCAGGCGTGTTATCATAACGGTTTGCGCGAAATTCGTGCTGAAGTGGAAGACATCAGCAGAATAGCGCTTGTTGCCCGGCAGCTCAATGTGTCGATGCCGGCCGGGCGTTGATGCTTCGAGGTTACCGATGGATTTGTCTTTTGGCCCAGCGACTCTCGACATGTCGCTTAATACACCCGCCTTGCTGTTTCCCGCAGTGTCGGTGTTGCTGCTCGCCTACACGAACCGCTTTCTTGGGTTGTCGAACGTGATACGCAGTCTGCACCGCGAATATCAGCACAAACCCGACGAGAAAATTGTGAAGCAGATCGCCAACCTGCGGGAGCGGTTGTCGTTGATCCGCTTGATGCAGACCATGGGGATTTCCAGTCTGGTGCTGTGTACGGTATGTATGCTGATGATTTTCCTGGGATGGCAATTGGCAGCCCATTGGTTATTTGGTGTCAGCATCGTAACGATGGCGTTATCGTTGACCCTGTCGATCCTTGAGATTCAGAAACAGGGGAACGCATTGAATATTTTGCTTGCCGATATGGAAGCGGCATTGCGGGCCCACGAAGACAGCTAGCGGTCGCAAAAGCGCCTGAGGGTGCATTCGCCGCAGCGGGACTGTGGGGCTTTCAATCGGGAGTCATGCGTGTGCGGGCAATGAGCACGTTCGCAGGTGGGTATGTAACGCTCTCAAAATGTCTGCTCGCGTAATGTAACCTACCAAGGCGCCTTGGTTGATGATTGGAAATACCCTCAGTTTGTGCGTGATCATTTTCTCGGCGGCTTGTACCACCGATTCATTGACATCGAGCACGAGGGGATCTGGCATCATCACTTCCCCGACGAGTTTGGTGTTTTCACAGTAGTAACTGCTGCTTAACATGCTGCGGATGCAGTCCTGCTCGGAAAGAAAACCGATTACCGCACCTTGCTCGTTCACTACGGGTAGCCCGCTCAGATTCTTGCTGAGCAATTGATTGACAGCGTCACAAACCAACATCGACGCCGTGAGAGTCTGTGTCGTGCGGTGCATGTGATCCACCACGCCTATCGTTGCCAACATGTTGAATTCCTCTTGTTTTTTCTGCCTGATATCAGTGAGAAATGCGAAGGACAACACGCAGGGGAAACGTTGCAGACACGACTACCGCTTCAGCTCACCGCAATTGCAAGCATAAGAGGGTATCCGGTAAAAGACCATAGCAATGGTTGTGACGTGGATGGGCAGGAAACAATCCGTCTGGATGTTGGGGAGAGGGGATTCTGCCGAAATGACAGCAATATCAATCGGGTAACGAAGGGGGTGAGTGCCGAGCTGATGCGGCACTCACCAATGAAGCCTGATTATTTGTAGCCGACGCTGAAGTCATGTCCCCAGAAGCTGTTCACGGTGCTCTGGAAGGCAGAATACTTCGACCAGTCCTTGATCGTGCGACCTTCTGCACCATACTCGATAAAGAATCCTGACGGCGACGCCATGTAGAAGCTCACCATGTGGTCGTTGGCGTGACGGCCCAGCGTACCCATCAGCTTGATGCCGTTGGCGTTCATGCGATCCATGGCGCGGCCAACTTCGTCGATGCTGTCGACTTCAAACATGACATGCACACAGCCGGAAGGCATCGGTGCTTCGAAAATCGCCAGGCTGTGGTGGCGTTCGTTGCAGTGCATGAAATACAGGCGTTTTTCCGGCTCGGCAGGGTCTGGCGTGAAACGCACCTTCATGAGATCAGCCATGCCGAACCCCATGACATCCTTGTAGAAAGCTGCTGACTTATCGAAATTCGGGGTTGGCATGACGACGTGGCCGCAGCCCTGGTCGCCGGTGATGAACTTCTTGATGCCAACCGGTGAGGCGAATTGGCCGAAATCGGAAATGGCACCCCAGAAGATTTCGTGACGGTTGCCTTCAGGATCGGCGAAGCAGGCGAGGTCTTGCACGCGACGGGCAGCGATCAGGTCACTGCTGCCACGCTCGTAATTAACACCGTGTTTTTCCAGCGTTTGCAGCGCTTCTGCGAAGGCATCGGGGCCGGTCAGCTCCCAGCCGCTGAAACCATAGTTGTCGGTGTCGGCCTTGCTGACGATGATGCGGTAGGGGCGGTCATCCATCTTGAGGAAAACGGTATCATCGCCGGCCGCAGCCAGTTTTGCCGAGACGTCCATCATGCCCAATACATTGGTGCCAAACTGGGCCCAACGGGAAGTGTCTGTGCAATTGACGCCAATGTAGCCAAGGCTGTGAATTTTCATGTGGTATTCCTTTGTAGTGTTTTTGGCCAGTCAGAAAGGCCGTTATGGCTTACTGCGGAATTCTAGCTCTGTCTTTTTAGTTGTTATTTCTGTGTCAGCGCTTGCTGGCTGCCGGTTTATCACTACAACGTACTCATGGAAGAGTACCCCAGTCGGCAAGCGTTTGAAGCTCAATTTTCAGCAATTCTGTTACGGGTTGACCAGCTTCTTGAGTTCCGGTTTCACCACTTTGCCCGAAGCATTCAAGGGCAACGCCTGCACAAATTTTACCTTGCGCGGCACCTTGAAATTGGCCATCTGGTCGCGACACCAGGCAATCAATCCGGCCTCATCCAGTGACGCGCCCTGTTTCAGTACTACAAACGCCATCGCCACTTCACCCATGCGCTCATCGGCAATACCAATGACTGCGTTCATGGCAATGGCAGGATGCGCCGCCATGATTTTTTCGATCTCGGCCGGATAACAGTTGAATCCACCGGTAATGAACATGTCTTTGAGACGATCGGTAATCTTCAGGTAGCCGTTTTCGTCCATCACCCCGATATCGCCGGTATGCAGCCAGCCTTCGGCGTCAATCGTCTCGCGGGTGGCTTCGTCGTTTTCGAAGTAGCCCTTCATTACGTTGAAACCACGGAACACAATTTCACCCGGCTCGCCGCGTGGAACTTCTTTGTTCTGACTGTCTACACAGCACAGATCAATGCCGGGAATCGCACGTCCCGATGTCGTCGCAATCAGTTCCGCGCTGTCACCCGCACGACACATCGATACCAGGCCGCAACTCTCTGTCAAACCATAGGCTGTGATGACCACCTCGAAACCGAGCTTGCTCTTCATCTGCCGGATCATTTCCACCGGAATGACCGCAGCGCCCGTGGTCGCCCGTTTGAGGGAAGAAATATCGTATTTCTCCAGATCCGGCAGCGCCAACAACGATTGGAACAACGTTGGTGGCCCCGGCAATACCGAGACCTTGTCTTTTGCAATCCGGGCCAGAATCTCGACTGCATTGAACACCGCGTGCGGCAGCAGCGTAACGCCTCGGATCAGACACGCCAGAATTCCCGCCTTATAGCCAAAGCTGTGAAAGAACGGGTTGATCACCAAGTAACGCTCGCCCTGCTCGAAGCCGACGATGTCGCTGAAATAGGTAAAGGCGCGAAGATTTTGCTCGTGGCTTGTCATCACGCCTTTGGGGTTTCCGGTAGTGCCGGAGGTAAAAAGAATGTCGGAGATGTCATCGCCCGTAACGCTGTTCATGCGTGACGAAACATCTGCCGCAGAAATAGAAGTGCTCAGCTCCAGGAAATCTTCCCAGCGCGAGCACGGTTTGTCGGCACTTTTGGCGCCAACCGACGAAGAAACTATCGGCATAGAAGCAATCGACAAAGAAACGATCGCCTCCCGAAATACGACAATATTTTCGAGATCCGGTAAATCCTCACCGTTCAACAGTGACGGGTAGTAACTGTCAAGAAAATCACCAATGGAAAACAACAAACGGCTGCGGCTCTTGCGCAAGATGTAAGCCGCCTCGCTGCCTTTATAGCGTGTATTCAGCGTGACCAGAACCGCACCGGCACACTGCGCGCCGATCGCCGCAATCACCCACTCGCTGATGTTCGGCGCCCACACCGCAATGCGATCGCCTTTATTGATGCCTTTTGCCATCAGCGCCGCAGCGACCTGATGTGCCTGCGCCAGAAAATCGCGAAAACTCAGCCGGGTCTCACCCTCTTCGAGAAACGTCTGCTCGCCAAAACGCTCGGCAGCCACCGATACCAGTTGTGGAACCGTGCTGGCGACGATGTCGCTGATATTGTTGGCAGAAGACGTTGAGTTTGACGCAGACATTTTCATTCACCTGGTGGGGGCTATAGTCCTCGGTGAGCACATTGCTGCAGAGGGCGTGGCAGGTCAAGGAGCTGCAGGAACGTCGCCGGCAAGGATGCCGGCGTCGAGCCTACAGGGACGTATTTACGGCGTCTCCTGAAGCTCCTTGACCTGTCGCGACCTTCCCCGGAACCAGCCGAAGCAAGCCATCCATTCTCACACCGAATTTCATTCAAAATCACCGTAAAAAGCGCGATTTCCCGATGATGCCCAAGGTACTGGAAACCCCTCGGTCCGTCCTAGTCCACTTGGACGATTTTGGTCACCCCCCCACCACTCATAATGCCCCCATACCCTGACCCCCTTACGCCCACACCGCATGCCCTAGAAGCGGCAAATAAGAGAGAAACCCATGAATAAAGTGCTGAGCGCACAAAACGCCATCGCCCAAATTCAGGACGGCATGACCGTCGGTATCGGTGGCTGGGGCCCGCGTCGCAAGCCCATGGCCCTGGTGCGCGAACTGCTGCGCTCCGACGTCAAGGATCTCACCATCGTCTCTTATGGCGGCGCGGACGTCGGCATGCTGTGCGCTGCCGGCAAGGTCAAGAAAGTCGTATTCGCCTTCGTGTCGCTCGATTTCATTCCGCTTGAGCCTTACTTCCGTGAAGCCCGCCAGAATGGCGCCATCGATGTCATGGAAATCGACGAAGGCATGATGTTGCTTGGCTTGCGTGCCGCTGCCTGGAATGTGCCTTACATACCGACCTCAATTGGCTTGGGTACCGATATCGTCAAGGTCAATCCCGGACTCAAAGTGATCGACAGCCCCTATGACGACAAAGAGTGGGTGGCCATGCCGGCCCTCAAACTCGACGTTTCGCTGATACATGTTGATCGCGCCGATGCACGGGGTGTATGCCAAATCAAAGGCCCCGATCTTTACATGGATGACTGGTTTGCGCGTGCTGCCAAAAAGACCATCGTTTCCTGCGACGAGCTCGTGGATACCGATTATTTCCATCAAGGCGACGAAGCGCGCTATGTACACTGGGAGCGTTCGATGACCTCCGGTGTGGTGCATGTGCCTGGTGGCGCGCACCCTACCTCATGCAATCCGTTATATGGATTTGATGTGGCGCACTTCAACGAGTACAACGCATCACCGAAAAATGGCGGGTTTTCCAGCTATTTTGACAAATACATCGCCAATAAAACCGAGCAGGAATATCAGGACGCGGTCGGTGGGTTGGAAAAAATTCGCAAACTGTCACTGCCTGTGTACTGATCTGTCAGAAGGATTCCTGTAATGAGCACTGTCACCCAAAATTCAGTACCACAAGACGCTTTTGCAAAAGAGTATTCTTTGGCAGAACTGATGATCGTCGCTGCCGCTGAGGCCTTCCGTCATGATGGCGAAGTGTTGGCCACCGGTATCGGCGTGCTGCCTCGTCTGGCGGCCAGCCTCGCCATGAAATCGTTCAATCCCGATCTCATGATGACGGATTCCGAAGCGTTCCTGCTGTCAGAGCCGAACCCGGTCAGTGGTCGCAGCTCGCATGAAGGTCAAAAGCAGGAAACCTGGATGGGCTTTTCCCGCATTTTTGACAATGTGTGGAGCGGCAAGCGTCACGCCATGGTGGGTCCGTCGCAGATCGACAAGTACGGTCAGGCGAATATCTCCGCGCTGGGCGGCACACATGACAAACCCAAAACCCAGATGCTGGGCGCGCGTGGTTTCCCCGGCAACTCGATCAGTCATGCCAACTCGTTTTTTGTACCTTCACACAACTCCCGCGTGTTCATGGACGGTGAGTGTGATGTCGTGTGTTCGATCGGTTATAACCCGGCGCGACTTCCCAAGGGGTATGTGCTCGACGATATCGATATTCGTCTTGTGATTACCGATTTGTGCGTGATGGATTGGAAAGGTCCATACCACATGTTGAGACTGGTCAGCGTACACCCGGGCGTGACCGTGCAGCAGGTCCTCGACAACACGGGTTTCGAAATTCATGTGCCGGCCGACGTTCCTGTAACGCCAGCACCGACCGTTGCGCAGCTGGACATTCTTCGTCAGCTGGATCCGGCCAATCTGCGCAGCAAGCAGATTAAAGACAATCCACCGGGAAATCGGGGGTAAGTGACATGAGCAAGGAAAAAGTTCCTGCGCTGGACGGCTGGTTCACCACGAACCAGGAGAAACCGCATTTGCTTGGTACGCGCTGCAAGTGCTGTGGTACCTACTATTTTCCCAGACTTTCCACGTATTGCAAAAATCCGGCCTGCGACGGTGACGAGTTTGAAGTAGTGGAACTGAGTCGCACCGGTAAAGTGTGGTCATTCACTAACGCCTGCTATCAACCGCCAGAGCCCTTTGTTGCGGCTGACCCGTATGTGCCTTTCACGATTGCGGCGGTCGAACTCGAAAAAGAAAAGATGATCGTGCTGGGGCAGGTGATTTCCGGTGTCAACGTTGCTGACCTCAAGGCAGGCATGGAGATGGAGCTGGTGCTCGATACCCTGTTCGAAGACGCCAACAGCGAAAAAATCACCTGGAAATGGGCACCGGTCAACGCAGGAGCAAAATCATGAGCAATGACGTCGTCATTCTCGGTGTAGGCATGCACCCGTGGGGCAAGTGGGGCAAGAATTTTGTCGAATACGGTGTGAAAGCGGCGCGTGACGCGCTCAAAGACGCCGGTGTCAAATGGCAAGACGTGGGCTTTGTTTCCGGTGCGGCCACCATGCGGTGCGGTTACCCCGGATATGTAGCCGGTGCTACGTTCGCACAGGCCTTGGGCTGGCAAGGCGCTGAAGTCAATACCAGTTACGCGGCCTGTGCGTCGGGTTCACAAGCCCTGGCCGCAGCGCGTGCAAAGATTCTCGCCGGCGCCTGCGATGTGGCACTGGTCGTTGGAGCTGACACGACGCCGAAAGGTTTTCTTGCGCCGCAGAAAGGCGAGCGCCCGGACGATCCGGATTGGGTGCGTTTCCGTTTGGGGATTACCAATCCGACTTATTTTGCCTTGTACGCCCGTCGTCGCATGGAAATGTATGGCGACACACAAGACGACTTCGCCTTGGTCAAAGTCAAAAACGCCATTCACGGGTTTACCAATCCGAATGCGCGCTACCGCAAGAAATTCACCGCCGAAGATGTGGCGGCGTCAGCCATGGTCGCTGATCCACTGCGTTTGATGGATATTTGCGCGACGTCGGATGGTGGTGCGGCCATCGTGATTGCCAGTGAAGCATATGCCCGCAAGATCGGCAGAGGCGATGCGGTGAAAATCGCGGCCATATCCACCGTTACGCCGACCTATGCATCAGCCATTATCGAAATGCCTGATCTCGCGACTGATTCCGGCGCCGTGGTGGATGCGTACAGCTTTCGTGCAGCGTTGCCGAAAAAGGCCTATGAAGAAGCCGGCATTGGCCCCCAGGACGTCAGCGTTGCAGAGGTCTACGACCTCTCGACCGCTCTCGAACTGGATTGGATGGAAGACCTTCAATTGTGCGAACGCGGTCAAGCCGCTCAGCTTGTCCGTGATGGCGTGACCTCATTGGGTGGACGCTTGCCGATCAATCCGTCCGGTGGTTTGGCCTGTTTCGGTGAAGCCGTTCCGGCGCAAGCATTGGCGCAGGTCTGCGAACTAACGTGGCAGTTGCGTGGCCAGGCGGGTGAACGCCAGGTGCCAGGTGCCAAGGTTGGCATTACCGCGAATCAGGGCCTGTTCGGTCACGGTTCCTCGGTTATTTTGAAGCGATAAGTGAGTGCTGCCATGACGATGCCTTCCGTGACTCCACCCACGCTGAAAACCCGTTTGACGGATCTGCTGGGCTGCGAATACCCGATTATCCAGACCGCGATGGGCTGGGTGGCTGACCCCAATCTGGTGGCCGCCACCTGTAATGCGGGTGGCTTCGGATTTCTGGCGGGTGCAGTGATGACGCCGGCAGAAGTGGAAGAAGGCATTCGTCAGATCAAGGCGAAAACCGACAAACCCTTTGGCGTGAACTTTCACATGTATGCGCCAGGTGCAAAAGAGATCATTGATATCTGTGTCAAACACAAGGTCAAGGCCGTGAGCTATAGCCGCTCACCCGCCAAGGAAATGATCAAGAAATTGAAGGACGCCGGCATCGTCTGCATTCCGACTGTGGGCGCACTCAAGCATGCCGTTAAAGCAGTCGAAATGGGTGCCGACGCTGTCGTCGTTCAAGGTGGCGAAGGTGGTGGTCACACCGGATCAGTCGCCAGCACGATTTTGTTGCCTCAAGTCGTTGACGCACTCAAGGTACCTGTTGTCGCTGCGGGAGGTTTCAAGGATGGCCGTGGTTTGGTCGCTGCCCTGGCGTTTGGCGCTGAAGGGATTGCCATGGGAACGCGCTTTCTCATGACCAAGGAATGCCCCGTGCCTGACCCTACCAAGGCGCGTTATGT
>JBPOHS010000123.1:0-4547 GCA_052035295.1 Pseudomonadota bacterium
GCGACCTCGGACAACAGACACGGGACGAGCGTTACACCCAGGCTGCGGGTGACTTCTTCCGTTGCGCAGGTTTCCACCAACCCGGCAGGAAAGCCGACCAATCCGCAACACGTAACAATCGCGCCCATTTGCTGTTCCATCAAAATAAAAAAAGCCCTGTTTTGACTATAGCAGAGCAACGGAAATAGGCCGGCTTTGTCGGTTTCCACGGCAGAAAGCACCGCCGTTTTACGGGCTTATTACGCCAGAATCTAAGAAAATGCAGTTTCGCTCCGGTTTCAACTTAAATCCTGGTCGTTCGCGACCGATAACCTATACGCAGATGATCAGCCTGTGAAAAGAGTCAAGAAAGGCTCAAGCGACATGGCAAACATATTGCTTGAAAGATTATGACTTGAAGTTTTGTCAACAGGACATCACATCGAGTACAGCAGCGTCCTCTGGATGTGCCGTACCGAGTAGTTAACGGAGCAGTGATTTGTATGGGAATTTGCAGTCCCAGCCTCAAACAGTATGTCATCGAGCCAATGCTCGCCAAACTGGGTGAACACAGGCCGATGGCGTCGACCGTGTTGCTCGCGACT
Source organism: Pseudomonadota bacterium (assembly GCA_052035295.1). GTDB lineage: Bacteria > Pseudomonadota > Gammaproteobacteria > Pseudomonadales > Ketobacteraceae > HdN1. The sequence goes on from JBPOHS010000123.1 coordinate 585, forward strand.
TGTGCGTTCGAAAGCGAGAACGGCAACCTCCTGAAATCCGGCAAGAATTTCGGCATTTACGGCATGGACAAGTGCCTCCACCGCGAGATCTGGGATCAGTGGTTGGTCAACGACCCTGAGCTTGCCAGCCGTGTCCGGGGCATGGCTTCACAGCACAACTTCCTGACTGCGCCCCACCAGGAACTCATTACCAATCTGGCCTATGCTACCGCGCTGGCCTGGTGCTGTTATCGCATGCACAACGTGCAATTGCCGGAAAAAGCAGACCCGCTCGCATTGGCACTGTGCTGGCAGCGTTACTACCGCACCGACGCAAACAGCCACGCAGTGACAAAATTTGTCAACACCTGTAAAGCACTTCTCGAAACCCCGCAGAACTGCAACGAATCCCCTGCCCGGCCAGCACAGGCGGCGTGAATACAGCGAAAAAGGTGTTCCTCATTACGCAGAAAGGGCGGTCACTGACCGCCCTTCTTGTTTGTAAAAACTGCCGATAAAGCACGACGTTAGAGCAACACGCCCAGGCAGCTCTCTACAGCAGATCTCTACAGCAGATCTCTACAGCACTCTCTACAGCAACAGCCGACGGATATCCCCCAGCGACTGCGACAGGTGGGTAATGAAACGTGCCGCCTCAGCGCCGTCAATCACCCGATGGTCATAAGACAGCGACAATGGCAGCATCAGGCGAGGCACGAAGGCCTTGCCGTCCCAGTGCGGTTTTGTCAGCATTTTTGACACTCCCAGAATTGCCACTTCGGGCCAGTTCACGATGGGTGTAAACGCTGTACCGCCGATACCACCTAGCGACGAGATCGAAAAACATCCGCCCTGCATGTCTGCGGGCATCAATTTCTTGTCGCGTGCCTTTACACTCAATACTTGCATCTCCTGGGCAATGTCGAGCACCGATTTTTTGTCGGCATCGCGTATCACCGGCACCACCAAACCGTTGGGCGTATCAACGGCAATGCCCACGTGGTAATACTTTTTCATCACCAATGCGGTGCCATCCCGCGCCATCGAGCTGTTGAAACGGGGGAATGCCTGCAACGACCTGACGGAAGCCTTTACAAGAAACGCCAGCATCGTCAGACGCACGCCCTTTTCTTTCAGCGCCACCGACTCGGTTTTGCGAAACGCTTCCAGATCAGTGACGTCAGCCTCGTCAAATTGCGTGACATGCGGAATGTGCAACCAGGCACGATGCAGGTTCGCGGCGCTGACGCGATTGATGCGCGACAGCTCCTGGCGTTCGACCTCACCCCAACTGGCGAAATCGATCTCGGGAAGTTCCGGCAAGCCGCTGCCCGCTGCCACAGCAGTGCCTGAGGCCGCCGCCGGAGCTGCCAGCCGTGCCTTGACCCAGGCATGCACGTCTTCCTTGAGAATGCGTTCGCGCGGGCCGGAACCTTTCACGAGGCCGAGATCGACACCGAGTTCACGTGCCAAACGGCGCACCGCAGGACCGGCGTGAATGTCTTTCGACGGGGCTGAAGGGGCAGGGGCCGTTGCTGTGGACGCAGTTGCAGTGGATGCAGTTGCAGTGGATGCAGTTGCAGTGGATGTAGTTGCCGTGGACGCAGTTGCCGGGGCATTCGCGGGCGCTTTGGGTAACGGATCCGCGGCAGCAGGTTGCGCCGGAATCGCCGGCGGCATTTTGTCATTAGCCTCGGCGTTACTCGCGACTTTGGCGGCCACTGCCTCCGATGCCGGCGCCATTTCGGCTGGGGCTGTTGGCGTTGCTGGCGCTGAATCGGGCGTTGCCGCACCCGCTGGCGACAATGTCATGATCAGGTCGCCCATCTTGACCGAATCACCCACCTTGACCTTGATTTCACCCACCACACCCGCTTCTGGGGCAGGAATTTCCATCGTGGCCTTGTCGGACTCCAGCACGATGATGGTGTCATCCTGCTTGATGGAATCGCCCGGCTTTACGTGTATTTCAATGATATCTACCGCATCTTTGGTGCCGATATCAGGCACGGTAATGTCTTTGCTGCTCACTGGCATGCTCCCTGATCGTGGCGTTTAACGTGATATCTGCACGGCATTACACTTTCACCGGGAAAGGTTTGTCGGGGTTGATACCAAAACGCTTGATGGCGTCAGCCACCTTGCTTCTGCCAATGAGGCCCTTGTCGGCCAGGGCATTGAGCGCCGCCACCGTAATGAAATAACGGTCGACCTCAAAGAAATGCCGCAGTTTTTCCCGCGAATCGCTGCGCCCGAAACCATCTGTCCCCAGTGAGGTAAAGTGATTGCGCACGTACGGGCGAATCTGGTCGGAATAGGCGCGGATATGATCCGTCGCCGCCACCACCGGCGATTTCCGGCCACGCAGCACCTTCGTTACATAAGGAAGACGCGGCTCGGCATCCGGGTGCAATAGATTCCAGCGTTCGGCTTCCATGCCTTCCTTGCGCAGCTCGTTGAAGCTGGTCACGCTCCAGATGTCGGCTGACACGCCGAAGATGTCCCACAGCATTTCCCCGGCGGCTTCCACCTCACGCAGGATGGTGCCGGCACCCAACAGCTGGACACGCGTCTTGCTGGCCGGATCGTTGCCTTCACGCAGCAGATACATGCCCTTGAGGATGCCTTCCTCAGCCCCTTGCGGCATCGCGCCATGGGGATAGTTCTCGTTCATCAACGTGATGTAATAGAACACGTTTTCCTTGTTCTCATACATGCGCTTGAGGCCGTCGTGGAAAATCACGGCAAGCTCGTAGGCGTAGGTCGGATCATAGGAAACGCAGTTCGGGATGGTCGACGCCAGAATATGACTGTGGCCGTCCTGATGCTGCAAGCCTTCGCCATTGAGCGTGGTACGACCGGCGGTGGCGCCAAGCAAAAAGCCACGCGCCTGCGCATCGCCTGCCGCCCAAGCAAGATCGCCAATCCGCTGAAAACCGAACATGGAGTAGTAAATGTAAAACGGCACCATCGCCTTGCCGTTGACAGAATACGACGTCGCCGCGGCAATCCACGCCGACATCGCACCGGCTTCGTTGATGCCCTCTTCAAGAATGCGGCCCTGCTTGTCTTCGCGGTAATACATGACCTGGGCCGCGTCTTCGGGCTTGTAGAGCTGGCCGACAGCGGAATAAATCCCCATCTGCCGGAACATGCCTTCCATGCCGAAGGTGCGCGCCTCATCGGGCACGATGGGCACGACGTGATCGCCAATGCCCTTCTGTTTTATCAACACATTGAGCATGCGCACGAACGCCATGGTGGTCGACATTTCGCGTTCGCCACTGCTTTCGAGGAAAGAGCCGAACATGCCGAGTTCCGGCACCGCCAGCGTTTCACATTCGGTGCGACGCTGGGGCAAATATCCACCCAACGCTTTGCGCCGCTCATGCATGTAGCGCAATTCCACGCTGTCGGAGGCCGGGCGGTAGAAAGGCAATTTCTTCAGTTCTTCGTCGTTGAATTCCACATCGAAGCGATCACGGAATTCCTTGAGGCTGTCCATGTCGAGCACCTTGATCTGGTGCGTCTTGTTCTGCGCCTCACCTGCCCCGGTACCGTAACCTTTGACGGTTTTCGCGAGGATAACGGTTGGCTGGCCCTTGTGCTTAACGGCTGCACTGTAGGCCGCGTAAATCTTGTAGGGGTCGTGACCACCCCGATTGAGGTTGTAGATTTCCTCGTCACTCATATCCTCGACAAGCTTGGCCGATTCCGGATATTTGCCGAAGAAATGCTCGCGGGTATAGGCGCCGCCATGTGTTTTGTACGCCTGGTATTCACCATCGACGGCTTCTTCCATGCGTTTACGGAGAGCACCGCTTTCATCGCGGGCCAGCAGCGGGTCCCACTTGCGACCCCACACCACCTTGATGACGTTCCAACCGGCACCACGGAACACGCTTTCGAGTTCCTGAATGATCTTGCCGTTGCCACGCACCGGCCCGTCGAGACGCTGCAGGTTGCAGTTGACAACGAAAATGA
>JBPOHS010000227.1:0-17008 GCA_052035295.1 Pseudomonadota bacterium
CCCACCGTTACCACGCCAACGATGTTGTTGATTTCCTGTTCCAGTTTGACTGGCTGCGCAATTTGCAGGTTATGTACATCGAGAATGATGTTGCCGTTGTCCGTAACGAAGCCTTCGCGATATACCGGGTCACCGCCCAGTTTCACCAATTCGCGAGCAACATAGCTGCGTGCCATCGGAATGACTTCGACCGGCAGGGGAAAACTTCCCAGCACATCGACTTTTTTGGTCGCGTCGGCAATGCAGATAAATTTCCGGGCAACGGCAGCAACGATTTTTTCACGCGTCATGGCGCCGCCGCCGCCCTTGATCAGGCAAAGGTTAGGATCGAATTCATCCGCGCCATCCACGTAGACCGGGATCTCGTCGACGGCATTGAGATCAAAGACAGGAATGCCATGACCGGCGAGGCGCCTGCGGGTGGCTTCTGAAGAAGCAACGGCACCATCAACGCGATGTTTGATCTCGGCCAGGTAATCGATGAAGTAATTGGCGGTCGAACCGGTGCCGACGCCGACAACTGTGTTGTCCTCGATATAGGCAATCGCGGCTTTTGCTACCGCTTTCTTCATCTCATCTTGAGTCATTGACTTGCTGCTCACCGTGCCGGGGTATAAACCCGCTAGTATAAGGGCCCCTCGTCTGTAACGCTATCCGATTCAATCGTTTGCGCTTTCAGGCCGGTGCGCTATCCAAGTGGGGTAGATGCCCCTAGAATACCGATCAACCTATATGTTCAGGAGTTCCGCATGCCGGCACGTTATATCAAGCGCATCCTGTCTGCTCGCGTCTACGACGTTGCCGAAGAAACTCCGCTCGATCCCGCGCGCTTTTTATCCCAGCGCCTGGGTAACCAGGTTTTGTTGAAGCGTGAAGATTTGCAGCCCGTGTATTCCTTCAAGATCCGTGGCGCCTATAACAAGATTTCCAGCCTCACCGAGGTCGAGCGGCAGCATGGCGTTATTGCTGCATCGGCCGGTAATCACGCACAAGGCGTTGCGCTTGCTGCTACTCGGCTCGGGATCAAATCCCTTATCGTCATGCCCAAGACCACACCGGACATCAAGGTGTCTGCCGTCAAGGCCCTGGGCGGCAAGGTAGTGTTGCACGGTGACACCTTCGATCAGGCTTATGCCCACGCGCGTGACCTGATCGACAAGCATGGATATACCCTGGTCCACCCCTACGATGACCCGGATGTCATTGCGGGGCAGGGAACGGTCGGCATGGAAATCCTGCGTCAGCATAGCGGCCCCCTGCATGCAATCTTTGTCCCTGTTGGGGGCGGCGGGCTTCTGGCGGGTGTCGGGTGCTATATCAAGTACTTGCGGCCCGAGATCCGGCTGATCGCCGTTGAACCCGAGGATGCTGCGTGTCTGAAGGCTGCCATGGAGGCCGGGGAGCGAGTCGTGTTGCCGCAGGTCGGGCTGTTTGCCGACGGGGTTGCGGTATCGCAGATCGGACAGGAGACCTTTCGGCTCGCGCGTGACCTGGTCGATGAGGTCATTACCGTCACCACCGACGAAATATGCGCCGCCATCAAGGATGTCTATGAGGATACCCGTGCGATCACCGAGCCTGCCGGTGCGGTTGCGTTGGCTGGGTTAAAGAAATACGTTCACCAGTCCGGAGTGAAGGACAAGACGCTGGTTGCCATCAATAGCGGCGCCAACGTCAATTTCGACCGCTTGCGTCATATTGCCGAGCGTACCGAGCTGGGGGAGCGCCGCGAGGCCTTGTTTGCCGTCACCATTCCGGAGCAGCCGGGCAGTTTCAAGCGCTTTTGCCAGGCGTTGGGGCGCCGCAGTATCACCGAATTCAACTACCGCTATGCCGAAGCCGAAAAGGCTCATGTGTTTGTTGGGCTGCAAACGCGTGATGCCAGCGAGATAAAAGCGTTGACCGAACAACTGGGAAGCGAAGGCTATGCCATCGAGGATTTCAGCGACAACGAAATGGCCAAGTTGCATATTCGCCATATGGTGGGTGGCCGCGGGCCGGATCTCGATGGTCAACACGGCATTCCCGATGAGGTCCTGTTCCGCTTCGAGTTTCCCGAGCGTCCGGGCGCCCTGCTCGATTTCCTGCTCAAGTTGGGGGCGCGCTGGAATATCTCGCTTTTCCATTATCGCAATCACGGCGCTGCTTATGGGCGCGTGCTGGTGGGCATGCAGGTTCCCGCAGAGGACCGCGTGACCGTCATGAGTTACTTTGACGATATTGGTTATCGTTTTTGGGACGAGTCCGACAATATTGCATATAAATTGTTCTTAAAATAATCGCTGATCAGCCGATAAAGGGCTGGAGGAAGCAGTAAGGGGCCTCTTCGGGAAGCGCTTGATTGTAGAGCACTATTGATCAAAGACACGTAAACAAAGTTGTTGGTTTTGTCTTCTGTGGTGTTGGCTCGGTTATCTCGTCAGAGGTTGAGGAGAGCGCTGCAATGCCATGAAAGCAGAGGATAATTTTTGTCTATGACTGCTGTTGGCTGCTTTGTTAGCGGTTGCTTACACACGCTCTTGCCCTTGTAGATTCTCCGGCTACACTTTTACTAAGCTTAATCAGTTTTGCTGTTTGGATGCTTTAGCGATCTGCGTTAAGTGCTTAAAATGTGAAATATTTCTGTGTCATCTGGATGTAAAGGAATATTTTTCAGGGCGATTCCGGTATTATTACCGCCGTGATTCACTGGGCGCCGGCTTAGGTCGGAAAACTATAAAAACATGCCAGGGACGGAATCGCTGTCCTGCCAGGATGGTCGGCTGATAGTAATGGATAGCGTTTCTTGAATGAGGCCTTGCGTTAATGAAGAAAAAGCCTGACATGCTCGTGATCCTTGCGTTCATTCTTGGTCTGGGCATTATCGCCAGCGGTTATACCGCCGATCAGCCAGATCCAGAAGAAGTCGCTGCCCAGTTCATCATTCGCTGATTATTGCTGCTGGAGGCGGGTGCTGCACCGCGTGATTGTCTGACCCGCTCCTGACATTGCCCCTCTTGCTGGCGTCGGTTTCGCTGCCACCTGTCTCTGCCCCCGTCGAAAAGTTAGCCTTTTGTATCGGACCTGTCTTTTATCCTGGCGTTATTGCCGAGGCAATGGAGCGTTTTGCGGTTGGCTGTGTCAGGCGCGATAGATGGCTTTGTCGGTGATAACGGCATCCAGCGGAATGTCCCAAGAGTCGATGGGTAGTTGCGCGACTTTCTGGCATTCATGTGCAAGCCCCATCAGAAGCGGGCGGCGCGGCGTGAGCCCCTTGAAGGCCGGTGCGAGTGTGCGATCGTAATAGCCGCCGCCCATTCCCATGCGATTGCCGCGCGGGTCAAAACCTACCAGCGGAGTCAGTACCAGATCGAGTGTCCAGAGTGGGCGCGGCAGGCCATTGCTGGCGAGGGGCTCGGGAATGCCCAGGCGGTTGCGTGCCAGTCGTGTGTCGGGTCTGTAGGGCAGGAACATCAGTTCGCGTCGGCGCACCGGGTGTAATACGGGCAGATAAACTTCCTTGCCGGTCTTCCAGCACCAGTGGATGAGCGCCCTGGGGTCGAGTTCGCCGTCGTTCGCAAAATAGACGGCAACACTGTGAATGCGCCGCAGTCCGGCCAGTTGCTTGAACTGGCTTCCCAGTCCGAGTGATGCCTGACGCTGTTGTCCGCGCGTGAGTGCACGACGGCGCTTGCGCAGTTCGGCGCGCAGGATTTTTTTGTCGGGAATGGCAGAAATGGAAGGGGGTGTCATATCAGGCAAGAATAAAAGCTCCCCGCAATGCCGTTATTGGCGTAGGCCCTTGAACCCAGGGTTCAAGGGTGGCGGCTTCTGAAACGTATCGGGCTCTCCGACGGGCGGATATGCACTCCCACATCTACGAGAAGCCCCCGGTAAGTAAAACATCGGCTCAGGGACTTGGCCAAAGCACGAACACCGCAGGGAGCAGCCATTTCATTATACATGAATGAAATGTACCTGCAGAAAAAATCAAAGTTCCAGTTGGCGCGCGTCGGCGATGGCTTCTTCCACTTTGCTGGTCAGTCGGTCGATGTGTCGTTCGATGGCTTGATTGTGGCGAGCCAGTTGTGCCTGGGTCTTGAAGTATTCGTGGGCAATGTTGATGCCGGCCATGACCAGCATTTTTTCCATGCCCATGACTTTTCCGCTCATGCGGATTTCACGAAGGCGGTCATCAAGCATGCGTGCAGAGGCGCGCAGCGCTTCCTCTTCACCCGGTGTGCAGGCCATGCCGTATTCCCGGTCGAGAATGGTCACTTGCACTGTCTTGATCTCGTTACTACTCATGTATCCTGCTCCATGGCTTTGAGTCGTGTAATCATGGCTTCTACTTTAACCCGGGCCAAATCGTTTTTCTTGAGTAATTGGGTGCGTTCTTCCAGTAACTGGGCTTCACGTGCCTTTAGCGTGCGGTTCTGGCGCTTGTAGCTGTCGCAAACGGCGAGCAGCTCGGTGACGCGTTCTTCGAGTTTTTTTACGTGATGTTCGATGCTCGACATGTCCAATCCACCCGGCTTGGCTGATCCCGTTGACATGGCCGTTCCCGGGATGGGTTGGCCTCTGCTGTGTGAACGACGGGCAAGACAGGCATTTTACACGAGCACATCGTTCTTTAGTGTCCACCTTGGGTATAATGAGGTGTTTCCCTGTACAGTGTAGCAGGGCCTCGCTATTTGCCTTCGAAATTTGCCTTTTCAATCATTGGAATCGAGTACCGGATAACGACCAGCATGACAGTAGAGCGCGAGGAAATCCTCGATTTTTATGAATTCGGCCAGGATTTGAAAACCATGGATGCGCTGGCCAGCGCAGCAGAAGCACACGGCATTCTGTGCGGTCAATTGTGTGCGGGCAGCCGCCTGTCGGGGTTGGGCTGGTTGAAGCAATACCTTCCCATGTTGGGCGTCAAGCGTGAACCCTGGGAAGCCCTGACGCAGCGACTCTATCAGATGCGGTATTTCTGCGATGAAGATCTTGAAAGCCACAGCATGGATTTCGCCTTGCTGCTGCCCGATGACGAAGAAAAAATCGAAACACGCCTGAACGCCTTGAGCGAATGGTGTTCCGGTTTTCTGGCAGGCTTCGGTTCGATCGGCTTGCCCTCGGAACCCTTGCCGGAAGAGGTAGGCGCAACGATCAAGGATCTGCAGGCAATCAGTCAGGTCGACGTCGCATCGGCTGAAGAAGAAGGCGAGAACGGTGAGCACGACTTCTTTGAAGTCGCAGAATACGTGCGAATGGCAGTGATTAGTCTATATCAGGAGTGTGTACTTCGGCATCGTGTCACTCCCTCCACCGGGAATGCGCCCGACGCCACCCTGCATTGATCTTGTTCCGAGGCCACCATGATACAGCGCAAAGAATTTGCCCGTCGCCGCCGTCAACTGATGGACATGATGGCGCCCAACAGCATCGCCATTATTCCTTCGGCGCGCGAACACATCCGCAATCGCGATGTGGAATACGCCTTTCGCCAGGACAGCGATTTTCAGTATGTCACCGGATTTGGCGAGCCGGAATCAGTGGTGGCATTGATTCCGGAACGGGAACACGGCGAGTACGTGTTGTTCTGCCGCGAACGCAATCGCGAGATGGAAATCTGGAACGGCTATCGTGCAGGGCCGGAAGGCGCAGTCAAACAATATGGCGCCGATGATGCTTTTCCCATTACCGACCTTGATGAAATCCTTCCTGGCCTGATCGAGGGCAAGGAAAGAGTCTATTACGCAATGGGGCGTGATCCGGAATTCGATCGTCATGTCATGGAATGGGTCAATACCATTCGCGCCAAGGTGCGTTCCGGTGCGCAGCCGCCCGGGGAATTCATTGCCCTGGATCACGTGCTGCATGAGATGCGTCTTTACAAAAGCCCGCAGGAAATCGCCGTCATGGAGCGCGCGGCCGAGATATCGGCAGCCGCGCATGTGCGTGCCATGCAGGTGTGCGAACCCGGGATGTACGAATATCAGCTGGAAGCAGAATTCCTGCACGAATTCACCCGCAACGGATCGCGCTCTCCCGCCTATTCGAGCATCGTGGGCGGCGGCGCCAATGCGTGCATATTGCACTACCGTGAGAACAATGCCGTCCTCAAGGACGGTGATCTGGTGCTGATCGACGCCGGCTGCGAACTCGATCATTACGCCTCCGATATCACGCGCACCTTCCCAGTGAATGGCAAATTTTCACCGCAGCAGAAAGCGATCTACGAAATTGTCCTGGCCGCACAATATGCGGCCATCAAGGTCGTGAAGCCAGGCAATCACTGGAACGCACCTCACGAAGCGGCCGTGCGGGAAATTACCAAGGGGCTGGTCAAAGTCGGGCTGCTCAAGGGCAAGCTGGATGAACTGATCACGACCGAAGCCTACCGCGCGTTTTTCATGCATCGCACCGGGCACTGGCTGGGCATGGACGTACACGACGTCGGCGATTACAAGGTCGAAGGTGAGTGGCGTACGCTGGAAGCCGGCATGGTGCTGACGGTCGAACCCGGTCTTTACATCTCGCCGGACAACACCCAGGTCGACGAGGAGTGGCGTGGCATAGGCGTTCGTATTGAGGACGATGTCGTCGTCACCGGTCGCGGGCACAAGGTCCTCACGGGTGGTGTACCGAAGGAAGTCGACGAAATCGAAGACTTGATGGCGAAAGCGCGCAAGCAGCGCAAAAAACGACACTGACAGACATTCCGCCAGGGCATTATCGAGTACGATTCGCCTGTAAAGTGCGATCATGGGTGAACTGATCGGAATCGCGTAGAGGATTCTTCTATAGTAGGGCAACATAACGTGCAAGCCGTCGTAGTGCCGGGATCTCCGGATGCCATAGTGGAAACGCAAGCGTTCGATATCGTTATCGTTGGCGGGGGGCTGGTGGGGGCCACACTGGCGCTGGCCTTGTCGCGCTACGAGTACTGGCGTGTTGCTCTCGTGGAAAAGAATGCCTTCGATTTTTCTTCCCTGCAGGATGTCCTGCATCCCAGCTTTGACGCACGCAATACAGCGCTTTCCAATGGTACCTGTGAGCTGTTTGATCAGCTTGGTCTATGGGCACAGTTGAAACCCCTGGCGGAAGCGATCACAACGATTGATGTCAGTGACCAGGGTGGTTTTGGTCATGTCACCATCAATGCCGAGGAGGAGCGGGTTGCCGCACTGGGCTATGTGATCGAAAACCGTTTCATGGGGCAGGCGTTATTGAGGGCTTTGCAGGATGCCGCGCGAGTAACGATTTTTGCCCCGGCAACATTTTCTCAACCCAAGGCGGTGGCCGGCGGTTTTACGGGGTTGATCTCTCATGACGGCAAAACGGCGCGCGTGCGTACCCGGTTGCTGGTGGTGGCTGATGGCGCTGACTCGCCCACCAGTGAGCAGCTCGGTATTGGTGTTAAACGTTCGTCCTATGGGCAGCAAGGCATCGTGACTGCCATAGTTTCGGATCTGCCGCATCAGGGGCGTGCCTGGGAGCGTTTTACGCCGCAGGGGCCGCTGGCCATTCTGCCCCAGACAGAAGGTCGCCTGGGTTTGACCTGGTGTGTTGATGATGCCGAAGCCGAACGCTTGATGAGCGCCACTGACGCTGAATTTCTCGCCGAACTGCAGTCGAAGTCTGGCGGTGGCGCAGGGCAGTTGCAACGGGTAGGGCGCCGCTATGCTTACCCGTTACGTCTGGTGCTGGCCGAGGAACAGGTGCGTCCGCATCTGGTGGTGCTGGGTAATGCCGCCCATGGGCTGCATCCGGTCGCCGGTCAAGGCCTCAATATGGCGCTGCGGGATGTCGTTGTGCTGGTCCGGGTATTGGTAGAGGCAGCTCGGCGCGCACTGCCATTGGGGCAGTTCCAGGTTTTGCAGCGCTACCTCACCGAGCGTGGCCCCGATCAGTTCAGTACCATACAGTTTTCCGACAAGCTTACCCGTTTGTTCAGTAATGACCGGGCGCCTGTGCGTTTGATCCGTAATGCCGGCTTGGCCTTGTTTGATGTCCTGCCTGGCGCCAAGCACACGTTGGCGCGTTATGCGATGGGGCGCGCCGTCGCCATGCAGTTGCCTCAAGGTGAATGAAATGAACGGAAACATCATGCCGTCTGCCTCCCCAAGCGTTTCCCGTTTTGACATTGTCGTGGTGGGTGGCGGTATGGCGGGGCTGGCGTTCGCTGGGGCAATGGCATCTTCGGGCGTGTCAATAGCGATCGTCGATAACGCTTTTCCTGAGTCGCCAGACCGGTTTCCGGCTGGCTTTGATTTGCGTGTGAGTGCGCTGACACATGCCTCGGAAAACCTGTTGCGCAATGTGGGCGCCTGGGCCTTCATGGAACCGCTGCGGGTATCGCCCTACCAGCATATGTTCGTCTGGGACGGTGATGGTACGGGCCGTATCGAGTTCAGTGCCGATGAAGCCGGTGTCACTCATCTGGGGCACCTGGTGGAAAACCGGGTGACGACATGGGGCTTATGGCAGGCGTTACAGTCCTGCGCCAACGTGACTTTTTTCCGGTCGGGATTACGTCATCTGGATGTGACCGGTGGTGATCCCCGTATTACCTTGACCTCCGGGCAGGTGCTGGAAAGCACCCTGGTGATTGGTGCCGATGGCGCTCGCTCGCAGGTGCGGGAGCAGGCAGGTCTGGATGTACGCGCATGGCCCTACGAACAAAAGGCCATTGTCACGACGCTGCAATGCGAAAAGCCGCACGCCAATACAGCGTGGCAGGTCTTTACCCGTTCTGGCCCGTTGGCGTTGCTGCCGTTGCGCGAGCTGGCATCTGATGAATGCAGCCATGTGTGCTCAATCGTCTGGTCACAGGATGACGCCGAAGCGGATCGCTTGCTCGCGCTCTCTGACGCCGATTTTTGCAAGGCACTGGAGCAGGCATTCGAGCATCGGCTGGGGGCTGTGACCCTGCTTGATCGTCGTGTTGTTTTTCCTCTACGCCAGCAGCACGCGAAGCATTACGTTACGCCGGGGGTCGCGCTTATCGGCGATGCCGCGCACACCATTCACCCTCTCGCCGGGCAAGGAATCAATCTTGGTTTCATGGATGCGGGCACGCTGGCAGAGGTACTTGCCGAAGGGGTGGCGCAAGGTTTGCCCTTGTCCGAATTCAGCCTGTTGCGTCGTTATCAGCGTCGTCGGCAGGCACCCAATTTGACCATGATGGCCGCGATGGAGAGCTTCAAACGTTTGTTTGGGCCCTCAGCATGGGCATTACACGTGTTGCGGAATTGGGGCATGGCGCAGGTGGACCGGCACACATTGGTCAAGCACCAGGTCGTTGACCGGGCGCTGGGGCTGTCCGGTGATTTGCCTCGCATCGCCCGGACGGAGTGGCGGGTGATGCTGTAAATGGCAATGGGTGACCTGCTCGTCGCCATTCGCTATACAGGTCGCCATTAGCTATACAGAGGGTCGTCCGGATTAACAAATTCCCTGCATTGGCGTACAGTTACGGATCTGTGACGCCCGCCATACGGCAGCGTTTGATCCCGGTTGTTGTTCAATTCGTTCTTATTGTTTTAGCGAGCAGGTTACGCATGTCGAAGACCTACGTTGTCCGCAATCAGTCTGGCCAGTATGTTACACGCAAAGGTGAGTGGATCTCTGGCCGGGAAACTGCTGCCGTCGCGCATTTCGTGCATCATGACCAGGCAGTCAATCAGCTGTTTGAGCTGGGCATCAAGGACATCTACCTGCGCGGCCGGGTGGAAGAAGTGGCGCTCAATGAAGCGGGCAAGCCGGTTCTCAAAGACTTTGGACCGGAGCCCGAGGTGGAAATCGTTGCCGAAACTGCACAGTCAGCTGTTTTCAGTGAGGCTGCCATCTAGAGCATTGCCGTTAAAAGTGGTACTATGGTGCATATTTTGAGCGGTTGCACTTTGCTTCATCCGTTTACTCCCCAGCCAACGCAGGCTTTTTACCGAAACAGGCTTTTTTACCAAACAGGATCGTCGCATGGGACACAAGACCGCTTTATATCAGGCCCATCTGGCCGCCGGCGCCAAGATCGTCGATTTTGGTGGCTGGGACATGCCGATTCACTATGGATCGCAGATTGAAGAGCACCACGTTGTCCGCAAGGCTGCGGGTATGTTTGATGTGTCGCACATGACGGTGGTGGATCTGACCGGGGCGGATGCGCAAGCGTACCTGCAGCGGCTGTTGGCCAATGACGTGGCGCGTCTCGCCGAAGAAGGCAAAGCGCTTTATACCGCCATGTGTAACGATGAGGGTGGGGTCATCGACGATCTCATCGTCTACAAGGTCGGCTCGGGTTTTCGTCTGGTTGTAAACTGCTCCACCCGCGAAAAAGATTTGGCCTGGATGCAAAAACAGGCGGCCGGGTTTGATATCGTGCTCACCCATCGCGAACAGGTCGCCATGCTGGCCATTCAAGGCCCGCAAGCATTGGCCAAGGCCTCGGAAACCCTGGGTGCCACTTTCGCTGCTGCAATAGCAGCACTCAAGACTTTTTACGGTGTGTTTGTCGGCGAGTGGTTTGTTGCGCGCACGGGTTACACCGGTGAAGATGGTCTGGAAATCATTCTGCCAGCGTCTGAAGCTTCAGGTTTCTGGCAAGCGCTGATCGATAGCGGCGTGCGTCCCTGTGGTCTTGGTGCCCGTGACACGTTGCGACTTGAAGCGGGCATGAACCTTTATGGTTCAGATATGGATGAATCGATCAGCCCGCTTGAAGCCAACATGGGCTGGACGCTTGCGTGGCAACCGGAAACCCGCCGATTTATCGGCCGTGATGCACTGGAAGCCCAAAAAGCGGCGGGTTCGGCACGTGTTCTGACTGGTCTTGTCATGGAAGGAAAAGGCGTACTGCGCGGCCACCAAAAAGTCATCACGTCCCATGGCGAAGGCGAGATTACCAGTGGTACATTTTCACCGACGCTGGGCTATGCTATTGCACTGGCGCGATTGCCGGCAGGCGCGAGCGGGGAGGCCCAGGTGGATATCCGCGGCAAGCTGCATGCTGTCAAAATCGTCAAACCGCCGTTTGTGCGCAATGGGGAACGCGTCTACAAATAAACGGGTCAAGAGCAGAGCGCATCCGGTTCCGCGCCGGGGCGCCTCGCCAAAGAGTCAGGGCCGGATTCAACACGAGAAGGCATTTCCAATTTAGAACGTTTGAGGATTCTTGTAATGAGCGATATACCAACAGACCTGCGCTACATGTCGAGCCACGAGTGGATTCGTGTGGAAAGCGACGGTACGGCCTATGTCGGTATCAGTGATCACGCGCAGAACGCGATGGGCGATTTGGTATATGTGGAATTGCCCGACGTGGGTGACACCATCAACGCCGGCGATGAAGTCGGTGTGGTTGAGTCGGTAAAAGCGGCCTCTGATATTTATTCGCCGGTGACAGGCGAGATCATTGCGATCAACGAAGCGCTCAATGACAGCCCCGAGCAAGTCAACAGCGATCCCTACGGTGATGGCTGGCTGTATCGCATCAAGATTGCTGATCCAGAAGAGCTTGAAGATCTCATGAGCGCCGAAGAATACGCCGAGCAGCTCGAAGAAGAGGGTGAAGGCGACGACGACGAGTAAAAGTCGCTTTGCCTGCTTACTGAATAGAAGCGTTATTGCGAGCTAGCCGTTCGGCCAGCTCCGGATGCCTGAAAACGGGCCCATCGGGAGCCCGTTTTCTTTTTCTCGTATTTACTCTTGTCATTATGTCCCCGATTGCGAGGTCGTGTTATGCCGTATATTCCTCATACCGAGGATGATGTTCGTTCAATGTTGGAGACCATCGGGGTCGACAGTATTGATGCATTGTTCGATGAAATTCCTGCTGAGATTCGTGCCCAATCACTGCAGCATGTGCCACCGGGGCTTTCCGAGATGGAAACGACGCGGCTGATGGCAGAGCGTGCGCAGGCTGACGGGCAGGTCATCAATTTCATTGGTGCCGGTGCGTATGAGCATCACATTCCCGCGGCTGTCTGGGACATTATTTCCCGTGGTGAATTCATGACGGCTTACACGCCCTACCAGGCAGAAGCCAGTCAGGGCACCTTGCAAGTCATTTATGAATTCCAGTCAATGATGGCGCATCTGACCGCGATGGATGTGTCGAACGCGTCGCTCTATGACGGCGGTTCGGCGCTGTCCGAAGCTGTATTGATGGCAGTTCGTGCACACAAGAAATCCAAGTCGCATCGGGTGCTTGTGTTGCAGAGCGTGAATCCGTTCTACCGCGATGCAGCACGCAATATCGTCGAAAACCAAGGCATAGAAATGGTTGAGGTGGCGTTTGACAACAGTACCGGCACGGTCGATCGCGAAGCTCTCGAGGCCTATGCCGGGCAGGATTTTGCCGCCCTGGTCATTCCCTGGCCGAATTTTTTTGGTGCGCTGGAAGATGTGCACGCACTGACCGATTGGGCCCACGACAACAAGATGCTGGTGGTGGCGGTGGTGAATCCGACGGCACTCGCAGTGTTGACGCCGCCGGGTGAATGGGGCCAAAAAGGTGCTGATATCGTCATTGGTGAGGGGCAACCCCTGGGTGTGCCGATGTCGTCTGGCGGCCCCTATGTGGGCTTCATTTGCTGCCGCGAAGAAATCGTGCGTCAAATGCCTGGCCGCATTATCGGTCGCACGGTCGATCTGGATGGCAAACCCGGTTTTGCCCTGACGTTGCAGGCGCGGGAACAGCATATCCGCCGTTCCAAGGCGACTTCCAACATTTGTACCAATCAGGGGCTGGCCATGGCGGCCGCCACCATCTATCTCAGCTTGTTGGGAGCGGAAGGGTTGGCACGCGTGGCGCAGGCCTGTCATGCCAATACCCGCAAGTTGTTGGCAGCACTCACGACCATTCCCGGGGTGTCCGTGGAATTCAGCAACGCCTACTTCCATGAGGCGGTGATACGTCTGCCGAGGTCGGCCGCGGATGTTGTCGATGCACTGGCAGAAGCTCGCATCGCGGGCGGCGTGGCGCTGGGAGAGTTCTATCCCGGCTATGAAAACGCCTTGTTGGTGTGCGCCACCGAAATGCGCAACGACGCTGACATTGCCCGTTACGAAGCCGCCCTGCGCAACATTCTGGCCTGATGCGCGACGAGGAATTGAGAGGATTTCATTATGCTGATTTTTGAAAGAAGCCAACCCGGACGTCGTGCGGCAGCGCAGGCGCCACTGACGACGGATGATTTGAACGACATTCCAGCCAGTTTCCAGCGCAAGCAGCAGCCCCTGTTGCCGGAAGTGGGTGAAATGCAGGTCGTGCGCCACTACACCAATCTGTCGCGCAAGAACTTCTCGATCGACACCCATTTTTACCCGCTGGGCAGCTGTACGATGAAGTACAACCCGCGTGGCGCCCATCGCGCTGCGATGCTACCCGGTTTTTTGCAACGCCATCCGCTGGCGCCGGCGTCCTTGAGTCAGGGCGTTATGGGCTGCCTGTACGACCTGCAGGAAATCCTCAAGGACGTCACTGGCATGAAAGGCGTGTCGTTGACCCCGATGGCGGGAGCACAGGGAGAATTCGCCGGCGTGGCGATGATCCGCGCCTATCACCTGGCGCGTAACGATCATGACCGCAAGGAAATCCTGATCCCGTCAGCAGCGCACGGCACCAACCCGGCAACGGCGGTGATGTGTGGCTTCAAGGTGCGGGAAATTCCGGTCAACAGCGAAGGTGATGTCGATGTCGCGGCGTTGCGCGAGGCCGTGGGCCCGCAAACGGCCGGTTTGATGATGACCAACCCGTCCACCTGCGGCGTGTTCGAGCGCAGCATCAAGGAAATCGCCGAAATCGTGCATGCGGCGGGTGGCTTGCTCTATTACGACGGGGCCAACCTGAACGCGATTTTGGGCAAGGTGCGTCCGGGTGACATGGGCTTCGACGTCATGCACATGAACCTGCACAAAACCTTTGCCACGCCACACGGCGGTGGCGGTCCGGGAGCGGGTCCTGTGGGGGTAGGCGAGCGCCTGCTGCCCTACATGCCGACACCTATCGTCGGCAAGGACGAGGTGAACGGCGAGGTTCGCTATCGCTGGCTGACCGAGAAGGACATTCCGCAGACGATTGGTCGCCTGTCGGCTTTCATGGGTAACGCCGGGGTTCTGCTGCGCGCATATTACTATGCGCGCGTTCTGGGGCGTGAAGGCATGCATCGTGTGGGCGAGTATTCGACACTCAACGCCAACTACATGATGAAAAAAGCGCAGGAGGCCGGGTTCCAGCTGGCGTACCCGCGTCGTCGCGCTACCCACGAGTTCATCGTGACCTTGAGCAAGCAGTACAAGGAATTGCATGTGTCTGCGATGGATTTTGCCAAGCGTCTGCTCGACTATGGCTATCATGCGCCAACCACGTATTTCCCGCTGTTGGTGCCGGAGTGCTGGCTGATCGAACCGACCGAAACCGAAACCAAGGATGAACTCGACGGCTTTGTCGAGGCCATGGTGAAAATCCTGGCAGAAGCCGAGAAGAATCCTGAGTTCGTGCAGGGCGCTCCCTACAATCAGCCCGTCAGACGACTGGATGACGTGCGTGCAGCCCGTGAGCTGGATCTTGTGTGGCAACCCAAGGTGACCGAGGCGTAATCGCAGCGTGTACCGACAAAAAGGCGGCTGAGATAGCCGCCTTTTTTATTTTCCGCGTTTTGTCTGGAATCCGGGCTATAAATAAGGAGTTACAGAATGATTTGTTCATGCGTTTTTCTGCGCCGCACTTGCCTTGAGTTCCATGGAATGTGCCCACATATTCAAAGCTTGTCTTTCAGGATGATGAGCCCATGTCGACGAACGAAGTTTCTCAAACGCTGAACCAGCACTGCCATTGTGTGACGCTGGATTGGGACCGTCTTGACACCAATATCGACAAGCTGTCAGGCATTGATGGTTTCGCGTTGCAGTTGCGTGCTTCTCATCCCCATCTGTTCTGTGCCTCTCCGACGTTCGTGAGTGCCGTGGATCTTGCCCGGATGCAGGCCCTGATCTCGACCCTGCGGGAGCTGGCCGGGACGCCCGAATATCAGCAAGCGGTACTCCGTCGTGCAAATATGGCAGCGCTAAAGCAAGTTGCACAGGAGGGCGTTTTTTTTGGTTATGACTTTCATATTGGCGTGGATGGCCCGCAGTTGATTGAAATCAACACCAATGCCGGGGGAGCATTGATCAATGCGGCATTGCTGGGTGCCCAGCGCGTGTGTTGTGATGAGGTGAGTACGCTGTTTCCCGGGCAGTCATCTGATGCGGTCGAGTCACGGATTGTCGACATGTTTCGTCAGGAGTGGCAGCTTGCCCGTGGTGATCAGCCGTTGCGTCATATCGCGATCGTTGATGATGCGCCAGAGCAACAAGGGCTTTATCCCGAGTTCATCATGTTTCGCGGAATGTTTGCGCGGCACGGTATCGAGGCCGTCATTGTTGCCCCTGAGCAGTTGCGTTATGAGGAAGGGGCGCTCTGGCATGGTGAAACGGTGATTGATCTGGTGTATTCCCGTTTGACGGATTTCTACTTTGTCGAGCCAACGCATGCGGTGTTGCGTGAGGCCTGGTTCAATGATGCAGCCGTCATTACGCCCCATCCGCGTGCTTATGCCCTGTATGCAGATAAGCGCAATCTGACGCTGTTGTCGGATCAGGCCACGCTTCAGTCGTTGGACATTGGCGAATCGGATCGCCAGGTGCTGGCACAGACAGTGCCACTTACTCGTCATGTTACAGATATGGATGCAGATCAGCTGTGGGCGGATCGCAAACGGTATTTTTTCAAGCCGGCACAAGGGTTTGGCAGCAAGGCCGCCTACCGCGGGGACAAGTTGACGCGCAAGGTCTTCGAGGGCTTGGTGGCGCAGGGCGACTATCTGGTGCAGGAGTTCAGTCCACCGGGCCAGCGCAATGTGCAGGTAAATGGGGCTGACAATGAACTCAAATTCGATGTGCGCGCTTATGTGTATCGGGGAGAAATCCAGATGCTGGCGGCGCGGGTCTATCAGGGCCAAACGACGAACATGCGCACACAGGGCGGTGGGTTTTCCGGCGTGTTTGTCGTTCCCGCTGCGTCTGCCAGCGGTGCGGGTTAGGGCATTCGGTCCCCCGCACGGGTAAACGGCTGGGTGGCAGTGGTGGGGCGGGAAGCGGCGTGCCTCAGACGTCGGATGACTTCACGGGAGATGTTCATTTGCATGACCGCGAACTGCTCGACATCAAAACGGTAGAGTTCGAACAGCGTATTGCCGGTGACGGTACACAAACGGGCAGGTTCCAAGGCTGTCGCGGTGGCGCTTCGCGGCTGGCAGTCGATCAGCGCCATCTCGCCAAAGCAGTCTCCCGGACCGAAAACAGCCAGTACACGCGAGCCGCCATCCTGCACCTGCGAAATCTCGACGCGTCCTTCCTCGATGATGTAGAGGCATTCCCCCACGGATCCTTCAAGAAAAATCACATCACCGGCTGCCACTCGCAGGGTGCTGGTGTGGCGCAGCAGGAAAGCCAGGGCCTCATGGCGCAGGGCACCCAGAATGGGTACTCGGTCTTGCTGAAACAGCTCCATCACCGACGTCATCAGTGTTTCCTGCCTCGCGGCTGTCATTTTTGGGTGTGATGCTGGTCACATTTTGTCGATAAGCATAATCCTGATCCAGGATATTAGAAAGGCTGCCCTGCGTTCGACGCCTCCCGGTGATGGATTGTTGGTATGAAGCCGGGGTGCTTGCCCCGATGGCGCATGTGAAAAATGACGTCGCGCCTGCTGGTTAGGGGAGTGATGCTGCGCAATAATGCTGTCAGAACGACAAGAGGATAGGCGAATGGATTGGCGTAAAACGGGAGTAGTCGGATTGGCCCTCATACTGATGGCGGGTTGCCGGCTGAACGTGGGTGTTGACGGCGAGGGCACGGTCACTTCGGACAATGGCAAGATCGACTGCCCGGGGGATTGCAAGGCCAAGCTCAAGAAGGGCAAGGAAGTCACGCTCTCAGCCGTGGCGGATGAAGGGAATTATTTCGTCAGTTGGCGAGGGTGTGACAGCGAAAG
>JBPOHS010000083.1:0-2045 GCA_052035295.1 Pseudomonadota bacterium
CGACCCAGCCGTTGCACGAATTTCAGTTGTACCAGTAAACCCAGAAACGAAGTGCTGCCACGTTTGCAGTGCTGCAATGCAAAACGCATCTCTGCCGCTGTTGGGGTATAGATTTCATCCAAATCCTCTTGCGAAAAAGTCTGCTTCAGCCGTGGGTATGCTGTCTGGTAGATTGCCACCATACTTACGCAGCCTTTCTAGTGTTTGGCGGCAGGAGGAAGAATTTGGAAAGCGCCCCACGATAGGATGGGCGGATGACCGAACGACACTTACAGCACTTCGGCGCAGAACACGGCGGGGATGACGATGCGGGTGCGCTCGATGTGGCCGCGCTGCAATAACCCGGCTCGCTTGTCCCCTGTCACCAGGTAATCGGCTTGGCCTTGCAGGGCCATGGCGATCAAGAAGGCATCATCAGGATCGGCGCACTCTTGTTTCAATGTCAATTGCTCCAATACCCGTGCCCGTTGCAAATTGTTGATCATGGTGCCGACCTTGGCCGGTTGCAGTACTGCCTGCAAGCGCGGGTAGCGACTGGCACGTCGAATCTCCTCCAACTGCTGGTGTGAGGTTACCAATTCGAAGCGGGCTGCCCGCCAAGCTCGGTAAATGGTATCGGGAAACCCATGAGGCGAAATCAAGGCACTGAAGAGAATGTTGCTGTCCAAGACCACCCGCATCAGCGTTGCCGCGCCCAAATCAGGGCCTCATCCACCATGGCGCTCAGGTCCGCTTCGTTAACCTCGGTGTTAGTGGCCTTGGCTTGTTCCACTGTAAGCTCCAGGATATGTGCGCGCACGGCTTCCTCGACGAAGCGCGAGAGGTCGCCTTTGCGTCCGCCGCCCTGGCTGGCCAGAAACAAACGGAGTGCTTGGTCGGTGTCGGCCGATACGGCCAGATTCCAACGTACGGTGTCCATAGCAATGCTCCACTTGATAGGTGTTTGTGTGTTTATACATCTATTATGGCCGGTGACGCAAGGGGCGATCGGGCGCCGAAAGGCCTGGCTGGAAATCTTCGCCGTCGATATAACGAAGCGCTGACTGCACATCAGGCCATTCGAGGTACGGGATCAAAGTCTTCACATCCCACCCCCTGATGGTATTGACCCACCCGGCAAACCCAAGCCGGAGCGAGTGGCTAGCCACGTGAATAACTGAAGCAACTACTCAACGCACTCAATTCGTCTGCGATGGCAGATTCCGCTGAAGGCATGGCATTACGTGCTGCAAAGGAAGGCTTATCCCACGAGAGCTATTTGTTGGAGATGGCCAGAATAGAACATGGCGCAAGAATAAGTCGAAGAATTGAACGGCTGCGGAAACAGTCAGAATTACAACCCGGCAAGACCTTTCAGACGCTGTATATGGCACGATTTGACGCGCAAACGAGAATGCATCTGGATCGCCTCAAAAGTGGTGTTTTTCTGAAGGATGCCATCAATGTGGTCGCTGTCGGACGTCCTGGTGCGGACAAGAGTCACCTTGCCTGCGCACTGGGGCATGCACAGTGGAAGCGGGACACCACGTCTTATTCGCATCTACAGCCAGCCTGATGCAGCGCCTGCTAGCTGCCAAACGTGATTTGAAGCTACCGCAGGCACTCGCGAAACTGGATCGCTTTGAGTGCTTGATTCTCGATGATATTGGCTTATGTCCAGCATGACCGTGACGAAATGGAAGCGCTATTTACACTGCTTGCCGAGCGTTATGAACGCAAACGTACAGTGATTACAACCGATTTAGTGTTTTCTGCATGGGAGCGAATTTTCAAAGACCCAATGACAACGCTAGCCGCTATCGACCGTGTTGTGCATCACAGTTTGGTCTTGGATTTAATGGCCGTTGAAATCTATAGGGTCAGGGCTGCCAAGGCAACTAAGAAAGCTCCTCTTCAAGCGGCGGCTGGCTAACGCGTTAGCCCTAAGCAGAGAACAATCCGTCATCCGGATTGCTGCTGTTGCGGCAATCCGATGCCGACACGTTTGCATAAAGCGGCAAGATCTTTCCGCTGCATCTGCGTTACAGCTAAGCCGCATAGGCAAC
>JBPOHS010000004.1:0-11488 GCA_052035295.1 Pseudomonadota bacterium
GGCAAACTGGAAGACCAGTACAAGAAAGATGCGGCCGTCATGAGCGCCGATCAGAAGCGCAACCTTGAAAAACAGATTGAAGACAAGCGCATCGAACTGGGTTTCATGGGCAAGAAATTCCAGAAGAGCACCCAGGACGCACGCCAGGAGTTGCTGACCGCCATGCTGCCCAAGTTCGAAAAAGCGCTCAAGGGGCTGGTGGACGAGAACAAATATGACATGGTGTTGCGTCGTGAAGCCGCTTTCTACACGACGCCGGAATTCGACATTACCGAAGAGGTGGTGGCGCGGATGAACTCAGGTAAGTAAGGGGCGCAGCCTGCGCCGTCCTCTTGGCAGGCAGGCTGACAGGACCCTTGCAACAGTCAGATCAGATAACGGCAAGCCTGTGTTGGCAGGCTTCGCAACGGTAATGCTGAGGGTGGGAAGATGCAGCAACCAAGTAACTCCTGGACGTTGTCTGCGCTGGCAGAGGCTCTCGGCGTCGAGTGGCGGGGTGATGCAGATCTGGTGCTTTCCCGGCTGGCACCGCTGGGAAGTGCAGACACCGGGGCATTGAGTTTCCTCGCCAATCCGCTCTATCGCCAACAACTGGCGACGACGGCGGCCAGTGCCGTGATTCTGCACCCATCGCTCGCGCAGGAATGCCAGGTAGCGGTGTTACTGTCTGAAACCCCTTATCTCACCTATGCCCGGGCGTCGCATCTGTTTGATCTGGCGCCCCGGCCTGTCGCTGGCATTCACCCGTCTGCCATTGTCGATCCCTCTGCCGAGATTGGCCCCGGGGCCAGTGTGGGGGCAAGAGCGGTGATTGAAGCCGATGTCGTGCTCGGTGCGGGTGTCCTTGTCGGCCCGGGGTGTGTCATCGGTGCTGGTGCTTCCATCGGGGCGCAAACCCGTCTGCATGCCAATGTCACCTTGTACCATCGCGTCTCGATAGGCGCGCGCTGTGTCCTGCACAGTGGCGTCGTTATCGGTGCGGACGGATTCGGCTTTGCCAATGAGCGTGGACGCTGGATCAAAATTGCCCAGTTGGGTAGCGTTCGTATCGGCGATGACGTCGAAATCGGCGCCAATACCACCATTGATCGTGGCGCGATCGGTGATACAACAATTGGTAACGGTGTCATTCTGGATAACCAAATCCAGATCGCACACAATGTCGAGATTGGTGACTTCACTGCAATTTCCGGTTGTACCGGCATTGCCGGGAGCACCAGGATCGGGCGTCATTGCACTATCGCTGGCGGAGTAGGCATTGCAGGGCATCTGGTCATCGGAGACCGGGTGCACATCACCATGCGTACCGATGTGACCGGTTCGCTCCCGGAGGCTGGTTCCTATTCCTCGGGTACGGCGGTGTCGGAGACCCGGGAATGGCGCAAGAATGCGGCGCGTTTCCGTCAGCTGGATGGCTTGGCGCGGCGACTTGTCACGGTGGAGCGCAAGCTCGGGAGCGGAAAAGTCGCTGACGACGAAAACTAGTGCCTTGTGCGTAAAGATGTGCAGCCGTCAGGCTGTCTGAGTCCAATTTGAGGCGTGGCGTAATCCACGATTGCCAGTAAAATGATCGACATAAAAGAAATCATCGAGATGTTGCCGCACCGTTACCCGTTTCTGCTGGTAGATCGGGTCACGGAAGTCGTACCGGGGGAGTACGTGGTGGCGATCAAGAATATCACCGTCAACGAACCACAATTTACGGGTCATTTCCCTGACAATCCGATTTTTCCCGGCATAATGATTGTCGAGGCGATGGCGCAGGCCGCAGGCATCCTGGCAATCAAGACACGTGCAGCCGGTTTGCAGGAACGAAAGGCAGCGGTGATTGCCGGCATCGACAATGTGCGCTTCAGGCGGCCTGTCGTGCCCGGGGACCAACTGGTGTTGCGCTGTGAAATCGTATCGACCAAGCGCAATATCTGGAAATTCAGGTGCGTGGGAACCGTGGACGGGTTCCCCGTGACAGAAGCAGAAATCCTTTGCACTGAAAGAGACATATGACGCAGATACATCCGCAAGCCATTGTTGATCCCAAAGCTGAACTGGCCGACGACGTTCAGGTCGGGCCCTGGACATTGATCGGGCCGGGCGTCGAGATCGGCGCGGGTTCCGTCATCGGGCCGCACGCCGTGATCAAGGGGCCTACCAGCCTCGGCAAGAATACCCGTGTTTTCCAGTTCGCCTCGGTGGGCGAGGATTGCATGGACAAGAAATACAAGGGCGAACCTACCCGCCTGGAAATGGGTGACAATAACGTCATTCGTGAGTGTGCGACCATACATCGCGGCACCATCCAGGACCGTGGCGTAACGTCGATTGGCAACAATAATTTGTTCATGGCCTACATCCACGTGGCGCATGACTGCGTGATCGGCAACAACAATATTTTCGCCAATAACGCGACACTTGCCGGGCACTGCGTGGTAGGGGATGGTGTCATCATCGGCGGTATGGCCGGTGCACACCAGTACTGCCGTTTGGGTTCCTATTGCATGCTGGCGATGGGGTCAATGGTTGACAAGGATGTGCCGGCGTTCGTCATGGTGCGCGGTGACCATGCGCGTGCGCGCGGCATGAACTTTGAAGGCATGCGCCGTCGTGGCTATACCCCCGACCAGATCCGTATTTTGCGCAACGCCTACAAAACCGTGTATCGCCAAGGCCTCACCTTCGAAAATGCGGTCAAGGCACTGGAGGAACAGGAAGAGCGCAGCCCCGAGCTGGAAATGTTCATTGAATCCCTGAAGACCTCCACCCGCGGCATTATTCGTTAAGGCCACCATGATCATTGATAGTTCCCCCTTGCGGATCGGCATCATTGCCGGTGAAATGTCGGGCGATTTGCTGGGGGCTGGTTTGATGGCGGCGATTCGCAAGCGTCGCCCCAATGTCCAGTTCGTGGGTATTGGGGGGCCTGCAATGGTGCGTGAAGGGCTTGATGCGCTTTATGCCATGGATCGCCTGGCGGTGATGGGACTGGTGGAAGTCCTCAAACGTTTGCCCGAGTTGCTGGCGATCCGGCGCAAGGTGCTGGAAGTGTTTACCGCGCAGTTGCCGGATATTTTCATCGGTATCGACAGCCCGGATTTCAATCTTCGCATCGAAAAAGAGCTACACGCGCTGGGCGTGAAGACGGTCCACTATGTCAGCCCAACGGTGTGGGCCTGGCGTCAGCGTCGAATTCATTCCATCAAGCGCACCGTCGACATGATGCTGACCTTGTTTCCGTTCGAAGCCGCGTTTTACGAGAAGCATCAGGTCCCGGTGCGTTTTGTCGGGCATCCGTTCGCGCATCAGATCGACCTCAATATCGATAACGCTTTGGCCAAGCGGCATTGGGGATTCCAGCCGGGCGACAAGGTGCTGGCTATCTTACCCGGCAGCCGCGCTGGCGAACTCAAATTCATGGGGCCCTTGTTCATCGAGACGATGCGGCAGATTCTGGCGCTGGAACCTCGTGTTCGTTTTGTGATTCCGTATGCCAACGATGCCCGTCGCAAACAGTTCGAGCAGCAATTGCTGGAGGTGGGTGCCGATCTGCCGATTCTCGGCGTGGAAGGTCACGCGCGCGAAGTCATGGCGGGTGCCGATGCGGTGCTGGTCACGTCAGGGACTGCCACGCTCGAAGCGGCTCTGCTGAAGCGACCGATGGTAGTGGCTTACAAGTGGGGAGCCATATCGCACGCGATCATTTCGCGCATGGTAAAAACCGATCATATTGCTTTGCCCAATATTCTGGCGGGTGAGCGTCTGGTACCTGAATTCCTGCAGGAACAGGCGACCCCGGAAAACCTTGCCCGTGCCGTGCTGCAACAACTGGATGATTTGGCACTCAGAAAATTCCTGCGGGAGCGGTTCGACCAGATTCACCAAACCCTGCGCAAGAACGCGAATGACGAAGCAGCGGCGGCCGTGCTGTCATTGTTGCCAGGCCATCGCGACTGATTTCTTGCCGCGCAATCTAAAACCTGCGCCTGTCCTGCCTCTGCAACGAGACATCATCATGACTACAAAGAAACAGTCTTCCCAGCAACGTCTTGATTTTGGCGGCGGTCGATATGAGGCCGGCGTCGATGAAGTGGGGCGCGGGCCACTTGTTGGTGCCGTTATTGCGGCGGCGGTCATTCTCGATCCTGAGCGCCCCATTGAAGGCCTGGCCGATTCCAAAAAACTCAGTGAACGCAAGCGCGAACAGCTCGCCGAACAAATCAAGTCGCAGGCGCTGGCCTGGGCGATCGGGCGCGCTGAACCACACGAAATCGACGACATCAATATCCTTCAGGCCAGTCTGTTGGCGATGCAGCGCGCGGTCGAACAGTTGTCTGTCCAACCGGATTTTGCCTGGATTGACGGCAATAAATGTCCGCGCCTGAAAATGCCGTGTGAAGCCGTGGTGAAGGGCGATTCCAAGGTGCCTTGCATCAGCGCGGCGTCAATCATTGCGAAGGTGGCGCGTGACCAGGAAATGGTCGAACTCGACAAGCAATATCCAGGCTATGGCATTGCCGACCACAAGGGCTATCCTACGGCTGTACATCTGGCCGCACTGGAACGCCTGGGGGCAACGCCATTGCATCGGCGCTCTTTCGGCCCGGTGAAAAAACTTTTCGAACGGTGAGCAAGACCATGACATCGACATTTGTGCATTTGCGCCTGCATACCGAATATTCGCTGGTAGATGGGTTGGTACGGGTCAAAAAGCTGGTCGGCAAGACAGCGGATCTGGGCATGCCGGCGGTGGCCATCACCGATTACTGCGGTTTGTATGGTCTGGTGAAATTCCAGAAATACGGCATGCCGGCGGGAATTAAACCGATCTACGGGGTTGATCTCTGGCTGGAGAGTGATGTTGCAGGAGAAGCGCCCAGCCTGATCCCGTTGCTGGCGATGAACGTCGATGGCTATCGCAACATCACCAAACTTGCTTCCGAGGCGTATTTGACGGGTCAAAGCGGCGGCATTGCCGTCGTCAAACGTTCGGTATTCCGCGAGAAAACCGACGGCGTCATCTGCTTGTCCGGCGGCAAGAAGGGCGAGATTGGTCGTGCCTTGTTGCAGGGCAAGCAGGAGCGTGCCGAAGCACTGGCGCGTGAGATGCAGGCGCTTTTCCCTGACCGTTTTTACCTGGAATTGCAGCGTACTGCCCGCACCGACGACGAGACCTATCTGCATCTGGCTGTGGACCTTGCGGCCAAACTGGATATTCCGGTGGTGGCGACCAACGATGTGCGCTTTCTAAAGAAAGATGATTATGAGGCGCACGAAGTCCGCGTGTGCATCAACGCCGGCTGGACGCTGGATGATCCCCGGCGTGAAGTGAATTACAGCGATCAGCAATATCTGAAAAGTCCGAAAGAAATGATCGAGCTTTTTTCGGATATTCCTGAAGCCATCGAAAACTCGGTGGAAATTGCCAAGCGCTGCAACGTGAATATCCCGTTGGGCACCTATTATTTGCCCAATTATCCTGTGCCCGAAGGCATGACAATCGAGTCGTATCTCGAATATCAGTCGAAAGAAGGCCTCAATGAACGATTGGCGTTTCTGTATGACGTCAATCGGCCCGACTTTTCGCAGATTCGCGAGAAATATGAATCCCGGTTGCAGATCGAACTCGACTGTATTATCAAAATGGGATTTTCGGGCTACTTCCTCATCGTTGCCGATTTTATCCAGTGGGCCAAGAATAACGGTGTACCCGTGGGGCCAGGGCGGGGGTCAGGTGCCGGTTCGTTGGTGGCGTATGCAATCAAGATTACCGACCTTGATCCTTTGCAATACGATTTGCTGTTCGAGCGCTTCCTGAACCCGGAACGTGTGTCGATGCCCGACTTCGACGTCGATTTCTGTATGGAAGGGCGGGACCGCGTGATTGAATACGTGGCCGAGAAGTATGGCCGCGATGCCGTATCGCAGATCATCACGTTTGGTTCGATGGCAGCAAAGGCGGTGGTGCGCGACGTCGGTCGCGTGCAGGGCAAGTCGTATGGCTTCGTGGATCGCATTGCCAAGCTGATTCCATTCGAGGTCGGGATGACGCTCGAAAAGGCGATGGAACAGGAAGAGCAACTGCGCGAATTGTACAAAAACGACGAAGAAGTTCGCGACCTGCTCGACATGGCGCTCAAGCTCGAAGGTATTTGTCGTGGCGTGGGCAAGCATGCCGGGGGCGTGGTGATTGCGCCGTCGAACCTTACCAACTATGTGCCCTTGTACTGTGATGAGCAGGGCAACAACCTGGTAACGCAATATGACAAGGACGATGTCGAGCAGGCAGGTCTTGTAAAGTTCGACTTCCTGGGGTTGCGTACGCTGACAATCATTGATTGGGCGCTGGGGATCATCAATCCGCGACTGGAGGC
Source organism: Pseudomonadota bacterium (assembly GCA_052035295.1). GTDB lineage: Bacteria > Pseudomonadota > Gammaproteobacteria > Pseudomonadales > Ketobacteraceae > HdN1. The sequence goes on from JBPOHS010000004.1 coordinate 6,366, forward strand.
CAAGGGGCAGTCGCCGGTGGATATCGCCCGCATTCCGCTGGATGACCAGCCCACGTTCCAGCTCTTGCAGAATGCCGAGACGACGGCCGTCTTCCAGCTTGAATCGCGTGGCATGAAAGATCTGATCAAGCGGCTCAAGCCCAGCGTTTTTGAAGATATCGTCGCACTCGTGGCGCTGTTCCGGCCGGGTCCGCTTGGCTCCGGGATGGTGGATGACTTCATCGCGCGCAAACACGGCAAGCAGGCGGTGACCTATCCGCATCCGGACCTGAAGCCGGTGCTCGACACGACGTACGGCACCATCTTGTATCAGGAACAGGTCATGCTGATTCCCCAGGTGCTGGCCGGATATTCGCTGGGTGGCGCGGATATCCTGCGTCGCGCCATGGGCAAGAAAAAGGCCGAGGAAATGGCGCAGCAACGCGCCATTTTCGAAGAAGGGTGTTCGAAGAACGGTATCGACCAGAAGCTCGCCTGCGAGATCTTCGACACCATGGAGGAGTTCGCCAAATACGGTTTCAACAAGTCGCACTCTGCTGCCTATGCCTTGGTCTCCTACCAGACCGCGTGGCTGAAAGCGCATTATCCCGCTGGCTTCATGGCGGCGGTATTGTCGGCGGATATGCACAACACTGACAAGATCGTTACCTTGATTGATGAATGCCGACGCATGCGGATCAATGTGATTCCACCGAACGTCAACACCAGCGCCTTCAAGTTCGATGTGAACGACGCCGGGCATATCGTGTACGGCCTGGGGGCAATCAAAGGCTTGGGCGAAGGCCCGATCGAGGCCATTCAGGAAGCGCGTCAATCAGGCGAGCCGTTCAAGGATTTGTTCGAATTCTGCAAGCGCGTCGACCTGAAGAAACTCAATCGCCGTGCACTGGAAGCGTTAATTCGTGCCGGTGCGCTGGATGGCATGGGGCCTGATCGCGCGGTGTTGATGGCCAGCCTCGAAGAGGCCATGAAAGCGGCGGATCAGGCGGCTGAAAATGCCAATGCGGGCATGTTCGATCTGTTCGGTGCCATCGACGCGCAGGAAGCTCGCCCCCCGACGTGGGCCAAGGTGCCGCCGTGGACACCTGACGAGCAGCTGCAAGGCGAGAAAGATACCCTCGGGCTCTATTTGACGGGGCACCCCATCGACCAGTTCGAAGAAGAGCTGGGTCATTTTATCAGTTGCCGCATTTGCGATGTGAAACCCGGCAATAGTCGTGATCAGAAATCCATCGTGGCGGGACTGGTGATCGCCATCCGTACCATGAAGAACAAGCGCGGCGACAAGATGGCGTTCCTGACGCTGGATGACAAGAGTGGTCGCCTCGAGATCTCGGTGTTTGCCGATGTGTTCGAGCAGTATCGTGATCTGCTGATCAAGGATGCGGTGCTGGTGGCAGAAGGGGATGTCAGTCTCGATGACTTCAGCGGTGGTCTGAAAATGGTGGTGCGCAAGCTGTTCAGCATTGGGCAGGCCCGGGAAAGCTTTGCCCGAATCGTGACGGTGCAGCTCAAGCTGCCTCAGGTGAACGCCGCAACTGTTGGCCAGATCAAGTCCTTGCTGGAACCGTACCGCCAGCAAGGCGAGTGTCGCATCCGTATTGATTACGAAAATGCCGGCGCACGCGGATCGATGCTGCTCGGCGATCAATGGAAAGTGGCCCCCAAGCAGGATCTGCTGAAGAAACTGGGAGCCGCCTTTGGTGATCGTGCCCTGGCCGTCCAGTATCGGTGACATCCAGGATTACCCGCCTCGTGCGTCTGGGCCAGGCAAGCCTCTGTCAGAGCAGGGGCTTGCTGTGCAAAAAGCGCGAGGGGCGTAACAAATTGCAACGAAGACGTCTATCAATGCGGTAGCCTCTGCTCGACGAAAGCAGGTCGCTGGCGTAATGTATCCCCACTAAAAAGCCAGTCCCAAATAGAACAAGCATCGAGCACGGACAATGAATCCAAACTACCTGGAATTTGAGCAACCTATCGCGGAACTGGAATCCAAGATTGAAGAGCTCCAGAATGTGGTGAGCGACGCCAATCTCAACATGTCTGACGAGATCGAGCGTCTGCGCAAGCGTAGCGTGGTTCTGACCGAGACGATCTTCAGCAATCTCAATCCTTGGCAAACGGCCCAGATGGCGCGTCACCCGAAACGGCCCTACACGCTGGATTATATCGAACGCATTTTCACCGATTTCGACGAACTGCATGGTGACCGCAATTTCGGTGACGACAAGGCCATCGTGTGTGGTCTGGCGCGTCTTGAAGGCGAGCCGGTCGTGGTCATCGGCCATCAGAAGGGCCGAGACGTCAAGGAGAAGGTCCGTCGCAATTTCGGTATGCCCAATCCCGAAGGCTATCGCAAGGCCATGCGCCTGATGCAGATGGCTGAACGGTTCAAATTGCCGGTGCTGACCTTTATCGATACGCCGGGTGCCTACCCGGGTATCGAGGCCGAAGAACGTGGCCAGAGCGAAGCCATCGCCCGAAACCTGGCCGTGATGGCGAGTCTGCGCACGCCGGTCGTGGCAACCGTGATTGGCGAGGGTGGGTCGGGCGGCGCGTTGGCGATCGGTGTCTGTGATCGCCTGTTGATGATGCAGTACAGCACGTACGCGGTTATCTCGCCGGAAGGTTGCGCATCCATTCTTTGGAAGAGCGCGGAATATGCCTCATTGGCCGCCGAAGCGATGGGCTTGACGGCGTCCCGCCTCAACGAGCTGGGGTTTGTCGACGATGTCGTCAAAGAACCCATGGGGGGTGCGCATCGTGATATGGATGCAGCCGCGCTGAGCCTCAAGCATGCATTGCTGCGCCAATTGGCCACGGTCAAGGGGCTGTCTCTCGATGCCTTGCTCGCAGCTCGTTATGAGCGCCTCATGAGTTTCGGGCGGCCTTCTTCTGCACAACCTGCTGCTACGCCCGCCAGGCCTGACGTGGCCGCGCGCCCTGACACCACCCGTTCGGCAGAACCGCGTCTGGAGCTGAATCGACCGGACCTGGGCAGAGCCGACGCGTGACCGACGCTTTCCTGGTCTACCCCGTTATTGGCGCCATCGCGGGTGTGCTGGCGGGGTTGCTGGGCGTGGGTGGCGGCATTGTCATTGTCCCCGTTCTGATCTTTACCTTTCGTTGGCTCGGTTTTCCCGAGCATCTTCTGACCCACATGGCCGTCGGCACGTCGCTGGCGACCATCCTGCTTACGTCGTCGGGTTCCATCAAACAACACCATCAGGCCGGTGCGGTGCATTGGCCGATCGTTCTCCGCTTGTCGTCGGGCCTGGTCGTGGGTGCGATTCTGGGCGCGGCATTTGCCGATATGCTCAAAGGGCGTGTTATCCAGGTGCTGTTTGCGGTGTTTGCCTGTTTTATCGCATGGCAAATGTTGAGGGAAGCCAAGCCCAAGCCTTCGAGACAGTTGCCGGGAACCGCCGGGCTGGCCAGTGTCGGGGGCGTGATCGGCTTTGCCAGCGCGATTTTCGGGATTGGTGGAGGCTCACTGACGGTTCCCTTCCTGACCTGGTGTAACGTGCGCATTCAGGACGCCATCGGGACCTCGGCTGCCTGTGGATTCCCCATTGCCTTGGCCGGCGCGCTGGCCTTTGCCTGGACGGGCTGGGGCGCGCTGGGGTTGCCGCCGCACAGCGTGGGTTATCTTTACCTTCCTGCCTTTCTCGGGATTGCGCTCACCAGCGTCGTGTTTGCGCAATGGGGTGCCCGGCTCGCCCATAGACTGCCCGCCACCACTTTGAAGAAAGTGTTTGCTGTTCTATTGATCGGCGTGGCCTTGAAACTTGTCTGGGGATGATGCCGTTGTCGTATCATTTTCCTGCACGCCCTTCGTTACATATTTGCCTGCCCTCTTCACGCCATTCATAAAGCTGTAATAAAGTCGTCATACTTTTGTCTTTCGCCCACCGATAACGTGCGTTCTGCGCACCCGAGGCTTCGCCATGCGTTTATCCTTTGCTGTCATTATTTGTGCGTCGTTGTTATCTGCCGGTTGCGATAATCAGCGCGTCCACGAGCTCTATCAGGGAAGCCCTGAGCAGGCCGTTTTTGTGGAAGCCAATGACACCGTGCTGGTGTCACACATTGACGCTGAAGAGCAGGACACCGCCTTTATTGGCCAGAAAAACCGATACCGGTTGGCGCCGGGCACCCACACCCTGGTCGTGGAATACGCAGCGCTATTCCAGATAGATGCGGATCGACACGAAAAACTCACATCGCCACCGGTCAAGGTGACGTTCGACGCCAAGCCAGGGAAAACGTACCGCTTCCGCCATGCGGAACAGAAAACGCTGGAAGAAGCGCAGGCTTTTGCCAAATCGCCAACGCTGGAACTGGTGACGCTTCCGGACAATACCGTCGTGGATGCAACGTTCGAGAAGAGTTTACCCTCGCGTTTCCTGCCAAAGCTCAAGTTCGAGAATTCGGAGTCTTATGGCTTTGTCAGCGAGCAGCATGCCGAGGCACCCCGGTCAGGTAACAGTACCGCCGTTATTGCAGGGACGGGTGTAGCTGAGCATGCGGTAACGACGGATGTGACACTCGAATCGCTCAAGAGCCTCTGGCAGAAAGCAACGCCGGAACAGCGTGGCGCCTTCCTGGAATGGTCGAAAAATCAGTGAATCACCTACCTCTCTGGGGGTAAGTGATCATGGTTTGTTACAACTTCTGACCTGTGTCATGCGTCTTCTTCATGTCGCAAGGCTAGTATTTGGGCAAGGTTTGTGGAATAAATGAGACAAAATGAAGCACGCCAGTGGGTTAGCGTACCGTTTTAGTGCGCAATCTTTACAGTGTGTGCTAAGTTGAATTGAAGAGAGTTGGTAAAGGTTTTGTCATGAAATGGTCATATTGTTGAAAAATAATAGACCCATGACAGAAGCGTGACGTTGGGTGAATTGTTCGTCACGTATATGTCACAGTGGCTTCGCATACTGCGGTGGCTGCTATGCAATTTGGTTTGCGGACATTTTTTATTTTGGATCTCTAGGAGAGAACCCTATGAAAGTTAAGTTGCTTGCTTTGGCTGTTACTGCTGCAGTTGCCATGCCCGGTTTGGCTCTGGCCGATGGTCCTACCGTTTACGGGAAAATGAATCTGTCGCTGGAAAATGTGGA
>JBPOHS010000026.1:0-7222 GCA_052035295.1 Pseudomonadota bacterium
AGGAAGCGCGGGATCAATTGCCTGCAAGCAAGGTGCGGGAACATTTCGATCTCATCAATGAGGTCACGGATGGGGATTCTTGTGCCGAGGTTTGTACGCGCATTCTGGCGATTCAGTCGGAAGACCCCTGGCTGCAAAAGGGCATTGCCCAGCTGCAGAAAGGTTGCCCGACGACAGCCCATCTGGTGTACGAGCAATTGCGTCGAGGCAAAAAGCTGTCGCTGGAGCAGGTGTTCCAGATGGAATTGATCATGGCCTTGCAATGTTCGCGTCACGGCGATTTTGCCGAAGGTGTGCGCGCCCTGCTGGTCGACAAGGACGGTGCGCCGAAATGGCGACATAACGCAGTGGCAGAGGTGCCGGATGCCTGGGTAGAGGCGCATTTCGCTGGCCCCTGGGGAGATAGTGCAAACCCGCTCGCGAATCTCGGGCAATCATAACGACAGGAGAAGCATGGCATGGCAACGATCGGTTTTATTGGTGTAGGCAACATGGGTGGCCCGATGGCGGTCAACCTCGTGAAGGCCGGGCATCGCGTACAGGTGTTTGACTTGTCGGATGTGCTGGTGGGAGAGGTGGTTGCCCAGGGGGCTTTTCCGGCTTCATCGCCCGAGGTGGCCGTGGCCAATGCCGACGTTGTGATCACCATGCTGCCCTCCGGTGACATCGTGGAGTCGCTGTATATTTATCAGGGCAAGTTGCTGGATGCCATTCCCGCGAGCGCGCTGGTCATCGATTGTTCGACGGTAGCACCCAGTAACGCGCGCGCTGTGGCGCAGGCTGCGGCGGATCGTGGGCTTGAGGTGATTGATGCGCCGGTTTCCGGTGGCGTGGCGGGGGCGGCGGCGGGTACCCTGACGTTCATTGTCGGGGGCAGCGCAAGTGCCTTTGAACGAGCCAAGCCGATACTTCTGGCGATGGGCAAGAATGTTTTTCATGCCGGGGATAACGGTGCCGGTCAGGTGGCGAAAATCTGCAACAACATGCTGCTGGCCATCCACATGATCGGTACCGCAGAAGCCTTGCAATTGGGCGTCGACAATGGGCTTGATCCGGCGGTGCTTTCCGACATCATGCTGAAGAGCTCGGGGCGCAACTGGTCACTGGAATTGTATAATCCATATCCGGGTGTCATGGAGAATGTCCCGTCATCGCGTGAATACACCGGTGGTTTTCAAGTAGATTTAATGAACAAGGATCTGGGACTGGCCATGGAGGCTGCGCTCAAGAGCAAGTCGTCGACACCCATGGGGGCGTTGGCCAAGAGTCTTTATGCGGTACATTCCCGCCAGGGAAGTGGCCGCCTGGATTTCTCCAGTATTCAACATTTGTTCCGCAAGGCTTGATGACGTTTGCATGTTTTTTCTGCCATGCCTGCCTGTTGTCGATGCTTGATGGTTGTTGGTTGATATTTGTTGATGGTCGATGTTAATGGTTGGTGCTGATCCGGAAATTTTCTAGATCAGCATCATCACCTGCCAAACTGTTTGCTCACGCCCGAACGATGTTGTCCTGCTGTCGTCCGTTTTGTTGCCTGTGTTACCGGTGCGATCGTACCAAATGAATCCCTTTGTTTTCCCCGTTTTATTTCTGTGCGGCAGGATATAACGCCAGTCTTTGGTGTCTTTCCCTTGTTGTGGTGTCGGCGACTCCTCGCCAAGTATTTTTTGTTTTGTTAAAGTCTGATGAATGACAGAAAGGATTTTTGTCTGAAAGCGGATTTTGACGACTAAAAAAACAACAAAGGAAAAGGGATTTATATGTCGACGATCGATTATTTGGTTACTGGTGGCAATGTCAGTGGTGCGTTGTTCACAAGCTGCACGGCGCAGGCATTGCCCTCACTGTGGAATGTTCCTCTGGAGCTCTCGGCAGGAAGCTCCGGCCTTTCGGCGTCAAGACCTGTTCTGCGCGAACTGGGTGATGGCTGTTTGTGCATTGCGTATCAGGGAGGGGATTCGGCGTTGACCGCCGACTGCTACACCCAGCGAGGGCGGCTGGTGCGTCGAGTGCAAATTCCCTTGCCGGATAGCGTCGAAAAGCCTTGTTTTCATCGCCCACTGTTCGTTTCTGACGATGAAATTTTCTGGATTGGTTACGACTACGCGGACTCACTGCGCCTCGATCTCACCAACGAGACGGTATCGCGCCTGGCCATGCCAGAGGATTGCGTCATCCCCGCTGACACCTGTTTTGAAGTCATGGCCACATTGCTTTTCCCGAACGGCGAACTCGTCCTGGCGGGAGGCGACTTGCAACCTGAACGTTATTTTCGTCCTCGTCATGCCCGCATCCTGCATATGGATTCAGCGGGTACGGTGCAATCATTCGTGGAAGCACTGGATGATACCGTGCTGGGCAATGAAGCTTTCTCGTCCCTGGTACCGGTGCATGGAACGACGCGTTATCTGGTGCAGCGGGTGCAGCGGCACGCGGATTTCAGCGAATCGCTCTTGACCTATCAGGGTGACGGCGCGTCCCTGCAACTGCAATCAGAGTTTCATGACCGCAAGATACTTTATGCCGATACGCGTAGTGTCTGGTTTGATGAGCTTGGGTTGGGCGTCGTATCGCGAGGCGTCAGGCCGGAATTCAGCTGGATGTTGCCCGGGGTGTCCCTGCGGGATGTGCATCCGACATCGGATGGGCAATTTCTCGCCATTGATCATGATGAGGGGCAGTACCGGTTGCTCAAGATTGACGCTACGGGCGCGGTGCAGTGGTCGGTTGACGTGACTCCCGGGGTGGGCTACAAAACGGTTGCCTTCGGCGAGAAGTGTGGGCAGATTCTGGTAACCCAAGGCTGTCAGCACACAGAAGGAGCGTTACTGTCCGATCAGCGTCAATCGCCGTCGGGTGTGCTTGTGGCGGATAATCGACAGGCGCGCATTCAGCACCGGCTGCTTGGACTGGACGGCAGGGAAGTCGCAAGGTTTGCAGAGCCTGGTTATGACGCCTCGTTCCTGCGGCATCCGGATCGCCCGCAGGAATTCTGCGAGGTCAGGCAGTTTCGACCGGGATCGACGGCTTCGTTGGGTGTCACGCCGTTGAGAAATGGCTGTTTCGTGGCGCTGTCGGACTGGTGTGGCAATGATCCTTTTGCCGAACCCGAAGCCCGCATGTTCTATTTCGGCCGCGGCTGAGGCCTGGAACTGTCCTGGCCATGATGGTGGATAGGCATTGGCTATTGCAGGAAGGGCCCCTATTGGTTTTTTGAATAGGCAAAAGCTATAGGCACCAAAAAATCAATCAATTGGAACAATGTGCCCTCCGGGCATACTATTATCTTCGTTCCCGGCAATAAAGCTGTTGAAGAGCAGCCAAACTGCGAAAAAGCAATGAATACGTGAAACAACAAACAATCCGTAAAAAACAACCAAACCGCTACAGAGCAAGAAAGGAGTGACAAATGTCTTTGATCAACACCCAGGTTCAACCGTTCAAGGTACAGGCTTTCCACAACGGCAGTTTCGTTGAAGTTACCGAGCAGTCGCTGCAAGGCAAATGGTCGGTCCTGATCTTCATGCCGGCCGCCTTTACGTTCAACTGCCCGACCGAAATCGAAGATGCGGCTGACAACTATGCCGAGTTCCAGAAAGCCGGTGCCGAAGTCTACATCGTGACCACCGACACCCATTTCTCGCACAAGGTGTGGCACGAAACTTCACCTGCCGTTGGCAAAGCGAAGTTCCCGCTGATCGGCGATCCGACCCACACCCTGACCAATGCATTCGGCGTGCACATTCCGGAAGAAGGTCTGGCTCTGCGTGGCACCTTCGTGATCAATCCCGAAGGCGTCATCAAGACGGCAGAAATCCACGACAACGCCATTGCGCGTGACGTGTCTGAAACGCTGCGCAAGCTGAAAGCGGCCCAGTTCGTTGCCAGCCACCCAGGCCAGGTTTGCCCTGCCAAGTGGAAAGAAGGCGCCAAGACGCTGACCCCGTCCCTGGACCTCGTCGGCAAGATCTGATCCGTTAACCGGAACACTCTTACAGGCATCCAAGGAAGCCCTGCCTGATGGCGGGGCTTTTTTTGCCCGGAATTTGTCCAAACAGTAGTCAAGTGAGTCTATCCCAGGAGTCGAACATGCTGGACACATCTCTCAAAGGTCAATTGCAAGCGTATCTGGAACGGGTCGTGTACCCCCTCGATATCACGGCAAGTGTTGACGATAGCGCCAATGCCCAGGAAATGCTGGAACTGCTGAACGATATCGTGGGACTGACCGACAAGATCACGCTGACTGTCAGCCGCGACGACAACGAGCGCAAACCCTCGTTCAGCGTCAGCCGCGCCGGTCAACACATGGGTATTCGTTTTGCCGGTATTCCGATGGGGCACGAGTTCACCTCACTGGTGCTCGCCTTGTTGCAGGCCGGTGGGCATCCCCCGAAAGTCGAGCAGGACGTGATCGACCAGATCAAGGCGCTCGACGGCAAGTATGAATTCGAAACCTTCATTTCATTGAGCTGCCATAACTGTCCGGATGTGGTGCAGGCGTTCAATCTGATGGCGGTGCTGAACCCGAATGTTCGCCACACCATGATTGATGGCGCCCTCTTTCAGGATGAAGTCAATGCGCGTCAGATCATGGGCGTGCCTTCGGTGTACTTGAACGGCGAATTGTTCGGTAACGGTCGAATGACCCTGGAAGAAATTCTGGCCAAGGTGGATACCGGCGCTGCTGCGCGGGATGCTGCCAAACTGTCCAGCAAGGAAGCCTTTGACGTGCTGGTTGTCGGTGGTGGTCCGGCAGGGGCGGCGGCTGCCATATATGCCGCTCGCAAAGGTATACGCACGGGCGTTGCGGCCGAGCGGTTCGGTGGCCAGGTGCTGGATACGATGGCCATCGAGAATTTCGTATCGGTATTGGAAACTGACGGCCCCAAACTGGCAGCATCGCTGGAAGCGCACGTGAAGCATTACGACGTCGACATCATGAACAATCAGCGCGCGACCAAGCTGGTGCCTGCCAGCGCGTCGAGCGATGGGCTGGTGCATGTTGAATTCGAGAACGGTGCAACGCTCCGCAGCAAGAGCGTTATTCTGTCTACCGGCGCGCGCTGGCGGAACATGAACGTGCCCGGTGAAAGCGAGTACCGCACCCGTGGCGTTGCCTATTGCCCACACTGTGATGGCCCCTTGTTCAAGGGCAAACGTGTGGCGGTCATTGGTGGTGGCAATTCCGGTATCGAAGCAGCCATTGATCTGGCAGGGATTGTCGAGCATGTGACCGTGCTGGAATTCGACAACAAGCTGCGTGCAGATGCCGTTTTGCAGAAAAAGCTGTACAGCCTGGCGAACGTGAAAGTCATTCTGTCGGCGCAAACGACCGAGGTCACGGGCGATGGCCAGAAGATGAACGGCTTGGTCTATACCGACCGTGTGAGTGGTGAATCACATCGCGTCGACGTGGCAGGGGTGTTCGTTCAAATCGGCCTGGTACCGAACACGGAATGGTTGCGTGGTGGCATTGAACTGAGCAATCGTGGGGAAATTATCATTGATGATCGGGGCCAGACGTCGTTGCCTGGCGTCTTCGCGGCCGGCGACTGCACGACAGTGCCCTACAAGCAGATCATTATTGCCATGGGTGACGGCGCCAAGGCATCACTCTCTGCCTTCGACCACCTGATCCGCTCGTCTGTCTGAGAGCGGGATCTCCGCTACCGGAGCATTCCGGTAGCGGCGGTCAGGGCTTCACTCAGGTCTTCATCCTGTGAGTCACCATTGGGTTCCAGGCCAATACGACCAAAGGCCGAAATCTTGTTCCAGTCCATGCGTGTGTACGGGTGGTCGGAATTCACGTAACTCTGCAAATTGGCCACCATGATCAGGTCGGTATAATCGGCCTGACCGTCATCGGTGACGCGATCGAATTTCAGATAGAAACGCGGCACCGCCACCAGTTCCATCGGGAACTTCCAGCCTTCCAGTATTTTGGCCCCGACATACGGGTGGATTTTCTCTGCAAGCCGTTGCAACGAGATCGGGTCGATATTGAGGTTGGCTTCTTCGGCGTAGGTCAAAATGGGCAGCACACCGATCTCATGTATCATGCCGGCCAGCATCGCCTGATCCGGCTTCAGATGCGGGGTGTAGTGGCGGCAGAGCACGTGGGCGATACCTGCGACCTCGGTGGCATGTGACCAGGACTTGCGCATCGCCTTGTCGACGACATCCGAAGTGGCCTGGAACATCTGCTCCATCGCAAGACCAGTGATCAGGTTGCAGATGCAGGTCAGACCCAAACGAGAAATGGCGGTCTGCACATCCTTTATTTCTCTTGGGCCACGCATCAGCGGGCTATTGGCGACCTTGATGACCCGGGCTGCCATGGCGGGGTCGTTGTTGATCACTTTGGCAATGTCGCCGGCTGAGGACTGCGGATTTTCTGCGACTTCGCGTGCGCGCAGGGCAACCTCGGGCAGGGTCGGCAATACCAGCTTGTCTTCTTTTATCAGCTCGATCAGCTGCTTGAGTATGACTTCTTCAATGCTCGCCATGGGCAACCAGGTTATCAGGGCGTCCCGCGGGGTGCGGGGCGTCCCAATAGTTATAGCATAGGGGTGGGAATGTGCCCGTCGGAGTTGCCCCTTCCGTGGACGCGTTTTTCAGCGTTGGTAGAGGGCTTCGAGGGTGGCCTTGCCGAGGCTGTTGGCGTTGAGCATGAAGCCCACCATGGCAGCGCTCGCATTGGGGTCGAGATCCAGCTTGTCGACCTTGAGGGCATGCACGGTAAATTGGTAGCGGTGAGGACCGTGACCTTCCGGCGGGCAGGCACCACCAAATCCCGGCGTGCCAAAATCGGTGCGGCTCTGAATGGCTCCCGCAGGCAACAACCCCGATGTCGGATTGCCGGCATTGGTCGGGAGTGATTGGGTCGTTGCTGGCAGGTTGAATACCACCCAGTGCCACCAGCCCGAGCCGGTTGGGGCATCAGGATCGTATGCTGTCACGGCAAAGCTGCGAGTGCCCACCGGGGCGTTATTCCATTGCAGGGATGGCGATTCATTGGCCCCGTTGCAGCCGAACCCCTTGAAAACCTGTTTTTCGGTCATGGGTTTGCCGGCCTGGATGTCACCGCTTTCCAGGGTGAAGGGGGCGGCCATTGCCAGGCTGGTGCCGGTCAGGGTGAGCGTTGCGATGAGGGGCAGGGCAAACTTCATGGGGGCTCCTTGTAATAAATCCGCGGCTGGTTTTGATGCTGTCACTGACA
>JBPOHS010000028.1:0-14270 GCA_052035295.1 Pseudomonadota bacterium
CTCTGGGGGGAAATAGTGCACATTCACCAGGGGCCTGTCAGCGCTGAAGTGGTCATCGCCCTGCCCGGCGGTAAAAACCTTTGCGCGGTCGTCACGCATGACAGTATCGGCAGACTTGAACTCGCAGAGGGACAACAAGTCTGCGCGTTATTCAAGGCATCGTCGGTCATCCTTTGTGCGTCTTGATTTCACAGCATATTCAGAAAGGAGGATCACATGAAATCACTATTAAGTTTGCTTGCTGCAACACTTTCATTGAGTTCCGCCCTGGCTTTTGCCGGAGAGGTTCAAGTCGCCGTCGCGGCCAACTTCGCCACACCGCTCAAGGCACTGGCTGAAGATTTCAAGGTGCAGTCGAAACACACTTTGCTGATCTCCCCGGAAGCGACCGGCAAGTTGTATGCGCAAATCAAGAATGGCGCACCCTACGAGATTTTTCTTTCGGCTGACCAGACCACGCCGGCCAAGCTCGCCACCGAAGGCGATGCCCTCAAGGACACGCAATTCACCTATGCCACGGGCAAACTGGTGCTATGGTCATCGACGCCCGGCACTGTTGACGCCAAGGGTGAGGTGCTGGCAACGAGTGAAGCCAAACATCTGGCCATCGCCAACCCGACCACGGCACCTTACGGCGCTGCCGCCATGAGCGTCATGGAAAAACTCGGTGTCAGTGCCCGCTGGCAACCTCGACTGGTGCAAGGGGAAAACATTGCCCAGACCTTCCAGTTTGTCAGCACAGGTAACGCCGCACTTGGTTTTGTCGCGCTGTCGCAGGTCATGAAAGACGGAAAGATCACCAGCGGTTCGGCGTGGGTCGTAGACAGCAGCCTCCATGCCCCGCTCAGGCAGGATGCCATTCTGCTCAAGCGCGGTGAGAGCAATGCAGCTGCGCGCGCCTTTCTTGATTACCTCAAAAGCGCGCCAGCGAAATCCCTTATTCAACAATATGGCTACACCACTGAATAATGAATTGGCAAGATCTCGGCGCCCTTTGGCTGACCCTCAAGCTCGCCACCATCACTACGCTCGTGCTGCTGTTGATCAGCATTCCGCTGGCGTGGTGGCTGGCGCATACGCGTTCCGTATTGAAGCGCCCGATATCCGCCCTGGTGACGTTACCCATTGTGCTACCTCCGACCGTTATCGGATTTTATTTTCTGGTAGTCATGGGGCCACACGGCTTTCTTGGCAAGCTGACACAATCCATGGGCCTCGGCTTGCTTCCTTTTACCTTTCCGGGGCTGGTGATGGCATCAGTGGTGTACTCGCTGCCCTTTGTCGTACAGCCGATCGAAAACGCCTTCAACGCCATCGGCAAACGCCCGCTCGAAGTGGCGGCGACGCTGCGGGTTTCCCCGTTTGAGGCGTTCTGGCGCGTGGCCTTGCCGCTGGCCCGACCGGGAATCATAACGGCAACCATCATGGGCTTTACGCATACGGTGGGGGAATTCGGTGTCGTGCTGATGATCGGTGGCAACATTCCGGACAAGACGCGCGTGCTCTCGGTGCAAATCTATGATCACGTGGAAGCATTGGAATATACACAGGCACACTGGCTTTCCGGCGGCCTGTTGGTCTTCTCGTTCGTCGTGTTGCTTGCACTGTTCGCCCTCAACAAGCCGGTGAGTCAATCGGCATGAACGAGATCCGGCTGCAGTGCAAACTTGCGCTTGATCACTTCCTGCTGGACGTCGATCTCACCTTGCCCGGACGCGGGGTCTCGGCATTGTTCGGCCATTCCGGTTGCGGGAAAACCACCTGCCTGCGCATTCTGGCGGGGCTTGAAAGCCGCGCCCACGGCAAGGTGAGCTTCAACGGCGACACGTGGCAAGACAGTGAACACCGGTATTTTTTACCGGCACATCGACGTGAAATCGGTTATGTATTCCAGGAAGCCAGTCTTTTTCCGCACCTGAATGTATTGGAAAATTTGCAGTTTGGATTGCAACGCTGGGGCACGCGCAAGGAAAGCGCTGTCCGTCAATCCGCCGCCATCAACGCAATGGCAGACATGCTTGGCATCGCTCAACACCTCAGCGTCGGCGTTACTCATTTATCGGGCGGCGAACGCCAGCGAGTTGCCATTGCCCGCGCCTTGTTGACACAACCCAGACTGCTCTTGCTCGACGAACCCCTGTCAGCGCTGGATGCACGGCGCAAACGCGATATTCTCCCGTATCTCGAACGCTTGCGCGATGAACTCAACATCCCCATTGTTTACGTCAGCCATGCCCCGGATGAAGTCGCACAACTGGCCGATCACCTGGTCGTCATGGACAATGGCAAGGTGCTGGCGAGCGGTGCACTGAATGAAACGCTTACACGCCTCGATCTGCCTGGCATTTACACCGATGATGCGGCGACCGTTATTGAGGCCTCCGTCGCTACCCAGCATGAACCCGATCATTTGATGCGACTGGATTTTTCCGGCGGGCATATTTACGTCACGCATCGCGATACAGTGATTGGAACGCGCATTCGTTGTCGCGTGCTGGCACGTGACGTGAGTCTTGCGCTACAACGTCACACGGACACCAGCATTCTCAACGCCGTACAAGCCACCGTGCTGGAAATCGCTTCCACTGACAACCCGGGACATTTGCTGGTAAAACTCGATGCCGGCGGCACCCTGCTCCTGTCACGCATCACCTTGCGCTCCTCACATCAATTACAGCTCACCGTTGGCATGACGCTGTGGGCGCAAATCAAGGCCGTCGCCTTGTTTTCATGAGTACCTTGTTTTCATGAGTACCTTGTTTTCATGAGCGCCTTATTAAACGCTTAGCAGAATACAAATTTGCACTGTCGTTCTACCAATGGTTAAATGGTCACGCCATTAAGTATACGGTGTATATCAACCGTTTTTGCTTAATAAAAACAATAAATAAGACTATAAAAACAAGACCTGATGGAGACGCCATGAATTTTCCGTTCAAACGGTCGTTACTTGCTGCGGCAATGATAACGACACTGGCCGGCTGTAATCTTTCCGTAAAAATCACCGACGAAAACGGCAACGCCAGCGAAGGCGGCAGCGTGAGTTCTGCCGATGGCAAAATCAACTGCCCGGCCGGTGCCTGTGCGTTCAATTATCCGGGCTTCAGTGAATTCGTCGAGCTGACCGCCGCTGCAGCTTCCGGCTATGAATTTGCCGGGTTCGCCAATGCCATGACGACCTGCGCGAATGGCGCAGAGGAATCACTGGCCACGGGCGTCTGCACAACCACCGCCGCGATGCCGAAAACTGTCACTGCCATGTTCCGCCGCGCCACGGCTACCGATCCCTGCCCGGACGACGCACAAGATAACTGTCTTGCCAATCCGGACGGTGATTTTGACGGCGATGGTGTGAAGAACGCCTCCGATGCCTGCCCCGAAAACAATCCGGATACCTGCCCGGCGGGTGATCTCGATCACGATGGCATTAATAACGAGAATGATGCGTGCCCACTGAATGCCGACAATAATTGCGACGCCGGCGATCTCGACGGTGACGGAATATTGAATGGTGGCGACGTCTGCCCGCTCGATGCCACCAACAATTGCCTTGAAAACGCAGAAGGCGATTTCGATGGCGACGGCAAGAAAAATGGCGACGATGCCTGCCCACAAGACAATCCAGACAGTTGCCCTGCCGGTGACCTGGACAATGACGGTGTCACCAACCCCGACGACATCTGCCCTGAGCACCCACAGGATCTGTGCCCGGCAGGCGATACTGACAGTGACGGCATCACCGATAGCCAGGATTTGTGCCTGGGCGATGCCACCAACAACTGCTTGAACAATCCCAACGGCGATCTCGACAACGATGGCGTCAACAACAGTCAGGATGTGTGTCCCGCTGACAATCCCAATGTTTGCCCGGCAGGCGATCTGGACGGTGACGGCATCAACAATGGTTCGGATTTCTGTCCGGTAGACCCGACCAACACCTGCCCCGCCGGTGATGTCGATGGTGACGGTATCAATAACGGTAGCGATGTGTGCCCGACCGATCCCGGCAACCACTGCCTGGCGAACCCCAACGGCGACTTCGATGGCGATGGCGTGACTAACGGCAGCGATGCGTGTCCATCGAACAATCCGGATTCCTGCGCGGCCGGCGATCTTGATCGCGACAGTGTAAGAAACGATGCTGACAACTGCCCGACGGCGTCCAACAGCAACCAGGCCAATTTCGATGGCGACAGCCAGGGCGATGCCTGCGATAACGATGATGACAATGATGGCGCGGCAGACGCTCAGGATTGCGCGCCATTTGATAACAGTCGCTATCCGGGTGCTGCCGAAATTCCTGACGGCAAGGACAACAACTGCAACGGTTCGGTGGATGAAGGCACGGAATTGCGTGCTCCGACCGACCTGCGCAAAGTGGGCGCCGGCTGCTGCAACACCTACGGTGACTTCGAGTGGACGCCCACGCCGTTCAACGATGGCTACGAGATTTTCATGGACGGCTATTTCGGGGGCGGTTGCCTCACCGACCATGGCGCGGTTATTGAAGGTCAGGTGGGGCGTGGTCGTGTACAGGCCGCAGGGCTGTGCATGGGTTCCAAGTACAACGTGAGAATCCGTGCTCGTCGCAATGGTCAATGGAGCGACTGGTCACCCAGCATCAATATAACTTTGTAAGTAAGCGGCAGAAAGGCGGGTGCGCTTGTTGCGTACCCGCTGTTGTTTTATCGGGTGTTGTTTTACCGGGTGTTGGTTTACCAGGTGACCTGACTACAACCTTTGCGCGCAAAAAATGCATCGCGGCTAATCCGCGTCCACTTTGCGTAATGCTCGGTCGGTTCCGCGACCTTGTCACCGTCGAGCACGAAGTTGAATTCCACCGCATAGAATCCATATAGCCCTTTGGGTTCGTAGGGTTCGTAGCGATTAAGCGTGGACTGAAGGCTGAACTGTTCGCGGCTGACATCAGGCGTGTAAGCCCAGAAACAATTCTGGCGAGTTTCAACCTGGCCATCCTGCAACCACGAGGCAACATGATCGAGGGCGGGTTGCTTCGCCGTATCGTCACCTGTCTGAAAATACAGCTCGGCCACCACGCCGAATTCATTTGACGCCGGTCGCACCAACGGACAACCGTCCGGTTCGGTGCCACAACGCTGGCGCGAAAGCTCCTTGCCCTGCATGTCGACCGTCATTTCAAGATCGGGCAATTGCACCTTGAACGTTACCAGCGAGTCCACCAGCCCCAGCGCATGGAGATAAGCGCTGCGACGATCGGAAGCCACGCGGTAGACCGGGGTAAAGCCGGGGTAATCCTGATTCAGGTCCGCCAGCCCGCCGTAAGCAGGTGCATAAATCTCACGCACAAGGGTATCAACATGCGCCGGGGCATTGAGGAGCGCCTGGGATTCCTTCACCCACTTTTCTGACAACAGGTCGTCAGAGGTCACGACCACGGTCGCCACGGCAGCGATGAAAAGAGGGATTCTGATCAAGTTCAAGATGGGTGGTCCTGCAGAAAGAGCGATGTCACGAACAACACGAATCGTTATCAGCCCCTGGCCGTCAGGTGCTTTTCGAGGTCGGCCCGATAATGATCAGGGATCCGTCCGGATTTCTGGGCAGCAAAGTCAAAGTATACCTGAACGGCTTTGCCCCTTGCGACAACCGCGCCATTCTGCCAAGCCTCATGCGTCACGGTAAAGGAAGAATTACCAATTTTGTCGATCGCCGTGTTCACTGTTACCTCTTTACCGTAGTAGATCTGGGCCACGAAATCGACTTCGATCCGGGCGAGAATCAAATGTAGCTGACGTATGTCCATGTCGGGGGTAAAGATGCGAAAAATCGGCTCGCGGGCGGTTTCAAACCAACCGGTGACCACCGTGTTATTGACGTGACCGAAGGCGTCGGTTTCGTAGAAGCGCGGTAAAAAGCTGGAAGTAAACATCAAGAACTCCTGTCTGGCATCAACACTGAATTAATTTCCCGGCAGCCAATGCCGCTTGGCGACGGCGTTGTTCACATGGCTCCGCGCCAATGCTCCAGCTGGGACACCACCATGCCGAAAACGATCAATACCAGCCCCACGACTCTGGCCATGCTGATCGGCTTTTCGGGCAAGCCCATGAGGCCGAAATGATCGATCACCAGCGAGGCCAGCGTCTGCCCTGCCACCACCGCGACCAAAAATCCTGCCACCCCCAGCTTGGGCGTGAGCAATAGCGCGGCGGTCAGGTATGCCACGCCAGCGGCACCGCCTACCCACATCCACCAAGGCCCGGTGAGCGCCGTGGCCAACGCAGGCGCAGGGGCTTTCATGACGACAATCAGTGCCACGACCAGAATCAGACTCACCAATAACGACACCAGGGTTGCCCATAGTGGATACCCGATCAGCTTTGCGAGGGCCGCATTGGCCCCTGCCTGAAAAGGCACCAGAGCACCGACGATCAACGCGATGAACAAGAGGGAACCGAGAGACGCGGAATTGGGCACGGGCTGACTCCAACAGGATAAGCGTGGGGCTTCGCCACACGGCGAAACACAAGTTACAAGCGCTGGCTTCACCATTGCCTCAGGTCGAGACACTCAGCCAGTATTCGATTTTTTCACGCAAGGCATCTTTGGTGACAGGCTTGGCCAGCACATCATTCATGCCGACATCCAGGCTTCGCACCCGCGCCTCATAGTCGCTGTTAGCCGTGATCGCCAGAATGGGACAGTGAACCCCCTGCTGCCGGATGCCTTGTGCGGCGGTAAAACCATCCATCACCGGCATCTGCAGATCCATCAGGATCAGATCAAAATTCTGCTCGCGCACGAATTCCAGCGCCATGGCACCGTTCTCGGCAATTTCGACCGAAAAGCCGAGCATTTTCAGCATACCGTGCAACACGCGTGCATTAACGAAATTATCCTCGACGATCAAGGCATGGCCTTCCAGACCATCGGGATCAGCGGGCGAAGGCGGAGGTTGCTGCTGCATGGAAACAAAAAAGCTGACCCGGGTGCCACGCGCCGGTTCGCTGTCGATTTCCAGTTCGGCACCCAGCACATGCGCAATCCGTCGGCTCACGGTCAGGCCTATGCCCAGCCCCTCATGGGTGCGTTGATAGCCCATCGATCCTTGCGTAAAGCTTTCGAACAAGCGTTCCTTCATCTCGGGCGCAATGCCAGGACCGGTATCCGACACGCAAAAATGCATGCCTTCCTCGAGCAGCGTCACCTGCAGTTTCACGCGCCCTTCCGGCGTGTATTTGCAGGCGTTTTCAACCACTGGCATCACCAGCCGGATAAGCAGGTAATCATCGCCGTTATAACGGCTGATGGCCTGCCCCTTGGTGGCAATGTCAAAGGTCACGGGCTTGTCGAGCAGACAGGCATTGGCCAGATTGCGGATGCGTTTTAGCAGGGAATCGACAATAAACGGACGCAAATGCGGCCGCATGTTGGCATGGTTGGTTTCCGCCAGCATGATCAGGTTTTCCACCTGGGTGGAAAGGCGATCGACCCCGAATTGCATGTACTGGAACAACTCCTGCCGCGCCAGCGGGTGAGTGGCTTCGATTACCTGTTCCAGCGCGCCACTGATGGCATGCAGAGGGGTGCGCAATTCATGGCTGATCGCCATGATGAACTGATCCTTTTTCTGCTGGTTTTCTTCTGCCACATTGAGGGCAAGGTGCAACTTCTTGTTAGCTTCCAGCAGCGACTGCGTGGCTTTCTGATCAACAGCACGGGCGTACTGCAGCGCATGTTCCTTGTCGCGCCGCATGATATTGATGCGATCGGCAAGGGCGAGGGCCAGCAGAATGACATCCAGCGTTTGCGCCACCAGGGTGATCAGGTATTCCTTGTGGGTGATACGAGGCAGTCCGAAATTCGACATGACGACCAGACCGCCGCTGACCACCAGGCATAT
Organism: Pseudomonadota bacterium; assembly: GCA_052035295.1. Taxonomy (GTDB): domain Bacteria; phylum Pseudomonadota; class Gammaproteobacteria; order Pseudomonadales; family Ketobacteraceae; genus HdN1. The sequence goes on from JBPOHS010000028.1 coordinate 7,886, forward strand.
AAACCCGGCGTTATAGAAACGGGCGGGCGTGTAGCCTTCCCGCCAACGTATCCAGCCTGCTACCAAGCCCCCCAGCAACCAACATGCCGACATGACATTGATCAGCGAATAATTGACCCACAACGGTAACCAGAAGCTGATCAAGGCCAGCAGGAAGGCCATCAATGCCACGGCATTGGCGTAGCGCACCAACAACGGATGCGTTTCATCAAGCGCCAGAAAATGTCGGTAAAAATAGGTGTTCGCAACGATATTGAGAAAAAACGGCAGAATGATCAGCGCCGAATGGGTGACGTGAATGGTCTGGGAAAACACCTTGAACACGGCCGCCCAGCCAATAAAGGTCAACACCAGATAAATCGAATAGAACAGGTAATCGCGTGAGGCCGTCCACAATGACAGCAACAGGTTGTAGATCGCCAATACCAGAATGGCACCCAGGCATCCCACGATCAGCAAGTTGTCGATCAGCAGGCTACCGATGAAGCTGTTGCGATCCATCAGGTGCGCCGTCGGCTTGCCGGTAAAATAACGGCTATCGAGCAGGACCCAGGCATCGTAGGTGACACCGGGTGATATAGTCAGCGCGGCGCCGTAATTGAACGGAAAATCGTAGGGGTAGAATTGCCCGGTGGTGACATGCTGCCAGTCACCGCCTGCCGCCAGAAAGACTTCAATATTTTCGATGTAGGAACCAAAACCGGCCATGACCCACTGGGTCTGCAAGGCGCTGGAATGAATGCGGGTATGCAGCCAGTAATGGCCACCGTGCAGATCAATGGCGCCGACCGGCTGCAGGTTTTCGTGGAACCGATCCAATGTGGCCGGCGTGGGGCGATCTTCGGCATGCATGGCCCGGTAGAGAGTGCCGTGCTCAAACAGGTCGCCCTTGCCCGGCAACAGGAACACGTCGGCAAATGCTGTCGGCACCAGCAGAAGCAGCCCCCACCAAAGCAAACCGCCCGCCCACCAGCCCGTGATCCTTCGACGCTTCCCCCCCATCCGCTGCACCCTATCACCGCTGGCGTTAAAAAATGAACCGCCGATCCCGGGCCTTTGCTTTCACCCTCTTCCTCCGAGGGCAAAGGAAGAATATCGATTCAACACGCGTCGAACAACCTTGAAGTGTGACTTCTGGCGCGTAACGGGGGTCAGGATTTCCGCACACGGCAGAATGGAGGCGTAGCTGGCTACCGCATGAACGACGTGTTATGCGAGCAGGTCGAGCACGAGTCCGGATTGGGCGTTGGCCTGCGTCAACACCGCAATACCGGCCCCCTGCAGTACTTGCGCCTTGGTGAGTTCGGCGGTTTCCGCAGCAAAATCGGCGTCGGTGATGCGGGAACGACTGGCACTGAGGGCTTCGGTGGCCGCACCCAGATTCGAGATGGTCGAATCCAGCCGGTTCATGACGGCTCCCATGTTGGCCCGACGGGAATCAATGTAGCGTAATGCGGAATCGACGGCCCGCACCCCTTCCCCGGCGTTTTGGGTAATATCGAGCCCATTCAGCCCCAACTCCCAGGTACCGAAGGTGCCGAGATCCAGTGAGAGCGACTGATCGGCGCTCTCACCGATCTGCAGGGAAAACTGCCTGCCCTCGAACACCGCATAGGCGTCCTCAAGCATCACGCGCAGATGGCTCAGTGGCTGTCCGTCACCAGTGCTGGCCGTGTTGGGCAAGACGTCAATCGCGGACGTGCTTTCGCCACCATCGGCATCGAGACCACCGACAGCACCGGTGTCTTCGTTGGCCAGATCCATCGCCGCAATGAAGTCGGCGCCTTCGCTGTTGAAGCGGGCATTGAAATCGGCCTCATTGGCAAATGCGCCTCGGCTGGCATGGGTGAGCGCATCATCGAGTGTCGCGCCTTCATTACTGGCGAGATAGCCCATGATGTCCTTGATGCCATTGCCACCGGCAGCCTTGATCTCGGCATGCAAGTAGCGGGTGGCAGCGTAGGCCGCTGAATAGCCTTCACTGGCTGCGATGCTGCCAAACGCGGCCACAACACCATCAACGCCCAAACGCGCGATATCACCGGCGAGACGCTCATCGGCTCCATGGATAAATTCGGCGCTGCCTTCCTTGAACCAATCAGTGATGCTGCCAAAGCTGGTGGCGCGCCCCATCACGGCGTGGACCATTTCGTGGGCGATGATGCGGTCGTTATAGAACGGCTTGCTGCCGCCATTGGGCAAATTGGGCGGATTGAAATCCGCCATGTCGACATTGAGCACCATGTCTTCGGTTTTACCGTCAGCACCGACATACCCACTGACCGAGGCCAGTACACCACCGGCACCATCGGAATCTTCGAGGTTGACGCCCATGAGGTAATCATCGCCCTTGATACCGTAATAGGTTTCGACGCGTGACTCGGCCTCGGATAACCAGTAATTGCCCAAGCCTTTCAGGACAGCGCTGCGATTTTGTTCTTCAACCTCTGAACTTCCCGAGGTATTGAACAGCCGACGCCCGGCAAACGTCGTGGTGTTGTTGACGTTGTCGATTTCATTCAGCAACTGCTGCACTTCAGCCTGCAGGGAGTGCTTGTCCTCATAGGACAAGGTGTCCGAAGAGGCCTGCAGCGACAAATCACGGATACGCTGGAGGTTATTGGTGATTTCACTGAGGGCGCTCTCGGCCGTCTGCACAAGGGAAATACCATCGTTGGCGTTGCGGATGGCCTGTGATTTTCCATTGATTTGCGTGGTCATGCGATTGGATATCGCCAACCCGGCCGCATCGTCTTTCGCGCTGTTGATGCGCAAGCCACTGGAAAGTCGCTGCAAAGACCGATCGAGGCCTGATTGGCTGGATTCAAGGCTGCGCTGTGCGTTGATCGCTGAAATGTTGGTATTAATGTTCAACATAGACAAAAACCGAGATTTCCCTGTTCGTGAATTTCATCGGCCGAACTAAACGATTCTTGAGGGATTTTTCGTCTTTTTTTTGCGACGGCGCGACAAGCATCAAACGATTGAAACTATTGCAAAAATGACAGGAATACGGATCTGCCTGCGCCTCGCTGCGAAAGGAATGTCCTTGCTGGCCTTACGGGATCCGCGTGCGGTCTATACTCAAAGAACAAGCCCTTGTGACGAGAATCTCTATCATGAAAAAACACCTGTTGATCAGCCTGTTCGCTCTTGCCCCCACCCTCGCAATGGCCCAGGAAAGCACCCTGCCAGCTGACTGGAAAAGCTGGACCAAAGCCAATTCCCCGCTGGTAAAAGTCGGGGCCATTCCAGACTGCAGCGCCGATGTCAAAAGCCTGCCTCCCATTTACCAGGAAACCGTAGCCACGTACTGCTCCGTCAAACCCGGCGGCCCCGGCAAGGTATCGGTACTGGTTCGCCCCAGCGTGTTCGAGACCTACCAAAAACGCCAAGGGGGTTACGCCGACGGGATCAATCTGCTGCTGCACCTCGAAGACATGCAGCTCTTTTTTGCCACCGAGTTCAAGAATGGCGCACCTTCTTACGCAGTTTTCAAGGAAACGGGGGAAGCAGTCAAAGTTGATGCGGGGCATCCTTTGTCACCCGAAACCTGCATGGAATGCCACACCGGCTACAGTGCTTACTGTGTTGCCGGGCAGTGCGGCACTCAGCAATAAATTCAACAGCCAGTGCCTTTATCAGATATTACGGAACGGCCCTTGGGCCTTGAACGGGTGATCGCAGATGAAATGGAGCATAAAGCCGCTCTTGATGTTATCGCTGCTGGGAGCTTCCCTGCTGGTAACGGTGATCTTCACGGTCACGCTCTACAACGTGCAGGTCAATGCCACCATTGAAAAGGTGGAAAGCCGTGCCGAAGCCGTGTCGCAGCCCCTTCTGATGCTGGCAAGCCGGGGAGTGGCCGGTGGCAACCTCATGAAATTGAAAAACGACGACGCCAGGGCACTGTACGAAGCCTCTGGCGCCTTGTATCTGCACTTTTCAGGCATGTCCGACGGCTCTGCCGCCACGTCATTCATGGCGGCTATTCCATCACAAACGATGGATTTCGAATTTGTTGCCGAAGGGTTTTCAACGCTAAACGCCATGGGAAATACGGATTCAGGCGGCAGTACGACGTTGTTGCCCGAGCAGGGACTATATGTCGTCAAAAAATCACTGGACATCAGGAATGGTGGGAGCTTTACAGCGGTTTTCCCCGCACATGAACTCAAGACCGTTACCGCACGCGTTATGCGCAACATTTTACCCATCGGTTTTGCCGTCATGTTGATCAGCGTCGTGATCAGCCTGATTGTCGGCTCGCTGTTGACACGCCCCATCAATCGCATGGTGGATCAGATCAGCCGTATGGCACAGGATCTGGATCTGACACCGCTGATGAGTCATTCCAATATTCGGGAAATTGATTCGATCAATGGATCACTCACCCGATTTCTCGAAAAAATGCGGGAAACGCTGCAACGGGTCAGAACCCTGGGTAACGATATTTTTGCCGCGAACGCAAAGGTCGAAGGAGTCGTGGGGGACAACGAGCGGGAGCTTATGACACAACAGCGTCAACTGGAATTCCTGTCTTCCTCGATCATGGAAATGTCGGTGTCGGTGAGGCAGGTTGCGCAAAATGCCGCGGCGACTGCCGATGAAGCCAAAGGCAGCAGCGAGCTGGTGGAGCATGGCAAGCACATTGTCGCATCCACGGTTCAGGAAATTCACAATCTTGAACAAGGTCTCGTGTCAACCAATACGCTTATCCAGGAGTTGAATGAATCAACGCGCCAGATTGGCCGCGTGCTCGACGTTATAGGCGGCATCGCCGAGCAAACCAATCTGCTGGCGCTGAACGCGGCCATTGAAGCGGCCCGCGCAGGTGAACAGGGTCGGGGGTTTGCTGTGGTGGCCGATGAAGTACGGGCACTCGCCTCAAAAACCAAGGAATCCACCGGGGAAGTCAACGCGATCATCGCGCGCCTGCAGAATGCAGCGCACGATACCGTTGTCTCCATGGAAAAGGAAGTCCATCGCGCAGAAGCGTCTGCCCGTCAGGCTGAAGAGGCAAATCATGTCCTGGTAAGGATTCAGACCGCCATCAACAACATGCAGGGCATGACACGGCAAACCGCCATCAATACCGGAGAGCAGGCCGGCGTGAGCGATTCGATCAGCAGAAGCGTCAACGAATTGAACGATTTGTCGGGCTATGCGGTACAGCATATCGGCAACACCCGTGAAGCAGTGAGCGATGTTGAAAGCCGACTTGCACATATCAATGCGGTCATTCAGCAGTTTCGCCTCTAGCAACCCTGTTCAAATTGTTGCTGGTTCGCTCATCGCGTCCGGCAATCACTTGCCTCCGAAGCGGCAAGTGATTGCCGGACGCGGCTTGCAAAATTCCCTCCTTCGCCCCATTGATTGATCAATAAGGAAATTATTTTTCGCGTACTCAGGCACGCAGATTGCTCTTGTGCACACGCCTACTATCAACAGGAATCGTGTCATGAAAGCCATCAGTTTTGCTTGCTCTGTAACGTTGTTGAGTCTGTTTGTCGGCGGTTGTGGTGGAACAGATTCAAGTCATTCCTCACGAAAAACCGATAGCAGTCTGACGGGACTATCGGAAGATCGAACAGATTCAAACGGGGTGGATGGAGAAGCAGCCGACGCGCCCCGGGCGAACCCGCTTGAACCCCTGGTTATTTCAGATAAAAACAGCTGGATACGTATTGAAACGCCGGCGTTATTGGATGCCAAAGCGCTGGAAACCTTGAATGCCATGGGTGTTGCGTTGCAGAGTTTGGGGGAGGCTGTGGAGGCGCAGGGGTTTGAGCAACCTGGCACACACTACACAACCTTGAACGGACACGTCGTTGATATCAGCGGTTATCAAGGATTTCGCCTGAGTGATGATTTGGGTCACCTCGCTGCAAGCTTCTACCACTCTGGAGGCTGGGAACAGAACGACGAGAATTACCCGGGTAAATTGCCTGATCCACCGTATCTGTGGGGCGAGTATGCGGTGCCTCGAACACAAGATACGCCGCTGCAGATAAGCCCGCCATCAAACCTGACGACGATCGCACTACATGTCGGTTTACCAGAGTCATCACCACCGCAAGATGAGCGCGATGACAGTAGTGGCCGCGTGATTGTCCCGATGACGCTTTCCAGCCCATGCGGTGCCGTTGATGCACAATTCGAGTTTCGTCACGAAAATGCGACTGCCCGCCAATGGAACGCGTCACTCTATATCGAAGGAGATAAAATTCCACTAACGCTGCAAGGACGCACGACAAAAACCCAATCAGAAAGCGAAGACATCCTTCTCGGATTTGACACGGAAGGACTACTGAATACAGGCAGCCAGCAATATTTATTGTTGAGCAGCACCAACCTCGCCTCGCATTTACCCGCTGACGGCTGC
>JBPOHS010000071.1:0-6178 GCA_052035295.1 Pseudomonadota bacterium
AAGCTCAAATCAGAGGTGCAACCCACACTCTGTCTTTGGCTTGCCCGACCAGCGCCCTGAACGATCATCGCCCGGTGAGGTGCAGTGGGTGCAGCCGATCGAGGTGTAGCCCTGCGCCACCAACGGGTGGAACGGAAGATCGTGCTCACGGATGTAAGCATCGCGTTCGGCTTCGGTGACGTCGATCATCGGGTTGAATTTGATGATGCCGCGACGCTCTTCAAAGATTTCCATGCCGCCACGGTGCTGGGTCTGCCAGCCCATCAGGCTCGACACCCACAGATGGAAATTGGGTTTGATTTCATCCAGCGGCTCCACCTTGTTGATCGAGCAGCAAAAATCCGGATCGGATTCATACACCTTTTCTTTCACGGTGTAGTCGTGCTTCCAGTCTTCGGCACGCACATCAACCACGGTGAGGTTGAATTTCTCGATCAGGAATTGGCGATACGCCAATGTCTCGGGAAAGTGGAATCCGGTGTCGATGAAATGGATGACCTGTTCCGGCCGAAGCGTCGACACGATGTGCAGGAAATAGGCTGAGGTGGCCGCGAAGGACGAGGTTACCAAAATCCTGGCGGGATCAAAGTCCTTGTAAACCTGCTCCAGACGCTCGCGGAAATTCAGGGAACGGTAGCGAGCATTCAGCTCGGCGATCTGCTGAGGCGACAATCCTGCAGAGTTGGAAATCTCGGCCACTTCAATTTTTTCAGAGTTCGACGACATAACGCTAAAGACCCATATTACGACTGCAAATGAAAACGCCCGCAAGGATACGCGGGCCCGGTCATTCCATAAAGCACAATAAACTCATAAGAACGCACATTTTAGGTATATGCGCCACATCCTGCTGATTTCAAGCTGGATTCTGTTTTTCGGCAGACGCATCCAGCCCGCCCGGAAACAGCTTGCGAATCACCACATAAAGCACCGGCACCAGGAAAATCGCCAGCAGCGTCGCGCTCACCATGCCACCCATGACGCCAGTGCCGATGGCATGACGGCTGGAGGCGCCAGCACCGGTGGAAATCACCAGCGGCAACACGCCGAAGATAAAGGCAATCGACGTCATGATGATGGGGCGTAAACGCAACTTGGCCGCTTCAATGACCGCCTGCATGGCGGTACGACCTTGTGCCTCCAACTGGCGGGCAAACTCGACGATCAGAATGGAGTTCTTGGCTGACAATCCAATGATGGTGACCATGCCGACCTTGAAATAGACGTCATTGGGCATCTCACGCAGCATGACCGCCAACACGGCACCAAACAGGCCCAGCGGCACCACCAGCAAAACCGCCAAGGGAATCGACCAGCTCTCATAAAGTGCGGCCAGACACATGAAGACCACCAGAATCGACAAGCCAAACAACAGGGGTGTCTGGGCGCCGGAAAGTTTTTCTTCATAGGACGTGGTCGACCATTCAAAACCGACGCCAGCCGGCAACTGTCTGGCGATTTCTTCCATCGCGGCCATGGCTTCACCCGTGGTGTGGCCGGGGGCTGCGTTACCGGCAATTTTCATTACCGGCATGCCATTGTAACGGTCAAGACGAGGGGCGCCGACAATCCAGCGCGGTGTAGCGAATTCCGACAAGGGGACGAGCGTGCCCTGACTGGTCTTGATGCGCATCGCGAGGATTTTTTCGGGCGTGGTGCGGGACTCGGAATCCAGTTGCATGTTGACCTTGAGGACGCGCCCGGCACGGAAGAAATCGTTGACGTACGCCGACCCCAAAGAGACTGACAGCGCATCGTTCAATTCCGCAATATCAATGCCCAGGGATTGGGCGCGCACGCGATCGATGTCGAGCAAGAGTTGCGTGCCGGATTCCTTGCCTTCGAAACGGACACCCTGCAGGACCGGATTTTGCGCAGCCAGGCCCAGCGCGATATTGCGCGCTTCCACCAATTTGTCGCGCCCGACGACAGCACGGTCGACCATGCGGTAGTCAAACCCGCCCAAGGCAGCCAGTTCCGGTATTGGTGGTGGGTTGACCACAAAGACAAAGGCCTGCTTGATGGCAAAGAATGCCATGTTTGCCCGTTGCATGACGGCAAGCGAATGCTGCGACGGATCGGGGCGTTCATCCCATTCCTTGAGTCGAACGAAGGCAATGGCAGCATCCTGACCGCGCCCCAGGAAGCTGAACCCCCCAATCGCCACAACCTTGCTCACCTCGGGCTGCTGCAGAAAATAGTCCTCGATCTGCGACAGCACCTTGAGCGTACGTTCCTGCGTGGAACCGGCGGGCATCTGCACGATGGAAATCAGGTAGCCTTGATCCTCCGCCGGCAGAAATCCGCTGGGTAGTCGCAGGAACAACACAACGGCTGTGGCGGCGATGGCGATATACACCAACAGGAAGCGGACAGGCCGGTGTGCCACCCAGGTAATCCAGCGCCCATAGCGCCGGTTGAGGCCATAAAACTTGTCGTTGAACCAGGCCAAAAACCCTTTGTGACCGTCATGCGGACGCAGGAACGAGGCACACAACGCAGGCGAAAGCGACATCGCCATCAGGGCCGAGAACAGCATGGTCAAGACGAGCGTGACCGAAAATTGCTGGTAAATGGTGCCGACACTGCCACCGAAAAACGCCATGGGAATAAAGACGGCGGACAACACGACGGTGATGCCGACAATCGCACCAAAGGTTTGCTGCATTGCCTTGCGTGTCGCGTTGAGCGGATCGAGTTTTTCTTCATGCATGATGCGCTCGACGTTTTCGACCACTACGATGGCATCGTCAACCACCACGCCGATCGCCAACACCATCGCAAACAGGGTGAGCACGTTGATCGAATAACCCAGCAGATAAATGCCACACAGCGTTCCGACCAACGAAATCGGCACCACCAGCGCGGGAATCATCGCAGCGCGAAAACTGCCAAGGAACAACCACATCACCAGAAACACCAGCACAAATGCTTCGGCCAGTGTTTTAACGACTTCACGAATGGAAATATCAACGAACCGCGAGGTGTTATAGGACACGTCCCACGCGATATTTTTGGGGAAATTGGCTTCCATCTCTTTCAGGCGTTCCTGCACGCGACGGGACGTGTCAAGTGCATTCTCGCCCTGCGCCAGCTTGATGCCGATGCCTGCCGATGGCTGGCCATTGAGGCGGGTGCGAATGATGTAATCCTGGGCGCCGAGTTCAATGCGGGCAACGTCCCTCAGGCGTACCGTTGCGCCATCGGTGCTGGCTCTCAAGACGATATCGCCAAATTCCTCAGGACTTGTCAGGCGGCCGCGCGTGAGAACGGTAGCGGCGATTTCCTGCCCGGGCACGGCCGGGGCCTGACCGATTTCACCGGTCGCGAGCTGCACGTTCTGGGCACGCACGGTGCGCAAGACTTCGGCCGGGCTCAACTTGAAGGCGGCCAGCTTGTAGTGGTTGAGCCAGATGCGCATGGAATACTCGGTGCCGAGCAACTGGGTTTCCCCGACGCCACGCACGCGACGGATATTTTCCAGCGCGTTGGATGCCACGAAGCTGCCAATGCCGACGTGATCGAGGCTGCGGTCAGGCGAGTAGAAGGTCACGATCATCATGAAGTTGCGGCGGAATTTCGCCACGGTAATGCCCTGACGGCGGACTTCCTCGGGGAGACGTGCTTCAACGCGTTTGATGCGGTTCTGCACTTCCACCGACGAGATATCGAGGGAGGTGCCCGTGCGAAACGTCAGTGAGGTATTCATCAACCCGTTGGAATCGGTGGCGGATTCCATGTAGAGAAGGTTATCGAGACCATTCATTTCCTGTTCGATGAGGTTGGTGACGGTCTCTTCCATCACCTGCGCGCTGGCCCCCGGATAGGTGGCAGTAATGTTGAGAGTAGGTGGCGCGACTTCCGGGTATTGCGACACCGGTAGCGACGGAATCGAAAGCAATCCGCCCAGCAACACGGCCAGCGCGATGACCCACGCAAAAATGGGACGACTGATGAAAAATTGCGGCAACATGTTTACTGCCCCTTGGCCGCGCCGGTAGCGGGACTCGCGGTCAGTCCAGGCGTGACGGCCTTGTCCTCCTGCATGGCGGCAGCGGCGGGCACGACAGCGGACACCGGATTGACCACCGCTCCCGGGCGAACTTTCTGCAAGCCGTTGACTATGACCCGATCGCCCTCATTCAAGCCCTTGCGGATCAGCCAGTCAGCCCCTGACAGGCCACCGACCTCTACCGTTACCGGTTCGACCTTGTTCTCGCCTGTGACACGATAAACGTATTGCCCCTGCGCCGACGCCATCATTGCACGTTGTGGAACCGCCATGGATTCCTCTGCGGTCGCAAAGGGCAGACGCACGCCAATAAACTGTCCGGGCAACAACGCGCCGTTGGGATTGGGAAATTCTGCGCGCATCATGATGGAGCCGGTATTGAGATCAACCGCAAAATCAGCCCACAACAACGTGCCCTTGCGCGGGTAGGTCGAGCCGTCTTCCAACAGCAGATCAACCAGAATCTCGCGTTGTACCGGATTGGTTTTCTGCACGGCGTCTGCGCCAAAGATCTGCTGCCGGAAGCGCAGGTAATCGGCACTGGAAAGCGCAAAATTGACGTGGATTGGATCGACTTGCTCAATCGTGGCCAAATGGGTCGCGGCATCTTTGCTGAGCAACGCCCCCTCTGTCACCAACGCCCGCCCGATTCGCCCGGAAATGGGTGCACGCACCGTGGCGTAGTCCAGATCGATGCGGGCGCGCTTGAGTGCGGCCTCGGCAGCGGCCACCGACGCTTCGGCCTGGGCCTGACGTGCGACGGCCTCATCATACTGCTGGCTGCTGATGGCATTGGTTTTCAACAGGGCCTGCATGCGGGCAGCGGTTTGGCGGGCCACCTGCGCATCAGCCTGCTTTTCGGCGACGTGCGCCTGGGCAACACCGACGTTGGCGGCCATGACTTCAGGATCGATGCGAAACAGGACAGCCCCCGCCTTCACATCACTCCCCTCCTTGTAGACACGCTTTTCAAGGATGCCATCGACCTGCGCCCGTACCTGCGCCGTGCGCATGGATTGCACCCGCCCCGGCATCTGCAGGGTGCGATGCAATGCGTTGCTTTGCACCGTAATGACTTCTACCTCAACCGGAGGCATCACGGGAGCGGCGGCGGCCTTGGCATCCCCCTCTCCGCCGCAACCGGACAGCGACATAACGGCGCCGGCAAGCATGGCTGTACCGACAAACTTCAGGGTGCGGGCGTTTAAAAGCGTGAACTGCATGAGAATCCTCATTGGAGAGACTACTGCCATGTCACTGCGACTCAACGCGACATGGGGGCACCTGCACGAGACGCAGGCGCAAAACAAACAGACGGAATTTCAGACAGCCTAGTCTACTTGATTAAGGTTCGCGGGTCAGTGCTTTAGATGGAACAGTGTTTTCCTGATACCATTGGACACACTGTTTTGAGTGACGTGACAACGAATAAGGTGCCTGCATGAGTCGTTCTGAAATCCTGTTTGAAAAAGCCCGCCAGGTCATTCCCGGTGGCGTCAATAGCCCGGTGCGTGCATTCCGTGGCGTGGGCGGCACACCGTTGTTTTTCAAGAGCGCACAAGGCGCGCACCTGGTGGACGAGGACGGCAAACAGTACACCGATTACGTCGGCTCCTGGGGCCCCATGATCCTTGGGCATTGCCACCCGACCATCGTGGAAGCCGTGCAAGCCGCAGCCGCGCGTGGCCTGAGTTTTGGCGCGCCCACGGCCATTGAAATCGAGATGGCAGAACGTGTTTGCGCACTGGTGCCCAGCATCGAATCGGTGCGCATGGTGAGCTCGGGCACCGAGGCGACAATGAGCGCGATCCGTCTGGCGCGAGGCTTTACCGGTCGCGACAAGATCGTGAAATTCGAAGGTTGCTACCACGGCCACGCCGACTCGCTGCTGGTGAAAGCCGGCTCGGGCGCCTTGACGCTGGGCGTGCCGAGTTCACCGGGTGTTCCCGCATCGGTGGCCGAACACACCATCACGCTTCGTTATAACGATATCGATAATGTGCGCGAGGCGTTTCGGGAGAGTGGTGAGCAGATCGCTGCCATTATCGTTGAGCCGGTGGCTGGCAACATGAACTGCATTCCGCCCGTCGCCGGCTTTCTGGAAGGTTTGCGCGAGGTTTGTGACCAGTATGGCGCGGTGCTGATTTTCGATGAGGTCATGACGGG
>JBPOHS010000002.1:0-97854 GCA_052035295.1 Pseudomonadota bacterium
TCAGCGTGCATCCGGCTAATCGTATCGACGAATTAACGCCGCGGCTATGGAAAGAGAAGTTCGCGGATAATCCCATGAGATCTGTCGTGAAGCCGAAAGTACAGTATGTGATGGAATGAGCGCTTACAGCGAAGGTGCTGTTTGGTGATGACAACTTGACACCAGGCACGCACGTACATCGCAAGCGGGTGATACGCCGCATTGCTGAAGAGCTTTCAGCCTTTGGGCATGTGTTTCATAACGCGAACGAACCCCATGTGATCGCGAAGGTTGGCGCAGCGTTGCTGATCGGAGGCGGTATCGAAGCATTGCCGTCGTGGATCGATGGCAACATAGAGATGACGCTCGATAAATTTATCGAAGATCTTGCAGAATTTTGGTTAATGGTGGGAATGGGAGCTGCCACCATCACGTTGAGAAGGCTTTCGGCTTCTGCGGCTAAATGACCGCGTTGTTTCGCTCTCTAGCACACAAACAGCGTATGGCTCTGCTGCTCTGTTTGTGTGCACTCATAAATATTAACGTCTGAGCTAAGCCACTCAAGGTGAGGCCGTGCCTTCATTGCATGGAATGAAGGCCAATTGTATTGCCCTCAGTATCAATAACCATGGCAATAAAACCGTGCTGGCCAATTGACATCTTTTGTTTGAATATTTCTCCTCCATGAGATGCCGCGCGCTCAGCCTCAACGGAACAATCTTCACAGGAAAAATAGACCAAAGTGCTACCACCAGAAGGGCATCCGGCCATTTTAACCAGTGCGCCTGCCGCTCCATAGCCTTCCATTGACATAGGAAAGGCCCACATCTCCATTTCAGGGAAGCCTTTGGGATCAGGATTCTTCAACTCTTCTAACCTACCGTGGAGCACGGCTTCGTAGAACGCCTTTGCGCGAGGCATGTCCTGAACGTAGATTTCAAACCAACCAACCGGATTGCATTTCATGGCGTTTCTCCTTTTGTGCGCAGGAGCTTGGAATTGAGTGGCGGGTAAACTTTGATCAATGATTGCTAGCCATACGGTATTGCTCAATCCCTAACTCTTATCAGAATGGATTAGACATCTAATTTTTTTATTATAACGAGCACTGCATTGAAAAAGACAGAAACGTCAAGATTGGAGATCACGCAATGGGCAGAAATGGTGGGTGACTATCAACATTCAGCGCGAAGGTAAGCCATAAAAACTCGCACGGCATGACGCACCTGTGCTTCAAGTTTTTCTTCCAATTTATCGAATTTCACCCCAAGCATGATTTTTTCGTGCAGTTTTCCCTGAATCATGCCGAGGAAAGTCTCGGCATCACGGCGTGAATCCGGACCACTGAACTCTTCCATTACTCTCGTGACATGGGTAATGGCATTCTCGGTGATTTCTGCAGCAAAAATAGGTCCCAGGCCGTTCTCGCCATCCGCATAGGCAATGCGCTGCAATGCCAGCGCTTGCGGTAGATAGCAACCGTGCAGGTAATTCATGCCCAGCCGGTACAGTTTGTCTTCAGGGGCGGCGTTGATATCCAGCCCATCGAGAAGCAGCGGCCCGATAAGTCTCGCGTTACGGATGAGGGCGGCATGCAGCAGGCCGCTCTTGTCGCCAAAGTGGCGATAAAGCGTCTCCTTGGAGGCGCGTGCCGATTGAGCCACCGCGTTCATGCTGAATAGCTTATAGCCATCCCGCAGCAGAATCTTGATGGTGTGATCGAGCAGGCGGTCTTGCAGCCCCCCTTCGAGCGGGCGGCCTTTCTTCTGAGCATTGCTTGGGGGGGCTTGACGGTTCATGAAGTAGTATCGTACCGTACCGGACGGTACGATAAAAGAGGAGGCTGCCATGACGACGCAAGAAAACGAAATGATCCACACCATCGCGGTTCAAAGTGACCGAATGCTGCAACCCGTATGGGACTGGTTTATGACTAGCTTTGGCGACTTCATCAGCTCGCCGGGGATGTTTTTGACCGCGGTGATGCTCGGCGTCTATGTGCCGGGTATGGTGTTTTCCATCGTGGATGTGTTCATCACCAGACGCCTCACCTGGCGGCAAAGCGTGGCCGTATACTGGCGCGCGATGAAGTGGTACTCGACGTTTTATCTGATCGGAATGGCGGTGCTGCTTACCGTGCCATTGCCCTTCAAAATGGATGTGCCGACAACAGCGCCGCCAATGTTTGAATTTGCTCGCGACCTGGTGCTCTATTTTCTGCTGGGGGATATCGCCTCCTATTTTTGGCACCGCATCGAGCACGCGAATGGGTGGTATATGAAAAACGTGCATCGCGTCCACCATTTCGATCAGCCGCCGCTCTCCATCTGGACGGCAATGGTGGTGCATCCGGTAGAGGGATTCTCAGTGTTTTTCTTCTTTCATATTTACGGAATCCTGTTCCCGATACATCCAATCACGTTTTTTGCCGGAGCTTTTTTGCTGACCGCCGTGACCATGGTGACACACTGTGGCTATCGACTGCCGGTTTATGATTGGTTTTTTGCCAATTCGCCATGTCACGACTTTCATCACGCCAATCGCAAAGCGACCAATATTTCCGTGGTATTCACGATTTGCGACCGGATATTTGGTACTTACCAAAAACCAGAGAGGGCGTGATTGATAACTCAAGGTGCAAGCGCGCAACAGTGAACTGTGCCGGTTCACTGTTGCGACGAATTCACCTCGCTTTCCGAAGAAGCCGTTCCTTCAGATACACTGTCTGCTCCCGTTTCCCCGGCATTGTCACCGCTGCCAATCTCAATCAACACGCCAAAACGTGGGTGATCGATCAAGTGCAGATCACCCGGGTTGAGAATGCGCGTGTCATTGAGTGCGACCACATTGGCAAGCGGAATGCTCGGGGTGTCTGTCTTCAATGAAACCTCAGCGCCGGTGCTGTCTGGCAAAACATCGGTACTGGCCGTGGTGGAAATGCCCGGTGTTGTCGGTGCTCCCGGCGTGGGGGTAGTGCCGGCAAGGCTGCTCAACCACAGGTGGGTTCCCAGGCGAAGCCGGTTTTCGTGGTAATAGATCGTCAGATAACCTTCGAGTTCGTGATGATCGCCTATGGCTTGCCCGCCCTGAACCAGAACGGCGGGTTGTGTGGCAGACATAGGCACGGGCTGGCTCCAGCTTTTTTGCAGCAGCACGCGGTACTCGGACGCATGCAGGCGCTGCGCGGCACGGTCCATACGCGCACTGGTGGAAACGCCCAGCTCGGAATAACGCTCATCGCGAGGGGTTCTAGTGCCAGCCAGGTCGATCAGGTTGGCCGGGTAGGCCAGTTGCAGCTCGGAAGCCGGGCGCCACAATTCGAACGAAACGCTATGTTCTGGTTGGGCATACACCAGCATATTCACTTGCATGCTGTCATCGGCATGTGTCAGTCCTGCGGTCATCGACAGCAGTGAAAGCAGCAGGGTGCGGTAGCTGAAAGACATGGTGACCTCTATGGTTGTCGTTATTCTTGCCGTGCCTGGATACGTGATTGCTCAGGCCGTTTTCCGCTTGGGGGCAATGCGTTCCAGCAATTCCTGAACCAGCGCAATACGTTCCTGACCCGTCTCGCTTTCGAGCATGAAACGCAATTTGTCGGCGCCGTCGAGTTTGAACTTTTGCGGCATGGATTGCACCAGTTTCACCAATGTTAGCGGATCGGCCTTGGGGTTGGCGCCGAATTCCAGTCGGCCACCTTTGGGGCCAGCGTCGATTTTGGCGATACCCAGTGTCGCGGCCATTTGTTGCAGGCGATTCACCGCAAACAGGTTTTTGGTGGAATCGGGCAGGGGACCGAAACGGTCAATCATTTCCACCCGCAATTCATCGAGCGAGGCTTCATCGGCGGCATTCGAAATGCGCTTGTACATGATCAGGCGCGTGTGTACATCCGGCAGGTAGTCGTTGGGAATCAGCGCAGGTATCCGCAGGTTGACCTCGGCGCCCAACTGCAGGGGCTGGTCGAGATTGGGGGTTCTGCCTTGTTTGATGGCTTTCACTGCCCGATCCAGCATTTCCATATACAGTGAGAAGCCGATGGCGTGCATCTGGCCGCTTTGTTCTTCGCCTAATAATTCTCCCGCGCCGCGAATTTCCAAGTCATGGCTGGCGAGGGTGAAACCGGCGCCCAGGTCATGTGCCAGGGTGATCGCATCAAGTCGTTTGTGGGCGTCGTCGGAAAGTGTTTTCGGATTGGGTGTGAGCAGATAGGCATAAGCCTGGTGGTGTGAACGCCCAACACGACCACGCAGCTGATGCAGCTGCGCCAGACCGAGTTTGTCGGCGCGATCGATCACGATGGTATTGGCGGAAGGGACGTCGATACCGGTTTCAATGATAGTCGTGCACACCAGCACGTTGAAACGCTTGTGATAAAAATCCGACATCACGCGTTCCAGTTCACGTTCGCGCATTTGCCCGTGGGCGACGCCGACACGCGCTTCCGGCAGCAGCTTTTCGATAGTTTCAGCCGTCTTGTCAATGGTGCTGACTTCGTTGTGCAGGTAGTACACCTGACCACCGCGCAACAGTTCCCGCAGAATGGCTTCCTTGATCAAAGGCTCCTTGGATTCTCGCACGAAGGTCTTGATCGAGAGGCGCTTGGCGGGCGGTGTGGCGATGATGGACATGTCGCGAATGCCTGACATTGCCATGTTGAGCGTACGCGGAATCGGCGTCGCCGTCAGGGTCAGCATGTCGACATCCGAACGCAGCGATTTGAGCTTTTCCTTGTGACGCACACCGAAACGGTGTTCTTCGTCGACAATGATCAGCCCCAGATCCTTGAACTGCAAGTCATCCTGCAGCAGTTTGTGCGTGCCGACGACAATGTCGATTTTGCCTTCTGCGATCAGGTTGATGGCGCGCGTTTGTTCCTTGCCTGTTTTGAAACGCGAAAGCACTTCGATATTCACAGGGGAATCGGCGAAACGGTCTTTCAGTGTTTCGTAATGCTGCTGGGCCAGCAGGGTGGTCGGTACCAGCAGGGCGACCTGTTTTCCCGACTGCACGGCAATGAAGGCCGCGCGCATGGCCACTTCGGTCTTGCCGAAACCGACATCGCCGCAGACCAGTCGATCCATCGGTTTGGGCGAAGTCATGTCGGCAATCACGGCCTGAATGGCGTGCTGTTGATCCGGTGTTTCCTCGAACGGGAAACCTTCCACGAAATTCTGGTAATCCTGCTTGCCCAGCTTGAAGGCATAACCGGCCTTGGCCGCTCGACGGGCATAAATGTTGAGAAGCTCGGCGGCAACGTCGTGGATTTGTTCCTGCGCTTTGCGTTTTTCTTTCGCCCATTGTTCGGTGCCCAGACGATGCAGCGGGGCAGAGCTGTCTTCGGCGCCACTGTAACGACTGATCAGGTGCAGACTGGCCACGGGAACATACAGTTTCGATCCGCCGGCATATTCCAGCGTCAGGAATTCCTGTTCCTGCCCGTCGATGGTGAGATTCTGCAAGCCCTGATAACGACCGACGCCGTGCTCGATGTGCACCACAGGGGCGCCGATATTCAGTTCGGTCAGGTTCTTGATGACCTGGTCGCTGGAATCGTCGGTGCGCTTGCGTCGGCGCGCCTGCATGACACGTTCACCGAACAGTTGTGGCTCGGTAACGACCGAAATGCATGGCTCTTCGAGTTCCAGCCCTTGGCCCAGTGGGGAAACCGCGATGCACAGCTCGGCATCCTGGGTCAGAAAATCTTCCCAGGACTCTACCGACCGTGGTTGCGCGCGGATACGGCCCAGCAATTCGAGCAGGGTTTCCTTGCGTCCGGCCGATTCGGCGCAGAACAGGATGCGGCGTTTTTCGGCGCGGCAATTGAGAATGTGGGTTTCCAGTTTGGCCAGCGGATGCTGCGCCTTGGCATTAATGGCCAAATCCGCGGGCGGCAAGAAGGGCAGGTTGGCGCGACCGGCTTTTTCTTCTTCATTGGCCTGTTGAATACTCAGCCGACGGAATTCGGCCAGGCGTTGATTGAATTCCTCAACCGGCACAAACACCGTGTGCGGACGCAGGATCGGCCGACGGATATCGTGACCGAGTTCGTCATAACGGTGATTGCACTCGGCAATGAAGTGCGTGGCAGCGTCTTGCAGTGGTTCGCGATTGATAACCAGTGTGTTGGCCGGCAGGTAATCGAACAGTGTTGCCATGCTGGTAAAAAACAGTGGCAGAAAATATTCGATACCGGCGCTGGCGATGCCGGCGCTGACATCCTGATACAACGGGCATTGCCGCTGATCGACGTCGAAGGTTTCCTTGAAATTTTCCTTGAAACGCTTGATGCCCGCCTGATCGAGCGGAAATTCACGTCCAGGCAAGAGACGAATGCCGTCCACCTTGTCCAGGGAACGCTGCGACTCCGGATCGAAGGTGCGCAACGTATCGATCTCGTCATCGAACAATTCAATCCGGTAAGGCGTTTCACTGCCCATCGGGAAAATATCGAAAATGGCGCCACGAACGGCAAAATCACCGTGTTCCATCACGGTTCCGACGCAGCGATAACCGTTTTCCTCGAGTTTCTTGCGCACGCTGTCGATATCGAACTGTTGCCCGGTATCCAGATGCAGGCTGTGCGCGGCCAGAAAGCTTACGGGTGGCAATCGGTGCAGCAAGGTCGACAACGGAACGATCAGCACGCCGCGCTTGATCAGCGGCAAACGGGCCAGTGTCGACAAACGTTGCGAGATGATGTCCTCGTGCGGTGAAAAACTGTCGTACGGCAAGGTCTCCCAATCCGGAAACACCAGCGTTTCAAGGCCGGCATCGGCAAAGAATTCAGCCTCCAGTTCGGCTTGCAGGGCTGCGTGTGTGTCCGGCGTGATGATCAGGGTCAGCCCGTCATGCGACTTGGCCGCCTGCATCATCGCCAGACCGACGCCAGCGCCCCTGGCATTGCCCCAACGCTTGTGGTCGCCGGCGTGGGTGGGCAGGAGTTTGAAAGTGGGCGACTGGGTCATGCGGCGTGTGATTCCGTTTCAAGGGGCGTCAGTGAGTGAAGTGCCAGTGATTGAAGTGACATTCTAGCGTCATGCGGCAGGCCGGGTCGTGGCTTTTTCGGTGCCCCATCAAGGGCTTCGAACAAGCCTGCCTTGTCATGGGTGACGATTCTAGAATATCGGGGTATTCTGGACCAAATGGCAGGAGGACAGGCTAATGGCAGAGAAGGTTTCCGACAAGTTGGCAGCACTGGCTGAAGGCCAGTTGGCAGACAAGGTACGTGATTCCGCCAACCAGATCTGGCTGGCGGGTCTGGGTGCATACGCAAAGGCTGAAGCGGAAGGC
This sequence comes from Pseudomonadota bacterium, assembly GCA_052035295.1. Taxonomy (GTDB): domain Bacteria; phylum Pseudomonadota; class Gammaproteobacteria; order Pseudomonadales; family Ketobacteraceae; genus HdN1. The sequence continues at coordinate 7,273 of JBPOHS010000002.1, forward strand.
AGCAAGTTGTTCGACGCCCTGGTGCAGGATGGTGAGCGCCTTGAGGTACGCACACGCTCGTATCTCGACCGTCATATTACGACCGCCCGCGACAAGGTCGATGGCTTGCGCGCCCGCGCCAGCGGTTCCTGGAACAAGGTCGAACGCGCCTTTGATGATCGCGTGAGCAGTGCCCTGGCGCGCCTGAATATTCCGGGACGTGGCGAAGTCGATGAAGTGGTCGCCCGCCTCGACGAAATTTCCGCTGACATTGATCTGCTCGCGCTCAAGGTTTCCGAAAGGAAGCAGTCTCGCTCCCAGTAACGACGCGCCGGCAGCCGCCAGCGTCCGTCCACGCATCCTCCGGGTGAAGGGAATGGTTTCCCCCTTCGCCCGCACTTGATATTCTTGCCCTCATACCCTTTTGATCGAGTCCTTCCCATGAGCGACAGTCCCTATATCGTTGAAATTACGCAGGCTAACGTTCAGTCTGTGCTGCAGAAATCCATGCAGGTGCCGATCCTGATGGATTTCTGGGCGGAATGGTGTCAACCCTGCAAGCAGCTCATGCCGGTGCTGGCCAAACTCGCGAACGAGTACAAGGGGCGTTTCATTCTGGCCAAGGTCGATACCGATGCGCATCCGGGGCTGGCTCAGCAATTGGGGGTGCGTTCCCTGCCCACGCTCAAATTGGTGTTTCGGGGCCAGTTGGCCGGGGAATTGGTCGGCTTGCAGCCGGAATCCGAAATTCGTCGCTTGCTGGACGCTGCCGTCGCTCCGGCGGCCGATGAACCCGAAGCAGACGAGGGCGGCGATCCGCTGCTGGCCCAGGTAGATGAAGCCCGTCGTATCGAAGCGTTTGAAGATGCCATTGCGTTGCTGCAAGACGGCATCCATCAGGAACCTGCCCGCCTGGAATACCAGACGGCTCTCGCGGATGTGTTGATGGACATGGGCCAGCTTGATGAAGCCCAGGCCGTGCTCGACAACATCAAGGAAGAACCACCCAAAGCCAAGGCCAAGGCGCGGTTGTTCCTGATCCGGGAGATTTATGACGGTCCGGCCCCGGAAATGTTGCAACAAATGCTGGCAGAAGCGCCGGACAATACCGAAGCCCGCTACTTCATGGCGCTGCATCTGCTGATGGCGAGTGAAGTAGAGCAGGCGCTTGATCTGTTATTGCAGGTGATCCGGCGTGATCGGGCGTTCCGCAATGACGGCGCGCGCAAATCCTTCATCACTGCGCTGGAATTGCTCGGTAACGACAACCCTCTGGTCTCGCAGTACCGCCGCCGGCTGTTTGCGCTGATGCATTGATCGCGGGACACCTGTGGCAGATTTCTGCAGGTGTGTGAAAAGACAGCCTTTTTGTAACGCGTGGGCTATGCTGGAGGAAGGTTCGGGCCTCTCCACGCAGGCGCGCGTAAACTACAGGTGGCTTGTACGGTGACTCCTCACGTCGACAGCACTGGCGATTCCGCCGCTGCCATCGAATTCCTCCTCTCCGGGCGCAAGGAAGACGCCTACGCCGGGCTGTATTTCGGGCGTGGCGGTCTCAAATTTGTGCCCGCCCTTGAGAGCCGTTTCCAGGCGATGTTCCAGAGCCGGGACTGGCGCTATATCCGTCTCCTTCATTTGCTGTTGATGATGCTTTATGTCGTTTACGGTGTCTTTGATTTCATGCTGCTCAAGAAAAACGTCACCGGCGTCTGGGCCATTCGTTATCTGGTGGCACTGCCTGCACTGATGCTGTTGTATTACATCGGCAGTCGCCCCTGGGCCATTCGTTACCAGCAGCATTATCTGGTGGTGGGCATGAGCATCCTGATGCTGACAACCCTGTGGATGATCACCCTGGTGCCGGCCGATACGGCCAGTATTTACATGGCGAGCCTGCTGTCGATGGTGATGGGCGGATTGACCCTTGCCCGCATGCGTTTCTGGTTTGTGGTCACGTCCAGCGGGATTTTCATGCTGTCGTCGATTGCTATCCTGGTGCCGGTGCTCGATGAATGGTACCCCTTGAGTTATTTCCTCATGCTCAATGGTGGCGGGGTGTTGTTCTGTTGCGGCGGTGCATTTGCCTATGAACACGCGTTACGCCGTGAGTTTCTGCAGCAAAGCCTGATCGAACACCAGAATCAGCAACTTGCCCAGATCAATGACAAACTCAAGGAGCTGGTGGATGTCGACGCGCTCACCGGTGTCTTCAATCGTCGCTATTTCGATAATGCGCTGGATGATGAATGGCGGCGGGCCCGCCGTCGCGGCAGCCAGCTTTCCCTGTTGATGATCGATATCGATTTTTTCAAACGTTATAACGATGCGCTGGGGCATGTCAGCGGGGATCAGTGCATCACCCGGGTGGCCCAGTGTATCAAGGGCCTGTTCCATCGGCCCGGTGATGTGGTGGCCCGATACGGTGGGGAAGAGTTCGGGGTTCTGTTGCCGGAACTCAGCGGGGACGAGGCGTTCGCCCTGGCCAAAATCGTGTGCGAAAGCGTACAGGCCGCAGCCATTCCACATCCCGCCTCGAAAATTTTGCCCGTGGTCACGGTCAGCGTGGGGGTGGGGGAGCTCAGCCCCAATGACGAGCTGGAAATGCGTGATCTTGTCCGCATGGCCGATGATGCGCTCTACCGCGCCAAGCGGGGCGGTCGCAATCGCGCCGAACAGTTTGTAGGTGTGCATCCTCCGCGCGAAGAGGTATGATCAGAATCCGTCTATTGCGCGGACGACAAGCATGGAAAACAAGAATTACTATCAGTGCGTTGAGGAGCTGAATACCCTTCGCTCCAATCGGTGGGGTGAGCTGCGTTTTGGCGCCAGCCTCGAAGCCGATTTTCGCAAGGAACATGCCCTCTGGTACAAACAGACGGTCAGGCAGGCCAGCGCGCTCGCCATCCTGTTCCTGCTCAGTGGTGTGTTCATTGAATCCTTCTGGGCGCTTGAGGTTCACCCGATTTCGCAATGGGGTCGGCTGTTTGCCGTGGTGACCGTACTGTGCTCCGCGCTTTATGTTTCCCGCTCGCGTGACGCCGTTTATCACGCGCCCTTGTTACTGATCAACGGGTTGATCTGTTCGCTCGTTGTCATGTCCTTTGCCTATTTGTCTCCCGCGCCCATCAAGCAGATTTATTACGCCGCCCTGTTTTTTGTCGAAGTGTTTGTGTTCGCCTACATGCGGCTGCCTTTCAATCTGTCATTGCTATGCGGCACGCTGTTGTTCATCAACGCAACGGCCGTGCTGACGGCGGATCCGGTCAGCGCCAGTGAGCGGGTCATGATTGAATTCCTGCTGGCCATCGGCACGATATTGTCATTGGTTGTCTGTCATCGACTGGAAAAACATGAGCGCGAGAACTTTCTGCAAAACCGCCTTATCGCCATGGAGCGCGATCAATTGCAATTGCTTAACCGGAAATTGCAGGATCGGCTGGCTAATGACGCCATCACGCATCTGCCGCACCGGCGTACGTTTGAAGAAGCCTTGTTCGTTGCCAGTGAGAGTCGTCACCACGACATTTTTCTGGCCGTGGTGATGATTGAAGGCTTCAAGGATATCAACGAACACTGTGGCGAAAACATGGGCGATGAAATGCTTCGCACCGTCGCTCGCAGCCTGAGTGCAACGTTATCCGGCGGTCTCGAAATGGCAGCGCGGGTGGGCGGGGGCAAATTCGCCGCCTTGTGGTTGTGCGACTCGGTGATTGACGCCGAGCGCCGGCATGAGCGCCTGCAGACCTTGCTCCAATCCGCCAAAGTGTTGAAAGACGTACGTTTGTCGGGTCTGCCGGTGCAGTTGGCATCGTGCACGTGGTCGCCGGCCGGCGAGAAAATCGAGCCAAGCCAGTATCTGGATGTGGCTTTTGCCCGTTGCCAACGCAAAATAAAAGAAACATCGGCAGTCGCCTGAAGGTTGGGCATGAACGACATTGCAGTTCCATCACAGTTACAGGAAATCGCTGCGCTGGTTGAAAAATCCAGACGTATTTTATTTATCACCGGCGCGGGCGTCTCTGCGGATTCCGGCCTGCCGACTTATCGCGGCATTGGCGGGCTATACAACGACCCACTGACCGAAGACAACATCAGCATCGAAGAAGCGCTTTCCGGCCGCATGATGCTGATGAAACCGCATATCACCTGGAAATATCTGCTGCAGGTGGAGTCTGCCTGTCGCGGGGCGGGTCACAACCTGGCGCACCGCGTGATCTCAGAAATCGAGCGCATGAAGCCCGAAACCTGGGTACTCACGCAGAATATCGACGGTTTTCATCGGTCGGCAGGGTCGCGTCAACTGATCGAGATTCATGGCAACGTAGCGAAGCTGTTTTGTACGTCCTGTCATTTCAGCGAAACCGTGCCTGATTATGCCGGTTTGTCGGTGCCACCCATCTGTCCGCGCTGTTATGGCATGATGCGGCCTTCCGTGGTGCTGTTCGGGGAACGTCTGCCCCTGGTGGCGCTGGACACCCTGCAGACCCAGCTCTCGCAGGGATTTGACCTGGTATTTTCCATCGGCACGACCAGCGTGTTTCCGTACATCGCGCAACCGGTACTCGATGCAAAATACTGGGGGGCAAAAACCGTGGAAATCAACCCCGGTGCCACCGAGGTCACGCCCTATGTCGATTACAAGATTCCGATGCGCGCTGCCGAGGCGCTGGGCCAGCTCTGGCGCGCCCTGGGAAGACCGCTTCCTGCCGTTTGATATTGCCGTCTGAGCGTGCGGTCAGCGCCGCGTTGACTGGGGCGGGTGTGGTGTCCTACTGATCATTCACCAGCATGCGATAATTCTGGATGAAATCGCTGGGGCTGTCGGTAATGTTCTCGCGCGGGAAATAACGGAACCAGCACAGTGCCAGGGCTTCCAGATCGTCCGGGTTTTCCGGGTACTGGGCCTCATGGCCTTCGTAAATGGCCCAGGCAATGGCCGTGCTGTACGCCATGTTGGAAATGAGTTCGAGTTCGGGTTCCGACAGGAACTCGCGCTGCGAGGCAAAACCCCGCACCATGCTGGCGGCGTCCGGGTGATGGGCCAGAAAACGATCCCAGACATCCTGGTGGGTATCCTTTTCGATGCCATACAAGCCCAGGCCACGCGCCTGTTTGATCGTATGCCCCAGCCGACTGGCCTGGGCCGCTGTTCCCATGAGCAAATTCTCCAGCACGGGTGACCAGCGATGCAGTCGTTGCAGCACCGGCCGGATCACCTGGCTTCGAAGCTCACTCGCCTTGATTCCCATACACTGACCCTGTCACATGGCGTTGTGGAGAAGGTTGCCGCCACTTCAAATGACGGTGACTAGGTAGGGTAGACGATTTTTGCCGATTGGCCTAACGCCGCCAGCGTCGATGCAGGCTGATGAATTCGATAATGCGTGCGATCTGGTACCAGAAATGCTCGCGCCATTTTTCCTGCCAGCGGCGGCGACTCCACTGGACCGGGGAAATATGCTGGCTGACCTCCATGTCGACCTCGAACATCCGGCGGATCTCGGCAGCAAACGCCTCGTCGACGACTTCCTGGTTGGCTTCGAGATTCCAGCGCAGATTCCAGCGGTCAAAATTGCAGGACCCCAGGCTCACCCATTCATCCACCAGCGCGACTTTCATATGCAAGAAGGAAGGCTGGTACTCATGGATCTGCACGCCACTACGGAGCAGCCGGCCAAAATAGCGGCGGCTTGCATAGCGCACCGCAGGGTGATCGGTACTCGGGCCCGGTAACAGCAGACGCACATCGATTCCGCGCAACGCCGCTTTGGAAAGTGCCTGCCGCAGCTTGCGACTGGGGTAGAAATAGGCAGTCGCCACCCAGACGCGGCGTTTGGCCGAGCGGATACGCTTCACCAGATCGCCCTTGATTTGTTCGTGTCCTTGCCCGTTGCTGGCGTTTACCCGCGTGTGTGCAATGCCGCCCGTGAGCGGCCGAAACAGGTCGTGGTGTCGCAGATAGTTGGTGAACCGACGGGTTGCCGAAAGTGGTGGCATGCCCTCGTGGTGTATCCAGCCGTGCTCGAACAGTTCGCCCCAGTCCGCCGCAACGGCACCACTGCTTTCCAGCATGATGTCATGCCAGGCGTTATTGCCACTGAGCTGCGGGTCGAAGTCATCGGTAATGCCGGCACCGCCCACGAATGACACTCGATGGTCGACCACCAGAATCTTGCGATGGTCACGTGCGAGGTTCATGGCGTATTTCTTGTGGGCGAGCGGGTTGTACAAGCGCAGATCAATGCCGGCCTTGCGCAGACGCAACTGATCGACAGGTAAAAAACCACGTGCGCCGATGGCATCCAGCAACAACCGCACGCGCACGCCACGCTCAGTCGCGGCAATCAGCGCGGCGATAAAACGATCCGCGATGGCGCCCGAGCTGACCAGGTAGGTTTCCAGATCCACACTGTGGCTGGCCCGTTCGATGGCAGCCAGCATGCGCGGGTAATAGGCATCACCGTCGATCCACAGGTGCAGGGATTCAAGGGGTCGCCAAGGGAAGGTGGTGACCAGCGTTCCGTTGCTGTCCATGCCTGGATGGATTTCAATCAGCGCCATGCGGTCCTGTCAGATCACGAAAAGGAAGTGGAAGGAGTTGCGTCTCAGCCGTGCATGCCATGGCCGCCCATCCAGGGGGACGCCAGTGTCCACAGACCAAAAACGATCAGCAGGGTCGCGCCCATCCAGCGCAGCGCTGGTGCCCGCAATAGCGCTTGTGCTGTTCCCGAAAACAGGCCGACGCCGAGCATGGCGGGAAGCGTCCCAAGCCCAAAATAGCCCATGGTGAGTGCTCCCAGCAAGGGCGACGGAGCGGCAATGCTCCAGCTCAGGGCGCTGTAGACCAGCCCGCAAGGCAGCCATCCCCACAATGCGCCCAATGCAAGTGCCTGGGAAGGACGGGTGACAGGCAGCAGATGACGGCTGATGGGCGAAAGGTGTTTCCACAGACGGCTGCCCAGTTGCTCCAGTCGGGACAGCCCCCGCCAGAGATTGCTGAGGTAAAGTCCCAGCGCAATCAGCATGAGGCCGGCACCGCTGCGCAATACGAGTTGGGCCTGTGGCCCGAGTACCTGGCGAAAACCCTCGCCGAGACTGGCCGCCAGCAGCCCCGCCAGCATGTAGCTGCCAATACGGCCCCCGCTGAACAGGAATTGGTAAGTCAGGCGGCGGGAGAATGCGCCCCCGTTGTTGCCACCGAGGCTTTGGCCCAGTGCGGCACTGATGCCACCGCACATGCCGACACAGTGCAGGCTACCCAGGAAGCCAACGGAAAACGCGGCCAGCAAGCTCAGACTCGTATCCATTCAGGGGGGGATTCCCTCAGGGCCCCGATTATCTGTACCAGCGGTTGCACCGTTATCAGGGGGGGTAACTTTTTCAGCGGCTGTAGCCGAGGCAGGGGAGTTGGTCGTGCTTTTGCCCTGGGGAGCGACCATGTCCTCATCAAACAGGATGCGGCGTCCTTCACGATCCAGATCATCGAACTGATCCGACTTGACCGCCCAACTGAACAACCCGATGGCGACACCCAGCATGACAATGCCGATGGGTACCAAGAAATAGATGATTTCCATGCGTGCTCCAGGCTGACTCCAGAAAAATCGACGCGTCAGGAAAGGGTGAGGCCTATTTTGCGTGCATGCCGGCGGGTGCGCAACGCATTCAGCACCACGACCAGCGAGCTGGTCGACATGCCAATCGCGGCGGCCCAGGGAGGTACAAACCCGAATGCCGCAAATGGCACCGCCAGTGTGTTGTAAATAACGGCCCAGGCAATGTTCTGACGCATGATGCGGCGATTGAATTCCACGATATCGAGGGCACGCTGCAAGGTCGACAAGCGGTTGTTGAGGATCAGTGCATCGGCCGAGATCTTGGCCAGATCGCTGCCGGATGCGAGGGCGACTGACACGTGGGCCGCGGCCAACACCGGCGCATCGTTGAGCCCGTCACCTACCATCAATACCTTGCCCCGACTTTGCAGGTCGGTCACGTAGGCGAGTTTGTCTTCGGGGCTGGCGCCGCTGCGGCAATGAGGAATGCCCAGCTGATCAGCCACCTGACGGGCATGCTCGCTGTGATCACCGCTGAGCAAATGGATTTGTGAACCCCGCTTGGCCAGTAAATCGATCAGGGCCCTGGCGTCGGCGCGCACTTCGTCTTGCACGCGGAAGGCGCACAGCATTTCCTGTTCGTTGCCCAGCAGCAACCAATGACCACTGTCTGGAACGACAGGCACTTCCTTACCGCAAAGTGCCGCGACAAAGCGGGCAACACCGATGCGATAACGCTGTCCCTGATGGGTGGCTTCGACCCCCTGGTTGGCAACGATGCGCACGTCATTCACGTGGCGGACGGCAGCTCCCAAATGACTGAAGGCCTTGGCGACCGGGTGCTCGGACTGTGATTCGAGGGCCTGGGCAAGGGCCAGACATTCGTCGCGCGGAAAGCTGCCCATGACATTGACGTCTGCGACACTGAACTTGCCTTCGGTCAAAGTGCCCGTCTTGTCGAAAACCACGTGATCAAAGGCTTCCAAACCCTCCAGGGTATGTCCGCGAGTTACCAGGAATCCCAGATCCGCCAGGGCCGTGGTCGCCGTGGTCAATGCAGTCGGGGTCGCGAGACTCAACGCGCAGGGGCAGGTCACCACCAGTACCGACAGGGCAATCCAGAAGGCGTGCTGCGGGTCGTACCACATCCAGCCTGCATAGGTGAGTGCGGTCACGATGAGGACTCGGGCCACCACTTTGGCGGCGATCCGGTCGGCAAGCATGGTCATCGCCGGTTTTTCGCCCTGCGCCTGATCCAGTAGCCGCCGCAGCGTATTCATCGTGCTGGCATGGGCAGGACGCGTCACCCGCACCTGCAGCGGGTTGTCGATATTGATCGAACCGCTCAACACGCGGCTACCGACCTGACACGGCACGGGCAGGGATTCCCCGGTAAGCATGGCTTCATCGACCGAGGACTCGCCGCTTTCGATAGTGCCGTCGCAGGGTATCGTTTCGCCGGCGCGAATCTGGATCAGGTCACCGACGGCGACCATATCGGCCGGGATCAGGTGCGCATTGCCGGCGTCATCCAGTTTGCGCGCCGTGAGTGTCCTGTGTCCCCCGGCGGCCAGCGAAGACGTGGCCGCATGGTGGCGCGCCCGCATCTCCAGATACCGGCCAATCAGCAGGAAAAAAATGAACATGCACACCGAGTCAAAATACACCTCGGGCCCTTTCACCCACGTGGAATAAAGACTGGCGCAATAGGCGAGCAGCAGCGCGATCGACACCGGCACATCCATGCCCAGTTGGCGTTCGCGCAGGTTGATCCAGGCCCCGTGCAAGAACGGATAGCCGGCATAGAGCAACACCGGCAGCGTGACCAACGAGGAAACGATGCGCAGGAAATACTGGTACTGGTTTTCGATTCCGCTGACGTCGCCGGCATACAGGCCTACGGCAAACATCATGACCTGCATGGTGCCCAGGCCAGCCAAACCGATGCGGATCAGTGCCGTGCGGTTTTCCTGCTTGCGCAACAGCTCGCTGCGCTCCGGCTGATAGGGTTCGGCCTTGTAGCCAACGCTGGCGATGGCCTGGATAATCTGGGAGAGCGGCAATACTTCCGGTTGCCAGCGCACGACGGCGCGATGCGTCGACATGTTGAGGCGGAATTCGCGTACACCGGCCAGCGTCGACAGTTTGCGTTCGATCAGCCACGCGCAGGCGGCGCAGGTGATGCCGCTGATGATCAACGTTGTGGTGGCGTCGCCGTTTTCGTTGGCCGAGACATATTGTTGGGTGAGGGCCGGGGCATCCCAGCGTGTCAGTTCATCGAGAAATTCCGGCACCATGTCGGCCGAGGGAATGGCACCGGGTTCACAGCTTTCCCTGTGTTGGTAATAGCTCGACATGCCCATGTCGACGATGGTTTTGGCCACCGCCAGACAACCAGGGCAGCACAGGGTGCGCGTTGCCCCGTTGATATCCAGCTGGAATGGTGAATCCTTGGGTGAAGGCAATCCGCAATGAAAGCAGTGTACCGTAGACGTTATGGGGTCACTCATTGCCTTCAGGGCACGCTCAACTGACCGCCAACGGTCGGTGCACTGAACTGGATTTCCCCGTTGATCTGCCAGTCTCCCCCCGGTGCGCTGATTTGCGCGCGGTACAGCCCTTCCGGTTTTGACTGCAGCAGGGCAGAGTAGCGCCCATCGGGCATCAATGCGGCCGTTGCTTCAATGTCGCGGGCCTCCAGCGTGGGGTGCTGCAAACTGACGACCAGAATGGGCGTAGCGGTGGTGTCGACGCCCACTGGTGTCAGGTGTAATTTCTGGGTGTCTTGTTCCAGTGTGTAATCGAACTTGATACCCAGTGCCTTGGCGCGCTCGGTGCGATCTTTTCGCTGCTGGATGGCAAAGCCATCCTTGTACCAGTCGTCGCGCACGATGTCGGGTTTGTTGTTGACGGCAATCACCACCGTGATCAAGCCGCCTACAACGGCCGTTGCAGGAAGGGAAATCACGAACCATGGCCAGAATTGCTTGTACCAGGGCTTTGAATCCGTTGCGTTGATCAAGGTGGTGTCCTCTCGCTTAAAGTTTGGGGGCCGGGCTGATGAAACGCGATTCTGACACAGCCGAGATGGCTGCATCATCATTGGCGACCACTCTCAGGTTCACGCTCATGTTGTTGCCTTTGAGATCCTTGGGATCTGCTGTAACGACAGCCGTGACGGTCACCAGTTCGCCCGCCTTGGCTTCGATTCCCTGCGGAACCTCAAGTTTGGCGTTGGCGACCCCATCGAAGGTCACGCTATAGACATGCAGATCCTGGGTTTTGTTCTGGATCTTGAGCGTATAAACGTTCTCGATCTTGCCGTCCCAGGTTTCACGGAAGAGTGCGGTGCGCTCACGCAGAACATCAAACTCCACCGGTACACGAGCCAACAGTTTCCAACCAAAGCCCAGCAGCACGATGGCGAGTACTGAGCCGTAGCCCAGCAGACGCGCACGCAGGATCTTGCCCGGCTTTTTCTCGACCAGATTTTCGGTCGAATAGCGGATCAGGCCACGTGGATAATTCATTTGGTCCATGATGCTGTCGCAGGCATCAATACAGGCGGCGCAGCCGATGCATTCATATTGCAGCCCGTTGCGAATGTCGATGCCGGTCGGGCAAACCTGAACGCAAAGCTTGCAGTCTACGCAATCGCCTAGGTTTTCCGCCTTGGCACTGGCGCTCTTCTTGCGGCTGCCGCGCGGTTCTCCACGCTCGGTATCGTAGGTGACGATCAGCGTGTCGCGATCGAACATCACACTTTGGAAGCGGGCGTACGGGCACATGTATATGCAGACTTGTTCACGCAGCCAACCCGCATTCAGGAAGGTCATGACGGTGAAGAACACGAGCCAGAAGATACCCCAGGCGTCGATATTGAGACTGATGAGATCAGCACCCAGCGCATGGATCGGGGTGAAATAGCCGATAAAACTGAAGCCGGTACCAAAGGCGATCAGAAACCACAGGGAGTATTTGATCGAGCGTAACGTCATCTTGCGGGCATTGTTGGGCTGGGCATCCAGCTTCATGCGGGCGTTACGATCGCCTTCGACCCAGTGCTCGATCAGCATGAACATTGATGTCCACACCGTTTGCGGGCAGGTATACCCGCACCAGACCCGGCCGGCCAGTACGGTGATAAAAAACAGTGCAAAGGCGGCGATCATCAATGTTCCCGACAGGAACAGGAAATCCTGGGGAAAGAACGTCACGCCGAAAATATAGAATTTGCGCTCGGGCAAATCGAACAGGATGGCCTGTCTGCCATTCCACATCAGCCAGGGGCCGATAAAGTACACCGCGAGTGCACCCCACATGGCGATCCGGCGCAGTGTGCTGAACAGCCCGGTAACGTGACGGGTGAATACCTTGTCACGCTTCTGGTACAGATCGTTGGGATGCTCGGTCTCCCTGGAATGGGAGAATCCTTTGGGGGAGACATCCTTGACGGCAATCTTTTGTGAAGAGGGATCCTTGGGCGAGGATTGTTGCGGACTGGTCATCTGCTTTCACCTTCTATAAACGAAAACGCCACTCTCCTGAGAGAGTGGCGTAATACTACCACGGGTATCTGACCAGTTTATTGACTTAAGCTATAAACATAGGCCGCAACGACGTGGATTTTGTCTTCGCTCAACTGATCCTTGAACGCCGGCATGATGCCTTTGCGACCTTTGGCGATCGTGGTCATGATGGCATCATCGGTGCCGCCATAGAGCCAGATGTTGTCGGTCAGGTTCGGGGCACCCATCATCTGCATGCCTTTCGCATCTGCACCGTGACAGCCGATACAACCCTTGGCCGTGAACAGTGCCTGGCCTTCGCTGGCATCGCCGGCTTCAGCCTTGCGGCCGCTCAGACTGACGACGTAAGCCGTCAGGTTCTTGAGGCTGGCTTCATCCAGGCTGTAAGGGGCAGCTGCGAACGAGGGCATGCCGATCGATTGACGACCACCGGTGATGGTTTCGACAATTTTCTCGGGGGCGCCGCCAAAGATCCAGTCAGCATCGGTCAGATTCGGAAAACCGGCAGCACCGCGAGCGTCAGACCCGTGGCACACAGCACAGTTGTTGCCGAACATGCGTTGGCCAACTTGAACGGCTTCGGGATCCTTGGCCAGTTCTGCTACCGGTACTTTTGCGTATTCGGCAAAAATGGCGTCATAGCGGTTGTTGGCTTTTTCCACTTCCAACTCCCACTGACCGGTAGAGCTCCAGCCCAGCATGCCCTTGAAACTGCCCATGCCCGGATACAGCGCCATGTAAATGAAGGCGAAAGCGATGGTGAAATAGAAGAGGTTCAACCACCAGTGCGGCATGGGGTTGTTGATTTCTTCAATTCCGTCAAAGGCATGCCCCATGGATTTACCCAGGGGAATGTCACCACTTTGCTCTCTTGTCCACCACAGCAGCGCCAGACAGCCGAACAGGTTGATTAAAACGATGGCGATAATCCATCCACTCCAGAATGTACTCATTTAGCCTTCTCTCTCAAATTGTGTTCACCAGACCCTGATTGCTCAGTAAGGGCACGCTCGTTGAGTGGCTCGTCAGAAAACGGGAGATTCGCTGCTTCTTCAAATCTTGCCTTTCTCTGGCTCCCAAAGGCCCACCAGCAAACGCCAAGGAATGCTGCAAACGCCAGGATGGTCGCAATGCCACGCATCGTGTTGATGTCCATACTTACCTCTTGTTGGGCAGCACAGTGCCAAGTTGTTGGAGGTAGGCAACCACAGCATCCATTTCCGTCTTGCCTTCGACCAGTGCCTTGGCGCCATCCATGTCAGCCTGGGTGTAGGGAACGCCTACGATCTCAAGCGCTGACATCTTGGCTGCCGTGTGCTCACCGGTCAGAACGTTTTCGTTCAACCAGGGGAAGCTCGGCATATTGGACTCAGGTACGACGTCACGTGGATTGTTGAGGTGAACACGGTGCCAGTCATCGCTATAGCGACCACCAACACGAGCCAGATCAGGACCGGTACGCTTCGAGCCCCACAGGAAAGGGTGCTCGTAAACCGATTCGCCAGCCACCGAGTAGTGACCGTAACGTTCGGTTTCCGCACGGAAGGGGCGGATCATCTGTGAGTGGCAAACGCTGCAGCCTTCACGGATATAGATGTCGCGACCTTCCAGTTGCAGGGCGTTCAAGGGCTTGAGGCCCTCAATCGGCTTGGTGGTTTGATCCTGAAAGAACAGCGGCACGATCTCGGCCAGACCGCCATAGCTCACGGCCAAAACTGTCAGACAGATCATCAGGAACAGGTTTTTCTCTACTATTTCATGCGTCTTTGACATGGTGCTCCCTCCCTTAGGCTGCTTGCGCCGCGCTTACGCCAACGCGCTCGCTGCTATTGATGGTCTTGAACACGTTGTAGGCCATGACAAACATGCCGGTCAGGAACATGAATCCGCCGATAGCGCGCACAAAGTAGTAGGGGTAGGTCGCTTTCAGGCCTTCAACGAAGGTGTATGCCAGCGTGCCGTCTTCATTGATGGCGCGCCACATCAGACCCTGGCTGATCCCGGCAACCCACATCGAAGCGATATAGAGTACTGTTCCGACCGTCGCCAGCCAGAAGTGCAGGTTGATCAATTTCACGGAGTACATTTCTTTCTTGTTCCACAGCCAGGGAATCAGGCAGTAGATGGAACCGATCGAAATCATGGCAACCCAACCCAGGGCACCGGAGTGCACGTGGCCAACGGTCCAGTCAGTGTAGTGTGACAGGGCGTTGACGGTCTTGATGGCCATCATCGGGCCTTCGAAGGTAGACATACCGTAGAAGGAGAGGGCGACGATCATGAAGCGGACAACCGGGTCATCGCGCAGCTTTTCCCATGCACCGGACAGGGTCATGATACCGTTGATCATGCCGCCCCATGAGGGTGCAAGCAGAACCAGCGAGAACACCATGCCGAGGGTTTGTGTCCAATCGGGGAGCGCAGTGTAATGAAGGTGGTGAGGACCGGCCCACATGTACACGGAAATCAGTGCCCAGAAGTGCACGATGGACAAACGGTAGGAGTAAACAGGACGGCCAACGCGCTTGGGAATGTAGTAATACATCATGCCAAGGAAGCCGGCAGTCAGGAAGAAACCTACTGCGTTGTGGCCATACCACCATTGCACCATCGCATCGACCGCGCCAGCGTAGACGGAATAGGACTTGAATCCCATGCCGGACACCGGAATGGCCATGCTGTTGACGATGTGCAGCAGGGCTACCGTTATGATGAATGCACCGTAAAACCAGTTGGCAACGTAAATGTGCTTGGTCTGGCGCTTGGCAATGGTGCCGAAGAACACGACTGCGTAGGCGACCCAGACAACCGCGATTGCGATGTCAATCGGCCATTCCAGCTCAGCATATTCCTTGCCACCGGTATAACCCAGGGGCAGCGTGATGGCTGCAGAAACGATAATGGCTTGCCAACCCCAGAAGCAGAACTCTGCCAGCTTGGGTGCGAACAGCGCGGTATGGCAGGTGCGCTGGACAGCGTAGAGCGACGTTGCAAACAAGGCACAACCACCAAATGCGAAAATCACCGCGTTAGTGTGCAGTGGACGCAAGCGGCTGTAAGTAAGCCACGGTGTGTCGAAGTTCAAGGCAGGCATGTACAGCTGTGACGCGATCAGCACGCCAACGGCCATACCGACAATGCCCCAGACTACAGTCATGATCGCGAATTTCTTCACGACATCGTAGTGGTATTGCGGTGTAGAAAGGTCGCTGTTACCCATTGAGCGAAGTTCCCCTAGTTACTGAATGTCTCCAGCGCTGCCAGGCAGTGCTGGTGTGTCCCCGTCTGACCATGTGATCAGCACTATACATAATAGGAGATACCCCCAGGATAGTCTTGATTTGTATCAAGACCCTTCCTGAACGCTACCTCTAACTGGATAGTTGTTTCCGTGCGCGCATCAATGTGGTGCGACCAAAAAAGCGTCTGCTCGTAATTGGTGCGCGCGCAATCTGTGCGAGGCCATTAAAATGCAGTAACCAGTTGAAATTACTGAAAAAAACTTTCTGGCCTGTTTTTTGTATGCTGCTTTTCGGTGCGCTCGCACCAAATTGCAGCCCAGGCCTTCCTCGGCAAGCAAACGGGGTCGCAATTATGAAAACGATCGTTCCTGGCTTCAAGTCATTTCACATTCATAAACCCCTATCATTTCTCGATTTTTTGAGGAATTAGGGTGGTCTTACAATAGGTTTATAGGGTAGTTGCATGGTTAAGAAGGGGTTGGGCCTATTTCTCGCCTTGGGCATTCCGGGGCTGGCTTTTGCGGATGGGGGTATCGACAGCGGGCATACTGGTTGGATTCTGACCGCAACCGCGCTGGTGTTGTTCATGACCTTGCCGGGATTGGCGCTTTTCTACGGCGGTCTGGTCAGGGCGAAAAACGTATTGTCGATACTGATGCAATGCTTCGCGTTGGCATCGGTCATGTCGATACTCTGGTTTGCGATTGGCTATACGCTGGCCTTTACGCCGGGTGGTGACCTGAACGACTGGATCGGTGGTTTCGACCGGGTGTTGCTTGCCGGCATGACCAAGGCTTCTTTGACCGGTGCGATTCCTGAGTCCTTGTTTGCCATGTTCCAGATGACCTTTGCCATCATTACGCCTGCGCTCATCGTCGGTGCATTTGCGGAACGCGTGAAGTTTTCCGCCATGCTGCTTTTTTCCGCACTCTGGTTGTTGGCGGTCTACGTACCGGTGACGCATTGGGTGTGGGGTGGTGGTTGGTTGCAACAGAAGGGCCTGCTTGATTTCGCGGGTGGCACGGTGGTGCACATCACGGCGGCCGTGGCAGCGTTGGTGGGCGCCCTCTACGTCGGCAAACGCAAAGGCTTTCCGCAGTCCATGATGCCTCCGCACAACCTGACCATGACGGTCACGGGCGCTGGCATGCTGTGGGTAGGCTGGTTCGGCTTTAACGCGGGCAGTGCGCTGGCGGCCAACGGCGATGCTGCCATGGCCATGTTGGTGACCCACATGTCGGCGGCGGGTGGCTGCTTCACCTGGATGCTGTGTGAGTGGATCAAGCATGGCAAACCGTCGGTGCTGGGTATCGTGACCGGCATGGTGGCCGGTCTCGGCACGATTACACCGGCGTCGGGGTATGTAGGGCCAGGCGGCGCGCTGGTCATCGGTCTGAGCGCGGGCGTTGTCTGCTTCTATGCCACCATGATCATCAAGCGCAAGCTGCATATCGATGACTCGCTGGACGTATTCCCGGTGCATGGGGTGGGGGGTATCCTGGGTACCCTGCTGGCGGGCGTGTTCTCGTCGCCGGATCTGGGTGTGTTCAGCGGTTTCGGCTTTGGTGCCGGCAACAGTTCTATCGCCGAACAGTTCACCGTGCAGGTCATCGGCGTCGTGGCAACGTTCGTCTTTGCGGCCGTTGTTTCCTGGTTGTTGTTTGCACTGGTGGACAAAATCATCGGGCTGCGCGTGACCAGCGACGAAGAAACCGAGGGTCTGGATATCGTGCTTCATGAAGAGCGTGGCTACGTTCTTTGATGACTCCCTGCGGCAAATACCCGTTTGAATAGCCTTGTCAGGAGCCGGTTTGACTAAAAAAACCGGTTTCCTGAAAAAAATGGCTATTGTCATTCAATGCGCTATTTTATAAGGTACTTTACAACTCGAACGGTCGTTTGCTAGGTCGGCGCGAGCATTTTAATAAAGGAGAAGGTCATGAGTTTCCGTTTTTTGTCCGATGAGTGGTTTGCCGAGGTAGAGAAATTGAAAGCCGCTGCCGGTGATCTGGAAGCGCCTGCTGCGCTGCACGATCTGGTTATCAATATCGTCGTTACGGGTAGCGAGTGGGGTGAGCGTCACCTGTCACTGGTGTCTGGCAACCTCGAGCACGGCCACCGTGAAAATGCTCCGACCAAGCTGACCCTGCCCGTTGACCTGGCGCACCGCCTGTTCATCGATAACGATCAGTCTGCAGGTATGCAAGGCTTCATGAGCGGCCAGATCCGTGTGGAAGGCGACATGAGCAAGCTGATGTCCATGCAAATGGTTCAGCCTTCAGGCAAACAACGCGATCTGCAAAAGCAAATTCTGGCCATCACTGCTGCCTGATAGCTTTATCGCGCCAAATTGCAGAAAAGGGGAAGTGTCGTGAGACATTTCCCTTTTTTTATGCGCGTGAAAAGGCAGATTGGGAAGGCTGCGGCCAAGTGCGGCTGATAATCTGGCGATGATCTTATCGACTGGAAAGCAGGTATTTGCGCAGGCTTTCGCGTAGTTCCATGGCGAAGGCGTTGATGTTGTTTTCGATGATGACCGATTCATTGCTCAGGGTGAGCAATTTCTTCATGCCCCGATCAATAACCTGGTTGAGAAAGTCTTCCTGGTCGTCCGTCAGGCCGAGCGTTTCCAGATTCTTCACAATGTCATGCGTAACGGTGTCGTGTACTTCATGACTCTTGTGGGTGTGGTCGCAGAACTGCTGATGCAGGAATCCAACGGTTTCGCAGGCAGCTTCGAGCACCTGTGCAAGATTTTCCACCTGCTTTTCGCGATCCTCCCGCGTGTTCAGCGAAACGATCTTGGCATTGGCGATACGCATGGCCTGCGTCAGCACCAGAATAAGATTTTGCCTGAGGTTTTCGTCTTCGGTGGGCAGATTCCTGACCAGTAGTGACAGGTCGCTGAAATTGATTACGAGGCGCTTGCCGAATTCGCAGCACTGCCCCTGTCCTCGCATCTGCTCCAGCAGGTTGGCTTCGATCGGTCTCAGCATGCCGTCGTCAGCAAAATATTGCGTCTGATTGTATACGCTTACCTGCACCCGACAGGACAGGTTGACCTGTTGCGTGAACTGGAACAGCTTTTCGATGACGGCATCGTGAAATGTCGTGGATTGTGAAAGTTCGACAAACTGCACCAACGGCACCATCAGGGTCTTGATGCGTTGAATTTCGTCCTGATCGATATTGTCATCACTGATCATGGCCTTGCGCTTGAGATGCAGCCGGGTATTGCGCTCTACGCGTGCCAGCAGCGAATCGCTGTGCAAGGGTTTGGTGATGTAGTCGTCGGCCCCGGCTTCGTAGCCGGCAATGATCTCATCCTTGGAATCCGACGCAGAAACGAAAATAATGCTCAGGTTGCGGTGCGTCGGGTTCTTCCGGATCAGGCGGCAGGCTTCCAGCCCGTCAATTCCCGGCATGTTGACATCCAGTAGCAGGACGTCGGCTTGTTGTTGATTGAGCAATTTCATGCATTCCGCACCTGAGCTGGCGCGCAGAAGCGTGTAGTCGTCGCCCAGAATGCCGCAGATGAGCTCCTGAGTCAGCTCATCATCATCGACCACCATGACCGCGGGTTTGCCCACTGTTCCTACCTCTAAGCGTGCTTTCCTTCCCCGCCGGACCTGATCGCTTTGGGGGTATTCTGACAGTGTAGTCAGGCTTTTTGTACTGTGCCTGCCCATCCCCATCCAGTAGAATGCCGCTCGTCACCTGGGAGGTCGCCGCATGGCGGGCATTGGCGCCGCGTTGCCGCACCCCCGCAAGTCATTCACTGGAAGGGGTATGCCGTGTCAGCCTTGATGTTTTACTGTCGCCCGGGATTGGAGCGTGATGTCGCGGCCGAAGTCATGGAGTACACCACTCGTGCGGGAATCAACGGGTATATCAAAGCCCAGCCGGATAGTGGCTGGTTGCAGTTCTGTTGTGAGGAGCCGGGGGCGATCCGCGGTTTCATCAAGGAATTCGAGTTCGCACAGTGGATCTTTGTGCGCCAGTGGTTCGAGGTCAGGGAGCATTTGACCGATCTACCGGTTACCGATCGTGTCAGCCCGATGCTGGCGGCGTTGGGAAGTCTGGTCGTGAGCGACCTGTGGGTGGAATACCCGGATACCAACGAAGGCAAGGAGCTCTCCAAGTTGGCGCGTGGGTTGGAAGGCCATTTGCAGCGTGGGCTCAAGAAGGCCGGGCGCTGGAGTGAAGTGGGCACCCTGCGTGCGCATGTCCTGCTCATCTCGGGCACAGAAGCTTTTGTGGGCGTGGTGTCCAGCGAGAACAGTGCCAAGTGGCCGCTGGGCTACCCGCGACTGCGCATGCCCAAGGACGCTCCCAGTCGTTCAACGCTCAAGCTCGAAGAGGCCTGGCATGTGCTGTTGGGCGACAAGCCGGAATCCTGGCCACGCACCAATCAGCGCGCGGTCGATCTGGGCGCCGCGCCCGGCGGTTGGACCTGGCAATTGATCAGCCGGGGGGTGAAAGTGATTGCGGTCGACAACGGCCCCCTGTCGCCCAAGGTCATGGAAGAGGGCCGCGTGCTGCACCTGCGCGAAGATGCCTTTTCGTTCAAGCCGCAGCAGCCGGTTGACTGGATGGTGTGCGACGTCGTTGATACGCCGGCGAAGGTCGCGGCGCTGGTTGAACGCTGGTTAACCCGTGGCTGGTGCAAATCGACTATCTTCAATCTCAAGCTGCCCATGAAAAAACGCTGGCAGGAAGTGCAACAGATCCTGGAATCCATGGAAGGCAAACTGGAGGGGGCGGGTTTGCGCTTCGACATTCGCGCCCACCAGCTTTACCATGACCGTGAGGAAATAACGGTGTGGATCGGTGTTACCGGGACTGTCCGCTAATCGGAAAATCGCCTCGAGGATCGTGGATTGTCTCTCTCTTCCCGTGATTTGCGCGCGAAACTGATCGTTCTGGCCTGCCTCTACGTGTCGCAGGGGATTCCGTTCGGCTTTTTCAGTCAGGCTTTGCCGGCTATCTTGCGCAGTTACGGCGTAGACCTCAAAGTCATCAGCATCGTCGCCGCATTTGCCTTTCCCTGGAGCCTGAAGTTTCTTTGGGCCCCCTGGGTGGATCGTTATGGCAGCGCCCGTATCGGTCACCGGAAATCCTGGATTTTGCCACTGCAGGCAGGCGTGATCCTGCTGGTGGTGGCTGTTGCGTTTCTCGATCCGCAAACGCTTGATACGCCCATGTTGATACCGTTGGTGGGTTTGCTGTTTCTGATCAACCTGGCGGCCTCCACCCAGGATGTGGCAACCGATGCGCTGGCGGTGACCGTGCTCGACGATCATGAGCGTGGTTTCGGCAACAGCATTCAGGTCAGCGGGTTTCGTGCCGGAATCGTGGTGGGGGGTGGCGGCATGCTCATGTTGATGGGCATTCTGGGCTGGGTGTCCTCGTTCCTGTGCATGGCGGCACTCATTGTTCTCGTTACCATTCCCGTGCTGTGGTTCCGCGAACCTCCGCATCCGCTCGCAGCGGACAAGCGTGCCGAGATGCTGTGGTGGCCCACCTTGATGTCGTTCGTCAAACGTCCGGGGATTGCCCGCTGGCTGGCTATCATCGTCGTGTTCAAGTTGGGTGATTCGTTCTGTTCCGGAATGTCCAAGCCGCTATTGGTGGATGCCGGGTTGTCGCTCGAGGATGTTGGCCTGGTGTCGGGTGTGGTGGCCATGATTGCCGCGATTGCCGGTGCCTTGGCGGGCGGCTGGGGCGTGCTCAATTTTGGCCGTCGTCGCGCCATGCTCATTTTTGGTGGTGCGCAGGGTGTTTCCATGCTGGGCTTTGTCTGGATTGCCTTGTCCACACCGGGACTGTTCGCAATCGCGGCAGTGGTGTCGATCGAGCATTTCCTGAGTGGCATGGCCTCGGTGGCGCTGTATACCGGCATGATGGATGCGTCCCGGAAAACCCATGCCGGCTCGGATTTCACCTTGCAAGCCAGTGTCTACGCCGGGGCCACCGGAACGATTTACCTGGTTTCCGGTTTCAGTGCCGATGCGTTCGGTTATGTGGCCCATTTCTCGATATCTGTCGCACTGGCGTTGCTGGCCTTGTTCCCCCTTTATTTCTGGAAGGAAAATCATGCCCGATAAAGAACTCGTTCTGGATACCTGTGGTTTGTATTGTCCGGAGCCCGTCATGATGCTGCATAACGCCGTGCGTGATGTGGTTGTCGGTGAGGTCATCGTGGTGGTGGCTACCGATCCGGCAACCACCCGTGATATTCCGAAATTCTGCACGTTTCTCGGCCACAGCCTGCTCAGTCAGGAAGAGAAGGGCGGCAAGTACACCTATCGTGTTCGAAAGGACAAATAAGCACTACGACGCATCATGCGCCGCCGTAGTCAATCTCGTCCTTGCCGAACGGTTGTTTGGCGGCTTTCCCCAGAATGGTCTTGAGAATGCTGTTCATGGTAATGGCATCATTGTCGAATCCGCCGTGGGATTTGCTACGGGTGAAGCTCGGGTGGCTGGCCGTGTCGTAAACGCGGACACCGGGATCGCGCGCGATGGACCGGGCGAATTTCTTCATGCCCAGAATGGGCGTTTCCGCTGATGATTCAAACGCGTTCGATACCAGATACAGCAGCGATTTGCGGTAGACCTGCAGCACGTTGTCGTCTTTTTCGGTGTCGTCATCGAGCAGATAAATATTCAGTTGTTTGATGCGTACGCGGGCGCGGGAATTGGGCCCGAGTCTGGGTTGGTAATGGGTTTTGTAAAAATCGATGGAACAGGCAGGCGCCATCAGGCTGCAGCTGTCGATGAGCAGCGGCTTCGGTGAGATGCGATCCAACGCTGACAATAAGTGGCCAATCAGCACGCCGCCCGTGGAATGCCCGATCATGTGGAGGGGGAGCGGCTTTTCCCGTTGCGAAAACGCCTCCAGAAACAGGGACAGCGCCAGTTCACCGTCTTGTCTGGCCTCGAATGGCAGACAGGCGTCGCGCTTCATCTCGCGCCACAGGCTGGTGCCCATATTTCCGCTAATACGCTCAATCATGTCATCCCAGAAATCCCCCATTCCCCCGGTCAGGCCGGCGAGCTTGCTGGCTTCGTTGACCAGCACATCGCGGAAGGTGCGGGTCAGCCCCGTATCGTAAAATACGTTGTAGGGATAGATGCCGTTGCGTCGGAATCCATTGAGCAATGCATTGGTGCGGGTCGCTGCGTCTTCAGGGGTGTTGAGCCCGCCGTGGGCATAGAACGCAAAGTGCTGCGTGGATTCGCTCTCGGCAATGGCTTTGGCGGTGGCCTTCACATCGCTCTTGCTGCTCCAATAGGTGTCCGCATCGGAAAACTTGCCGTTATTGAGGTGGATAAAATGCCCCGCGATTTCCTGGCGTCCTGGTTTTGAGCGCTTGTTGCGAGAGACGTCAACTGCCGACTTGCCGCCACCGCGGGAAAAGTTGAGCCCAAAAGCGGCTGGCGCGGACACGGCAAGCTGCATTACCCAGGCATCGCTGACATTGTTGGCCCAGTCGTCATAACGCCAGTGAGCCAGGCCCTCAAGGCCCCAGTCCATCCCCCAGGAATTTTGTATCCAGAAGCCTTCGTCGTCATAACCCACGATGACGAAAGCATGTCCGCCATCGCCGCTGGCAGGCAATATGCGGCCCTTGCGTGGCGCATCCCAACCGTCATGCACGTTGGCAGAAACATAGATGACGCCGGTTTCGTTGATGGCGGCGTGATAGTCAGACACGTTGGGACGCAGGCGGTAGTAACCGCCAAGCATGGTCTTGCGGGCGTCGCGGGCGCTGGCCAGCGTGACATCGGACTGACCGGGTTTCCATAACGATTCGGCGCAGGCGCCGCAATTATAGAATCCGCGCAGCGCGCCACGCAGACTGGAACCGTCGTATTTTTCGCCCGGCCACTCATCATGCCGTTTCGCCATGCGGTAGAGCATGTAGGGGCTGACGCGACGTGGCTTGCCGTTACTGTTTGCAGGATTGGTATGGAGCAGATGATTGATAGCGGCGGCCAGGGCAAATCCCGTGCATGCGCCTTCGCTGCCCTGATCGAGCACATGGCGCTGTTTGCGCGGCATTAACGTATTGGGCAAGGGGCGAAGCGAGGGTTCGTACAGCCGGTCGCGAATGTCCGGGATATCGCTGAGCGCCGGCTTTTTGAGGGTTTGTTCTACGCGTGAAATATTCTTTGTCATGACCATGTCCACTTGAGGTGAAGTTGGATGGCCTCTAACGAGCGCGACAAGGCGCAGGTCTGCTGCAAGGCTGCCCTAGCATAACGCTGGGCATGCAAGCTTGTCAGGCGTTTAGACGGGAGTGAAGGGGTCTAGTTTGAGGTGAATCAATTTTCAATCAGCATCGAGATGGCAGCCAGGGCTTCAGGGTCCTGTTCCTTGATCTTGTTGGCGATGCGGTGCTGAAAGAAATAACGGAATTCCGGATGTTCCTGTGCTGAATACAGGCAGGGATCGCCGGGCAGGACCGGCGTTGAACTGATTTTCTGTTCATCGACGAGCATGGCATGCACGCTGCCATCGCCCAGCAAGCGCCAGCTTAACACTTCAACCAGTACGAATGAGGCGAAGCCGTTGTCGGTGAGTACGGCATGCGTGCCGATGGCGTCCGGAATTTCCTGAACGACTTCTTCTTCGTGGTAATGACGGTGGCGATAGAATTCGGCGGCGGCATTGAGTTCGGCGACTTTGTGTTGCGGTGCGGAATAGAAGATATCGTTGGTGCGTGGATCCCGATAACCTTCCCAGCGACCGTTCAGCGGGTCATTGATTTCCGGGCAGGGAACCAGGTCATTGAGCCATGGCACCATGCCTACGACTTCGCCATCGTCGAGCAGCGCCCAGTTGACGATTTTCAGACTGAACAATTTATCGGGGCTGGAATCATTGGAATAAAGCATTTCCAGGCCGTCCAGCTCGGGTGCGATTCGCTGTACCGACAGCTTGTCGCAGATTGGGCGCCCGGTAAAAATGTTGTAAACGTTATGTTGGCTCTGTCCCATCGCACGCGATCTCATGGTACTACCCTCACAGCGGGAGCGGGAGCGACCGGATACGTCCAAAAGAAACCGGATTAGGCTTTTTTGATGGAGATTCTCCGATGCCTGCTCGTCACAGGTTGTTAGGTTCAGTATAGAACGTCCGCAGCGACTGGACAGGGTTTCCCGCACATTAAAAAAGCCGGCGCAAAATCCGGTACTTAGCGGATAGAAACGTTGAGAAACCTGGTTTTCGTGTCAGGTAGCCAGCGTGTATCGCAGCTGCCGTAGCCGGGTATAAAGGCGCAGGTTCAGGAAAACGGCTGCGCAACTCAGCCCCGCCAGCAACCCCGTCCAGAATCCTTGGGCGCCCATGGGCGGCTGCCCGAAATGACCAAAGGCAAGCCCGTAACCGAGCACCAGCGCCACGCCCCAGTAGGAAATCCAGGTAATCACCATCGGGTAGCGTGTGTCCTTGAGTCCACGCAGTGTGCCCGCCGCGCCCACTTGCAAGCCATCCGACAGTTGGAACAAGGCGGCAAACAGAAGCAGCTGTGAGGCCAGTGCGATGACCTCCACATCCGTTGTGTATAACGTTGCTATAGAGTGGCGTGCCAGCGCCATAACGCCTGCATTGAGGGTTGCGACGATGGCGACCAGCACCATGCCGGCGACGGCGACATTTTCCAGTGCAATACGATCGCGCGAACCAACGCAGTGGCCCACCCTCACGCCAAACGCGAGCGACAGACTGAGTGGAATCATGAACAGCAGGGAGGACACATTCAGTGCCACCTGATGCCCGGCGATCACGGTGGTGCCCAGCCTGGCGAGCAACAGAGCAATGACACAGAACACGCTTACTTCAAAAAAAATCGATAAACCAATGGGTATGCCCAGTTTCAGCATGTCGAGGATTTGAGCGGGGTTGGCCTTGCCTGGATGCCAGCCAAGGCCGGTGTCAATTTGGCGATCGAGCAGCCGCGCGTACAGGGCGATGCCCAGTAGCATCAGCCACATGACGATGGCCGTGGCTACGCCGCAGCCGGGGCCACCCATGGCGGGCGCACCCAGTTTGCCGTAGATGAACACATAATTGAGCGGGATATTGGCCAGCAAGCCCAGGACACTGACGACCATGACCGGCTTGGGTTGACCGATACCCTCGGCAAAGAAACGCAGCGCCAGGAACAGGCAGATGGCTGGAAACCCCCAGGAAATTCCCTGAAGATAGCGTACGGTCAGTGGGATCAGTTCCGGCGTTACATCGAGCGCCTGCAGCAAGGGAAGCGGGTGACGCAGCAGCAGGAAGCTTGCAATACCCAGCGGCAGCGCGATCCACACGGCCTGATGCACGGCCTGCCCGATGTCGGACCTTCTGCCGGCCCCGAACAAATGGGATACAATGGCCGAGGTCGACGTCATGACGCCCACGATGAACAGGTACAAGGGCAGCCATAACGACGTACCCAATGCCACGGCCGCCAGGTCGGCTGCGCCCGCCTGGCCGGCCATCAGAGTGTCGACAAACCCGTTCGCGGTCTGAGCGAGTTGTGCCACCATCACCGGCCCTGCCAGACGTAACAAGGTACGTGTCTCCTTCAGCAGAAGGGTGCGGCTGATGCCTGGTGGCAGGGCTGTCGGCATGGGAATTCCAGTGTTTCGATGAAAGAATGTAGTCAGCTGCAGCGCAGAAATGGCTCGGGAGTATAAAGCCAACACATGCCCAATACATCTACTGTCAGCACCGTGAACAGGATTCCGCCCGATGATCTCCATGTGGAGTATCTGGTGGCCTTGTTCGATGGTGTGTTCCGGGACAGCGAAAATACCGTGCTGGTGCGCGGTGATGATGAGCCGATTTATCTTCCGCCGGACGAGACGTCTCCACACGCTCGCATCGTGTTCGCGCATGGCTATTTTGCCAGCGCCCTGCATGAAATCGCGCACTGGCTGGTGGCGGGTGTCGAACGACGCAAGCGCGTGGATTTTGGTTACTGGTATGCGCCGGATGGTCGCACTCAGGCACAGCAACAGGAATTCGAGTCGCTGGAAATAAAGCCCCAAGCCCTGGAGTGGATATTGGCGCGCGCCGCCAACTTTCGCTATCGCGTCAGCTGCGACAACTTGCTGGGTGGCCCGTTCAATGTCGAGTTGTTCAAACGCAGCATTCATCTGGAGGTGACGCGGCGCTTGACGGCAGGTCTGCCGACGCGTGCACAGCGCCTGACGGATGCCTTGATCGAGTTTTATCAGCCGGGGTTTGTGCTGACGGCAGAAGCCTTTTCCCTCGACGATTTGTGATACAAGGATTCAGAGATGACCGTAACATTGCAAGATGCATTGCTGGACGCACACGTTGACTTCATCGTTAAAGAAATGACTTCTGCGCGCTTGCAACCCTATATCGAAAGTCGGCTGGACATCCTGCTGGGGTTCGCGCAACAACTGCGCCTCAATGAGGTCGTTACCCCGCAAATGATCAAGGAGACAGCACGGCGTTATGCCTGCGAAGTCGAATTGAGCGTGGCGATTCCGGAAATGGCAGCGGCGGTGGGGCAGGCCGCCCATGCGCACCCGGTACACCGGTTGACGAAACTGGGTGATTTGTTGCCGGATCGTCATTTGCAGGAGCTGGTCGACAAGTGCCTGGAAATGCGTCAGGTGCGCGATTCCGTTGTGCATGAGGTGGTCAATAATCCGCTCTATGCCAATTTGATGACGGACATTTTGCTGCAAACCCTGAAGAAACATTTTGGTTTGCTGACCGATGCAAGAGAGAGTCGCGGAGCCAAGCAATGGCTTGGGTTCAGCCTGAAGTTCATGGGCGCATCTACCCCACAGATTTCGGTGCTGATTGAAGACGCCGCGCGGGAATTTGTGTCCCAGGCGTTCAGCAGCCTTTTGCATGAAGGCGAGGGCTTGTTGATCGACAGCATGGAATCCGGCATTTTGCGTGATGCGGTGCTGGATGTCTGGCAGCAGCTGCGTGACAGAACGACCGGCTCTTTCCGTGACATGATTTCGGCGCTTGATGTCGAAGAGTTTTTTGTCATCATGTATGACTATTGGCACGAGCTGCGTCGCACCGAGTTTTATGCGGCATTCATCGATTCAGGCATTGATGTTTTTTTCGAGCGCTATGGCGACGCAACACTGGCAGATATTTTGCTGGAAGTCGGTATTACACGCGAGCTGATGCTGGATGATGCATTGCGTTTTGGTCCGCATGTCATCAAGGTGCTCAAGCGCAAGAAAATACTGGAGGTGCTGGTGCGAAACGAGTTGGCGCCTTTCTATCGCTCGGGACAGGTGGAAAAAATCGTGGCTGCGCATGCGCCGGTATAGCAAGCAATCAATAAAAAATGCGATGGAAATTTTCAACCCATGATAAAAAAAATGACAGTGCTTTCGCTCGCGTTCGCGACCATGTTGCCCTCTGTGCTGGCGGCCCAGTCAGCGAAATCGCCCGCACCCGCGCAGGATGAAGTCACCGAATTGCTGGAAGAAGCCAGGGCGGCTTATCACAAGGGATACTACAAGCTGTCTTCCACGCGCATGAATCAGGCGCTGAGTTTGATCAGGCAGCTTGAGTCCCAGCGGGCCCACAAGATATTTCCTGCGGCGCAGGAAGGCTGGGCTACCAGCGAAGACGGCAATGAAAACCTGAACAAGTTCAAGAGCCTCGGGATCGGGTCCGTGTTTGCGACGGGTCTGACGTATACCAAGGGGGAGCAGAGCGTGCAAATGATTCTGGTGCAGAAGCCTTCCTCACCCCAGCCGTTATTCGACCTGGTGCTGGCGGGGTTGCTGATGCCACGTCCGGGCATGGAGAAGTTTCCCGTGGGCCCGTATACCGCGCATTATTTGTGTGCAACCAGCAATCCCACCGACTGTGACATGACCATCCCGGTGGCGTCGGATTATGTCGTGTTGATCAATGGCAAGGGTGTGTCCCGTGACGCGCTGCAAGCGCAAGCCAAAGCCATCCGCTTCGATCTGCTGGAAAGTTTCCGTTAGGGTTTATATGTCACGTTATCGTCCACCGTCGGTTCCCTCATCGCCCCTTGTTACGCCGGAAGGCCGCCGCAAGCTCGAAGATGAGTTGCGTTATTTGTGCGACAAGCATCGTCCTGAAGTAACGCGGGCATTGGCGGCCGCCGCCGCTGAGGGCGATCGTTCGGAAAATGCGGAATACATTTACCGCAAGAAACAGTTGCGGGAAATCGACAGCCGTATCCGTTACCTGGTCAAACGCCTCGAAGTGCTGAAAGCCGTTTCCCAGCAGCCCGACGATCCCAGCCGGGTATTTTTTGGTGCCTGGGTCGTGCTCGATGATGAAGACGGCAACGAACATCGGTATCGTATTGTCGGTGCCGATGAAATCGATCTCGACAAAGGCTGGATCAGTATCGATGCGCCACTGGCAAGAGCCTTGCTGAAAAAGCAGGAGGGTGAGGAAGTTGTCATGAATACCGCCAAAGGTACGTTGCGATACGACATTGTCAGCATTGAATATACTGTCAACCCGCTGGAATCTTGACCCATGCGTCCATGGCTCGGCTTTTTGCCGTCACTGGTTTTGTTGCTTTCTGCCACCGTGCACGCGGAATGGTATCAGCGCGAAGAACCCATCATGGGAACCTCAGTAGCGGTGGAGCTGTGGTTAGACGATGAATCAGGGTCAAAAGACAAAACGCATGCCGAAAAGCTGATCAACGATGTCATGCGGGAAATGCGTCGTATCGACGCTGGCATGAGTCCCTATATTGCTACCAGTGAACTCTCTCGTCTGAACGCCAGCGCGGCGGCAGCCGCCATGCCGGTGTCGAAAGAATTGTTCGACCTGATCGAGCGTTCACTGTATTTCAGCGAAAAAAGTGACGGTGCCTTTGATATCACGTTTGCGTCGGTTGGTCATCGTTATGACTATCGTCAGAAAAAGAAACCGGGTGACGATGACATTCGCAAGCTGCTTCCACTGATTGACTACCATCACCTGCGCCTTGACCGGAACGCCCATTCCATTCGATATGATGCCCAAGGCGTCGTGGTGGATCTGGGGGGAATCGCCAAGGGCTATGCGGTCGATCGGGGCATTGCGATTCTCGCGGGCGCCGGCATCAAGCACGCCATCGTCACGGCAGGCGGCGACAGTCGTATCCTGGGAGATCGGCGTGGTCGCTTGTGGATGGTAGGTATCAAAAACCCCCGTGGTGAGGGCAGTGTCATACGGCTTCCGGTAGAAAACATGGCGGTTTCCACGTCCGGCGATTACGAACGCTATTTCGAGGCTGATGGAACACGCTATCACCACATTCTCAATCCCAAGACCGGAAAATCAGCCAGCGAAGTGCGCAGCGTAACCATTCTCGGCGATGACGCGACCACCACGGATGCCATGTCGACAACCGTGTTCGTGCTTGGCGTTGATAAAGGTCTGGCGCTTGTCAATCGCATGCGAAACCTGTCCGCCGTCATTATCTCGAATGATGGAAAAGTGTACTATTCGGACGATCTTGTCGGGGACGGCGAATAAACGCATTGAGTTCACCCGCAGGGCCATAACCTGATTGTCAGGCAGGCGATTTTTGGTAATTTTCACCTTTTGTCCGAATGCGTGGCATCGTGGTTGCACGGAATTAGTCATGCTCGCAAACTCTGGTGAGCGACCCCGTCAGGATGAATTTGTATGGAAAAGAGTGGCATAGCATCGCCTGTCAATCCTGTTGCGCTTGCGCAAGTGCCGCCTTTTGTATTGCTGAGAACCCGCAGTGGCCAACTTTACAGCGACAATTTGCGCTTTCTGACCGAAAAAACCGGTAAACGTGCTGCGTTGCGCGAGATGTTGGTTGAGCAGCTAACTCGTTTAGGGCAAAGCAAGAGCACGCTTCTTTGTGATCGCCCCCTGATTGAGCATTTACAAGTGGTCAGCGATTCATGGGTCAGTGTTCAAGTGCCCTTGATCAGTCGCAGCGAGAAGTTTGCTGACCAGTGGGTGTCGTTTGTGTATCCGGCGCGCCAATGGGCATCGCAGATTCCTGAGGGCGGCCTGCGTGTCTGGTTGTCGCATTTGACCGGGGAAGCGACGGCAGTCGATGGCCTCGATGCCACGCCTTCTGCGATTTCCGAAGATGACGTGCCGGTCTTTTTGCCCCCGCATTCTGCGCGGCTGCTTCGTAGCGACGTGGTCGCGTGGCTGGGCGAAACCAAGGGCCTGCCGGTAGGGGATTCGCACGCGGCCAGGCAGTTGCGGGTTCCTGTCATGGATTTCAAGGGCGTTCCACGACTTTCAGTCACGACCCAATGGTTGTTGTATGGGGAGGATAGTCAGGTGCAGGCGATATTGCAGTGCGCGTATTTCCCGGCGCAGTCAATTCAGATCGAGCACGAAAAACAGCTCGCGGCGACGGTGTTCGAAGCCATCAGCGAAGGCATCTTCATTACCGACCGCGAAGGGTTCATCGTGCGTGCCAACCGCGCGTTCCGCACCATGACCGGGTTCGAACAGGATGATCTGCAGGGATTGCACTGCAGCCGGTTGTGGGAAGAGCACCTCAGTAACGGCCTGTTCAAGACCATGCGCAAAATGCTGGATGAGGGTGAGCACTGGCGTATCGAAACCGGTATCGTCTGCAAGGACACCCAGGTCAAGCCGGCCATTCTCGGCATCAATGCGACCCGCGACAGCGAAAATCAGGTTTCGCACTATGTCGGCGTGCTGGTCGACATGGCCGAGAAAAAGCAGAATGAGCAGCGTATCTATCGACTGGCGTATTTTGATTCGCTCACCGAAATTCCCAATCGCGTTTCATTTTTCGAGCGCTTGAATCGGGCCTTGGCCAACGCCCGCCGCACGCGTGAATCGCTCGCAGTATTGTTCCTTGATCTCGACCGTTTCAAACCAATCAATGATTCACTGGGACATACCGCCGGGGATCAGCTGCTCAAGGCCGTGGCCAGACGTTTGCTTTATTGCATTCGGGAAAACGATATGGTGGCCAGGGTAGGCGGGGATGAATTTGCCATCCTGTTGACCGATCTGGCCACGCAGGAAGAAGCCGAAAACACGGCGGTAAAAACAGCGCGCCGTATTCTGTCCCAGTTCAGCACCGCGTTCCTGATCGAAGGTCGCGAATTGTACACGTCGACCAGTATCGGCATCGCCTTGTACCCGCGTGACGGTCAGCTGCCGGAAGAACTGGTGCGCAATTCCGACATGGCGATGTACGCGGCCAAAAAGGGTGGCAAAAACAATTTCCATTTTTACGACAGCACGATGAACGTGCAGGCCATGGAACGTCTGATCATGGAAAGCGCGTTGCGCAAGGCGCTTGCCAACGATGAGTTCGAACTGCATTTCCAGCCGCAGTGCGAAGCCGCCAGTGGCGCGTTGGCCGGGTTGGAAGTACTGCTGCGCTGGCAGCATCCTCGCTTTGGTTCCCTCGAGCCCACCCAATTTCTGGAGATGGCCGAAGAAACCGATCTGATCATTCCGATCGGCGAATGGGTGATCGAAAAATCACTGGAAACCCTGGCGCAATGGTTGTCGCAAGGATTTGATCCGGGCCGGCTCGCGATCAACGTGTCGGCAACCCAGTTCAAGCGCGCGAATTTTGTCGAGTGGTTATTGTTGCAGACCGAGAAGCACGGGATTGATCCGCACCACATTGAAGTTGAAATTACCGAACATGCGGTAATGGAAGACGTCAACCGGTCGCTGGCCATTCTGACCCGGCTCAGTCACGCCGGCATCAAGATCGCCATCGATGATTTTGGCGTCGGCTATTCCTCGTTGAACTACCTGCGCCGCTTCCCGGTCAACACGCTCAAGATCGATCGGGATTTCGTGCGTGACCTGGAAATGGAAGGTGGCACCCAGGCACTCATCAATGCCGTTATTGCGATCGGCAAGAGTCTGCATCTGGGCGTGATTGCCGAGGGTGTGGAAACGGCCGAGCAATATGCCTATCTGAAAGAGCACGGATGCGACTGGGTGCAGGGTGTTTTCCTGAGCCCGCCCCTGAGCGCCGATGCCATTATCGACAAATATTTCTGCAATGTGCTCGAAGACTTGCCGCTGGAGCCAGAGGAGATCTGCTGAGGCCTTGCCAGTATCAACTGGCTTGTGGGGTTGCGACCTTCAACGCCATGCCTTGGCTGCCGGTGAGGATGATGCGGAGCTCCAGCATCAGCTTGTCGGCGATGGGCTGGCGCTTCTCCTTGGGTAGATCGATGGCTTCAATGCCGCCATCGAACACCAGATTCACCATCATTTCAGCGATGACGTCGATATGAATGAGCGGTTGATTACGGGTAGGGGAGTCCTTGCTCAGGTCATCCACCAGTTCGTCGACGAAGCGTTGTTTTTCTTTTTTGATCGCCTCGCGGAAGCTGCGGGGGCCACCGGCCCGGTCGCCCATCAACAATTTGAACAGCTGTGGATTGCGGTCGATAAACATCATGAAGGTTTCTATCGATGTCGTGACCACGCTGCCTTCGGTCTTTACCCGGTGGCGGGCCTTGCGCATCAGATGACGCAGTGACAGCCCCACCTCGTCCACCATCGCCAGCCCCAATTCCTCCATGTCGACAAAGTAGCGATAGAACGTTGCCGGTGCCACGCCGGCTTCGCGCGTGACCTCACGCAGGCTCAGTGCCGGAAACCCTTTGTCGGCGCTCAGGTTGAGCGCGGCGGCCACAATGGCGCCGCGCGTCTTTTCACGTTGTTCGGATCTGCTTGCCATGCGGGGGAATGCCGTTGGTGTTCAAAGAGGCATGGTATCAACAAAACATCGCCTTGCACCACAACCGCCGTCCGGGTTTGACATAAAAGAAAACGAACGTTTACTATTACGCAGCTTTTCTTTGTGTTTGTTGCGTCTTTGAGCGGATTGAATGTGAAATAAAGACAATAAATACAGGTATATGAATGGTGTCATGCTTGTCCCGTATGACACATAAAGCGAAACAAATGTTTATTAAAAATGGAGAACGTGGATGGCCTCCGCCGAACAAGTCCGACAGCTACGTGATCGCATCCGGCGGGAACTGCCTGCCGACACCTTCAAGGAAGAGCCATGGCGGCTGGTCTGGTTTCTGCCGCTGGTCGCTGTGGTAATCCTTTGTGACGTGGTGATCGCCCAGGGTGAACCTGGCTGGTTGGCGTGCCTGCTGCTGTCATTGGTGATTGGTCATTGCTACGGCGCGCTAGGGTTCCTGGCGCATGAGGTATCGCATGGTGCCCTGGGGGTTCAGGGGCGGTGGAAGAGCTTTTTTGCCGGGCTTGGTTTTGCCCCCTTTCTGGTAACACCTGCGTTCTGGCACCGGTGGCATAACGTGGTGCACCACGGTAATACCAACCGGGGGGACCTGGATCCCGACAGCTTCGGCACCATGAAGCGCTATGAGCGCCATCCCTCACAAAAGAAATTGCTGAAGCTCGCACCGGGTTCCGGCACTTGGTATAGCTATTTTTTCCTGTTTTATTCGTTTTTGCTGCACAGTCAGGTGGTGTTGTGGTTGCAAACCAAGCATCGCAAGGAATTCGCCGGTTTCGATCGTGTTGGCGCCATTCGCAACATGTTGCTTATGTTGCTGTTCTGGGTGGGGCTGGGTGTGTGGATGGGGCCGAAAGCCGCGTTTTTCGCGCTGGTGCTGCCGCTGCTATGGGGTAACTCCATTGTTCAGGGCTACATTCTGACCAATCACTTCATGCGCCCGCAGACCGAGGTGAATGATCCGGTGGAAAACTCAATGAGCCTGCGCACCCTGAAAGTGCTGGATGCGCTGCATTTCCATTTCAGTCACCATGTGGAACACCATTTGTTCCCCAAGATGTCGTCACGGCAGGCACCGAAGGTGAGAGCCTGGTTTTTGCAGAACATGCCGGAACGCTATGTGTGGCCGACGCACCTGCAGGCACTCCGTTACATGTATTCGACACCGAAAGTTTACCTGGATGCAAATACGCTGGTGGATGTGAATAATCCGTCGTATACGGTGGAGATTCATGCCTTGACGGAGAAACTACAAGCGGTTTGAGTGCAGTATTGAAGACCGGATCAGTGTCTGGCGTAGGCAAAGGGATTTGTGAATCACCCCAACGTCGGAAACAATCGCTTCATTTCTGCCTGCCAGTATGACACCACATAGTCGGTGAGGGCGTTTGCCGGCGCTTTTACCTCAGCATAGCGCCCCGACATCCATTGCGTCGCGTAGCATTCAAACAGCGCGAACACGCCGTCCATGAACAGTGCCAGCTTGATTTTGTCGGCATCGGTCGTTCCTACCAGACCGATATTGGCGAGCACATTGCCCCAGCTATCCTTGTTGTCTCGATAAAAACGGTTAAGGTAAGTGGCCAGTGGTGAATTGGGTTGGTCACGTTCAGCCCACACCATGCGGCAGAGCGCTTGCTGCTCGCGAATGATGTCGAACCCCACCAGAAACAGCCGGTAAATCATGCCGCGAATTTCGTCAGGTTTCAGTGTCTGCACGACTGAGACCAGTGCTTCCTGCAGGGGGCGGATAAATCGCTCGGCGACATTTTCTGCCATCGCCTCGAACAATTGATCCATGTTTTCGAAATGCACATAGAAACTTGGTTGCGCAATGCCTGCGCGCTTGGCGATCTTGTTCATGCTGAAGCCGACATAGCCTTCTTCGATCAATGTATTGATCGCCGCGTCGAGAATGCGGGCACGGGTTTGTGCCTTGAGCTCGGTCCGGCTGAGAGAGGATCTGGCGGTAGCGTTTGCGGGCATGAACGGTCCTGACAGCTGTGCTGAGAATGCTTGACTCGGGAGTCCACCTATAAGATTATAGTCTGAACGCCTATTGAGTTATAGGTGTAACTATTCTAACAAGTGCGGAGTGGGTTTTATATGGTACTGCAAGGTGAATTTCATCCGGATTTCGGTCAGGTGGCTGAGTCCCTCATCAAACTGCTGCCAAAGAAATCCGCGGGTGGCGCGTCACTTTGTATCTACCATCAGGGCGAAAAAGTCGTCGATGTGTGGGGTGGGACGCGTGACCGTGAGGGGCAGCCTTGGGAAAAGGACACGATCGCCTTCTCTGCATCCACCACCAAAGGGGTGACCTCGACGCTTCTGCATATCCTGGTGGATCAAGGGCTTGCAGATTATGACGATACTGTCGCCAAGCATTGGCCCGCGTTTGCGCAAAACGGCAAGCAGGACATCACCATCCGCCAGGCCATGTCACATCAGGCCGGGTTGTATAACATTGCCGACAGTGGGTTCACGCTGGATCACCTGTATAACTGGGACAAAGCCTTGCAAGTGCTGGAAGAGGCGACCCCGGTTCATGCCCCGGGCCTGCACAGTGCCTATCACGCGCTCACCTACGGCCATCTTATCGGCGGCCTGATCGAGAAGATCGCGGGTCAGCCCTTCCAGCAAGTGCTGAAGGAGCTGCTCGCGGATCCACTGGACCTGGATGGGCTCTATATTGGCGTGCCTGACGATGAGCTGCATCGTGCTGCGCACCTGATCACCCTGAATGGCCGCATTGGTCTGGCGTTGAAAGGCTACAAGCGCATTGACCCGCGTGTTCGTCGATGGATTGCCGCATTGTCGAAATTGGTGGGGCTGGATTTCTCGCAGTTCGCCAAGGCGTTGATTCCCGATTTTGTCGATGAAATCAATTTCAATGACAAGCAGGCGATGCAGGCGATCATTCCCGCCGCTAACGGTGCGTTTACAGCGCGGTCGTTGGCCAAGATGTATGCGGCGCTTGCGAATGGTGGCGAGTTTGAAGGTGTACGCATTCTGTCAGAAGAACGCATTGCCCGCATGAGTCAGCAGCAGACGCAGGGTCGTGACCGTGTGGTGAATTTCCCGATGCGGTGGAAGCTGGGTTACCACCATGTTTATACGATGGGGCAAAGCGTTCCGCACGGGTTTGGACATTTTGGCCTGGGCGGCTCAGGGGCCTGGTGCGACCCTTCCCGGAAGCTGGCGATGGCGATGACCCTCAATACCGGCGTTGGTACACCCATGGGGGATTTGCGCATTGTGAAAATGTCGGCGGATATCGTGCGCTGTGCCGATCGCCGTCTGGAATGGAAAGCGCAAAAACCGGTGGCGGTCACGGCGCTTTGACATACACACCTCTCTGAAAGGACAAGCGCAGGGCGCGATAACGCCGCCCTGCATGTCTGACCGGATCAGACCTCGACTTTGACTTGATCGCCTTCGACCACGACCTTGTAGGTCTTGAGCGCCTTTTCCCCACGAATCATGTTCAGCAATTGCACGCCCGGCGGAAAGTTGGCCCAGTCGCAGACTTCGCCGGTGCGGATATCGAAACGGGCGCGGTGCAGTGGACACTGAACCTTGCAGTTGTCGACGATCTTTCCTTTCGCCAGATTGGCAAACACGTGTGTGCAGCTGCTCTGGGTGGCGTAGAAGCCGTCATCCAGGTGGTACAGCACGATTTTCTCTTCGGCCACCTTGAGGGCTTTCATCTGGCCAACTGCCAGTTCGCCGGTAGTGGCAACGGTATGTAACGCCATGGCTCTCTCTCCTTGGGTGCTTTCTTGTTGGGAATCCTGCCGGATTCTTGTCTGGACTATCGGGGGTAACGCGCTTCCAGAGCGGCGTAGACGCGGCTCTGGAAATCGGCTGCCTGCGGGTCTTCAGTGGCCAGAATCTCGGCCAGATGAATATTGTCTTCCTTGCCGTGCCAGATTTTCTGGTAGGTGCCCTGCTGATACCCGAAGTCCTGGCGGAAGAAATTAAGCACGTTTTTGCCGATGTATTGGCGATACAGGTCATCGAAGGACAATTCGACCTGTTTCATGGCTTCGCAGAATAACGGTATCGATAAGCTGTGCGTGCTGAGAACGTAGGCGACCTGGGCCTCGATGACTTCGCGGAAACCGGTCACGGGGGCCGGTGCGTTCCATTCTGCCTGAATGGCGCTGGCGATGGTGTCGTAGTCACCGCCTTTCTGCAGGTAGATACTCATGCCGAAATGCCATATATCAACCAGTTCGAGCTGGATCTGGGGAACGTCCGGGTTCTGTTTTTTCCACCATTTCCAGCCATAGTGGTCGAGAAGTTCGGCGCTTTCGGTCCAGATGGCGCGATACCACGGAAAGCCCTGATCGCGCCATTGAGGGTGAACCTTGCTGTTCATCTTGTCTTGCAGCGCCAGCATGGCGCACAGTTGTATCTGCATGGGGGATTTCCGCACGATGTGAGTGTGGTCATTAAATGCGAAAAGAGATGAGGAAGCAATCCGTTGGGGCGTGGCTCAATAACGGATGGGTTGCCTGATCACAAACCGACCAGGGCGGTGGCTGTCATCGCTTGGCAAGAATCCTGCTTGATGGTGGGGGTTCATTAAATCCAGAAGGACGGTGTCTATGGCGATCCGGGTCGCTCTCAATCATTTTACGCAGTACAAATTCGATCGTCGCGTCTCTTTGTCCGCGCATGTATTCCGTCTGCGTCCAGCCCCCCATAGCCGCTCGCCGATTATTTCCTACTCGCTCAATATCGATCCGAAACCGCATTTCATACATTGGCAGCAGGACCCGTTCGGCAACTATCTCGCGCGCGTCGTGTTCCCTGATCAGACCGAGGAGCTCACGGTGGAAGTCGATGTGGTGGCAGACATGGTGGCCA
Source organism: Pseudomonadota bacterium (assembly GCA_052035295.1). Classification (GTDB taxonomy): domain Bacteria; phylum Pseudomonadota; class Gammaproteobacteria; order Pseudomonadales; family Ketobacteraceae; genus HdN1. The sequence goes on from JBPOHS010000002.1 coordinate 45,216, forward strand.
TCAACCCGTTCGACTTCTTTGTGGAAGAGTCTGCCGAGTTGTTCCCGTTTCAATATGACGCGGTATTGAAGGCCGAGCTGGCGCCTTACCTGGAAATCAGCGACGACGGCCCCTTGATGCGGGCGCGTGTCGCCGAGATCGATCTGACACCGATGAACACGGTGACCTTTCTGGTCGGGATCAATCAGCAGTTGCAGCAGGATATCCGCTACAACATCCGCATGGAGCCGGGTGTGCAGGCTTGCGAGAAGACGCTGACGATCAAGTCCGGATCGTGTCGCGACAGCGCCTGGCTGCTGGTGCAGATACTGCGTCATTTGGGGCTGGCCGCGCGCTTTGTGTCCGGGTATCTGGTGCAGCTTGCCCCTGACGTTAAACCGCTCGAGGGCCCGGCCGGGCCGTCAGCGGATTTTACCGATTTGCATGCCTGGGCAGAGGTGTTCATTCCTGGGGCGGGCTGGGTGGGTCTTGATCCGACCTCGGGGCTGTTTGCCGGTGAGGGGCATATCCCGCTGGCCTGTACGCCGGATCCCTCGGGGGCCGCGCCAGTCACCGGGGCGACCGACGTGTGCGAAGTGGAGTTCGTGCATCACAACCAGGTACAGCGCATCCATGAGGATCCGCGCGTCACCAAGCCTTATACGGATGAGCAGTGGCAGCACATCATGGCACTCGGACGCCGTGTCGACAGCCAGTTGCAGCAGGACGATGTGCGGCTGACCATGGGGGGCGAGCCCACCTTTATTGCGATTGAAAACACCGAAGCACCAGAATGGAACACCGATGCGGATGGTCCGCACAAACGTCGACTTGCCCATGAGCTGTTCATGCGCATGTGCGGACATTTTTCACCGGGTGCGGTACGCACTTATGGGCAGGGCAAGTGGTATCCGGGAGAGCCTTTGCCGCGCTGGCAGTACACCTCGTACTGGCGCAAGGATGGCGTACCACTTTGGTGCGAGTCGCGCTGGTTGGCGCTGCCAACGGATCAATATGGTGCAACGGAGCAGGATGCGCGCCGACTGCTGGAGCACATTTGTGTAGCGTTACACCTGCCGTCCCACTACATCATGACGGCCTATGAGGATATTCCCTATCACCTGTGGCAAGAACAGCAGTTGCCGGTGGATGTCGATCCGACCAAGGCCGATCTCAAGGACGGCTTGGAACGCCAGCGACTGGCGGCGTTATTGACGCGTGGACTCGATCAGCCGGCGGGATATGTGATGCCGGTCAAATGGCAGTCGCTGGGGGATTATTGGCAAAGCTGTGGCTGGCGTTTGCGTTCGGGGCATTTGTATCTGATCCCTGGCGATTCGCCATTGGGTCTGCGCTTGCCGCTGGATCGTCTGGAATGGGCGCCACGTGAACGTTTGCAGGATCAGCCGCTCGACCCCTTTGAAGGTCGTGCTCCTCTGAACGGTCGACCGCATATCAATGTGCCGGTCTTTCCGGATGCCGGATTCATTCAGACAGCCTTGTCGGTCGAAGCGCGTGACGGCAAGTTGTGTGTCTTCCTGCCACCCTTGCCCCAGTTGGAAGCCTACGTACAGTTACTGGCCGTCATTGAATACGCGGCAGCGGCCATCGGCATGCCCGTGGTGCTGGAAGGGTATGATCCGCCGCGCGATCCACGTCTTGCCAAATTCATGGTGACCCCTGATCCAGGCGTTATCGAAGTCAATATCCACCCGGCATCGAGCTGGCAGGAGCTGGTCGACAATACGACCGCCCTATACGACATGGCGCACCAGACGCGTTTGGGAACGGAAAAATTCATGCTGGATGGTCGCCAGACCGGCACTGGCGGTGGCAACCATGTCACCATGGGCGGCGCCACACCCGCAGATTCACCGTTATTGCGTCGGCCCGATGTGTTGCGCAGTCTGATAACGTTCTGGCAGCACCACCCCGGCTTGTCCTATGTGTTTTCAGGACTGTTTATCGGCCCGACCAGCCAGGCGCCGCGTGTCGATGAAGGCCGCGATGAAATGCTGTACGAGTTGGAAATTGCTTTCGAACAATTGCCCAAAGGCGAAACGTGGCAGCCATGGCTGGTGGATCGCGTCTTGCGCCATTTGCTGGTCGATATTACCGGCAACACGCACCGTTCCGAATTCTGTATCGACAAACTGTACTCGCCGGATTCGGCTACCGGTCGACTGGGACTGCTGGAATTCCGTGGTTTCGAAATGCCGCCGCATGCGCGCATGAGTCTCGTGCAAATGCTGTTGCTGCGTACCTTGCTGACGATGTTCTGGCGCAAGCCCTATCACCACAAGCTGGTGCGCTGGGGAACGTCACTGCATGACAAATTCATGTTGCCGCATTTCGTACGCGAAGACTTGCGCCAGGTAACGGATTTGTTGCAGCAGGAAGGCTATCCATTTTGTCTGGACTGGCTGGATCCGTTCATTGAATTCCGTTTCCCGGTGTATGGGCGTGTGCAGGTCGATGATATCGGCATCGAACTGCGTACTGCGATCGAACCCTGGCATGTGCTGGGTGAAGAGACAACCAACGTCGGTACGTCGCGTTTTGTGGATTCCTCGGTGGAACGGGTGCAAGTCAAGGTCAGTGGCATCAGTACCTCACGTTATGTCCTGACCTGTAACGGCCGCCGTGTGCCCATGCGGGAAACCGGCGTGGCGGGGGAGCTCGTGGCCGGAATTCGTTACCGTGCGTGGCAGCCGCCTTCCTGTCTGCACCCGACCATTGGTGTGCAGTCGCCGCTGATTTTCGATTTGATCGATACCTGGAGCGGGCGGGCTGTCGGTGGTTGTGCTTATCACGTCATGCATCCGGGCGGGCGCAATTACAAGATTTTCCCGATCAACAGTCTGGAAGCGGAAGGCCGCCGCATTACCCGGTTCTGGGGCCACGGCCACACGCCGGGGGAACTGTCTCCTCCGCAGGAAGTGCTGATGCTCAGCGAGAGCGAAGCCCGTTTCTATCCTCACGGCGCAAAACCGGCGACCAAAACGCCGCCGCTGGAATCGCCAAATGGCGAGTATCCCACTACGCTGGACTTAAGGAACGAGCCGTGGCGGCTGTAATCACCAGAATATGAAAGTAACGACAAAACGAAAGATAACAACAATTCGAGCTTAGGCTTGCCAGCGTGAAAAGCAGCGAGAGGTATGACAAGTGGCCAAGGGTTGCATGATGAAGGGAGCGTTGGAATGACGCCTGACCCTGTTGAGACAACAGTGCATGAACCCCATTCGATTCTGGGCGAGAAATACCGTGAGCGACTGCAAGGCTGGGATGAGGTTTTCTCGGAAGACGGAGAAATAAGGCCTGGCTGGGAGAAAATGGTCTCGGCGATCAATACGCTGGGTGTTGACGAACTGGAGAAGCGCCAGGGCGATGCGCGACGTCTGTTGCGTGAGAATGGCGTGACGTACACCGTGTATGACGACCCGCATGGGCGCAACCGGGTGTGGGAGCTGGATCCTATTCCTTTCGTTATCGATGCCGAAGACTGGTCGATCATCGAAGGTGGGCTCAAGCAGCGGGCTGAACTGCTCAATCTGATATTGACCGATATTTATGGTCAACGACGTTTGATCAAGCAAAATATCATCCCGCCCGACATCATTTTTGGTCACAGTGGTTTTTTGCGTGCTTGTGATGGCGTGAAAATATCCGGTTCGCAGCAGTTGCTGGTGTACGGTGCCGATCTGGCGCGCGGCCAGGATGGAAAAATGTGGCTTTATACCGACCGCACTCAGGTGCCCACCGGTGCCGGTTATGCGCTGGAAAACCGGGTGGTGATGTCGCGTGTCATGCCGCAGGAACTGCGTGACAATCAGGTGCAGCGTTTGAGCGGGTTCTTTCGCCAGTTCGCTCAAAACCTGCAGAAATTCTCGCAGCATCGGCGTGAAGACCCCTACATTGTTGTATTGACGCCGGGCCCCGGCAACGAAACCTATTTCGAGCACGCCTATTTCGCGACCTATATGGGATACCCGCTGGTACAGGGTGGTGATCTGCTGGTGCGTGACAATCGCGTATGGCTGAAATCCATCGACGGCATCAAACAGGTCGACGTGATCTTGCGGCGTGTCGATGATGCGTATTGCGATCCTCTGGAACTGCGCGAGGATTCCATGTTGGGGGTGCCCGGTTTGTTGAACGTGGCGCGGGCCGGCAATGTGGTGCTGGCGAATCCGCTGGGGTCGGGGGTGCTGGAATCGCGCGGGCTGATTCCGTTCCTGGATGCGTGTTCGCGGTATTTCCTCAATGAGGATCTGCAGATTTCGTCAGTCGCGACCTGGTGGTGTGGCCAGTCCAAGGAACGGGAGTACGTGCTGGCCAATCTGGAAAAGCTCGTGATCAAGAACGTGGGTAACGGCGGTACCAGCTGGCTCGGGCCCATGATGTCGAAAGAACAAATCAGTGAATTGCGCGCTCGCATCAAGGCTTATCCCGGGCGTTACGTCGGGCAGGAATGGGCCGAGTTTTCGACGACGCCTGCCTGGGCGGGCCAGAGCGGTGTTGAACCTCGGCACATGATGTTTCGTGGATTTCTTGTCGCCGATGGCAAAGGCTATCGTGTGATGCCCGGTGGACTGACGCGTGTCGCACGGGATGCCAATGGTCAGTTCATATCGAACCAGGCCGGTGGCGTCAGCAAGGACACCTGGGTGCTGACGCATGATACGGCGCGCCAGTCGCGCCCGGGCGCTTTCATAGAAGTGCAGGCGATCAGCCAGCATGAAGGCAAACTGCCCAGTCGTGCAGCGGAAAACCTGTTCTGGGTGGGACGTTATGCTGAACGTGCCGAAGGCGTTGCGCGCCTCATGTGCACGGTTATGGACAAGCTGGCCGACTGCGAGGATTACGGCGATGAAGCGGATTTGGGTGTGCTGCATCGCCTGCTTGAAAGCCTGACCATCATTACGGCCAGTTTTCCCGGCTTTGTGGGGGAAGGGGCTGCACGGCAATTGAACATGCCTCACGAAGAATTGATCGCGCTGGCCTCTGATCGCGAACGGCGTGGCAGTCTGGCCGAGACGATGAGTTTCCTGTTGAACGCCGCTTATGGTGTGCGTGATCTGTGGTTCGGCGATACCTGGCGTACGGTGAACGCCATCCAGGATGCGGCCGATCGCCTGCAGGCCACCGCGCCACGATTGTTCGATGTCAGTGCACAGCTTTATCGTGTACTGCACACGCTGACTGCGTTTGCCGGTATTACGGCGGAAAGCATGCGTCACGATCATGCGTGGATCTTGCTGGACCTGGGCCGTCGCGTGGAGCGGGCCTCACAGCAGGCGTTATTGCTCGATCACATGTTGGTCAAGCCCTTGCCGGACACCTGCGAACCGCTGTTGATCGAAGCGCTGTTGGCCAGCAGTGAATCCTTGATGGCCCAGCGTCGACGTTTCCGCTTTTCCAGCCCTTTGCACAGTGCGCTGGATCTGCTCGTGCTTGATCATCGCCATCCGCGTTCGCTTGCCTATCAATTCGAGCGCTTGAACACTCGCGTCGGCATGTTGCCGCATCCGAATGGGCAACGCACCGACCTGTTGGTGGAACGTTACAGCACGGCCGAGAAACTGGTGATTGAAATCAGCACCGCACTCAAACTCGCCAATGTCAACGGATTGACCCAGTGCAATAAAAGGGGGGACCGGGATGAGTTACGCTTGTTGTTGACACGTTTGCGCAACAACTTGTGGCAGCTGACGGCCGAGATAACCGATACCTATTTCAGTCACGCACCAGGTGTACGCCAGCTGGCCCCGGTGATGAAACTGCCCAACGCCTGAAACTGCCCAATGCCTGAAACTGCCCAACGTCGGAGACCTTCCATGGCCTATCGCATTACGCACACGACAGAATACTTGTACACCGGCTCTGTTGGGGTCAGTCATAACCTCGCGCATCTATTGCCGGTGAGTTATCGTCGTCAACGTTGCCTCGACAGCGATCTCGAGATTTCCCCCCAACCCCGGGCGTTACGCCATTTCAAGGATTACTACGGCAATACCGCCACGTATTTCGATCTTGCCCAGTCGCACCAGAGCATGCGCGTGACGGTCATCAGTCGGGTTGAAGTGCTCGCGCCACCCGCACCACTCGATTCCCGGCCCTGGGAAGTGGTTGCCGAAGATGTCCTGGACTCGACCGACGAGCGCAGTCTGGTTGCGCGGGAATTCCTGTTGCCGTCGCCTTACCTGCCTTTTTTGCAGCCTGTGCAGGATTTCGCCCGCGAGAGCTTTACGCCCGGGCGTGCCTTTTCAGAAGCCGCGATGGATCTCATGGACCGTATCCATACCGAGTTTGACTACCGACCGGGGGCGACCACGATTGCGACACCGCTGATGCAGGTGTTGGAGGCGCGCGAAGGTGTTTGCCAGGATTTTGCGCACTTGATGATCGTTTGTTTTCGGAGTCTCGGGTTTCCGGCCTGTTACATCAGTGGTTATATCGAAACGCTGCCTCCCGCGGGACAAGAGCGTTTGGTGGGGGCCGATGCCACCCATGCCTGGTTAAGTGTGTACTCGCCTCGCGATGGCTGGATGGAGTTTGATCCCACCAACAACATGGTGCCCAAATTGAGGCATATCCGGCTCGCGAAGGGGCGCGACTATGGTGACGTCGCACCATTAAAGGGCGTTTTGTACGGCGGTGGTGAGCATCAATTGTCGGTAAGCGTGGACGTTTGCCCCTTTTGACGGGGATTTGAAAAAGTGGGCAACAGTTTTGCATAGGGAGTAATGCAGGCCTACCCCCGATGAGGTATTGGCTTGCGCACCAATCCCGGGCGTGCAGTGTTGCTTGATGCACCACCGGGCTTTTAGAAAAGTAGTTGCCAAACAGTTTGCCAAAGAACGCGGAGAACCCCAGCTTGACTATTGACTGGAAGAGTTACCAAACCGACGGTTTGTTTGATGAACTGATGGTGGAGGCGGGCAAGCCCCGCAGCGTGGCCAATGCGTTATGCGAGCATTTGTCGAGTCTGTCTGATACCGACATCGGCTACTGCAAGGCGGCCGCGGAATCCGCCATCAAGGAAATGGGCATCACCTTTACCGTGTACAGCGAACAGGAAGGATCGATCGACCGCTCGTGGCCGTTCGATGTGATTCCGCGCGTCATGGCGAAAAAAGAATGGGATCGCATAGAGCAGGGGCTCAAGCAGCGCGTTCACGCGCTCAACCTGTTCATCGACGATTTGTATCACCAGCAAAAAATCGTGAAGGATGGCGTGTTCCCGGGTGAGTTGCTCGCCAATTCCGTGAACTATCGCCCCCAATGCGAAGGGTTCTCGCCCTCCTTTGGTGTGTGGGCGCATATTTGCGGCTCCGATTTGGTGCGCAACAATGACGGCACCGTATACGTGCTTGAAGACAACCTTCGCGTTCCTTCCGGCGTGTCGTACATGCTGGAAAACCGGGCCATCATGAAGCGCGTTTTCCCGGATTTGTTTTCCGATTACGCCATCCAGCCGGTCGACGATTATCCGTCACAACTCTATGACACACTGGCGGCGCTGTCGCCGCGTCAGGGTGAAGCCCCTGAAATCGTGGTGCTGACGCCGGGAATATTCAATTCGGCGTATTTCGAGCATTCCTACCTGGCGCAGCAAATGGGTTGCGAACTGGTGGAAGGCCGCGATCTGGTCGTGCTTGATGATGATTGTGTTTACATGATCACCACCGAAGGGCTCAAGCGGGTGGATGTGATTTATCGCCGCATCGATGACTTGTTCCTCGATCCGGAGGCGTTCCACCCGGATTCGATGCTGGGTGTGAGAGGTTTGTTGCGGGCGTGGAAAAAGGGCAAGGTGGCACTTGCGAATGCGCCGGGCGCCGGGGTGGCCGATGACAAGGTGGTGTATTCCTTTGTCCCTGAGATCATCCGTTATTACCTGGGCGAGGAAGCGATCATTCCCAACGTGCCCACCTATCGCTGCATGTTCGACAGCGAGCGTGATCATGTGTTGAAGAACCTCGACAAGCTGGTGGTAAAACCCGCCAACGAATCGGGAGGCTATGGCATGTTGATGGGGCCGATGTCGACGGCGGCAGAGCGCGCCCAGTTCGCTGAGCTGATCAAGGCCGACCCGCGCAACTATATTGCGCAGCCCACGTTGCGTCTTTCGACGGTGCCGACCTTTGTCGATCATCATGTCGAGCCGAGACATGTTGATATGCGGCCCTTTGTGCTGTCGGCGGATCGTATTCACGTCACCATGGGAGGATTGACCCGCGTTGCCTTGCGCAAAGGTTCGCTGGTGGTGAATTCCTCGCAAGGCGGTGGCAGTAAAGATACCTGGATTGTGGACGAGGAGGTGTGAGCATGCTGGCACGAGTCGCGGAATCATTGTACTGGATGGCGCGCTACTGCGAGCGCGCCGAAGATATGGCGCGCCTGATCAATGTCAATGCGCACCTGATGCTGGATTTGCCGAAAGGCGTGGCGCCTGGCTGGCGTGCCTTGATTGACATCAGTGGTGCAGAATCGCCTTACCAGGAAAAATATGACGATTTTGACGAGAAAAATGTCGTCAAGTTCCTCATTGCCGAGCCGGACTACTGTTCTTCCATTGTGTTTTGCGTCAATAACGCCCGCGAAAATGCGCGTACCATTCGCGATGTCATTCCGCGTGAAGCGTGGGAGCATATCAACGCGTTTTCCCTGTGGGTGAAAGAAAAGGCAGAGAAATCGGCGTCGCGCCGCCACCGTTTTGATTTCCTCAATGAGGTAATCGTGCGCTGCCAGACGCTCAACGGCATTCTTTCCGGCAGCATGAACCATGATCAAGGGTATCTGTTCTTCCGGTTGGGGCGCAATCTGGAACGGGCTGACATGACCACCCGTATCATCGATGTGCGTTCTGCCGGATTGATGCCGGGCAGTGATACTGAACGTTATGAGCATTTCGACAACCTGCAATGGATGAGCGTGCTCAAATCCCTCACGGCGTATCAAATGTATCGCCAAAGCATGCATGTATCGGTGCGTCGCGTGGAAGTGCTGAAATTCCTCTTTCTTTCCGATGTCTTCCCGCGCGCTGTCCTGCATTGCCTGGGTGATCTGGAGGATGGCATCCAGAGCCTGCCTCGCAATGGTGTCGCGCTGGCCGCGTTGGCCCGTGTCAAACAGTTGGTCAAGACGGATACGGCACCGATGTCGCAGAACGAGTTGCATGAGTTCATCGATCATGTGCAGATAGGCCTGATCGCGGTAGGGCAAGCCTTGTCAGACAACTACTTCTGGACGGGGATTGCGCAGCGTCATGGTGTTTTGCGTAGCGTAGCTTAAGACGGGCGTTTCCTTGCCAGCGTGCGGCATGGGAGCTATACCTCTGAATTGGGTCCTTCAGCTCTGTTCACGTGTCTATAGCTCTCATGTCAAGCACCGTCATGCCAAACCCTGTGTCGCAATCTTTGGATTCAAATCCGGCAGCGTCAGAAGCCACGGGTTCAACGCTCGCCACTTCCATGCATCCTGTCTCGAAATATCGTAACGTCGTTGCGCAATCCGATTTCGGTCCGATCATCATCAATGTCAACGATGACACCATCGGTGCCAACATTACCCGCAATGGCTATTGGGGAAAGCTGGACATCCTGTTGATCGAGAGTTTGCTGATCGGCATGTATGGCACCGGGCAACCCATGGTGCTGCTGGATGTCGGCACCAATATCGGCACTCACACGCTTGCTTTCGCCAAATACCCTTTTACCCATTTGACCGTGCACGGGTTCGAAGCGCAGCGGGAAATGTTTCATATGCTGGCGGGGACCATTGCCCTCAATGGCCTCTCCAATGTGCAGCTCCACCATGCGGCGGTGTCGAATGTGTCCGGCGTCGACATGCTCATTCCACGCGTTGACTATGGTTCGCGCAGTAATTTCGGCTCTTATGAACTTGAACCCGCCAGGCGCAGCGATACGGCAGACATGTACGTCGAAGGTGCTTATGACACCATCAAGACGGTGTGTATCGATGATCTTCATCTCTCATCGGTGCGCTTGATCAAGATCGATGTGGAAGGCATGGAAGACAAGGTGGTCGATGGTGCCCGTCATACCATTGCCAGTCAGCGCCCCTTGTTGTTCATCGAGACCTTCAAAACCGATTTTGTGGTCATCCACCGCTTTTTGTCTGCATTGAAATACCGGATGTATATCACCAAGGATCTGGATGCGATCTGTATCCCGGGTGAGTATGGCATTGGTGTCAACGGTACTACATTGTTGAATCCTTGAGGTTTTTTCGCATTCAAGGCCTTCCTTCCGGATTGTCTATACTGTAATGGATAGTCTCCTCTCGTCTGCATGAAGTAACGCCGGGGCGGAATGAAGCGCAGTATTGCTGGCCTGATTTGGCTGTTCTGGTGGCTGCCGTTGGTGGCGTGGTCTTCGTCTGTCCGTGAGGTCGATGAAGCCGTGGGCCGTCATGATGTGTCTGCCGCTTTCGATTACCTCGAAGACCGTGAGCAACGTCTGGATTTCAGTGCGGTGCGTGGCGGTCATGTCGAGTTCATTCCCAATGCCCGTGAAACCCTGTCGTTTGGATATGTGAATTCTGCTTATTGGCTGCGCTTGACGGTGGTCAGCCGGGCCTCGCGTGATACATCGTGGTTGCTGGAGCTGGCCGGACTTGCCCGTTCCATCGACCGCATCGATGCCTGGTTGCCGGAGCACACGCAGGGCAACAGCGAGTCCTGGACCTTCAAGCATTTTCGTTCCGGTGATCGGGTTCCGTTTGCGCAACGCAGCGTTCAGCATCACGCCATTCTGTTTCCGCTTTCCTTGCCACCCGGGGAACCCGTTACCCTGTATTTGCGTGTGAGCACCAATGGCACCTTGCAAATGCCCGCAGTCCTCTGGTCGACGGCTCGCTATGCCGAGCTCGAACATCATGATTATCTGCAGGAAGGTATTTTCTACGGCATTCTGCTGGTGATGATTTTTTACAACGCATTCATCTTCGTGTCAGTGCGCGATGCGAGTTATTTGCATTACGTGCTTTATCTGGTGTGTGTGATCTTTTTTGCCATCTCGCTCAAAGGGATCGGGTTCGAATACTTATGGCCCGAGGCAACCTGGTGGAACAACAAGAGTAACCTGGTGTTTGCGGTGTTCGGCGTTTTTTTCTTGCTGCTGTTTGCCGTCAGTTTTTTACAGACACGAAAAAATACGCCTTATATTCATCTCTTGCTCAGGAGCCTGCTGTTCACCAGTGTGGTCATTTTGCCATTGGTGTTTTTCGGTTCTCACCATGTCGCCGCCTCAGCGTTATCGATGCAATACCTGATATCAGTGGGCGCCGTGATCGTGGCTGCGTCGTTGACGCTCAAGCGGGGATTCAAGGCCGCCCGCTATTATTTGCTGGCGTGGTTGGGTGTGCTGCTGGCGGTGTTGATGTGGGTGCTGAACAGCTTCAGTTTGATCAATAATTCGTGGATCGGTGCCTACAGCTTTCAGGTGGGAACGGCGATACAGGTGATCCTGTTTTCCTTTGCCCTGGCCGATCGTATCAACCTGTTGCGACGTGAACGCGAATCAGCGTTGAAAATGCAGCTGGAGCATTCCCGCAAGCTGATTTCGATGGCGGATATGTTCGAGAAATTCGTACCACGCCAGTTTCTCAGTCGCATTGCCCGCAAGGGTATCGAGAATATTGAACTGGGCAAGGCCGAGGATGACACCATCTCGGTATTGTTTGCCGATATCCGTGGGTTTACACCGCTGTCAGAAGCGATGAATCCACAGCAGTTGCTGAACTTTCTCAATTCCTATTTCAAACGGATGGACAAGGTCATCCACCATCACGATGGTTTTATCGACAAATTCCTGGGTGACGGCATCATGGCGATTTTCGAAGCGGGCAATGTCACCCAGGGAGCGCGCAATGCCGTGCTGGCAGCCATCGACATGCACAAGGCGCTGATCATTTATAACGAACATCGCGCCAATTCCGGGTATTCGCCCATTGATATCGGAATAGGCGTCAACACCGGTGACGTGGTCATAGGTACCGTGGGATCGGAAGAACGCATGGATTCAACCGTGCTGGGGGATAACGTCAATATTGCGGCGCGCCTGCAGGAACTCACCAAAACCTTTGGCGTGAAAATCATCGTGTCCGACCATACCCAGATCAGTCTCGGGGGAGACAGCGGTTTTCTGCTGCGCGAGCTGGGTGACGTCAACGTGCGTGGCCGCAAGGAATCCGTGCGCCTGTTTGAAGTGTTCAATGCCGACCCGGATCCGGTGCAGCAAGACAAACTCTCGGCGTTACCAACGCATCGTGTGGCGCTGGAATGTTTCCGGCGCGGGGAATGGGCGTGGGCCAAAATGCTCTGGGAAGACTGCCAGAATCGATACCCTACCGATCCGGTTTATCGCTACATGCTGGAACAGTGCGATCTGCACCTTGTCAGCGCCTCGCTAAACAGTTATTAATCATTGCATCACTCATTTTGGTGCATTGCTCTGGATCGTTTTCTTCCGCCAGGGCGGGTTGAGGTTTTTGCATGGCAAAGAAATCCTGGGGTTCCCGTGTTGCTATCGTGGTTCTGATCGCCGGTGCTGCCGCGTTCTGGTTTTATCGCACGCAGGATCAAGCGCTCACGGTGCGTACGGCAATGATCGATCAAGGCACCGTGGAACGCACGGTGGCCAATACCCGTGCAGGCACGGTCAAGGCATGCCAGCGTTCAAAACTCGCCATGCAGCGGGGCGGTGTGGTCGCCACGCTCGATGTCAAAAAGGGGGATCGTGTCAAACCGGGTGACGTGCTGCTCACGCTGGTCAATGATGATTTCAAGGCGCGGGTGAAGCAGGCCGAAGCACAGCTTTCTTCCGCACGTCTGGCACATGATCAGGCCTGTGCCACCGCCGATCAGAATCAGCGTGATGCCAATCGTGCCGAATCACTCGGCAAACGCAATCTCTTGTCGGAGGAAAATCGCGAAACGGCCCTGACCCGCGCCATTACCACCCGCAAGGCCTGTCAGGTGGCAGAAGCTCAGGAAAGCATGGCTGGCGCATCGTTGAACATGGAGGAGGCGATGCTCGAACAAACCGTGTTGCGTGCGCCGTTTAGCGGCATCGTTGCCGAGATCAATGGCGAAATCGGTGAGTATGTCACGCCTTCGCCGCCGGGCGTGCCGACCCCGCCGGCGGTGGATTTGATCGATGATTCCTGTCTTTATGTCACGGCGCCCATTGATGAAGTCGATGCGGCCCAGTTGCGTACCGGTTTGACGGCGCGTATCACACTCGATGCATTTCGGGGGCGCACTTTCCTGGCCACGCTCACCCGTATTGCACCCTACGTGCAGGAGCTGGAAAAACAGGCGCGGACGGTGGATGTCGATCTGAAACTGCAAGCCGTTCCTGAGGATGTGCCGTTGTTGGTGGGTTATAGCGCCGATGCCGAGATCATTATCGAGACGCGTGAAAATGTTGTGCGCGTGCCGGTAGAAGCAGTGCAGGAAGGGGATCGCGTGCTCGTCGTCAACGCTGAACAGCGGCTGGAATCGCGCGAGATCAAGACGGGTGTCAGCAACTGGACTTACCGTGAAGTGCGCAGTGGCCTGAATGCGGGTGATCAGGTGCTGGTGTCATTTGATGTGCCGGGAGCGGTGGCCGGTGCGAAGGTTCGTAACGCTTCGGCTGTGGCGCAACCATGACACAGATTGCTGTCGATGCGGTCAGCAAGACTTTCCGGCTGGGTGATCAGATCGTGCATGGTCTCGACAATGTGTCGCTGGCGGTGGACGCGGGGGAATACGTTTCCGTCATGGGCCCGTCAGGGTCGGGCAAGTCGACCTTGCTCAACCTGATTGGTTTGCTGGATCGGCCGGATACCGGGCGTTATTCCCTTGAGGGCACCGAGACGACCGTGCTGGGCGAAGAAGATCGTGCCCGTTTGCGTGGTGACGTGATCGGTTTCGTATTCCAGAGCTATCATCTCATTCCCCGCCTGACGGCCCGCGAGAACGTCGAACTGCCCCTCATGCTGGCCGGTATTGCCCCCCGGGAGCGCAAGCGTCGCGTCGAGGAAACCCTGCAACGACTCGGTATTGCGGAACGCGGCCATCATCTTCCCAATCAGCTGTCGGGGGGCCAGCGTCAACGGGTCGCGATTGGGCGCGCCATTGTCATGCAACCGCGATTGCTGCTGGCCGATGAACCCACAGGAAACCTCGACAGTCGTTCCGGGGCCGATGTGGTCGACGTGCTGGAACAGCTCAACCGCGAAGGTGTCACGCTGCTGGTCGTGACACACGATGCGGCGTTGGGCGCTCGTGCCCGGCGTCGAATCAGCATGCGCGATGGTTGTATTGTCAGCGACGACACCTCGGTGCTCGCAGATACCTCAGGTCGTGCCGAAGTGGTCGTTCCGGGTGGGGTGCCCCCTCATGCGCAGACTTGATCAGGGGCGATTTGCCCTGCAGGCCCTGTTGCGGCAGCGTTTTCGTACCGCCATGACCCTGCTGGCGATGGGCATCGGAGCGGCGGCGGTCGTCATGCTCACCGGTCTTGGCGATGGGGCCCGTCTGTATGTCGTTTCCCAGTTTGAATCCCTGGGGCAGCGGGTGCTGGCGGTTATTCCCGGACGCAATGAAACGGTGGGGGGCATGCCCCCCATGGCCGGTGAGGGTGCCCGTGATATCACCCTCGAAGAAGCCTGGGCGTTACGACGTATCAGCGGCGTTACCCTGACCGCGCCCATGGTGTTGGGTACCAGCGAGATTTCCTTTGGCGCGCGCAGTCGCAATTTGATGGTAGTGGGAACGACCGGCGAATTTTTCTCGATCCGGTCCTTGCTGCTTGAAAAGGGTGAACTGCTACCGGCAGCCGATGGCGATATCAGTCAGCCAGTGTGCGTGGTGGGCGCGAATGTGCGTGATGAATTATTCGGTGTGCAGCCGGTGTTGGGGCAATGGCTGCGGCTCAATGAACGTCGTTGCCGCGTAATCGGCGTGTTGAGTACGGCCGGTACCAATTTTGGCATCAACTTGAGTGATGTGGTGTTGGTTCCCGTTGATTACGCACGGTCCCTGTTCAACGTAACGGGTTTGTTTCGTGTGCTGGTAGCCTTTTCGGCGGGCAGCAACGAGACAGGCATCAGTCGCGCCATCGAGCAGCGATTCACCGAATGGCATGATGTGCTGGACGTCACGGTGATCAGCCCACGTGCAATGATGGCGTCGTTCGACAAGATCCTGGTGACCCTTACGCTGGCCGTTGCGGGCATTGCTGCCATCAGCCTCATGGTGGCAGGGGTGCTGGTGATGAATGTCATGCTGATCAATGTGTCGCAGCGAACCGCCGAAATCGGCTTGCTGAAAGCGCTTGGGGCGACGGCCGCTGATGTCCGGCGTTTGTTTCTGGCCGAGGCCAGTTTGCTGTCTACTATTGGTGGCGTCACGGGCGTGGCGGTCGGGTTGGGAGGTTTGGCATTCCTGCGCTCGGTGTTTCCCAGTATTCCGTTTGCCGCGCCGTTGTGGAGTATCTTGTCGGCGCTGGGCATTTCGTTGCTGGTGGGCATCGTGTTTGCCTGGATTCCGGCGGCGCGCGCCGCGGCCATGCAACCGCTCGATGCCTTGCAACGCAAGAAGGGGTGAGTCATGCGCATTGAAGACACGCTTCGGCTGACGGCTCGCGCACTGATCTCGGCGCGAGGCCGCAGTGGGTTGACGATTCTTGGTATTGCCATCGGCATCGCCGCCGTGGCGTTGCTGACGGCGATCGGGGAAGGGGTGCGCGGCTATGTCATTGACAATTTTTCGCAGTTCGGGACCCGCATTCTCGCCGTTAATCCGGGCAAGACCGAAACGGCGGGCGGCATGCATGGATTGCTCAATTCAACGCGCCCGCTGACAATTGCCGATGCGGCATCGTTGCGATCGATTCCCCATGTCGAGCAGGTCGTGCCGGTGGTGCAGGGTACGGCGCGTGCCGAAGCGGCGGGGCGGGCGCGCAACACCAACTTGCTGGGCGTGGGTTCTGGCGCCGCGCAGGCGTGGCGTTTCAATGTCGGGGTCGGCAGTTTTCTGCCGGATGAACTCGAAAATGCAAGGCCGGTGGCCGTGCTGGGGCACAAGGTCTGGGCCGAACTCTATGGCAACCAGTCGGCATTGGGGGATTTCATCCGCATTGGTGGCAACCGTTTTCGCATCATCGGTGTCATGGAACCCAAGGGCCAGATGCTTGGTTTTGACCTCGATGATGTTGTTTATATTCCCGCTGCACGCGCCATGCAGTTGTTCAACCGCGAAAGCCTCATGGAGATCAATATCATCTTCAGTGAAACGGCACAGCCTGACGCGCTGCGCGACATCGTCCGGAAGCGACTGATCGATCGTCATGGCGAAGAGGATTTTACGCTCACCATGCAGGATGAATTGTTGTCGAGCCTCAACAATATCCTCGATGTGCTCACTGCTGCCATTGCGGCCTTGGGCGGGGTATCGCTGGTGGTGGGTGGCGTCGGCGTGTTGACGATCATGAGTACGGCCGTGTACGAACGCACCTCGGAAATCGGCGTGTTACGGGCGATTGGCGCCAGCCAGCGGCAGATCCTGCTGTTGTTTTTGCTGGAATCCATCGTGCTGGCCGGTGTTGGCGGAATTGCCGGTCTGTTGGCGATGGCACTGATTGCAAGCGTTATCGGGTGGGTGGCGCCGGGGTTGCCGGTGGCGTTCGAGCCATTGTACCTAGTGCTGGCGTGGGGGTTGTCGTTATTAGTCGGCTTGGTGGCGGGATTGGCGCCGGCGCGGTCTGCAGCGCAGCTTGATCCAATTGAAGCGCTAAGGATGGAGTGATCCGTTGTTTTTTTATTGGTGAGGATTCGTTGAATTGATCCGGTTGTATGAGGCATAAGCGATGCGCCGTTTATGTCTCATTCGTCTAGTGTTGTCTTGATTGTGACCCTGTATCCACTATGGTTATAGCGATACCAAGGCTTGATCACCCGAGTCGGGGCCTGTGGAGGCCGTCTAGTTGGAATCCACACCATAGTGACAATCAGGAACTCACATATGAAAGTCAACAAAGCACTTCTTGCATTCCTTCTCGCCATGCCGCTGTCAGCTTGCAATAGTGATAGCGATAGCAGTTCCTCTGGCACCACAGATACCGATTCATCCGGGGGCGGTAATTCAACTCTCGGCGAAGGCAGTAATACTTCCGGTATTACCAATGCAGAAAATCTCCCAAAGACGACTGATGCGGTAATTGATTCTGTTGTTGCGGTGTCTATTGTCGCCAGGAGCAATGGACGTTCGAGTTTGTTGAATCATGCGCCTACACCGCGAGATGTGCCGTCCTCACAAGGGCTGCCGTTTGCACCAACGGATGATTATGCTCGCTATCTGGGTGAAGAAAATTACGGCGAATTTTTCACTGGTGGGACCGGTAGTCGATTGGCTTGTGAGTCGTTGAACCGGATTCGCGGTGCTTATGGTGAGCTGGGCAGTGCCGACGGCATGTCCTGCATTATGGGCAAACTGGTGGGTTCGGACATTTCTGACGCAGATTTTCGCATGACCGAATTTCTTGTCAGTGATGAGTTCAAGGTGAAGATGCGTTATCGTGTTATCAGTAAGGACGAATCCATTGCCGCTTTCGAGGCTTATTACTGTATGCCGGACGGCGATGGTAATTATGTCCAGTCAGGATACACCTACCATGACTATTCCGGTGATAAACCAAGAATTTATGCCAAGGGTTTTTCTTACCCGGACAATCCTGATGTTGAGTCAGTGAAATATGTCGCTGACATCGAAGCGGATGGTGTCGATTCGCAAGGCCGTCTTCTGGATAACAAGGCGTTGACGTACAAGTATCAAAACCTCTTTACCGACGGACGTAGCAATCATGTGGAATCGGATATCGAGGTAACGCCAGATCTGTTTCAATATAACGGCTACTCATGTGAACGTGATGTGGGGGGCGAGAGCGGTGATTGCAGCCGTGTAGATAGCGTCAATTTTGCTGCCTCCGTTCTGGATCTGAACGAAGAGGGTGAGCGTAATCCTAATCTTTTTGCTCTAGGGGATGGCGCTGCATGGTCAAATGTGACGTCTCCTTCTGGAATTCAGGCATGGTTTGGTGATACTGGTGATGTAGATACAGGCAGTGACGCCGCTCTTGATGCTTATCGCAGTTTGGTGGGGGAAGCCGGTGCCAAGACAACTTCATCAGTGATCGAAGGACTCGATTTTGAAGGTGAGGAAGTTTGGGATTGCTCAGGTGATGCAACGGTGGTCAGCGATGAGGCAGCCATTTCCGAAGTCATGGCCTGCATTGAAACTACCGAAATCGATCAGAATGTGCATCTGGAATGTCATGAGTATGGGCTTTCCGATGCAGTGGAGACTGAAATCGAGTGATTGGATAGCCATCGTAGACTGACGGCCAGTCATGGTCGGCAGTCTGCAGGATCACCCAGGTATGGGGAGAGAGCTTTTTGTAGTCAGCCAGGATTGATCAAACAGGAATGCTGTATATAATTACAGTATTCCTGTTTGCGGAGTCCTGACATGCTTTGTTCGCCCGGTTTTTTCATCCTCGCTCGTCTCGATCCGCTCTCATCGTGGCGTGCGCGGTGTCCCGTCACTGCATCCCGGTAGCCGCCATGCTCTGGGTCTGCCTGCATTTTCCCCGCTTGCCGCTGGATGTTTTCAATCCTCCGTCTGACACACCCCTGGTGGTCGAAGACCTGTCGCGCCAACGCCGTCAGGTGTTACTGGCCTCGCCAGCGGCCCTGGCGGCCGGTGTTCGCCCGGGCATGAGCATTCCGGCCGCGTACGGTCTGTGTGATCAACTGCAGGTCAAGGGGCGTGATGAAGCCCTTGAACAGAAAGCCCTGCAACGCATTGCCCTGATGAGTTATCAATTCACGCCGCATATTGCCGTGTGCGCGCCCGATGGCCTTCTGCTCGAGGTCGAAAGCAGCCTGCGCCTGTTTGGCGGCTGCCAGGCCTTGCTTGAGTGTTTGCAGGCGGCATTGGCCGATGAAGGGCTCGAGGTCGCGATTGCGTGCTTTCCGACGGCGCGGGGGGCGATGGTGCTGGCGCGTTGTCAGGTCGAACCCGGTGAGGCACGGATTTTCCCGCTGGAGGCCTTGCAGACCTGCCCACTGACGGCGACCGATATTCCCGCCACTCAGGTGGAACGTTTGGCGGGCATGGGCCTGTCGACACTCGGGCAGTTGTTCCATTTGCCTTCCGCTGCCTTGGGCAAGCGGCTGGGGCAGGGCAGCTTGCTGTATTTGCAGCAATTACGCGGCCTGCAACCTGATTTGCGCCCCCTGTACCTGTTGCCACCGGAATTCAGCACCCGCATGGAACTCGGGCATGAAACCAGCCAGCATACGGCATTGTTGTTTCCGCTCAAGCGTCTGTTGGCCGCGCTGGAAAATTACCTCTATGCGCGCCAGCTGCTGGCGGCCTCCATCATTTTGTGTCTGAAAAAGCGCGATCTTTCCGAGGAAACGCTGACGCTTTCTCCCACGCAAGGGTTGATCAAGGCCGACGAAATGCTCAGCCTGTTCAAGCTGCGTCTCGAGCAACATGCGCTGACGCAACCGGTATTGGGTATTGGTATCGAGGCCCAGGATTTCTATCCCCTCAAACCGCTCAATGGGGATTTGTTCGCGCCACCCGGGCAGCAACTGACCCCACAGGCCCTGGTGGACCGGTTGCAGGCACGTCTGGGCGTCGAGCGCGTGTGCGGGATCCGCCTGGTCGAAGATTATCGCCCTGAACGTTCCTGGCAGAACATTGCGCCCGGCAAAGCCGTTGCCCCGGTCATGTCGCCCCTGGTGCGGCCGTTATGGTTGCTGGAATCGCCGCAGAAACTGCGCAGCAAGAAGGGCTTTCCCTTTGAAGGCGATACGCCCCTGACGTTGCTGCAAGGCCCTGAGCGCATCGATACCGGGTGGTGGGATCAGTATCCGCTGCAACGGGACTACTACGTGGCGCAGCATGCCACCGGCGGCTTGTACTGGATTTTCCGTCCTGTCCCGCAGCCGGATCAGTGGTTCCTGCATGGAATGTTCAGTTGATGTCCTATGCCGAGCTGTTCTGCTTCAGCAATTTCACCTTCCTGCATGGCGCCTCGCATCCCGAGGAGCTGGTGCAGCAAGCCATCGCGCTCGGCTACCGGGCGTTGGCGATTACCGATGAATGTTCGCTGGCCGGGGTGGTGCGTGCCCATGTCGAAGCGCGCAAAACGGGTTTTCACCTGATCATCGGCAGTTATTTCAAGACCGAGGAAGGTCTCCGGTTCATTGCACTGGCCCCGCACAAACTGGCCTACCAGCAATTGTCGAGCCTGATCAGCCGCGCCCGCCGGCGCAGCGAAAAAGGCGAATACCAGTTGTTCGTGCAGGATTTACACGTACAGTTGCGGGATTGCCTGATCCTGTGGTTGCCGGATCAGGAGAATGTGGAAAGCACGCGCAGCCATGTGCAAACCTTTCTCGATCAAACGCGGGGGCGGAGCTGGATCGTGCTTGAAAACGATCTTTCCGGGAACAGTGCAGCACAGCTGGCTTACCGGGTCGCCCTGGCCGAAAGCCTGCATCTGCCCGTCGTCGCCGGCAACGGGGTGCTCATGCATAACGGCCAGCGCAAGCCGCTACAGGATGTGCTCACCGCTGTTCGTCTCAATACCACCGTGCAGGAGGCGGGCTTCGACCTGCAGGCCAATCGGGAACGCTTTCTGCAGCCGGAAGCGACCCTGTTGGCGCGTTTGCCGTCGCTTGCCGTGGCGGAAAGTGCCAGGATTGCCGAGCGCTGCACGTTTTCCCTGCAGGAGCTGCGTTATCAGTATCCGCAGGAACTGGTGCCGCCGCATCTGACGCCGGCGCGTTACCTGCGTCAACTGGTCGACGAAGGTGCCCGCTTGCGCTGGCCCGAGGGTGTACTTCCGCGGGTGCAGGCCCAACTCGACAAGGAACTCGCCATCATCGGCGAGTTGCAGTACGAGTATTATTTTCTCACCGTGCACGACATTGTGCAGTTTGCCAGAAGCCGTCACATTCTCTGTCAGGGGCGCGGTTCGGCGGCCAATTCCGCCGTGTGCTTTTGTCTGTTCATTACCGAGGTTGACCCGGCGATTCACCACTTGCTGTTCGAGCGTTTCATATCAAAAGAGCGTAACGAGCCGCCCGACATCGATGTCGATTTCGAACACGAACGCCGTGAGGAAGTCATCCAGTTCATCTACAAGAAATACGGGCGCAAGCGCGCGGCGCTGACAGCGACCGTTATTTCCTATCGTCTCAAGAGTGCCTTGCGTGACGTCGGCCGGGCGTTGGGGTTCGATGCTTCACTGATTGACGCACTGAGCCGGATTCTGGCCTGGTGGGACAAGCCCGATCAGTTGCCCGAGCGTCTTGCCGCCATCGGGCTCGACAGCACGACGCCGAGGGTGCGGCAATTCATTTACCTGGTGAATTCCCTGCTCGGTTTTCCGCGCCATTTATCGCAGCATGTGGGCGGATTCATCATTTCCAGCGGTGATCTCGACCAGCTGGTGCCGATTGAAAATGCGAGTATGCCCGACCGCACCGTGGTGCAGTGGGACAAGGATGACATCGAAGCACTGGGGCTCATGAAAATCGATGTGCTGGCGCTGGGCATGCTCAGTGCCATTCGCCGTTGTTTTGATTTGCTGGCACCCTTGCGTGGCCGCAAGCTCAGTATGGCGACGGTTCCCCAGGAAGACGCCGAGGTCTACCACATGCTGCAGCAGGCCGACAGCATCGGTGTGTTCCAGGTGGAGTCGCGCGCCCAGATGTCGATGTTGCCGCGACTGAAACCGGCATGTTTCTACGATCTGGTCGTGGAAGTCGCCATCGTCCGGCCGGGCCCCATTCAGGGCAACATGGTGCATCCTTACCTGCGGCGCCGACAAGGGCTCGAACAAGTGGAGTATCCGGGCGAGGAAGTGAGAGAGGTCCTGGCCCGCACCCTGGGCGTTCCGATTTTCCAGGAACAGGTGATAGAGCTGGCGATGGTGGCCGCCGGCTTCAGTGCTGGTGAAGCAGACCAGTTGCGGCGTGCGATGGGCGCCTGGAAACGTCGTGGCGAACTGCATCTTTATCAGTTGAAACTGTCGCAAGGTTTGCTGGAACGGGGTTATACCGAAGATTTCGCCGAACGCATCATCGAGCAGATCAACGGGTTTGGCGAATACGGCTTTCCGGAATCGCATGCCGTCAGTTTTGCCTTGCTGGTCTACGTTTCGGCCTGGTTGAAATGCCACGAACCCGCGGCGTTTTGCTGTGCATTGCTCAACAGTCAACCCATGGGGTTTTATTCGCCTTCGCAGTTGGTGCAGGACGCACAGCGGCACAACGTAGAAATATTGCCCGTCGATGTGCGTTACAGCGATTGGGAACACACGCTCACGCCGCGACCGTTACAGGATCAACCGGCCGTGCGGTTGGGCTTGTGCCTGTTGAACGGGCTTTCCCGCCAGACGGGGGAGGCCCTGGTCACCGCGCGAAAAAAACAGCGCTTTCGTTCGCTTGCCGATTTGAAACAGCGTGCCGGTGTGCAGCAGCGCGATCTCGATATACTGGCGCAGGCAGGCGCCCTCAGCGGGTTGGCGGGCCACCGTTTTCAGGCGCGCTGGGAGGCATTGGCCTTGCAGGCGCCTACGCCATTGGTGCACGCCGACAATGAAAGTGATGTAACGGTAGAGTTACAGGGCCCCAGCGAAGGTCAGAATACGGTCGAGGACTATCAAAGCCAGGGGCTGACGCTCGGCCGGCATCCGTTGGCGCAGCTACGCCGGCATCCACGCCTGAAAGGGTGTAAAACCCAGCGCGAAATCGAGCGCATGAGTCACAAACGCTTTGTGCAGGTGGCGGGAATCGTGACCTGCCGGCAGCGGCCGGGCACGGCCACCGGAGTATTGTTCCTGACGCTGGAAGATGAAACCGGCAACAGCAATATCGTGGTGTGGCGCGATGTCAGCGACCGTTTTCGTGCCGAGGTGGTGCATGGGCGGTTGCTGAAAGTGAAAGGCGTGGTGGAGCGCGAGGATCGCGTCACGCACGTGATTGCAGGATTTATCGAGGATATTACTGATTTGTTGGGTGAGCTCGAAACAGCATCGCGGGATTTTCACTGACACTTCAGAATATAAGTACACGTGTGGCGTGATCAACTGCGCGCCGTTGCCCACTCTGAAAACGCCGCCACCGGCATGGGTTTACCCAGCAAATAGCCTTGTGCCCGATCGCAACCCAATGCCGCAACGGTTGCAAGCATTTTTTCGTCTTCGATACCTTCCGCCACCGTCTGGATTTTCAGGGTTCTGGCCAGCGCTACTGTGTTTTCAACAATGCGCAAATCGCTCTCGCTGTTGGACATGCTTGCAATAAAACTGCGATCAATTTTCAATTCGTGAATCGGCAACCGGCTCAAATAGGAAAGCGACGAATAACCGGTACCAAAATCATCGAGCGCGATACTGCAACCTGCCTTGGCGAGAAGATTGAGGTTGTCGATCACTTGATCCATGTTTTCACTGGCTGACGTTTCGGTGACTTCCAACACCAGAAAACGCAAGTCGACAGAAAGTGCGCGTGCCGAGTCGACCACGTATTTGACGAAATCCGGCTCAATGAGATTGTTCACTGAGAGGTTGACGCTGATGGTGACTTTCATTCCGCGTTGATGAAGTTGCTTCAGGAACAGCATGCTGCGGCTCATGACGTAACGGGTGATGTGCTTCATCATGCCGGCATTTTCTGCAATATCGATAAATTCCTGGGTGGGAACGTTGCCGAGTCGATCGCTGTGCCAGCGCAACAGGATTTCTGCACCGGCCAGCGTGCCATCAGTGCAAGTCATCTGCGGCTGGGCGTAGATTTCCAGTTCCGCTTTGCGCAGGGCGTGCGACAAAGCGCCCATCAGGGCCAGTCGACGTTGACCGTAGGCATCGATTTCAGTGTTGTAGACGCACGCACGGTGGCCGTTACGAAAAGCCTCTTCGAGCGCGGCAGTCGCGTGCTGCAAAAGGATATCGCCGCGATCGCCGTGCAGAGGGTAGAAGGCTATACCGCTGTAGGTTTCAAGATTGATAGAGATATCGTCGATATCGAAAGGGCGTTCGTAGGTCGTTCTGATCTTGTCCACCAGTGAACGCGTCTTGGCTTCTACGTCATCTGCGCGCGAGAGGAACGCAATCAGCCCGAATTCAATCACGACGATATGCGCAGATGACCGTTCCTCGATGCACAGCGATACCTGATTTGCGGCAAGCAGGCTGTTCAATGAGTGTGTCAGTTTGCAAAACAGTTTTTCCGCCGTGGCGCGACCCAGGGAAAATCCGACTTCGCGAACCTGAGGAAAACGCACCAATACCAGGGCGGCATTGCCGCCAAGGGTATCATTCTTGATCCAGTCGCCAAGGCGTGCCAGCAACAGCGAATCGTTGGGCATTTGGGTGAGGGGATCGTGCATGGCGGCGTCGAAGGTATCCAACTGTATTTGCTTGAGCTTTTGTTCGGTATCGTGTTTTTGCTGCAGCGCCCGCATGGCGGCCAGGCGGTCTTCCTTGATGCGATGGGCCAGGGCGAGTGAGAGCAAGATGGCTTCAAGCGCCGAGCCAATCTGGATGGCATGCGTGGTGAGTGGTGATACCGGCAAAAGACCAAAGACATTCAGCAGATACGCAGAGGCACCTGCTGCAAAGGTCATGAAGGCAAGCACGAAGAAACGGGCAATCTGCAGGCCGGCGAAGAGGGCGTAAGCACCAAAAAACGACGTCATGGTGAGTGCGATGCTTCCTGTCCACGCTGCCAGATGCGCGCCCTGCACGGGGTTGAACCAGGCAAACAGCAGTTGGCCAAGGCAAAAATAGACACCACCGTGAAGCGCCTGGTCAAAATGGCGGGGGAATCCTTTCCAATGCAAAAAGGCACGCGCAAAGGCCAGCATGAATAAAGACATCATGCTGGTGAAAAAGGAAAGCGCTTGCTGTCCGATGCGGGTCTCATTGTTCCAGAGGTAGGCATTGCCCAATCCGGAAAGACACAGCATCACGCCAACCGATGCCACGAGGTACAGACTGTAATAGCAATAAGTGATATCACGAACCGAAAAATACAGGAATCCATTATAAAAGATCAGTCCGATGACGACGCCGAAGTAGAGTCCCCACCACAAATTCCCGCCCGCATTTTGTTTCAAGGTGTAGTCTTCCGACCATATTTCCAACGGGATTTGCATGGAAGTGGTCGACTTTACCCGCAGGTAAAAATCCACAGGTCCGCGCAGCTGCGCAGGCAGTGGAAAAAGCAATGTCTGGAAATGATGAAAACGTTCCGCAGCATGCGTGGACGTTTTGCTGTCCATAAGAAATCGGTTCTGCGCGCTGTCAATGGCAATGATTTCAACGTGTTCAAGCAGTGGGTAGGGGATGGCAAGCAACAACGGTTGTGAAACTTTACGGCTGATGTTTACAGGAGCATGAATCCAGTAGACGTTTCGCGTAAAACCAAAATTGAGCACGTCGCCATCTTTGTTTTTTTGCCAGCGCAGCGCATTCTCGGCGTTTGAAAATGGCACGTCGGCGTGCTTTTCTGCGAGAAAACTTGCATTGGAATTCAAGGGAATGCGCTGCAGGGCGGTGTCCACCTCCGCATTTTCTGACGAAAGGGGCGACGTGAAAAGAGTGTCTGGAAAACTGCCAAATGATACGCAGGCAAACACCCCTTGCAGCAGCAGGAACAACGCGGTGAACAATGAGCGAGCGCGCAGCGTGGCCATTTGTATCCTATTCTGCAGAGAGTTTTCATCCGTTGGCATGGCAGCCAGACAACGCACGACCCGGGGAATAATCACTCAACGTACGCACGAAATTATAGACGGACATTGTCATGAAGACAGCACGCGGGGAATATCGTCGTCACGAACGCACGGGTATAAAGCTTCCGGTCGATGTGAATATTGCCGGCAAGCGACTGGTCACAAGTACCTTGAATATTTCTTTAAGTGGTATAGCGCTGTTGCGTTCGCAGGAGCAAGTGCTTGAAAAGGATCAGCTTGTATCCGTGAGTTTTCGCGGCGTTCCCGGTGTGTCCGTCACTGCGCGCGTCGTTTATTCAGGCAGCGAGCAGGTAGGATTATCGCTCTATAAAAATCGATTTACAGACACCGATATCGACTCGTTGATTGCTGTCGCGCCCCAATGGCAGCGCCTGAAAATACTCGCATGGCGCGCCCTCTGGAAACAATCGCGTCGGTCGGCAGTGTTTCTGGCCAACACGTTGTTGCGACGTCTGCTTATTGGGTTCTATAAGCCGCGCTTCCTGTTTGCCGCCTATGGCACGCGCAAGGATGTGGAAACCTATTTCACGCCCCGGATGGAACGCTGGATGCCGTCGGTCATTCTGTGCGGGATGATTCGTAACGGTAGCCATCGTGGTTTTCTGGTGGCGTCGAAATATGTGGAGGAGGAACTCGCAGAAAATAGCGATAAAGTGCGGATCTACCTGCAAAAAATACAGGAGGAATTACCCGCAGTGGATCGTGTCGCCCTGGTCGGCCGCTTGCCCAATTTTGTGCTGAAGGCGGGGATTCCCATTGTTCCACCTTTCGTTTCCGGCGCCACGGGAACCCGCTACATGATTTGGGATGTGGCACGTCAGATGCGGGACATTGCCGACGACAAACATCAGAATACTATCGTGGTGCTCGGCGGTGCCGGGCGCATTGGCAATCAGGTCTGTGAAGATTTGCTGGGCTTGTTCGGAACTGTCATCGCGTTTGACCCGCGTTACAAGGAGGAGGAAGTGTTGACGCTGCGTCAGGGGCACATGATTCGCACTGCCTCATCAGCACGCTTGAGCCAGTCCTTGCTGTTCATTGGCTTGACCCATCATGGTGATGCCATTGAGGAGTGGGCAACCCGGATCCCGGCCGGATCGTTGATCGCCGACGATACCCATCCGTGCATCAGTCAGGAGGTGCGGGAAACACTTGCCAGGCAGCACATTAAAACCCTGAAAATCGTGCTGACGCATGCGGATTTCGAGATGATGCCGAGAATGCCCGCGTGGACTCATCGGGACATTCCCGGTTGCCTGGTGGAGGCGCTCGTGCTGCTGGATCACGATGACGATGTCGTGGCTGACTTCGGGCGATTCTGTGCGTCAGCCGCTAACGCCGGTTTTGCAGGGCGTCTGGTGGAGCCGCTGGACGAATAGTCTTCAAAACCAGTCGTCCAGGGCTTCCATCATGGTTTTGGGGCCTTTCGGTTTCTTCGGCGCTGCATCGGACGCACGCGTACTTTCCATGTCGACACCCTCAGGCGCAATGCCTGCCGGCGCCAACGGCGCAACCGGTTTGCGATTGCTGCTGTAGGCATGATCCTGCAGACGGGCGATCGACAGCAGGCTGTAGCCCCGCAATTGATCCAGTCGGGATTGCTGCTCGCTCATGATGTCGAGTGCGATGGCCTGCATGTACTTGCGGTGGTGTGCCAGCGTTTGAATCGAGGCTTCCTTCAGCGTTTCCAGTTGCTGTTCGAGTTGGCCAATCCGCTCTGCTTGTGCGCGGAAGCGTTCAATCTGGTGCTGGCGAGCGTTCTGGACGCGACCGATGGCGTTTTCCAGGACGACGAGTTCATTTTCGAGCTGGGCACGTTGCTTGACCAGTTGCCAGCGTCGTTGTGGACCCTGGTCGGCCAGATCCCAGGCCATGAGGCCCTTGAGCAGCTTGAATTTGGCCTTTTCCTCGGCATATTCGCTGTCAGGCAATTTGTTCAGTGCCTGCTCCAATGCCTTCATGCGGTCAATGACCTTCAATTGCTGGTCATCTGGCGTGCCAAAATCGTCTTCTGCGGCAAGGATGCGATCAATTTCGCCCGAAATGGCATTCTCGCGCCCTTGCACATTGGCGCGGAAGGTTTCCGCCATGGTGATTTTTTTCTGCGCGGCTGGCAGCAGTTTTTCGAGCCGTTCCATATTGGCCACGATCATCTGCTTGAACGCGGGCATTTGTTGTTGCCATTGCCCAAGCACCTGATTCAATCGCTGTAGTTCACGATAACTGCGGTAATTTTCGTTGAATTCGTTGCTGGCGAAGAAACGGTAAAGATAGGGCGACGCACCATCGGCGTTAAATTCAAAACCCGGCAGATCACCCATGGGGTCATCATTGAGCGAGGGCGCAGGGCTGATGCGATCGATCCAGTCAGGTTTCTGCACAAAAGCCTTGGCTTGTTCGATGGAGGCCTTTTCCTGGATAAACGTATCCTCGGCACTATGATAGGCCGTTAGTGCATCCCGCAAGGCGCCGGCATCTTCGTACACGTAGGGAATATTGAGCAGGGCTTCCTGCACGGCAGGGTGCGACGCGGAACGCTCGCTGAGATGCATCCATGGGGTCAGTGCCCCAACCTTGTCGTTACGATTGATGGCCACCCATCCTGACGCCAGCAGGGCGGGTTCCGCCACTTGCCCGTCAAGTCGCACGAGATCCAGATAACGCTGCGCATCATCCCAGGCCTTCGCGCGGAAATAATTCATTCCCAACGCAAACGCGGCGCGGTCCTGCAGGGTCTCCGTTTCCTTGTTTACCGGTGGCAGGAACAGTATGGAACGGAAAATCGCCGCAGCTTCTTTCGTGCGATCCACCGACGCCAGTGCTGCTGCCAGGTTGTAACGCGCCCATAAACCAAGATCCTTGTCATCCTTGATGGTTTCGAGCTGCTTCATCGCTTCTTCAGGACGCTCCAGTTCAAGCAGCAACTGTGCATCGAGCAGTTTGATGCGCGGTTTCATCGTGTCCGATGGACGCCGGATTTTCTGGCTCAGAATCGTGTGCGCATGTTCAAAATTGCCGTGCCGGTAGTGCAGCTCCGCCAGGGTGAACCAGGTCTTGTTGGCATCTTCACGGGTAGCGGCCGAGGGCAGCAGCTCGTCAAAAATCTGCTCGGCCTGTTGCAGCATCCCAAAGGAGACAAACAGGGCACCCTTGAGCACCTTGGCTTGCTCGTTATTGTTCTGTAATTGGCCTTTTTGTTCGCTGATCATGAGCTTGGTCAGCGACGAAAAATAATGCTTCTGGAAATAGTCGAACAGGAAATCACCGTAGGCGAGGTCCTTGACTTCGTGTTCGCCACTGAGCGTCGGGGCGGGCTTTTCCGGCTTGTCGCGAAACCAGCTGCCGACATCAAATGCGGAAGCCGCGTGCGCCGTTGATGTCAGGCTGCCTGTCAACGTGAAGGTGCCTGCCAGGGTAACGGCCAGTGTCAGGCGCTTGATGGGGGCGAAACGCGTAGACAACGCCATCACTCCCATTCTTTGAAGCGGAATGCCGGTTGTTGACGCACCTTGTCACCCTGGATTTTCAGTTCGATGAACTTCGTGTCGGAGTCCTTTTCGAACGCCAGGCTGACGGCGCGACGATACTCGCGTCCTTCCGGGCCAATGCCGGTGATCATGGCCACCAACTCGTGTTCACCCGACGTCAGGTTGCCCGTGTAGAGGCGCTGCACGCCACCACGTTTGAGGGCACCGACTTCGCGCTTGGTATACAAGTGATTACTGATTGCCTTGTCGTTGATTTTCAGCGTGATGGCATCTGGCTTGAAAAAATCGCCGGCGTCCATCGAGACGAAGACGTTCACCTGTGTGCTGGACGGAAAGAGCAAATCCTCTTCCAGTACGAACAGGTCGCGATTGACGTTGACCACTTTTTCTTTCAGCGTCTGCATCTCGGTATCGAGACTTTGCCGGGTTGGCGTGACCGTGACGTTTTCTTCGGCTTTCTGGATGCGCTTGATCTCGGCGGGATCATCGGTGCCATACAGCACTTCATCCATGTCGACGAATTCCTCCTCGTCGTCTGCCGGTGCGGGCGCTTCGGCTTTTTTCTCCGGCATGTCGTCTTCGGCGAGGATCTCGTCCATCTCGATATATTCGAGTTCATCGCCTTCCACGGCCGCAGGATCTTCTTCGGCCTGCAGGGTGGGCGTTGCACACAGCAGCGCCGCCAGAATGCCGGCAGCGATAGAGCGTGGCAAGGGTGCGCTGGTATTGTTTGGCTTCATGAGTGTTTTTTTCTGCATGGTTATTCCTCCGCGATACGCTTGAGCGTAGCCGCAATACGCGCCGTGTTTTTGACTTCGTCGGCTTCGAGCACATCGCGGATGCGACCGTCACGATCAATCAAAAACAGCGCAGGCAAATCATCGATCCAGTAGCGTCGGGCGACACGCCCGTCGTTATCCATCAGGACGGGATACCCGAGACTGAGCTTCTTCGCCATATCCCTTGTTTTCGCAGCATCTTCATCGAGATTGACCGCCCAGCCCTGGTAACCGTATTTCTGCATTGCAGGCTGCAGTTCCTGCAGTGTACGCAAGGCATCGTTGCAGTCGCCACACCAGCTTGACGTGAAAATGACGGCGCGCACGTTGCCGGCATATTCACCCAACCGCAGGTTCTCGCCCGTAACACTCTTGAGCGTGAAATTGGGCGCCATCGCACCGATATCCAATGACGTGGCCGACACCGGGCCGGTCAGTGCCAGTGCACTCACCAGCCCGAGGGATTGCCGTAATCGCCTGGTACTCATCATGCCCGTTACCCTGTTCATGCGATCCTCACGACGGGAAGAACTTGATGGGGAAGTTGCCGCGCCAGACTTCGACGTTGGCATTGCCAAAATTCAGCTGCTTGACCCGCACCACGATCTTGCGTTCGAGATCGGGATTGCCCAATTCGCTGGACACGACCGAACAGGCGCTGACCGTACCGTTGGGCTGGATTTCGAGTTTGAGCAACAGTGTTCCTTCCAGTGAGGGATCTTCGCGCAGCGCACGTTGATAAATCGTGTAGATCTGGCTCTTGTAGCGATCGAACGTCACCTGTATCTGCTCGCTGGTGCGACGTGCCTTGCCACTGGCGCCAGCCGTTGCAGCGTTCTGCTTGACCGGGTCGGCAACCTTGGCAATTGAACTGCTGACCGCGGTCGCAGACGCCTTGCCCAATTTGCCAGTGCCACCGACGGTGCCCGCACCACCGCCGCCAGAGCTGGCTTTGGCCACGGCCACGCCACCACTGCCACCGGCGGCCATTTTGCCGATCAGGTTGCGCTGGGTGGCTGCGGGTGCAGAGGCTGCATTGGCGCTGATCGCGCTTTGCGAGGCACTCAATGACTGCGTGACATCGGTGGTCTGATCGCGCAAATCTGCCAGCGAATCAAACACGGCCGCTGCCTTGACGGCTTCCTGTTTCGCTTCCTGCTTGCGCTCTGCCTGTACCTGTTCTTGCGTCTTGACCGTCACCTTGGGTTTGGGTTGCGGTTTTGGCTTGGGTTCAGGTTTGGGCTCGGGCTTGGGTTTTTCCGGCTCCGGTTTTTTCTCGACCTTTTTCTCGGGTTCCGGCTCGGGTTTCAATTCCGGTTTTTTTTCTTCCACCTTGGGAGGCGGCGGTGGTGGCGGCTGCTTCTTTTCCATCACCAGCTTCGCCACCCGGGGTGGAACCACTTCGCTCTCGATGCGCTGCTTTTCCGGAAGTTCTACATTGGCAATCACCAGACTGCAGACGATGAAAAACACCAGCGTGGCGGAGATAATGACCCGGAAGCGGTTTTCGTCTTCGGCAAAGCGATCCCAGGGCAGGGAAGGCAGTGAAAAATAGGGGGTCTGCATCAGCTGCCCTCCTTGCGCGTCACGGCGAGGGCAATGCGTGTGTACTCATTGGCTGAACACGTTGCCATGATGCGTTTGAGCAGCTGATAGGGGATTTCCTTGTGCCCCATGATGGTCACGTCACGCTCGGGTTGCCCCTGCTCATTGACATTGGCCGGTGCGGTGCGGGATGCCTGGTAGCGCAACTCGTTGACGAGCGCGGGAATCGTTTCACCCGGTGTCGCCAGAATGGCGGAAACATCACCGACTTTCTGGCCGTTGACCAGCAGGCTGTCGCCCGTGACCATCAGGGTCAGCGTTTCCTTGGGCATTTGCTCTGCACTGGACGTCGGCAGCACGATGGATTTGTTGGGGGGCAACTGATACGTGCTGGACGAATTCACCAACAGGAAAAATACCAGGATGGTGAAAATATCCATCAACGATACCAGGCTGATGGTGGCAACGACCTGTCGCTTGTGGCGACGGTCCATGCGTTTGGCGCGTGCGGAAAGCTTCATGGCGACACTCCTTGCACGGCTGCGGCGGCCACATCCGGCGGCGCGTCACCAATCGAAATATCCGGGAACAGCTCAACCTTGACGGGTTTTCCATCCTGTTCCTGGGTGGTGATGCGGATATTGTCCATGGTCTGTATCAACGCGTCATAGGGCGTATCCTGCTCCAGTAGCACCGTTATGTCCGTCACCTCGGGAAAACGCAGTTTCACTGCCTTGAGGGTGGACACCAATGCCGGGAAGTCATAGCTGCCGTTAGTATTTGGATACACCTTGAGCGGGCCGGACTGGCGATCAACCAGTTCCATGCGGTTCTTGTACAGGATCACTTCGAGCACGATCGGTTTTTTCGCCGGCTCTTCGAGCGTCGGTGTATTGCTGATCGGTGGCAAATTCAGATCGTGCACCGATACCTGGGAAAAAACCGCAGTCACGAGCAAAAAGGGTACCAGCGCCACCATGAGATTCATGAAGGCGGTAATGTTCAACTCTGTCGGATCGCCATGGTGGCGATTGGAACGACGTCTCATGGGTTCTCCCGCTGCATGGATAGAGGCTTTCCGATGACAGGGGTGCCGTTATTGGCCATTGCCCGATTGCTGCTGTTTCTGGTGCTGGGCTTGCTTGAACACATTGAGGAATTTCACCGATGCCATTTCCATGCTGTCAATCAACTGCGTGGTTTTCGATTGCAGGTAGGTAAAGGTCAACAGCAACGGTATGGCCGCAATCAATCCGAGTGCCGTTGTGTTCATCGCAACCGAAATACTGGCCGAGAGCAGTTCGCCTTTTTGTGAAGGATCGGCGTTCGCCACCGCTGTGAACGCGTCGATCAGACCCATGATGGTGCCGAGCAGCCCCAGCAGGGTGGCAATGTTGGCAAACGTGGCGATGTAATGGGTGCGGCGTTCCAGCGAAGGAATCGTTTCCATCAGTCCTTCTTCCATCGCCATTTCGATTTCTTCATGACGGGTCGCAAACGTGCTGCGGCTCAGTCCGTATACCAGAATGCGGGCAATGGCGCTGTCGGATTGCTTGGCTTCATCGAGGGCGGATTTGAATTTGCCCTGTGTCATCAGTGGAAACAGTATTTTCCACATACTCTGATTGCGGCTCTGCACCAGATTGAGATAAATGAAACGTTCCAGCGAGATGGCGAAGCCCACGAGAAACACCAGCAGAATGACATACATGAAGGGCCCGCCCTCCACGAAAAAACGCACCGTGTAATCGAAAAAACCTTCCTGGGGTGCGCTGGCGGCAAGGGTGGCGGCGGCTTCAACTGACATGTGACTCTCCTGAACGTATTCTTTGCTTACTGCTTGGTTTTATTGGAATTCTGCTGTTTTTCAAGCAGATTAAAGTAATCGATTTCCCTCTGCAACTCGCCACGGTCGACGGGTTTCAACGCATCGTCGAGCACGGATTTGAACTGACGACTGCCGTTGGCCGGGTTTCCACCCAGTTCGCGCGCCTGCCAGGGCACCACGTTCAACACCGCCGGGGATTCCTCGGTGCCGATGATGCGGGTGCCTTCTTCAACGTCCTCTGCGTACACAAGGACGGGAGCGGCGAGGATAACGGTCAGCATGAGTGGGCGCATTATCGTCATTGTGCACCTGCCCGGCGCTTGAGTTCTTTCAGCCAGCCATCCACTTTCTTGTCGCGGGTTTCCTGCAGGCTTTGATACATCTCGAACTCCTTGATGGCCAAGGCCGTATCGTTCAAGTATAGGTCAGCCAATATGGCGAGATTGAAGTGGGCGCGGTCATAACCCGGTGCCAGGCGAATGGCGCTCTCGTAAGCGGCTTTCGCCTGCTTGAAGTTACCGAGTTCGCGGCTCACGATGCCGAGTTCGTTCATGATGCGCGGATTTTGCGTCGGGCTGGTCATGGACTTTTTCAGCAGGTCTTCGGCTTCGCTGAGGCGACCTTTCTTGCGCAGCAGCACGGCCTGGTTAAGCAAGGGGCCGCTGAGGTTGGGGTGCCGATTGGAAATGTCACGCAACAAGGCCAGCGCCTGATCATCGTTGCCTGATTTCAGGGCCGTCATGGCCTGTGCATATTGGGCGCGTGCCGCCTTGGCGTCTTTCTCGGCACCGGGAGCGAGCACCATGGGCAGGTTTTCGGTTTTCTTTGCGCCGGGAGTGGTCTTTGGCGCGGCCTTGTCCTTGACCGCTTTGTCATTCGCGCCGGAGTCGTCATCATCCTTGCCGCCAAACAGCCCGCCACTGAACAGCGCGGCATCGGCTTTTTTCGCGACTTTCTCAGAATCTGCATCGCCTTTGTCTGGCGCCGTGGCGCAAGCACTCAGCCACAGAGCCATTCCGGCAAGGGCGAGGTGACGCTGGAACTCAGTAAATCGCATCGACGTAGTCCTCCCCGAGTTCCGGCTTCCTGTAACGGCCAGGCTGCAATTCACCCAGCGACATGAAGCTCTTCTGTATCCACTGATCCCAGGTGCCATCGGCCACGCGGCCGGTGTTGGCTTCGAGAATCTCGATTGCCTTGTCTTCCATTGGAAGCGCCTGGTCTTCCAGCAACAATTCGTATTCCTCCAGCGCGTCGTCTGCGAGGCCCGCCGGACGTTCGCTCGCCATGATGGCCTTGGCAAAATTGCGGTAGGCCTCGCCCAGCCGGAAAGTGGCTGCCGTCGTGAATTGCAGCACGCCAATCTCGGCGGTACTGGCATAAGCGTTAAGCACGGCGTCCATGGCCTGTTTCTTCTGCTTGATCGATGTCGCCAGCGGTTGCGTCAACGGAATGCTGACAAAGCGCTGGAACAACGGCTCGGCGTTACGGAAACTGGCTTCGGCGGCCAACAGACGGGTGCGATTGGTATTCTGGCTGCCGCCTTTCTGATAGGAATCCACCACTCTGGCCAGCCAGGCATCGCGTTGTGCTGCATTGCCGTCTTCTTCATTGAGCAGGGCAATTTTGTATTGGAGTTCGACGCGTTGTGCGAACGGAAGATCCTTTTTCTCGGCCAACTGGGCGTATAAACGGATCGCTTCGCGGCGATTGCCCTTGTTTTCCTGCAATTCTGCCGCTTGTGTCAGTGCTGCCAGAGCAACCTCGGCGTTATCCGGGTTGAGGGCAGCCACTTGTTCCAGTTCGCGCGCCGAACCTTCATAGTTACCCATTTTCTCGTAGGCGACACTCAGCTTGGCCGGTACCGACTTCGCCAGCTCGTGATCGGGGAAAGTGCGACGGAAGTTCTCCAGTACCTTGACTGCTTCCCCATACTGTTGGGTTTCCATCAACAGGTTGGCGGCATCGTAATCTGCCTTGGCGCGGACATCGGACTCCGGTGCCGCAGAAGCCACTTTCTGGTATTGGCGGGCGGCTTCAGCCTTCATGCCTTCCTTCTCAAGCAGTTCGGCTTGTTTGTAGATGGCGGTGGCATGGCGCTCGGTGAAAATCTTGCGCTCGGCAGCCGACAATGACGGGAAGCTCAGGATCTTCTTGATCGAAGTCTCAGCCGCCACGAAATTGCCTTCGTCGAACTGGGCGTTGGCCTGCACGATCCAGGCTTTCTCGTATAACGTCTGCGGTACAGGGGGAACACGCATGATGATCAGCTCAGCCGTCTTCTGCGCGCCTTTCATGTCGTTGAGCGCCAGCTGACTGTCGAGCACGTTTTCCATGAGCTCCGGCACATGGGCGTCGCTGGGCCACGCCTTCACAAAACGCAGGGTGCTGGAAATTTCCTTGGTGATCCAGCCTTCGCGGGCAGGATCGGTGCGCGACATCTTCTTCAGATAGCCTTCATACGATAGCAGGGCGAAATAACCGGCTTTCTGCGAGTTTTCATGCGCCTCGTAGTCGTAAGCCGTGCGCTCGAATTCCTCGATGGCGTTCTGGTAATCCTCGGCTGCGAACAAGGCTTCACCCAGCAACGAGTTCATGAGGGGCGCGTTCTTGTCCTTGGGAAAGGTCGCCAGGTACTCACGATACCAGCGCGCCGCTTCCATATATTGTTGGGGCGTTTTGCCGGCCTGCGCTTCGGCGTGATAGTGCTGCGCCAGTTCGACCAGATGCAGTTTCAGTTCCTCGCCATAACCGGCGCGAATCTCGGGAGTAGCCTGTTTCCAGTAGCTGCTGAACACGCCGTAACGCTGTACGAAGGCCTGCTTTTCACCCAGCACGAGCGACGGGAATCCGCCTTTGGCAAACACCGCGATCTTTTTCGAAGACAATGAGGGTGCCTGCGGATGCAACGGGTGCTTGTCGACGAAAGCGCCATAGGCGTCGGCGGCATCCTTGTAACGTTCCTGGAACACGTAAAGCTGAGCCAGGGCGGTATAAATGCGATCCTCGTAATGACGCTCTCCCTTGTCACCGAAATAGACGGCAACGCTGGGTGGCCCATCGAGGTTGGAAAAAGCCAGCGCCGTAACGCGCAGGGTATCGTCCTCGAACTGGTGACGTGTGCTGGAGCGCGCGTCTTCCTTCGGCGTGGCTGCATCAGCCACTTCGGCGTCAGCCGGTTTGACCGCCGTGTCTTTCGCGGCCACGGCAGGCTCTTTCTCTGCCTTGGCGCCAGCCTTGGCTTTTTCGTCCTTGGGTGCCCTGATCTGCGCCATGCGGGCATCGGCATGCGACTGCTTTTTAACGGGGGCCGGTGGTGGCGGTGGCGGCAGGTAGATGTCCAGCAGGGCGACGAACTGATCCAGCGATTGCTCGTATTCGCCTTGCTTGTAAAGACTCCAGCCATACTTGTAGAGCGCGTTCTCATAGAAACTGCTCTTGGGTCCGAAGGTCAGGACCGCTTTGTACGCCTGAATGGCCTCATCGTATTTTCCCAGGATGAAATACTGTTCGCCCCGGCGAAACTGGACTTCATCCATGAGCGGGCTCTGCGGATAACGATCTGCCAGGGTGTCGAGTGCCGCCAGGGCCAGCTCAGGCTCAGCGTTAAGATCGTGAGCCTTGGCCAGCAGGTAATAGGTATCAGACAGGTCAGCGCCGGCCGGGGCATCCTTGATCTGATCCTTGTAGAGTTCGATGGCCTTGGTGTAATTGATGTTTTTGTCCGCCGTCGTGCCAGTGTTCACGCCGGGTTGTTCGGTATCGTCCAACCCCGATGCCATCAGGTTTTCTTCGGCAGCGACCATGGTAATGTCGGCCATGCGGCGCAGGGCATCGGCACGTTGTTCAGGCGTGGAAAAGAGCGAGAGTGCGTTGCGGTAAGTGCTGATGACCTGTTCGGCCGGCACTTCATCAAGTGTCTGTTTTTGCAGGCGAATATCTCGACGCGCCAGATCGCCGATAGTGTTGGGGTTACGGCTGACGCTTTCGCCGCCAAAGAGGGCGCTTTGATCACGGGTCGCACAGCCACCCAGTGCAACGGCAAGGGCCAGCGCCGAGAGGTGAAACCAGCGAGCAGGAGCTCGTGCGTTGGATGTCGTCGTTATTGTTTTTCCAGGCTTCACCGCAAATGCCTTTTTAGTCTGAACTGTGTCGCCCAAAGCACTTCTGTCATTCAAAGCACTCTTATCATCCACAGCGCTCTTGTCATCCAAGGCACTATTGTCATTCAAGGCTCTCTCCGGGGTCACACGCAAGTCATCTCCGGGCGAATGCAAGCGTTAGGCCCAGATGAGAAAGGGTAGCGTGTCCTATATGATATACAACCACTTATCAGAAAACCATGTGACCGCGCGTTATGGTGCAGCCCGTCGATCATTATCGCAACTCGACCGGCTTGATGGGGTGACATGCACCACAGAATCGCTGATGAATTAGTCAGCTTTTGAACACAGGGCGGATGGCGCCTTGTGTTAGCGTTCCTCTGAATCTAGAGTGCCTCTGAAAGCGGTGGTTATGGATTGTTCTATCTGTTGAAACCGGAGCCAGATTTTTGCAGACACATTTACATCCGATCAAACCTGCCTCGGCACCTGCCGTTGCGCTGATTGCCATCGATGCACCTATGCTGGTGTTCCAGGCGTTCTACGGAATTCCTGATACGTTCCATGACGCGCAAGGGCGTGCCGTGAACGCCGTGTTCGGATTTGCCTTGCGATTGATGGAGTTACTGACGCACATCGACTACAACGGCGGGGGTCAGCGTGTCGTGCTGTGTTGGGATGAAAGCCTGGGCTCGGGATTTCGCCATCGCTTGTATCCTCCTTACAAGGCCAACCGACCGGTGGCTGACGAGGCGTTCCTCTATCAGATACAACGATGCAGTGAAATTGCCGATGCATTTGGGCTCTGTCAGCGTGGCAGTGAAGAATTCGAAGCAGATGACCTGATTGCGTCTCTGGTTCACCAACAACACCTGGCCGGCGCAACGGCCTTGATCGTCTCCCAGGACAAGGATCTGGCGCAGCTGGTAACACCGGGGGATCAGTGGTGGGCCTTTCCCCGGCAGTCGGCGCAGGGGCACGACGGATTGCTGGAACACTGGCAGATTCCGTTGGCCAGCATAGCCGACTACCTCGCGCTGTGTGGCGATGCGGTCGACAATATACCGGGGGTGCGTGGCGTCGGTGCAGTCACCGCGAAAGTGCTGTTGCAGGCGTTTCCGACGCTGGATGAGCTGTATGCGAACCTCGATGGATTGGCCGCGTTGCCATTGCGTGGTGCTGCGGGGTTACAAAAGAAATTGGCACAACAGCAGGAAGAGGCTTTCCTGTTCCGGGAGCTGACGCGCTTGCGTCGCGATGCCTTGTCGGCGCAGGACTGGGATGGCATGGTCTGTATAACGCCACAGGTGCAGGCGTTGGAGCAGGTGCTGACCGCATGTGGCCTGTGGGGGCGGACACAGGGCAAGGTCCGTCAGTTTTTTCAATCCAGATAGCTGAACTCTTAACCTGACAATTAACCTGACAATGGCGATAAAACAGGTAGCAGAATGAAAATCCTGATCGATGAAAACATGCCCCTGGCGGAAACCTTGTTTTCATCCCTGGGCACGGTGGTCAAGAAGCCGGGGCGCAGTATCACACGTAACGACCTGGTTGATGTCGATGCCTTGATGGTGCGCTCGGTAACCCGTGTCGACGCGGCAACCCTCGCGGGAACCCCCGTGAAATTTGTCGGCACGGCCACCATCGGCACCGACCATCTGGCATTGACGGAATTGGCCAGTCTGGGCGTCACCGTGGCCAACGCGGCGGGCTGTAACGCCCAGGCTGTGGTCGAATACGTGTGCGCGGCCTTGCTGCACCTGGAAAAATCCCGGCACATAAACTGGCGGCAGGCAACCGTGGGCATTGTCGGTGTGGGTAACGTGGGACATCGGCTGCGTTCGACCCTGCAAGCCATCGGCTGTAAGGTCATCGCCTGTGATCCGCCACTCGCAGAGGCGGGCGAGCAAGGGCTGCACGATTTTCATGACCTGCTGGCCGCCGACATCATCAGTTTTCATACGCCTTTGACGCGTGCGGGCGCCTATCCCACGTGGCATTTGGCTGATCAGCGCTGGCTGCGGCAATTGCGCCCCGCCAGTGTGCTGATCAATGCGGCGCGTGGCCCGGTTATCGACAATCAAGCGCTGCACGAACTATTGAGCGAACGCCACGATTTGTCAGTCGTGCTGGATGTGTGGGAAGGCGAACCGCTGCTGAATCGCGAACTGGCCCGCCAGGTCGATATCACCACACCGCATATTGCCGGTTACAGTTTTGACGGCAAAGCCAAGGGAACGTGGCAAATATACGAGCAATTTTGTCATTTCCTGAATGTGTCGGTGGAGGGTGACTGGCGTGCCCTGGTGCCGGCAGACCACACCGTAACGCTGGATCTGCGGTCGCTGGCGATCGATGCCAATGCAGCGTCTGTCGTGCAGCGTGCCTATCGCATTCTGGAAGACGATGCGGCATTGCGCGCCACCTTGCAAAGTTCCGACGATGCACGGGCCAAGGCTTTCGATCACTTGCGCAAGGACTACCGATTGCGCCGGGAATTCTCGACCGTGGTGCTGCAGCATGTCGAAGCCATCGCGCATTGGCCAGAGCAGGAGCGTCTGCTGCTGTCGGCGCTCGGTTTCAACCTCAAGGAGTCGCCTGCATGCGTCTTGGCCTGATCATCAACCCGCTGGCGGGAATCGGCGGTGCCACCGGCCTGAAAGGAAGCGATGGCAATGCCGCGCAGGAAGCACTTGCGCGGGGTGCCGAGAAACGCGCTCCCTCACGGGCGAGGCACACCCTGGAAATGCTGTTGCCGTGGCGGGACAAACTCACGATTTATACCTGGGCTGGCGAGATGGGGCAAACCGTGGCAGAGACATTGGGCTTCACCACGGTCGTTACTGGCGCCTCCGCGGCGGAAACCACATCGGCCCTCGATACCGAAGCAGCCGCGAGAATGCTGGCCGATGTTCCGGTCGACCTGATCCTGTTTGCCGGTGGAGATGGCACGGCTCGCAACATGGTGAATGCGGTGGGCACCCGCGTTCCTGTGCTTGGCATTCCGGCGGGGGTGAAAATTCATAGCGGCGTTTATGCGGTCAACCCCCAGGGTGCCGGGGAAATCCTGCAGCGCTTGCTCAAGGGCGAGCTGGTAGCACTGGCCGATTCCGAAGTGCGGGATATCGATGAAAATGCTTTCCGTGAGGGGCGGGTGGTTGCCCGACCCTACGGTGAGTTGCGTGTCCCTGCCGAAGGGCGTTACCTGCAAAACGTCAAGTGTGGCGGCAAGCCACCGGAAACCTTGTTACTCGCCGAGATCGCGGCTGACGTGATCGAACAGCTGGACGACGATACCTTGTACATTGTCGGCCCAGGAACGACGACGCGTGCCATTCTGGAAGAGCTGCATCAACCTCACACGCTGCTGGGCGTGGATTTGTTGCGGGGCCGCGAATGCATTGGTAATGACCTGACCGAAGCGCAGTTATGGAATGCGGTACAGGGTCATCCTTTCAGGATCATCGTGACCGCCATTGGCGGACAGGGCCATGTGTTTGGTCGTGGCAACCAGCAAATCAGCCCCCGTCTCATCGACACCGCCGGCAAGGATAACATTTGGGTGGTGGCGACCCGGACGAAACTGTCCGAGCTGCAAGGAAGGCCGCTCAGGCTGGATACCGGCGATGCGGAACTTGATCGCAGGCTCGCAGGCTATATTCGTGTCACCGTCGGCTATCAGGACTACGTACTTTACGAAATCGCCGACTGAGCCCCCGACAAGCGCTCAGCCACGGCAGGCCAGGCGCCGTATGTCTGCCATCGCCGCTCAGACAGGAAAGACAATGTTGACCTGGAGGCCGCCAAGCTCGCGGCTCTTGTCGAGCGTTATGGTTCCGCCCAGCAATTCCAGTGCCCGTCGTACAATGGCCAATCCCAACCCGGACCCCGGCACCTCACTGTTGGTGATCCGGTAAAAACGTTCAAACACTTGGGAACGCTGATCGTCCGGAACACCGGGGCCACTGTCTTCGATTTGCAGCGAGATGGTGTCACTGTTGCGTTTTACCGTTACCTGCACGCGTCCATTGGCCGGGGAATATTTGATGGCATTGTCGACCAGGTTGCGAAACAGGAGCGAAAGCAATTGTGGAATGGTATTCAGTGGCAATTGCGATTCTTCGCAGATTAATTCCACTATTTGTGATTTTTCCATGGCCAGCGGATAAATCGTGGCGATTTCCTCGCGCATCAAGGGCATCAGGTCGATGACCTGTTTTTCAAAACCGTGGATATCCTGTTCCAGTCGATTCAAGGCCAGCAGCTGGTTGATCAAGCGGCCGGCCCGGTCAACGCTGGCGTCAAGTTCCTGCAGCAACTGCACGCGCTCGGATTCCGTTTGTGCCTTGAGGGCGTTCTGCACATTGAGTTTCAGCACAGCGAGAGGCGTGCGCATTTCGTGAGAGGCGGTGGCGGTAAACCGTCTTTCACTGTCAAGCGATCGCCTGAGACGCGCAAGCAGGCCGTTAAGCGATTCGATAATGGGCTTGAGTTCCTGGGGCGATTTTTCCAGCGCGATCGGATCAAGATTGTCTTTGTCCCGCTGCTGTATGTATTGGTCGAGCGCCACCAACGGCTGCAAGCCACGCTGTAAGGTCCAGGCCAGCATGATCAGCAGAAGGGGTAAGGTCAACAGGGCAGGGTACAGGTAACTCAGGGCTATTTTCATGATCAGTTCTTCACGAATTTCGCTGCGCTCTCCCACGACATACGCAATGTCGTTGTCGATCAGTTTGAATATGTACCAGTCATGATTATCGAACCGAAGCTGCTGATAGCCCGGTTCCTTGGGAAATAATACCCCGTCAGGCGAATTATCGGATGCCAGAATCACCTCGTCGCCACGCAATATCTTGAACATGATTTTGCGTTCGTAACTGTGCCCGTAGCGCGTGCGCTCTTCATCGTCGTCGTCATCAACGGAACGGCCCGCCCAGTCGTGGGTGCTG
The DNA here is from genome assembly GCA_052035295.1 of Pseudomonadota bacterium. Taxonomy (GTDB): domain Bacteria; phylum Pseudomonadota; class Gammaproteobacteria; order Pseudomonadales; family Ketobacteraceae; genus HdN1. Next base: position 87,745 of record JBPOHS010000002.1, read on the forward strand.
ACAATATGCGAATGGGTTTCTGTCGGGTTTGCTTCCAGGCGGCTGGCCATCGACAAGGTTGAACGTAGTACTCTTGCCGTTTTCGCCAATTCGGCATCGAACAGTTCGTCGACTTCATAATGGGCGCGATTGAAGCTGAGCCAGGTAGATGCAAATAACGCCATCATGACCAGCAACGAGACGCCGGTCAAAAGGTAGACGCGAATCGATTTCATCAGGCTTTTTCCACCATGTAGCCGACACCGCGTACCGTGCGGATGAGGTCGTTATAGAATTTTTTGCGTAAATGATGGATATGCACTTCGACGGCATTGCTGGCAACGTCAGTGTCCCAGTCATAGATGGCCCGTTCCAGTTGATCGCGTGTCATGACGCGACCGGTGTTGACCAGCAACTCCTGCAACAACATGTATTCCCGTCGGGAAAGTTCTACCGCCTGGCCCTGGTATTCCACACGCATCGAGTCCGGGTGCAGGGCAATGTCCCGGTATTCGAGAATCGCCGCCGCGCGTCCGCTGCGTCGGCGCAACAGGGCACGCACCCGCGCCATGAGTTCGTTTTGATCGAAGGGTTTGACCAGATAATCGTCTGCTCCGGCATCCAGGCCGCCGATACGATCTTCGACACTGTCGCGTGCCGTTATGATGATGACGGGCGTGGTCTTGCCGCGTCGACGCAGCGTATCCAGCACCTTGGTGCCGTCGATGTCGGGCAGGCCGAGGTCAAGCAGCACCATGTCGTAGTCTTCGGTTTCAAGACAGTGCAGTGCGGCTTGACCGGTGGACATCCAGTCGACGGCATACCCTTCCATTTTGAGGCCGGTCAACACGGCTTTTCCCAACATGGTGTCATCTTCAACAAGGAGGAGTCGCATGCCGTCAACCTTTTCGCTGTTTATTTGAGTTTTTTGTTCACCATCTCGAGTCTGGTGTTGATGTCGGATTGACGTCCGGCATCTGCCAGTGGTCGCAGGGGGCGTTTTTCTGCCTGTTGTGCCTTGGTCAGGTATTGGCGCGCCTTTTCATATTCACCCTTGCTCAACCAATAATCTCCGTAAAAGTAATTGCTGTCGATACCTTCGGGATTGATCTTGAGCGCCTTTTCCAGCAATTCGCGGGCTTTGTCGTCATCACCAAAGGCTATGGGCCAACCCGGCACCTGATAATACAAGCTACCCAATGAAGTATAGGCGGAACCGCCGAGCGCATCGGGGTTCATGGCGATCGATTTTTCAAACTGGGCTTTGGCGTCCTTGACCAGTCCAAGCGCTCCCAGCCCGCCTTTGGCGCCCGCCCAGGTTGACAATACGATACCGCGCCAGATCAGTGGCTCGGCGCGTGTGGGGTTGCTGTCGGCAAGCGCTTTCAGCTGTTTGTCGAGTTTTTCGAATTCCGCCTGTTTGGATTTTTCCGGGATCGAATACTGGATTTTTGCCCACTGTTCCTGATAGCCCAACAACTCGGTATCGAAATCAGCCGCGTAAACCTGCAAGGTAAAACTCAGTAAAACACTGCAGATGAGTGTGATCAGTCGTTTCATGGCTTTGCCTCCTGGGCGAGAAAACGTTGAATGATGGGCAGTTGTTTTTTCAGGGCGTTGTCGACCAGGCGGGTGAACAAACTGTTCAGCACGACGAACAGTTTTTCCGGCCAGCCAATGGATAAGCGGACTCGCTCGCTCTGCATGGATTTGACGACACAATCAGCCACAAGCTCCGGTGTATCCATGGCGTTGCCCAGTGCCTTGTTCATTTCCACCACGCTGGCGGCGTTCATGTCTGTAGCAGTGGCGCGGGGTGCCACATAGACGACCTTGACACTGGAATTCGCCAATTCCCGGCGTAACGCTTCGGTGTAGCCGCGCAAACCAAACTTGCTCGCGCAATACACGGCAAAGCCCGGATAGCCGATACTGCCAAACGTCGAGCCAATGTTGACGATCATGCCTTCCGGGCGCGTGAGAAGATTGGGGAGCAAGGCCTGGGTCAACAGGATGGTTCCGGTCAGATTGATGTCAATCAGTGCGCGCGTTTGTTCGGCGCGGGTGTGGTCACACGCTGAAAACAAATTGCTGCCGGCACAGTTGACCACAATGTCAATGTCAGGGTGGCATTGCGCAATCGCCACCATTTGCGCATCGGCCTGTTCTGATCCCAAGGCCAACGAAACGGTGGAGTGGTGTGCACCGTTGCCTGACGTGCCATTGGCACGCGCCCCCTTTTCTGGTGTGCTATTTTCGGGTGCTTTATTTGCGGGTGCTTTATTTTCGGGCGTGGCCGCGCCGGCCAGTGAGTTTGCCAGCGTTTGCAGTTTTGCCTGGTCCCGGCCTGCCAACACCAGACTTGCGCCTTGTGCGGCAAGGGCATGGGCGATCGCGTGACCGATGCCGCCCGTGGCACCGGTCAGGAGTATTTTCTTGTTATGCAGCTGCATGATGAAGATCTCCAGCGTGGGCAGGAAGCACCGGAATACTGCGCAGCATGTCACCATACAGCCGGTAGACGACGTTGGCCGCGTGAATGATGTCCTTTTGATCTTGCGGGTCGTCAATCGCATTCATCAAGCTTTCAAAGAACTGGAAATGATCCAGGTCGAGATGACCGTGCGAGAACAGGTAGGAAAACGCTTGTTCCGGCAGATCCAGCTTGGTTTGTACGATACGGCCCATTTGTGTCGCCAGTTTGATACTGGTGCCTTCCAGCACCATCACCATGCCAAAAAAGGCCGCAGGGTTGCCCCGGTTGATCTGGTCATAGAGGAAGGCCACCATCAATTCAATGCCGAGGCAGGGCGTGTTGTTGCGTACTGTTTCCTTGTCGCCGCCAGTAACTTCGATATCATTGAGTATCCACTCGTCGTGGCCATATTCTTCTTCGATATATTCCACCAGGGCTTTGCGCACATGTTCAAGCCGTGCAGGAAGCCGCGCGCCACAGGCCATCATCAGGGGCACCGTATGTCTGACGTGATGAAATGCCTGCTCCAGAAAATAGCGGTAGCCTTCAATATCAAAGCGACCTTCGAGCACTGCTGGAATGACCGGAGCGCTCAATACATGTTGACGGGCAGCATCGGTTTCTTGTTGCAATCTGTCAAAGAATGGCATGTTGTTTCTCCACGGAAAAATGAGCTTGTTCAATGTCGGTTGAAAATGTTTTTTCTATCACGACACGACGCAGGCGACCGTTGGCCGTTGCCATGTCATTGTCAGTAGTGAACGGGAAAGGTGACATCACAATGTGCCCGATGCGTGCGTAATCCGGCAGCGATTGATTGCAATGTTCGACAGCAGCGTCGACGTCCTGTTGCGTGAATCCGTTGCGGGCAACGATGATGGCCACATTCTGCGGCAGGGCTTCACCGAAGACGGATACCTGCCGAATCGGCAGATGGCGCAGCAATTCTGCTTCCACCCACTCAGGGTTGACGTTGCGGCCGAATGCGGTGATGAACATGTTTTTCTTGCGCCCGCTCACGTGCAGATAGCCTTCGTCATCGAAAAAACCAATGTCGCCGGTGGCGATTTCTGCACTGTCAGCAAGATCGGGTTCATTCAGGTAACCAGACATTACAGTACCTTTCACCATGATTTCGCCGTCGTCGGCAAGCCGGATCGTGCTGTGGGATAACGGGCGTCCTGTACTGCCAGGGCGGTTGTTGCCGGGAAGATTCAGTGTCACGACGGAGCCACACTCGGAAAGCCCGTAGCCTTCATACACTGGCAAACCCAGTGTTTTTGCCTTGTCGATCAGGCTGCAGGCGACCTTGCCGCCACCCACCGCGATAAAGCGGAATGCATCGCCAACGGTCAGGCCACGTTCCCCCAGGCTGACCAGCGCCAGCAAGAGTTGCGGCACCAATATGGTTGCCTGTGGTTTCACTTTCTGGATTTCACCCAGCAGCAGAAACGGGTTGAATTGTTCTGGGGAGGAGAGACCCAGTTGAGCCATGCCCCGCACATGAATAGTGACGCCCTGCAGCAGCGGAGCATAAATTCCCGCGACATTTTCGAGCAGCGTCGCATAGGGCAACACGCCAAGATGCGAGGTGATTTCCAAGGGGGCAAGCGCGGCGGCAATCGACTGTGCCGTGCGTTCCAGCATGTCCAGGGAAAGGCGCACACCTTTGGCGTTGCCCGTGCTACCTGAGGTGAAGGTGACTTTTTCGTAATGCTTGATGTCAGCCGCCGGCACTCCGCCCGCAAGCGGGGCAGCTCTCACAGCGCAAACGTTGAACTCGGGGAGAAGCGGCACGGCCTTGGCGTTCTCCTTTTCCTTCCCGTCGTTGTCGTGAAAGGTAACGGTCGCCAGCGCCCCTGCCGTACCGATCAGCGTGTCGATGGCTGCTTCCTGTAAGACGTGCTTGATCTGGGCCATTGAGAAAAACGCGGGTATCGGCACCACCCGCACGGGCAGCCCCAGCAAAGCCAGGTCACAGAGGATCCACGCAAGACTGTTGTCACCAACAATTGCGACGGAACGGGAGTTCATCGCCCGAATCTGGTCGCGCAGGCAGGTGACAGCCGCCGTTATTTCGCTTGCAGATACCGAGCGCGCGCCGTCATCCAGCAGAACGGCGTCCGGGTGTTGATGGGCACGCAATGCCAAACAATCAAGCAGCAAGGACATTGGCCACCTCCACACGGGTGTAATTGGCGCGGTCCAGAATGCCGCTACGTATGGCAAGGTCGTTACCTTTGGCTACGCTGCCGATCAATACCTGAGGGTTTTTGTCGTAGTAGGTTCCCCAGCCTGCGCCACCCCCTGGAATTTTCGCTGCCAGTGCGGGAGCTACTGCAATGGGGTCCATGCCCAGTCTGTGAAAAATATTGATCACGCCGGTGATGCCTGTGCATGCCAACCATTTGAAATCCCACGCGACCAGTAGATCGGTGAGGGCGGCGAACAGGTAGCGACCGTAGCCGGGTTTGACGGCTGCGAGGTTACCCACTTCAACGACACCTGTGCGCTGAGCGTTCTCGCCGGTAAATGATGCAATCACCTGTTCCACGGGGACATTCAGGTAATGTTCGAGAAAGAGCGGTTCCAGATGGGCAGCACGAATCCCGGCAATGGCCAGTATTTCGCCTGCATCGGTTTCCAGAGCGACCAGCAGCGGCATGAAATGGTGAATGTGTGCGCCATGCGCCGCATGGAAACGGGCGGCGATAAAGGATTCGACACGCTTCCGTCCACTGTGCCAGGGAAAGTAGCCCTTGATGTGGCAGGCCACGCCCTCGACATTGAGACTTGCATAGCAGTGTTCGTACGTCATGGACTTCACTCACTTCACCAAGGTTATGAGCCTAAGGTTAAGGGGTGAGTCTTAAGTCGCTCTTAATCAAGCTTAAGGAAGGCTTAAGTGCCTGAAATAGCGGGGAGGGAGAGCGGGAGCACGCAGGCCTGCTCACAGGACATGCGTGCTCTAGGCAGGCGTGTCTACCGTGCTACAGCGACCTGTGGCGGTTCTTTGTTCAGCAGTGGGTCAATGTATGTTGCCTTTTCGCGTGTAACGCTTGCCCTGATGTGCAATTCGTCACGGTAAAGAGGAATACCGGCAACCACATAGGTGCACTGGTTGTTTACGCAAAGGGTGTCGAAGGGATCGATGACCGAGATTCCCACGTCTGCGGCAAATTGCTGCAAGCGCTTGCCTTGTGGCTGTTGAAGGAATTCAATCTCGCCCCGATCAAACCAGCGATCCCCGGTCAACGCGACCGGATTGCCAGTGAGAAAGCCGATACGCACATCGCGCACCAGTTGCGTCGGATCCAGTGCCAGCGAATGCGGCGCCATGGAAATAAAATAGATTTCCTTGCCGAGCGATTTCAGACGGGCCAGATCAGCCTTGAAGGTCTCGCCGATTTTGCGGTAAACGCCTTCCGAGAACACGGTTTGCCAACTCGCTGAAAACACGATGCGTTTGTATTCGGGGGCGGCGGCCAGTGCGATGACCGCGTCATAATAGGTATCGCATTGTTTGCCGGCGCTGTTGATGCCCTTGCCTCCGGGCACCGGGCGACAGCCGGGGCGGGCGGCAAACGTCGCAGAAAAATCCGGCAGCGCCGACGCGTTCGCGTACAGATGCTCGACACGTGAAAAATAGTGCGCCATCAGGCTATCACCCAAAAACAGCACTTTGTCATCCGATTGACCTTTGAAGCTGACATCGCTGATGTCCAGCACGCCATTGCTGAACCCGGGCTCGCGGGAATCACGATCCAGGCGCGCCTCTGAAATGGCTGCTGTGTCGACAGCGATCTGGCGGCTCTTGATGCCTTCCATCATGTAGGTTGCCAATCCTGCGGCAGCGATCACCACCATGGCGGCAGAAAGCGTAACGGTGAGGTTGCGGGTGTTTGATGTACTGCGGACGCGCTTTTCGATCACGGTATATGTCAGCCAGGCCAGCACGACCGATGCGACGACAGCCCCCGCGCGAATTTTCCAGCTGGGATCGCCGGCTTCGATGATGCGGGGGAAGGCCAGCAGCGGCCAGTGCCAGAGATAGAGGGGATAGCTGATCAATCCAATCCACACCATGGCCTTGTGGGACAACACATATTTGTTCAACCAGGCTTGTTCGCCGGCGGCAATCATGAGGACTGCGCCAAGCACCGGCAGCAGCGCCCAGTACCCGGGAAACTGGCTTTCCTTGTTTAGAAGAAAAACGCCGGCAGCCAACAATGCGGCACCGATGGTCGATTGCAGGTTGGAAATCACCGGGTTTGTGGCGGTGGCCTTGCCTGCCGCGTGGGCGGCTTTTTTCTGCAAGCTGTAATACGCAAGCGCTGCGCCGGCCAGAAGTTCCCAGAACCGGGTCAGGGGAGAGTAGAACGTGGCAACCATATCGGTACGGATAAGGTACAAATTGAACAGGAAGGACGCGATCGCCAACGCCAGTGTCACGGCGAGGAAATTGATTTTTCGTTTCCAGGCGAACCAGAGCAGCAGGGGCCAGATCATGTAAAACTGTTCTTCAATCCCCAAAGACCACAGATGTAAAAGGGGTTTTAGTTCCGCTGCATTGTCAAAATATCCTGCACCGCTCCACAGCACGAGGTTGGAAACAAATCCGGCCCCACCGGCCAATTCCTTGCCGAATTGTTCATATTCATCAGAGAGCAGCGAGTGCCAGCCAAACGCCAGACAACTCAACAGTACTACGATCAATGCCGGAAAAATGCGGCGAACGCGGCGCGCATAGAAATCGACAAAGCTGAATTTTTCCTTGTTCAAACTGCCGAAAATGATCGATGAAATCAGAAAACCCGAGATGACAAAGAAGATATCGACACCCACATACCCCCCCTCAAGCTGGCGGGGAAAGGCGTGAAAAAGCACGACCGAAGAGACTGCAATGGCGCGCAGGCCATCGATGTCGGCGCGCCATTTGGGATGTTCAGAGGATGCATGCGTGGACGGGTTGGGAATGGACATGACAACAGGCTTTCCGTGAATTCAGGGCGCGGGCATCCTATCGGCATCAATTGGATAAGTAAACCGCAGCGGCAGTGATAGTAGTCAACCGGCGGATTGTCACAGAATTGTCACGGCTTTGCTGTGTTTTTCTGTAAATCCGGAACACAAAAAAGGCCGCATGTTATCCGGCCTTTTTCACCCTCGTGGCGTGCGCCCCTTACATCTGCTGCAAGCGGGCAATCCGCTCCTCCAGCGGCGGGTGGGACGAGAACAGTTTCTGCGCCACCCCACTGCGAATACCGAACGCCGTCATGGTCGCCGGCAGACCCGAAGGAACGTCCTGTTCGGCGCGCAGGCGGGCGAGGGCGTTGATCATGCCCGCGCGGCTGGCCAGCGATGCGCCGGCATAGTCGGCGCGGTATTCCCGGTAACGCGAGAACCACATGACGATCATCGAGGCCAGGATGCCCAGCACCAGCTCCATCACCAGGGTCACGACGTAATAGGCCATGCCCGGGCCGCTTTGCTCCTCTTCGCTACTGTTGAGCGCGCGATCCACCACACCACCAATGATGCGGGCAAAAAACATCACGAAGGTGTTCACCACGCCTTGAATGAGGGTCAGCGTGATCATGTCACCATTGGCCACGTGACCGATTTCGTGGCCCAGCACTGCGCGAATCTCTTCGCGGCTGAAGCGGCTCAGCATGCCTTCACTCACGGCGACCAGTGCCGCGTTGCGATTCCAGCCGGTGGCAAAAGCATTGGATTCATGCGACGGGAAAACGCCGACTTCCGGCATCCGTATGCCTGCCTTGTCCGACAGTTCCTTGACCGTGTCGAGCAACCAGGCTTCGCTGGCGGTGCGCGGCTGATCAATGATTTGTGTTCCGGTACTCCATTTGGCCATCGGTTTGGAAATGAACAGCGAGATCAACGAGCCGGCAAAACCGAATACCGCACAGTAAATCAGCAGATCCTGTAATGTCACATTGAAACCGTAGCCGTACGCCATGCGGGGAACACCCAGCAGGTTCAGCGTAACGCTTGCCACCAGCAGAATCGCGAGGTTGGTGGCCAGGAACAACAAAATGCGCATCATAAAACGTACCGTCCTCTTTGGGTTTGACAGGGTAGATATGCGGGTAAGGCGCCTAATTTCAAGCCGGTGGTGGCGGATGATCCGGTATGCGTCTGCAGTCCAGGCGCTATCCGTTCCGACGTTTGCTACCCCGGGGGTAGGACACCAGAAGGCTCACCAGGTTCCCGTCCCGGTATTTGGCTGATAGTTTGATTGGCCTAATATGATGCCTGTTTGACCCATCCGGCCCTAACGACACTTTCTGATCAACGCCTAAGATTCAAGGGCGGGTGCGGTTCAGGCATCACACAGGGTCAACGGGGATCGGGGGGATACAATCCGTCTCCGGGCACCGATAAAACAAAGAATCAGGCAACCTCGAATTACAGGGTAACTCCATGGCGACAGAAAACTTTGATGTGGTAATCATCGGTGCAGGTTTGTCAGGTATCGGCGCGGCGCGTCATTTACAGCACAACTGCCCGGAAAAACGTTACGTCATTCTGGAAGGACGCGACGCCATCGGCGGCACATGGGATCTGTTCCGCTACCCGGGTATCCGGTCTGACTCCGACATGTACACCCTGGGTTACAACTTCAAACCCTGGACCGGCGAGAAATCGATTGCCGATGGCCCGTCCATTCGCCAGTACATTCGCGACGTCGCTTCAGAGAACGGCATCGATCGCAAAATCCGTTTCGGCCACAAGATCCTGAGCACTGCCTGGGATTCGGCAACCGCCACCTGGACGGTGGAAGGCCTCAACAAGGCCACCGGCGAGAACGTCAAATTCACCTGTAATTTCCTGATCAGCTGCACCGGCTACTACAACTACGACAAGGGTTACACACCGCAATTCGAAGGGCGGGAACGTTTTCAGGGGCAGGTCATTCACCCCCAACACTGGCCCGAGAATCTCGACTATGCGGGCAAGCGCGTAGTGATCATCGGCAGCGGTGCGACTGCGGTAACGCTGGCCCCGGCGATGACCGACAAGGCTGGACACGTGATCATGCTGCAGCGTTCGCCCACCTACGTGGTCTCGGTGCCGGAGCGCGATCCCATCGCACCGCAGTTACGCAAATTCCTGCCTGAAAAACTGGTATACCGCATCACGCGCGCCCGCAATGTCAGCTTGACCACGGCGTTATACCAGATTGCCCGTGAAAAACCGGCGCCGGTGCGTCGCTTGTTACTGGGGGCCGTACGCAAGCAGGTGGGTCCGGATTTCGACATGAAGCACTTCACGCCGAAATACAATCCCTGGGAAGAGCGTCTGTGCGCGGTGCCCGATGGCGACATGTTCAAAGCGATCCGCAGAGGCAAGATGTCGGTGGTGACGGACCACATCGACTGCTTCACCGAAACCGGCATCAAGCTGAAATCAGGTGAAGAGCTGCAGGCGGACATCATCGTCACCGCCACCGGTCTGGATCTGCAATTGATGAGTGGCATCCAGGTCACCGTGGATGGCAAGGCAGCGGATCTGAGTCAGAAAATGAACTACAAGGGCATCATGTTCCAGGACCTGCCCAATCTTGCCATGGTGTTTGGTTATACCAATGCCTCGTGGACGCTCAAGGCGGATCTCGCCGCCGAATATGTCTG
>JBPOHS010000198.1:0-2380 GCA_052035295.1 Pseudomonadota bacterium
GTCAGACGGTATTTGCGCTCGACTTCCTGCACGAGTACCAGGCGCTCTTCGCCATTGATCTCGATCGTGAACGCCGCGCCTGCGTCGCCTTTCAGCGCCACATGGCTTTGTTGAACCGTGTATTCGATATCCTGTGGGTAATGATTGCGCCCACGGATGATGATGACTTCCTTCTGGCGCCCCGTGATATAGAGCTCGCCATCGATCAAACAGCCCAGGTCGCCCGTACGCATGAACGGACCATCACCGTCAGCGGTATAACCGTGGAAGGTTTCCTGTGTTGCTTCTTCTTTTTTCCAGTAGCCCTGGGCGATGTGTGGACCGGCTGACCAGATTTCGCCGACTTCACCGGCAGGAAGGGATTTCAGTGTGGCGGGATCAACGATGGCAACCCGCCCTTGCAACGTAGACTTGCCGTTGGACACCAGGGTCAGGGTCTTGGCATCGGTGCTTTCATCCGCGAGAACCACCTTGTTCTGCGACAGCTCATCGGCCAGAACACGCTTGAACAGAGGACGCGTTTCCTTGACCGCGCCGGTCACGAACAGCGTTGCTTCCGCCAGACCGAAGGTGGGCAGGAAAGACGAACGCTTGAATCCACAGCTCGCAAACGCATTGCAGAACAGATCGATGGTTTCCGGGCGCACGACTTCCGCGCCGGACAGCGCCACACGAATCGTGGAAAGATCCAGTTGGGCCTTTTGCTCTTCAGTAATCTGGCGCGCACACAGCTCATAAGCGAAGTTGGGCGCACAAATCCCGGTGCCCTTGTAGTCGGACACGGCCTGCAACCAGCGCACCGGCTTCTGCAGGAACGATGCAGGCGACATGAACACTGCACGCGAGCCGATGTATAACGGCTGCAATGTAGTCCCGATCAACCCCATGTCATGGAACAACGGCAACCAGCTCACGACCAGGTCGTTATCCTCACTTTCAAAGGCGGTGCTGATCATGGCCTCGTTGGCCAGCAAGTTGCCATGGCTCACCATGACCCCTTTCGGATTCCCGGTAGAGCCCGAGGTGTATTGCAGGAAAGCGATGGTGTCAGCCGAGATGTCGGGCAACTGCCATCGCCTGGCGCCTTCGTCGTTGATCTCGTCAACGCACGCCCAGTGCAGATGCGACAGTCCGGGCGTTTCTTCAAAAATGGGTTCGGCAATGGTCATGACCTTCGACGTGGTCATGACAATCGTAGGCTCACAATCATCAATGATGGATTTCAGACGCCCCAGGTTCTGGTTGCGACGCGGCGGATAGGCAGGTACCGCAGCAATCCCGGCATACAGACAACCAAAAAAGCCGACCACGAACTCCAGGCTGGAAGGGAACAGCATCAGTGCACGATCACCGGCTTTGCCTTTGGCAAGCAGCGCAACGGCGAGGGCGCGGGCCCGCGTGGCAAGTTCTCCGTACGTGATATCCACGCCGGCTTCTTCTCCATCGGGGAGAAATGTGTAGGCCAACTTGTCAGGATGCGCGGCGGCCCGGGCTTCCAGCAGGCTTACCAGCGTTTGCATTTGGGAGAGGTCTACAGCATTCATCACTAGACGTGACATAAGGTCGAGTTCCTGCCTGAGGCTTTTTATTGTTCTATTAATGATAGACGGCCAATAGAAGACGGTGTAGCGAGGTGTGCCGCGACAACTTCGTCCTTTTATTATGGCCTAAGTCGTATCGCAAAGCTGTGAAAAAGTTATTGATTCTAAAGATGTTCTCGCCCGTTAGGGCCCGACTCAACAGAAAGGACAAACAAGGAATGGGGGCTGCTTTGTTATTGTTCTTTTTGCTGAAATCGTGCGCGACGGCTCTGCGGCGAGCACTACCTTCGCGCCATCTTATAATCAAAGACAGCAGCGACCGCCCTACTTTAAGCAAAATCGGGCACAAATCCTAGTAGACGAACTGTTTCCGACCCACTGCATGCGTACATTTTGTGAACAGCAACAAATTCTCGCTCCTTTCACGAATTCCCGCGCATCCTTTCTATACTGAAAAATCCGACCGTCGCGGTTCATGACCGATGCAGCAAAGGCATTTCTATGTAGAATGTGGCCTGACCTTCGACCGTCGAGCCGATCGCGCTCGTTCCAATTCAAACACAATAAAAGATGACACTCATGAAGCAGTCACATCTGTTGTTTTCCGCGCTCGTTGCTGCGGGTCTGTCCATCAGCACGACCAGCCAGGCCAACAATCTTCTGGAAACCTTCAAGCTCGCCCAGCAACACGATGCACAATGGGCTGCGAAAAAATCCAAGTTCCTTTCCGACAAGGAACAGGTGGAACAGGCAAAAGGTCTGCTGCGCCCCAGCGCATCACTCGGGGCTTCCTGGTCGCAAATCAAGACGGATGCGCCTTCGGGGGAGATTGATCCCCA
>JBPOHS010000122.1:0-31772 GCA_052035295.1 Pseudomonadota bacterium
TTGCGCATCCAAACCGGCGGTATCACCAACGCTGTAGTGAAACGAAGCCAACCCTTTGCCACGCGTGCCATTCCATTGCCCCTGAAAATCACGGGTCGAACCCGGCAATGACATCGGTACCCAACCGACACTGAAAAAGCCGGCGCTTTTCATGGCATCGTAACTGGGATAGCTCACGGCGGCCTGATCGCTGGAACAATAAAACCCTGCCCCGACTGCCGGAATAACCACACCCAATGCGAGCAACGCGCGTTTCATCAAGCATCCCTCCACGTAATTCATCCCTGAATGGCCACATGCGCAAAACGTGGCCGTATGTGGTTATCGTACCAGCAATCCCATGCGCCAAACATGGTTTAAATCACACACTTGCCCCTTGATGACGGAGGTCTAAACAGGCGATCTTCGGGTCGCCAGCCCGAACTGCCGGCGCCACTGGTCAGAACGGGGCAATAACGAATGACGATCGGACATCCTGGAGGTTCGAAAATCTTCAGAAGCAGGGCTACGCTTCAAGGACAACCTCTGTCAGACAACCACCGCCCAGATCTGGAAAGAATGCGCCTGTCCAGCCCACCTGCCCTGCCTCCTGAAAACACTCCCACCGGCTTGCTGAGCAGCCACGGCGGCGCTATCGCTTTGTCTCTGGCAGGACTGGCGATTGCACTGCTTGCTTATATTGGTACGGACAGTTTCTACCAACGTCAGGTCGCCAAGCACTTCGATGAGCGGGCCGTACATTTGACCAGCGAGATTCGATACCGCTTCTCACTGGTGGAACAAGAGCTTTACGGATTGCGGGCCATATTGACGGCCAAGCCTGACATCAGCCGTCACGAATTCGGCCGCGTGGTAGAGACGCTCAATTCACGCGCCATTTCGCGGAGTGTCATGGGCTATGCCGTGCTGGCACGGGTTTCGCCCGAACAACAGGCGGACTTCACCCGTGAACAGCAAGCGACCTACGGGGACTACCAGATTCGCCAGATACACCCGCATCAGGCCCCCTATCTCTATCTGGTCAAATACGTCGAACCGGTTGCCCCCAACCTGAAAGCACTCGGTCTCGATATCGGTAGCGAGGCCACCCGACGGGAAGCGCTGGAGCAAGCCATTGATTCCGGCAATACCACCATCACCAGCCCCATTACACTGGTGCAGGACCAGACCAAAAGAGCCGGTTTTTTAATGTTTATGCCGGTGTATGGTCGGGATGTTCGTGACACCACTTCAGAACAAAAGCGCCAGTCACTGACAGCGCTCGTTGATGCCATCATTCTGACAGATGAGCTGCTGGCAGATGCGACGGCGGCCACCGACCATCTACTCGACTTTGAGCTGTTTGCCGGCAAGGATACGCTGGATGGCAGCAAGCTTTTTTACGATGCCGACGGTCACATCAGTTCCCGTAGACGCAACGACATCCTGACGAAAAATGATTTTGGACCACGCACGCATTTGACTGTGCAAACCCTCAGGATCGCGGGCCGCGATTTTACGCTTTCCATCACCAGCACCCCGGCGTTCGAGGCGCGGCACCAAACGTTTACCCCACTGCTGATTGCCCTGATCATCGCACTGATCACCTGTGTAATTGTGGTGATGCTTTCCACCAACACACGGGCACGCCGTCGCGCAGAATCCCTGGCGCGAACCATGACATCGGATCTCGAACGTCTGGCCGTCGTGGCGCGCAGCACGACCAATGGTGTCGTATTCGCGGCATCCAATCGACGGGTGACATGGATAAATGAAGGTTTTGAAAACATCACCGGTTACACGCTAGAGGACTGTCTCGGCAAGACGCCTATCGATTTGATGGTCTGCGAAAAAACGGACACGCACGAACTGCATCGTCTTCAGCAAACGCTGGAGCATGGCCAGATTTACAAAGGGGAAGTGCTCACCCGACGCAAGAACGGCGATACATACTGGGCCTTGCTGCAGGTGCAACCACTGTATGGACAAGACGGCTCACTGACCGGATATATGGGTTTTACCACCGATATCGATGACCGCAAGCAGGCCGAAGAGGCCCTGCGAAAAAATCGCGATCAATTTGCCTCGCTGGTAGGCAATATTCCGGGCGTCGCGTATCGCTGCAAAAACGATGCAAATTGGGAAATGCTCTACCTCAGCGACCAGATAGAAGCACTGTGTGGCTACCCGGGCAGCGATTTTATTGGCAACGCGCGACGCTCCTTTGCCAGCATCGTTCACCCGGATGATCTGGATATGCTGCAGCGGGACATCGATCGGGCGATAGAAAAACGCACCCCCTGGGATGTGGAGTACCGCCTTGTCAAAGCAGACGGCCATATCTGTTGGGTGCGGGAACGCGGCGTCGCTATTTTTGAAAACGACGTTTTGACATTTCTTGATGGCTTTATTCTCGACATTTCGCAACAACAGATAACGGCCGAACTGAACCGCGCGCTTGCCCATCTACATCTGCACCCCGACATTATGAACGGAGACTTGCCGTCAGCATCCAGGCTCCTGACCCATAAAATAAGTAAAATGCTCGGGGTAACACGCGCCAGCTTGTGGAAATATGCAGAGGACCAACAATCCCTGATCTGCGAAACCGTGATCGGGCAGGAGACACTGGGCATTCCGGTGGGCCAGATCTTGCGTCATGAAGATTTTCCAACGTATTTCACGCATCTGCGCGAGCATATGCACATTGAAACCGACGACCTGGCCAATCACCCGGCGACACGCGAACTGGCAGCGATACTTCGACCGTTGGGCGTTTCGTCAGTGCTGCATGTCGCCATCACGACAGATGCGGGTTTGACCGGGCTGATCTGTGCGGAACATAGTGGCCCCTCCCGGCAGTGGGCCCCCTACGAAGTGTCGTTCATGATGTCGCTGGCCACCCTGGCTGGCAACGTCATCAGCTCTGCCAGAAAGCGCGACGCACGTCAGGCGTTGCAAAATAACGAAGCCCTTCTGCGCGGGCTTTTCAAGCTGTCCCCCATCGGCATTGCCCTTAACGATATGGATACCGGGCAATTTCTTGAAATCAACGATGCCATTGTCAAACCGTCAGGTTATTCCCATGACGAGTTCATGAAACTCACGTATTGGGATCTGACACCACGCGAATATGATGGCGCGGAAGCGGAACAGATTCAGCGGCTGCTGCAAGAGGGCGTGTACGGCCCCTATGAAAAAGAGTACCGCCGCAAGGATGGCAGTCTGTATCCGGTGCGATTGAACGGCATGCGGATCACCGACGGTGCCGGCAGAAAATTGATCTGGTCGATCGTCGAGGATATTTCCGAACGCAAAGCCAGTGAAAACGCGCTCAAGGATGCACTAAAACAGCTCGAAAAATTCTTTGATCTGTCGATAAACTTCATGTGTATCGCCACTGCTGATGGGCGCTTTACCAGGGTCAACCACGCTTTTACGCAGGTGCTCGGTTACAGCGAGGAAGAACTGACACGTGTTCAGTTTCTGGATTTCATCCACCCCGAGGATCTTGAACCCACGTTGCATGAATTGTCGAGACTACGCACCGGCAGCACAACCCTCGCGTTCAGGAATCGTTACCGCAAGCGTAACGGCGACTACATTACGCTGCAATGGTATGCGGCCGCCGAGACCGAAACCGGAAAGATCTACGCCAGCGCCGTGGATTACACCGCACAACAGGACACATTGCGGGCCTTGATACGCGCCAAGGAAGCAGCCGAGTCCGTATCGAGAATCAAGGGTGAATTCCTGGCGACGATGAGCCACGAAATTCGCACACCACTCAACGGCATCATCGGCATGCTGGGGTTATTGCAGCGCAACTCGCCCACCGGGGAACAGCGCAAACGCATCGAAGTGGCCAATATCAGTGCACAAGCACTGCTGCATGTGCTCAATGATATTCTCGATTATTCCAAGGCCGATGCCGGCAAACTGGATATCGAACACATTGACTTTGATCTTGTGCGGTTGCTCGAAGAGACCGTGGCGCCCTTTCGCTTCAAGGCCGAGGAAAACGGTGTTTCCTTGTCACTCGATACACAGGATTTATTATCGCGATTTGTGACAGGCGATCCTGGACGCCTGCGGCAGGTGTTGTCCAACCTGATTGGCAATGCCGTCAAGTTCACGGAACAGGGCAGTATCCGCGTTGACTGCCGACATACCCACAACGCCGACCATACGCTGCGGTTTGTGGCCAGCGTGCGCGACACCGGCATCGGCATTCCCCAAGACAAGAGGGAATCGTTGTTTGAAGCCTTCACACAAGTCGATGCATCCACCACCCGCAAATTCGGTGGCACCGGGCTGGGCCTTGCCATCAGCCGGAAGCTCTGTCGATTGATGGGGGGAGATATTGAAGTGGCCAGTACACCCGGCGACGGTAGCTGTTTCGAATTCCACATCGCCATGACCGCCGCCGAAATGGAGCCCACGGCAGCAGGTGAGCCTGCCACCCTGCCTCACCTGCTGCTGGCTGCGCCCCTGACATTGAGCGTGATATCCGATGCATCGGCAGATCCCGCGACAGTTCCCACCTGGCCCAACGACTGTCGTCTGCTGGTGGTCGAAGACAATAAAGCCAACCAGGACGTTATTCTGGGCTTGTTGAAAGAACTGCATCTGCAAGCAGACGTCGCCCAGAACGGCCTGGAAGCGATTCGCATGCTACGCGAATCCAGTGAAACCATGCCTTATTCCCTGATCATGATGGATTGCCTGATGCCGGAAATGGACGGGTTCGAAGCCTCGCGCCATATCCGGTCCGGACGTGGCGGCGCGCGTTACCAGACCGTGCCGGTGATTGCGGTCACCGCCAATGCCTTGCAAGGTGATAATGAACGCTGCGCAGCTGCCGGCATGAATGACATGATCACCAAACCGTTATCGCCACACACGCTGTTACTGACCTTGAAGCGCTGGATTCCGCAAGCGTCCGGGCATGAAAGCAGCACGCCCTCACCCAACCTGGAAACAACCCTTGCGTCAGAGATGTCACCCATGATCAACCCTGTCCATCCCGCTCCCTGGGACTATGAAGCCGTCGTTGCCAGCCTGGGCGGACGCCGCGAAATGGTGGCCCGATTGATTGCCCTGTGTGCGGACAAGATGCCAGCACAACGGGAAGCAATACAGCAGGCCATGCAAGCCTCTGACCTGGCCACACTGGAATTGACAGCCCATTCCGTGAAAGGTAGCGCGGCCCAGTTCAAGTGCAAGACACTGGCGCAGCAGGCAGAGCGACTGGAGGCCGCGGCGCACACAGGCGATTGGTCGGCCGTTCAGGCGGCTTACCCGGAGTTTGATAGCGCCTGCACCGAGTTGCTGGGCGCGTTCAAGGCATTTCTGGCGGCACCGCCGACATGAAACCTGACAGTGTCGGTAAATGACTTCGCGTGAGCAGGTGCCTGTAGCAACATGACAGTGACAGGATGACAACAACAACATGACAGTAGCAGCCTGCCCATAACAAGAATGTGCGGTGAGGTTTTCCAGCTGGTAAACTGAGCAACCCGTGCCCTATTCCGTAACCAATCCGATCATGATGAGCAAGACTTCCTGGCTTGAAGAACCTCCCGCCGACACCCGCCGCGAACGCCGCAAGCAGGAAATTCGCGAAAAAATCATGGAATCGGCCATTTCCCTGTTTGAAACCCGTGGCTGCGATGCGACGACACTTGAGGAAATCTGCGAACAGGCAGATGTATCACGCCCGACGTTCTACAGCTACTACCCCTCGAAACAGGACCTGATCCGCGCCCTGGTCGAGAAGTTGTGGCTCGCGGTGGCGCATGAACTGACCGAAAAACTGCTGACACGACAAGCGGGCACAACCGAGTACGTGGAAACTTTCTTCAAACTCATTCGCACTGAAATCGCCCGTTACAGCCGCCTGGAACGTGAACTCATCCGTTACAGCATGCACAGCGACGTCAACACCGAGAGCATGAACATGCTGGGCGTGCTGACCAATCTGTTCAATACCGTCTATACCGAAGGCAAGAAGCGCGGCGATATCGGCAATCGCTATCCGGTCGATTTTCTCGCCGAAATGACCATGGGCGGGATTGCCGCTGTCATGACCAAATGGGGGGTCGACAACGATTACCCTGTCGACAAGCGACTCAAACAGCTCGCCGACTTCACATTGCAGATGATTGCACTGGAAAAATGAAACCGCCGCCGTGAGGGCGTCAGGCGGCCAGATGACGTTGCAGGGTTTCGCGCAAGACGTCGAGATTGATGGGCTTTGAAAGAGCCTCGTTCATGCCGCACGCCTTGACTGCTTGCAGGTGTTCATTCATCACATGCGCCGACAGGGCAATGATGGGCAATTGCGGAACTTGCTGTTGCTGTTCGAACTGGCGAATACGGGTCGCCGCTTCGTAACCATCCATTTCCGGCATTTCGCAATCCATCAACACCAGCGAATAATCGCTGCGTTTCTCCACTGCGTGCTCAAGCGCCAATTTGCCGTTTTCCACCACATCGCAGGTGAGGCCCAACTTCTTGAGCATGGAGGTAATGACTTTCTGGTTGACCATGTTGTCTTCCGCCACCAGCACGTGCCCCTTGAGGACGCCGTCAACCGATCGTGTCTGGTTCTGCAACACCGATTGTGCCAGCACAGCCCACGCGGCGCGAGGCAACAGGGGTTGTGTCACAACCCGAGCCCCGGCGTTACGCAGGCGATTTTCCTGATCGATGCCCAAGCCCATGGGCACGAACACCAACCAGCGCAGCCTGTCATCATGGCGGATGGCTGCTTCCACCTTGGAGAGGAGCACATCGTCTTCGATGGCTGCCACGACCCACTGCGGTGTATGTACGGCCAGATAGTCATGACAGCTCGACCAGTCCAGTGTCTTGTCAACCGTGCCGAGCAAATGACGTAACGGCTGCAATGAGGTGTCGCTTTCCACAAAGGCCATCGGCAACGCACGCAAGGCGTTCAACTGACGCTCACGCTCGATATACAGGTCGCTGGTGGTGTCTTCGTGGATCTGCAGCGTGAACCAGAACGTGGAGCCTTCCCCCACCCGGCTGTGTATGCCGACTTCGCCCCCCATCAATTCCGCCAACTGTTTGCAGATGGCAAGCCCCAACCCGGTGCCGCCAAATTTACGGGTGGTCGAGGCTTCGGCCTGATTGAAGGCCTGGAATAACCGGGCCTGATTCTCGGGGCTGATACCGATACCGGTGTCGGTAACGGCAATCTTCAGTGTCATTCCGGTGGGTTGCCCTTCGATATGCGTGGACTTGACCCACTGCACATCGAGGGTGACGCCCCCCTTTTCGGTAAATTTGAAAGCATTCGAGAGCAAATTGGTAAGGATCTGGCGAATACGGGTGGGATCACCCACGATGGTCGCAGGCACCTTGTCGTCCCAATGGGCAGAAACGAAAATCCCTTTCTGCGCGGCCGGCAAGGAAAACAACTGCACACTGTCGGCAATCAGCTTCTCGAGATCCATGGGCGTGCTGTCGAGCGTCATTTTACCCGCAGCGATTTTCGAGAAATCCAGAATGTCATTAATGATGGTCAGCAGCGCTTTCCCTGAGTTGCTGATGATGTCGAGGAATTGCTGTTGCTGCGAATCAAGCGACGTCTGCCGCAACAGATCTGCCATGCCCAGCACCCCGTTCATGGGCGTGCGGATTTCATGACTCATCTGCGCCAGGAACTGCCCCTTGGCCTGACTCTCGGCACTGGCCTTTTCTGCCGCCAATGCCGACTCATGCTGCTGTTTGCGCATCAGGTTGATGTGGGCAGCCAGCGAAAAGGACAAAAAGCTTGCCAGCACGCCGGAACTCACTGGCGAAGCCCACAACGTAAAATCATTGAAGGGGAAGGCCCCTGCATACAAACCACTGGCAACCACTGCCCCGCCTGTCCACACGGTCCAGGCAGTCAAAAAATAACGGGCCGGCACACTGCCCTGCCGCACACGAAATATCGCTAGTCCCCAGATGATCACACTCATCAGTCCAACGCCCACTGTCAGGGGCATATGAATGTTCGGGATATTGAGCAGCGAACCCACGCTGCAAACGGCAAAGAACACAATAAAGCCGTTCATGACTCTCAACACCCAGCGATGCAGATGCTCAACCTCCAGCATGCGAATGGCAAAAAGGATACCGAACACCAGCGCCAAACCAGAGGCAAGATTGCCATTCATGCGATTGAGGGCAATGAATTCCGGTGTCAATTTGTCGAGCACGCCCATCAGGGCCGTCTGTACCAGGGTGCCGAACGTGATGAAAAGTACGTAGTACAAATAGGCACGGTCACGAATGGCCAAAAACAGGAAGAGATTGTAAAACGCCATGCCGGCCATGATGCCGACATACACACCCACCCGGGAGGAATTGGTGCCCTCGTAATGCGCCAGCGCGATGTCATCCACCAGCGAAAACGGAATCAACATGGGAACACTGGACTTGATACGCCAGTAAACCTCGGTTTCCTCGCCGGCTGCCAGTTCCACGGGATAGATGTACGGGTCCATGCCGACACGTCGGGCCGAATAAGGAACTACCTTGCCGAGCAGCAAATGGTCTACGACCTTCCCTTCTCCAACCCGGTAGATGTCTATGCGTTCGAGAAAGATGTAATTGATTGTCCAGTTGATGCGCAGCTTTTCGCCGCTAACGTTGCGCATGCGGGCGTGAAACCAGACCGCATCCTCGATCTGCCCCAGGGCGATGGCAGGCGTCGCCACTGGCTGAAACCGCGCGACCCCGGCCGTCTTTAAAATATCCTCGATGCCCAGCGCGGCGGCGGGCTCCCGGAAAATTTCGGGTCTTCGTAAAAGCGGGTTGCTTACGGCTAGATCTCCCCAGCCTCGATCTTGCGAATCAATGTTGGAATGCTGGCGCCGTAGTTTTTCACCTCAAAATCATTGTCGTGTTGATATGAGTCATCGGCGGCATCTTCAATTTGCGGAACGCCATACCCAAAGGCACCTCCTGGCAACCCGAAACCAGCCTTTCCGGAACCCCGCTTCCGCTCAAACTTCGGCCTAGCCCTCTCTTTGTAGTGCATTCCTTCAGTGAACAGGATTTTTGCGCGGAGCGCCTCAAAACTGTACCCACGTCCAAGCCGGTTCATTACCCGAATCAAGCTATTTAGAGACTCCGTGTAGGCGTTGGTTATTGGGTGCTCGAAGTAATTCAGTATGTAGGGTTGCCAGTTCTGAAAGGCGCGGATTAAGTCTGAGAAATATGGTCTAATTTCTGGCGAAATACCTTTGTTCCACGCTTCGAAACGTGCAGAAGCAATTGCTGGTGAATTCGCTTCCTCATAGATTGCATAGAACTCCTCTTTGGCTCTGTAGGCCATTCCCAGTGCTGGGTAGTTCTGTAGCCATCCATCGAGATTGAATCGTTCCTTATCACTGAGCGTGCGCTCTCGCTTGAGCAGCACAAAGCGATCATGCATGAGCCCGCGCTTTTGCTTTGGTGTCAGATCTTCCCGAAGTCCTTTTCGCGCCTTTTCCATGGAATCATTTGCCATGCGAACTACGTGAAATTTGTCGATTACGATGGTGGCGTCAGGCAGCACAGCCTGAACTGCGTCACGATACGGCGTCCACATATCCATTGCAACATATTGAATCTTGTCTCGATTCTGTATTCGCGACAGGTACTTTGCGACCGTTTCTTTGTTGCGATTCAGCAGCATGTCTACAACGGTGTTGTTCTCGATATTCGAAACCACGCAGCGCGGTTTATTGACGATGTGTATTTCGTCGATGCCCATCCATTTTGGGGTTTCGAATCGAACAGCCTTCTCAAGTTCGTTAATGTGGTCTCGAAAGATATTGCGAATCGTGCCTTCAACAACGCCAGTCTCATCCGCAAGCGAGGTAAAAGTGCGTTTCAATGATTGTTGGCCAATCCATTTCACCAGGCGCTCAGTCATCATCCGTCCTGCGGCGAGGACCGGCAGATCCTGCGAAAACGTCTTGCCGCAGACCTGGCAACGGAAGCGCCTGGTGTCAATATAGATTCCGACCCGCTTGCCGTGCATTGGCAAATCCTTGAAGACCTGCTCGCGGGCCCCCCAGGGCGCCAGGCGATCAGACGTGCAGTGGGGGCAGGATTTGGCTGTATCAATAGGCTCAGCGGCGACGTGGTAGTCATGGTCTGTTTCTTTGACACCTAAGACCCTGTACTGGGAAAGGTTTAGAATGTTTGTCGTCATCAGTCTTTAGCCAGTTGATTTTAAGCGGTTTTTATGGTAATTCATCAGGCTTTGGCATATGCAATGCCTGTTCAAATGGCGCCGTACCTGCACTATGCACAGATTTGAATCGATCAAGAACCTGGGCCAGATCGCAGGCGGCCGGATTGATCCAGGCTAGAGCTTCAAGAATCTGTTCATGCTGCAGCACGAGATCTTGCCAATGCCAAATGGGTTCATGGTGAAACACCCGATTTCGCAAATTGCGTACGGTGAGGAAGCGTTTGGATAGTTCGCTGCGGGTGCGACGTCGGCGGGGCATGTGAGGGAAGGCTGATTGCAGCAGTCGTGGCCAGAGGGTTTGCTCGTAGCGGCTGTCGAGCAAACTCGTCCAAAAACCAAAACTTAATTCAGCGACGATGCGGCTGGAATCAGTCTTCTTCCTTTGTCGGCTCAGTGCCAACTTGGCCTTTCGGATGGCATCTCGCTCATGATCGTGTTTAAGCACATCCGGCACATCAAACCAATCATCACGCCCAAAATATTGGCTGGCCGTGTGATGAATTGTGTTGCGCAAAGCAATCTCCATTAGCTGCAATGTAGGATATAAGCTCTCACTCAAAGCCATATTCCAAGCATATCGACCAAGCAGCTCTAGCTCAGACGTTGGTTTCGGCATGCGGTTCCGATAAGCATCCAGCCGTTCTATGGACAATGTCTGCGCCAGACTATTGGCAAAATCAGCTTGCATTATTTGACGCCGCCCCCTAACATTAATCATACAGTCCCCGAGCTATTCCTCTCCGATTCCTTGGAATCGTGATGAACTCGGGGTTTTTCGTTTCTGGGTCTTGAACCCTTGTTTTCGTCCGCCGCCACTTTCCTGTCGCAACACAAGTCTGCTGTTTTTGATGGAGGAGATAGTTCCCTCGGGGCTCATATACGCGACGATCGGAAAGCTTAAATCGATTCCAATCAGCTGGTGTTGGCGAGACTCAAGGCTATCTTCCCTTGATTATTCCGGCTAGCGCAACAGGCACATACCCAGGGCGTAAACATTCCATAGTCTCCTTCCCGCCAATGTTTCTTCCTTCGATAAAATCCGAATCTTCCTGAAGACTGATAGCCTGAGCGAATAGCGAATCCCCAACGCCTTTACCGAAAATGTTCATATAGCTCCAGTGCATTAATCCCAATGCTTCATTCATGTCAGAGATGCGAAAAATCTGAATTTCAGCATCATGCCACCCAAAAAGGTACCCGGCAGCTTTTTTATTGCTTAGGAAAGTGAAGGCCGACTCCTCAACCGACCCTATCCCAGCCAGGAGCAGCATCATTTTCAGCTTCACTGGAAACCAACGAAAAGGCGCATAAGGACTATCATCTGGCTCTTCCGTGAAACGATCTTCGGACTTGGGTAACTCAGTCTCGACTGCGCTATTGTCATGCGGCAATCTCGCCGCCGAACCATCCTGCGATTTTGTTTGACTAAAATGCTGAAGCATCCTCCTCGCTTGGGCAATTTTGGGCTGAATGCCATATCTCTGCTCAAGCACATCAAGCCCGCCAACCAGAAACTGAAACGAAAAGGTGGCGACCTCATCTAGCGAGCAACCGTTTTCGTTCAGCTCACTCAAAACAAGCATGTGATTTTCGCACCTGCCTAGCTCCATAGCTGTGTGGTAAAGCCCGCGATCCATGCCGATGTAGTCGGCGGCAGCATTGCCTACCTTTCTGCCAGCATTCACTGCACTGATAGATTTGAAAAAGCCAAACATGTCGTACCCGTTGTTTTGAAGGGAAGAAAAAGCGATCAACAAACAAATAGCCATCGAGCTCAAGGCATTGGCACTCCGTGGCTCGCCGAAGCTGGCAGCCATATTGGGTCTGATTGGGTGCGCGCAACAACCTTTTGCGATTCTCGAGAGCTTAATTATGTCAGAGCGCTGGCATCACCACAACGCTATTTTGCGATTTTTGGCTCCACGTCAACCTCAAAGGAAAGCCAAAAAACAACCAGGTTTTACGATTACCCAAAATTTCCAGACGCCCTTCCAGCGAATAGGTGGAGCGACCATCCAATGCGATGGTTCGATCACCCCTGTATTCTTGTGTAAGGGATTCTTGTGTAAGGGATTCTTGAGCAAGGGATTCCTGGGCAACGGCCGCGCGAAACCCACACGATAACAAAAGCATCATGCCGATCAGAACGACCTGGTAACGCGACCACCGCCACTGCATTGTCGTGGAGGATCCCTCTCTTTCCGTGACTTATCCTTTCAGTATAGGCATCAATCCGGAAAGAGGTGGGAAACGGTCACAACTCATTCTGCTTTGGTATCAATCACTTCCGCCGTCGCCATGAAATCCAGCATGGCCGGAATCACTGGATTGGTGCGAAAGTCATGGCGGTCACTGGCGGCGAGGACGACATCCAGATGGTTATGCCCTTCTGCACGCACCAGCCGGCCCTGCGGCTCAACACGCAGGTCGGCAATACTCTCGGTGCCGGCGACATCCAGCAACGGCGCCTGTCGCGCTGCCGGGTAATGCCAGAAATTGAGACCGCTGACGGGTTCGGACTGCTGCAGATATTCGAAGTCAAGGCTCAGGCGTGCAGGCATATACCACTCGGTAAACGTCGACTCACCCTCATACAACACACGCGCGAAGGTCTGGATGTCAGTGACTTCGGATCGCGCCTCGGTGAATGCCACGGAACCATCAACGCTCATTAACGCGCCTTCGCCCATTTCGTCGAAATGCGTCCAGCCGTAGACCGGCCCTTCCCCCAACTGTGTTTTTGACGGGCCCGCATCACCCGCGATATGGAGCGTGTCGGAGGTCAACAGAAAGCCGAGAAACGGGCTGACGCCTGCCGCCAGACGAATCAACGCCGGATCATTGGGGAAACGCTTGGGCGTAACCCGACCGTTATTGAGAAACCCCAGACTGGTCTGCAGGATGCGCACCACCATGAAGTCATCATCGAGCAGCATTCCCAGCAAGGCTTCATTGGTAAAGCGGAAATCACGCATATTGGGGGCATTGCTTACAAATGTGCCCACATCGCGGGAATTCATCAGCCTCAACATCAGTGAGGGGGCGGAGCCGATAGCTTCCGTCTTCAACAGGGTGTGCTCTTCATCGGGTGCCCAGGCCGCCAGCATCCCCGCCATGTCGAGCAATGCCAGGGTTTCGGCATCAACGCCCGGCAGGCGTACCACCCGGGGCGTTATACCGTTGCGCATGTTCCGGATGTCGTTACGGTAACGCTTGCTGGTGTCTCCCTCGCTGTCCACGGCAGTCGTACGTCGTGCATAGTGTGCGAACGGATCGAGCGCTTCGTCTGCCGGTGTGACGCTGATATCCAGCCGGACAAAACCCGCCGCCTGCCGATATCCGGCATCGGCATCCGTACGCGGATCACCATCGAAATCCCACCCCATGAAAGCGCTGACCAGATTCCCACCGAGGGAATGACCACCAATAAAAAGTTTTTTCTGCCGCTCACTTTGTTCCGGCACCATGGCCACGGCCACCCGGTACATGTCCTCGACCGCACGCGCTACCCCAAAATCCGTCAGGAAACGCGTTTCCGCCCCTTTCTTGAAACCACCAAACGCGCGGCCATCAATCGTGGCGTTATGGTAGTAATAATCGACGGCCTGGCGAATATCGCCCGATCGCTCCGCCGCGTTCAAGCCCGTGGCATCGACCAGACATTGGTTACGACGGTTCAGGGCCACGACCTGCACCTTGAGCCCCTGGCGCTGCCCCTGGAACACCAATTGCTCTGCCATTTCCGTGAAGGTGTTGGCCGCCCCCAACATACCGGGCATCAGCAAGATGACCCTGTCTGCCGCTGCAGGGGCCACGTCGGCCATGCTGCGCGGAAAGAAGCGTTTGTATTGCAACTGCTGGCACTCGGCAGGAAGCTGCCCCGACAACGGTACAGACAGGGTTTCCTGGCGATAGGTGACGACGGCTTCCAGCGTCTCGCGCGGATAGTCGGGGGTAACGCCTGCAGTGGGCGGCACCGGCACCTGGCCAGCGGGTTCATAACAGCCGGCGAGCAAAGTGCCCAGTGAAAGCAAGCCAGCGGTGGTCAGCACACGTTTTGTTATTGTCATTGTCGGACTCCTGTCAGTGATCGCCTATCTTGCGCAAGCCGCGTCACATCAAAAAGAGTCGAGGCAGGTCATTTTCCCGCACCGGCGCCGGGCTTTACAGCACCGGGACAAGAGCAATTGGCAAATTCCGCCGCTGGACAATCAGTCATCCATTTGGGAGCATCAGGGTCAATTCAGGCCTTGGGTGCCCAATAGGACACCTGCTTGACAATCATTCTGTGGGAGAAATACGTGGCCAGACATTTGCGTTCCATCGACCCGGTGGTTGCCTTTCATCTCTATCCACTGGCGCTGGTGGACCTGCTGCGCACCAGCGGCGCTCGCCTCGATGCCCTGCTGGAAGACACCGGGATCACCGACGACATCATGGCGGACCATAACGCCAGCATTTCTTACGTGCAGTATGGATTGCTGATACGCAACGCGCTTCGTCACTATGCGCATCCGGGTCTGGGCTTGCGTTTTGGCGCCACGCTTCATGTCGGACACCAGGGCATGCTGGGCGTCGCGTCGATGACGTCCAATACCTTGCGCGATGCGGGATTGTTGGCCGAGCGATTTTACAAATTCCTGTCGCCTGTGCTGGTGCTGGAGATGCGCATCGAGGGCGATGAATGCGTGGTGCAGGCCAACGAGGCCTGGGATCTGGGACCACTGCGCATCTTTGGTGTGGAATGTCTGTTTGTCGGATTGATGCGTCACATGGAATTTGTACTTGGCATCGAACATTTTCCCTGCCGCTTTGATTTCGGCTATCCCGCTCCTGCCTACGTAGCGCTTTACGATAGCTACCTGAAAAACCCGGTGAATTTTGATCGCGGCTTTCACCAGATGCGGTTCGATGCCAAATGGCTCGACGCCAGCCTGCGTTTTCGCCATCCGCTCACCTGTCAGCAAGCCACCGCCATTTGTGAAGACGGTATCGGTAATTTACCCAGTCGGGAAAGCGTGCTCATGAAGCTTCGACAATTGCCGGTGGTCGCGCCAGGCAGAGTGCTCTCGCTGGAAGAAGCGGCCACTGCGCTGCACATGAGCGATCGAACGCTCAAGCGCCAGCTGCAGAAATTGAATACCCAATATCGGCGGGTCGTTGATGCCATGCGGTTTGAGTGGGCCGCATCGGCGCTGCGCAGCACTGACATGGCTGTGGCCGACATTGCCGAACAAATGTGTTTTACCGATGTAGCGAACTTTCGCCGCGCATTTAAACGCTGGACGAGTCAAACCCCTCAGGAATACCGTTATGGGCGCGAGGGTGATGTCTGAAGGCGCATGAGAGCTTCATGCGCCTGATCCGCCAGTACGATTACGATACCGCGCTGCAAGCCATCGAAGCACTTTGAGCGTTCGTTGTTTGCGTGGGGTAACCCGCCGTGGGCGGCAGCCATTTGGTCACCTTCACAGGCACGCCACCCATGGGCTCCGTTTGACCACTCACCTGTTGCTGCCCTGGCCATTCGCCGTTATTGGCAAAGGGTGAATCGAATTCCATGCGGCGATAAAAATCGGCCCACAGAATGCGCAGCTGCTGTTTGGCGTGATTGGAACCGACGCAGGCACGACGCCCGCCCCCAAACGGGAAATAATCAAACGGACCCGGCTTGAACTGCGCATCTCCCAACCAACGCTCGGGGCGGAATTCCAGCGCATCGGGCCCCCAGATATCCTTGCGGCGATGAATGATGTAAGCCCCTGCCAGCACGTTGGTGCCCGCCGGAATCTTGTAACCATCCACTTCCATGTCGGTGGTCAGACAACGCAAGGTGCCGACGGCTGACGGCGTCAAACGCATGGACTCATTGAGCGTGGCGTTGCAGTAAGGCAAATCACAAATGGCCAGCGGATCGAAGCGACCTTTCTCTCGAATGCTGGCCATGACTTCTTCGCGGCACTTGCGAAACACATCCGGGCGTTTGAGCATCCACAGCATGTGCCAGGCGCTGGTTGCCGCACTGGTTTCATGACCGCCGACCAGAATCCCCATCGCTTCTGAAATGATGCGTTCCTCATCGAGCAACGAGCCATCTTCATAGGTAGCACGACACATCACGGCGAACATGTCCTGGCGTGTTTCGTCGTTTTCCTTGCGGATCTTGCGGATGTCGTCGCGGAACATATTGCCCAGTTCCACCTTGTGATCCACCGATTTCATCCACGGCAGCAGGCGCCGCTTACCGCGACCGGTACTGCCGGAAGAAATTTCTTCCAGGTATTTCTTGTTCAGGTATTCACGCCAGCGGTAAGGCCCGTACAGGGTACCAATGGTGAACATGGTGTTGTTTGTCGCTGCCACCACCCAATTGAGCATGACTTCCTTGTACTGGCGCGCACGTTCACCGTCGCGCAAGCCCATCAAGGTATAGATGGCGATATCCATGGTCATATCGCCGACCTTGCGGGGCGTATCGAACGTATCGCCGGGTTTGATCTGGTTGATGTGTTCCTCGATGATCTCGAACATCACATCGGCACGGGAATGCAAACGGCTGGCAATCAGCGGCGGCACCACGATCTTGCGGGAAAGCGCGTGCTCTGCACCGTTGAGAAAACCGGTCATGCGTACACCCACGTCGATCGGAATCGGCAGTTTGGACGCATCAATCTGATCAGGCTTCAGGTTGAAAATCTTCTGCACCAGATCAGGCCGGTTCATCCATACGAAGGGGCCCATGCCTGGAAAACGCAGGGTGTAGATGTCACCGAACTTGGCGAAATTTTCCGACAGATAGTCGAAAGCCCCCATCCCCATTTTCATGGCGTTGACGAATTTGAATCCGGTGGGTCCAGGCGGCAACTTGTATTCAGACACGGCGATCCTCCCGCAGACTTGCGATGGCGTGCGCACGCGGCTGACCAGCCAGCAGTAGCAACCGTGCGCATAAATTGTTTTTGTTGAGCTTGCGAGGACAAGTCTACCCCCGGCGAGCAGAACAAGTCTACACCGTATACCAGACTATTGATGGGTGATTGACGGGCGGCAGTAGAGATCAGCCGGGCAGGAACGGCTGTTTGGCCAGCGGATGGACGCAGCCACCGCATTTCGTGTACTCGTCGTGATCGTGCGAACAGATCAGCTGAACGCTGGCGTGATGGTCGCGATTCAGCTCACGCAGGCGCTTCTGGTTGGCGATGCGTTCGGCACGACAGACATCATCCATGGTGTTGAGCAACTGGATGCCCAGGGGTACCGAACGATGTTCGTCAGGCGACACCTCGCGGTGATCAAAGTAGGCGTCGCCGCAGTGCAGTATCCAGCCCTTGCGGGTAGATACCGCCACGCCGCAGTGGCCACGGCTGTGCCCTTGCAACGGCACCAGCAAAATGTCGTAGAGCTCGCTGCTCAGTACCTGCACGGCATCAAAACCATACCAGCGCTCGCCAAAGGGGCGATGCGTCTGCCACAGGGGCTTGTGCTTCCATTGGTAGGGGCGGTAGCGGGCTTTTTCCCACAACGTCATGGGATCGCTGGCAGCGTCGAGCTCCTTGTCGAGCACGTGCACCTGCGCCTGCGGAAAATCCATCAGGCCACCGGCATGATCGGGGTCGAGGTGGGTGACGATGATATGACGCACATCATTCGGCGAGTAGCCCATCGCCCGCACCTGGCTGATGGCGCAGAGGTCAGGATCGGGTTGCAAGCCCATGCTGCGCTGCACGATATAGGAATCGGGGAACGTGGGGCTGACCAGATCCTTGTAGCCAATACCGGTATCCACCAGCACCAACCCCTGATCAGTCTCGATCAACAGACAATGGCAGGCCAGGCGAGCCATGTCGGTCCACCCGCCTCGCCCGTGCATGAGGCGTGAGCCCCGCATGCACAATGACCCACAATTGAGATGGTGTACGTTGTAGGCCATGGCGCAATCTCCTGCAGAAGGATTTACCTGGGGGAACATCAATCAACCGATCAGGGATTCAACCAGCGCGCCCGTTCTGCCTTGGCAGGAGGCGTGTACTGGTACAGCCAGGTTTCACTGATGACCTGGCCATTCGCCCGCAGGAACAGACGGATGTTGATCGGTTCCACGCTGTCATCGGTCAATTTCAGGTCAAACATTGCCCGAATGCCATTGATGGAGGTCAGCGGACGCGCCGAGGTAATTTCCACCTCGCCACGGGACACCGAAATGACGGGTTCCACCTTGCTGTCTTTCAGCAGCATCGGTATCACGCCGCCACTGAAGTCGATGGCGAAACGCCAGGAAAAATACGTACGGGCACGACCAATAACGCCGCCGATACCGGTGCGGGTGGCCTGCACGCGTGCCAGCGACGGCAAACGCGGAATTTCGGTGCCCCAGTAGAGTTTGTAGCTGTACAGGAGTTCCTGCCCGGGTTGCGGAGCTTCATCCGGATTCCAGAAGGTCACGATGTTGTCGAAGGTTTCATCGACCGTCGGAATTTCGACCAGTTTCACTGACCCTTTGCCCCAGGATTTTCCGTTGAGCGGTTTCGGTTCCACCCACAAATGCGGACGCTTGTCGTAAAACACGCCATCATCCTGGTAATGATCGAAATCGCGATCACGCTGCATGAGCGCGTAGCCCTGCGGATTTTCATCGTAATACGAATTCACCCGCACGCCGGTCGGATTGACCAGAGGACGCCACAGATTCTCGCCGTTACCGGAGTACATCGCCAGCCCATCGGTATCGTGGATTTCAGGACGCCAGTCATTGGCCATGCGACGATCATTTTCGCCGGTCTGGTACATGCTGGTAATCGGGGCAATACCGAGCCGCTCGATCGCCTTGCGCGGGTAAAGGGCCGCATCAACGTCCATGGTGAGGGTCGAACCCGGCCGAATGTCGAAACGATAAGCACCGGTAATGCTGGGAGAATCCATCAGCGCATATACGGTGAGCATCTCAATGCCCTTTTTGGGCCGTTCCAGCCAGAAGGCCTTGAAGATCGGGAACTCCTCGGGGCGCGGCAAGCCGCAATCCACCGCCAACCCGCGCGCCGACAAGCCGTATTGTTTTTCGGCACCCACGGCGCGGAAATAACTTGCCCCCAGGAAGGCCGCTACATCCGACACCCAGTCGGTATGAAATTCGACTCGGAAGCCGGCGAAATCGAGATCGCGCGGCAACCGCTCCGGCTTGATCCCGGTGTTCTTGAAATCGAACATGCGTGGATCATAGGCAATGTGCTGAGCCTTGCCATCAACAATCTCATACATGCGTACAGGATCCTTGAACCCGCGCCCGAGGTGGAAAAATCGGATCTGGAAGGCCAGGCCCTCATCCGCCCACAAGGAATGATCCGGACGGAAACGGATCGCCTGGTAAGAATCCCAATCCAGTGATGCCAGCGAATCCGGTATTTCCCCTGTATGCGACTGATACGGCGTACTGGCCAGCGTGAGCGCCTCACCCTTCAGCCAGGCGAAATCGAACGGTTGCGGGCTGCCATCGGTCTCGGACCGGGCGGCTCCGAACAAGCCGGCGGTAGCCGCAGCAGGAGTGGTGGCCGCCAGCAGTGCGGCGGATTTCATGGCTCGCTTGATGAAAGGACGACGTCGCATCATGGGTTCAGAAATTGCCTGTGAATTAAGGAAGGTTTGGGCGAGTAAAGTACAGCGAGTTCCACCAAAAAGGAATATCCGATACTGCATCCGCACCTGTATTTGCCGATTTATTCAGCCACGCGTCAGGCTTTTTTGCCAAGATTACAGCAGTTTGCAATACTGTAGCCCGTGCACAACTGGACAAAGAGAGAAGAGACATGACAACAATACTAAAACGCACGCTGATCGCTACCGCACTCTGCGCGTCGCTGACATCGCTTGCGCATGCGGACACCGTGTTTGGTGTCTATGCCGGCGCCAACGCCTGGGCAGGCAGCATCAGCGGCGACTTCAACTCCGGTGGTGGCTCCTCGATCGACACGGAAGACACCCTGAACCTTGATGACGACACCCCGACCACCCTCTACGTGGCCGTCGAGCATCCGATCCCGCTGATGCCCAATGTGCGTTTCGCGTTCACCGACATGACCTATTCCGGCAGCACCACCCTTGCGGAAGACGTTACTTTCTCGGGCGCCACGTTTGCGACCGGTGAGCAAATCGACAGCGACCTCGATTTCTCCCATAACGACATCACCCTGTATTACGAACTGCTCGACAACGTCGTGTCACTTGACGCGGGTGTCAACATCCGGGTGTTCGATGGCGAAGTGAAGCTGTCTTCCGCTGACACCGGGATTGCCACCGTCGAGATCGACGAAGCCGTTCCCATGCTGTACGCCGCAGCCCGCGCCGACCTTCCCTTGACCGGTTTGTACGTCGCTGCCGAAGGTAACATGTTCAGCATCGGTGGCAATGATATCCAGGACCTGACCGCCAAGGTCGGCTACACCCTGATCGGTGGCCTGGGCGTGGAAGGCGGCTATCGCGTGCTGCGTCTCAACCTCGACGACATCAACAGCCTCGACAGCGAAGTCCATGTGGATGGCGCCTACGCCTCTGCCACCTTCCACTTCTGATACTCCGCTACGCCACGCGTGACGGCGGCGCAACTCATGCCTGGGCATGAACTGCGACCCCTTCACGCGGTCAACCGCAACATCAAGCTGAAAAGCCTTTTCTCAAGGGTGCCAGCACCCCCTGTTCACAAGCCTCACCCCATCGCAGGAGCAGACTCATGACTTCACGAACCTTCACACTTTCCCGCAACACCCTGCTGGCGGCTGCGCTGCCTTTGGTACTCGCGGGCTGCACGGCACAGGGCGGGTTCGACACCAATGCCGCCATGGGCATCGGCCTGGGAGCCGTGCAAGTGGCCACCCTGAGCGAAGACCAGGTCGCACAGGCTGCCAGTCTTTCCGCGCAGGAATACGACAGCAAGAGCAAGGTCGCGCCGGCCAACAGCAAGTACAGCACCCGTCTGTCGCGCCTGACCTCTGGCCTGGCCAACGCTGCCGGCCTGAAGCTGAATTACAAGGTGTACCTGACCAAGGAACTCAACGCCTTCGCCATGGCCGATGGTACGGTGCGTGTTTATTCCGGCCTGATGGACGCCATGCCTGACGATCAACTACTGGCCGTGATCGGGCACGAAATCGGGCACGTCAAACTCAAGCACAGCTACAACCAACTGCGTGAAGCGATGGTGACCGACACCGCGTTCAAGGCCGCAGCCAGCGTAGGCGGTAACATTGGTGCACTCACCCAGGGACAACTGGGGCAATTGGCGCAAGTGGCCGTGAACGCCCATTTTTCGCAGAAGGATGAACTGGCGGCCGATGCGTTTTCGGTGAAAACGCTGAACAGCATGGGCAAGGATCCGGCCAGCATGCGTCGCGCCATTGAGACGCTGAACAAGGTGGCCGGTGGCGGTGGTGGCGGGTTCCTGAGTTCTCACCCGTCGAATGATGCGCGCCTGGCCAATATCGACAAGGCAATTTCGAAGCTCGGGAAGTAGTGATCCATTTGGTGTAAATCAACAAGCATCTGTGGGTACAGAGTCGAAATAGCAGGCGGGGGGATGTAGTTGCTGGAAACGCCGTTGCACGGCGCCCGCAAATACGTCCCTGTAGGCTCGACGCCGGCATCCATGCCGGCGACGTTCCATCAACTACATCCCCCCGCCTGCCCCGGGAAAATCCGTGCTGGCAAGGTATTCCAGTGCCAGCGCATGCATCCTCAGTAACTCCCCTCCAGCGACTGCGACTCGGCCCGCTCCCACATCTGCAGATACGCCTCGGCCGAATTCATGAAAATCTCCATCAGATCCGCATCATCCCGCTCGTCCAGCTGACGAAGGTTTTCCACCCACTCCGCATACAAACCATAATTCGCTACACCTTCACTGGCAAAGTCGAACTCGCGATTGCCGGCGCGGGGCGGTGTGAACGTGACCAACCCATCCACCGATTTGAACGGATATTCGGGAACAAAGCCCTCGTCGCCCGACGGCTGCGAGGTGACGCCCTGGATGTCGGAACCAATCCCGATCCCGACCAGATAAGGGAATTTCTCCATTTCTGCCGCGTTACGCTTCCAGTTCACTGCCATGCCTGAAGGCGTGCTGTTGAAAGGCGACATCACACCACCCAGACGGAAAATGCGTTCGCGCAGTTCCGGCATGTTCTCGATCCAGTTATGCGAAGACACCACACCGGAATACTGACGGTTTTCGACCACGTCGAGCGTTTGTATGCGGGTGTTGTAGCTCATGTGGTCGACTTCAATGATCATGCCCTTGTCAATCATGCGATTGAGCAGATAGCGACCCACGTCCTGCAGGGGCCGCACATTGCAGGCGTTACCGCCTTCATTGAATTCCGTGTACTCGGGAATGGGCTCCAGCTTTCTGAAGAAAGCGAAATCCATTATCGACGAGACAAAGGGGCCATAGGTCGGGATATCAAGCACGGCGTTACGCACAAACCCGAAATCCTCTTCGAGGAACTTGCGCATGCTGGTAATGCCACCTGCCCCTTCCACACCTTCGGGGCAGGTTTCCAGTTCCCAGAAATGGCCGCCGATGGGCTTGAACAGCAGCTTGGAAGGCCGTATCAGGTCACTGATATGAACGACCTTGGTCGTGCTCAGCATGCCGGAAAGATGCATCCACGCGCCGGCTGCGCCACCGGCTGGTTGTGTACCGCCGAACGCATTGTCGAAGCGGTGAATGGGGAACACGGAACGAATGCCCATGTCATGGATTTCCTGCAATTTGCGCTCGATATATTCAGCGGTGCAGCCGTTGTTGCTTTCCGTGCAGTCGAACAATGTGCCGTATTCGGCACCCAGCACGACAGCCAGCTTGTTCTGGTTGATAACCTCTCGCGCCTGCGCGGCGGATGTCACCACCCGGAACCAGCCCTTGCCGGGCCCACCTTCCTGCGCGTCGATATAGTTCTGCAGGTCATAGATATATTGCGTCTGGTTGTGGACTTCATCATCACTGCCACAATTGCCATCAGCCTGGAAAGGGTGCATGTAACTCAGCAATTCGCAGAAGGTCGGGTTCCCTGTCACGTCGGTAACGACCAGCCTGAGGCCACTGAGCCACGCTCGCTGTATCCAGGTGTAGTAAGCTTGCGTATGGGTATTGGTTCCCTTCGATGGCCAATACGGAAAATCGGGATAGCCTTCAGTGGCATGCCCTGCCTTGCCCGAACTGGAGTTCTGACTTTCCAGCAGATCGAGTGCGCCGTTCCGGCCATGCAACACCTTGCAATCGGCCAGTGCGTCTTCGACACCCCAGGGGCTGAACGTATCGCCGGCCATGGCCAACCCGGCCATCGCTTTCGGAAAGCCCAGATGGGCATGCAAATCGGCATAGCCACGCACAGGTGCCGTTGGATCCTTGGGTTCATGGAAAGCGGGATCCACTTCGGCATCGACCGTCAGTTCCGGAAACGCCTTGCATTGCTCATCCGGCTGTTTCTCAAGCACGAACCCCGCAACATCGGCCTGCACAGGCGGCGGATTGGCTTGCACGATCAGGCCGGTTTTACCGACCAGCAAGCGCAACTCATCGGTGGTGGATACCAGCGTGTGTTGTTGATCGAGTTGTTTCTTGCCACGGAAGATGGCCAGATCGTTGATTTTCCATTCGGCCTTTTTGCTGGCCTTCCAGTGCCGTTTGACACTGATGAAGTCGTTGGCGAGAAAGCCACCTTCACGATCATAGAGAAGAAAGGTGCCGAGTCCGCTGGGTTTGGCGAAGAATTTTTCCGCTTCGGTGGCACCCACGGGTGACAAGGCATACAGATCATGCCCGGCCGTCACGATGTAACGACCATCCTGCGAGGCTTTCAGCGAATAGCAGCCCTGGGCCAGGGAATAGGAGGGTTCACCCACGATGGCCGATTTACAACCGGTCAACAGGGTCACAGCAAAACACATGAGCAACGTGGCCCAACGAGTAGTGAGCGTAGGCATGCCGGGTTCCTTGATGGTTTTCTTGTTATTAGGATGCACGTCATGAATCCGCCCGGCCATCTGCCCGCCAGGCGTGACCGAGCGTTCATAAATCGCCGGTATGGTTGTTATACAGCCAGCACGACAAATTGGTCAACCCAATTGTGACGCACGTACACCGTACGCCTGCGCCCGGTCGCCACGCATCTCCTGCGCTGTATCAACGGTAAAATGGCGTCATGCATGCTATTTTCGGAAGATGGCATGAGGAAAAGTAATGGATGAGAATCAGACAACAGCGAAAATCATCGGACGCATTGCCGAAATCCACGGCCCGGTCGTCGACGTCGCCGTCCATTACCTGCCGCCCATCCACCAGGCGTTGGAAATTGAGCAGGGGAATCAGCGCTTCGTCCTTGAGGTCTACCAGCATATCGACCAGCATCGGGTGCGCACCATCGCCTTGATGCCGACCTCCGGGCTGTATCGCGGCATGACCGTCATGGACACCGGCGCGCCACTGCACGTGCCGGTCGCGCCGGAATGTCTGGGGCGCATGCTGAACATGTTCGGATCCCCGCTCGACGGTGGCGCGCCACTGCCGCGCAACAGTTTCCGCAATATTCTCAGCCCCCCACCCCACCTGCGTGACACCGTTCCCGGCGTCGAGATCCTGCCCACCGGGATCAAGGTCATCGACCTGCTGTGTCCATTCATCAGGGGCGGTAAAACGGGCTTGTTCGGTGGCGCGGGCGTCGGCAAAACCGTCTTGATGATGGAATTCATGCATGCAGTCAGCACGATGCACAAGGGCGTATCGGTATTTGCCGGCGTAGGCGAACGCGTACGCGAGGGCCACGAGCTCTGGCACGAGATGCAAGCGGCTGGCGTCATGCCCCGCACCGTGATGGTGTTCGGCCAGATGGATGAATCGCCGGGGGTGCGCTTCCACGTCGGCTTCACGGCATTGAGTTATGCCGAATACCTGCGCGACACGCTCAACAAGGAAGTGCTGTTCCTGATGGATAACATGTTCCGGTTTGTACAAGCCGGCAGCGAGATTTCCGGGCTGTTGGGGCGCATGCCCGCCACGGTCGGCTACCAGCCCACCCTGCTCACGGAAGTCGCCGCCCTGGAAGAACGCATTCTTTCGACGCGCCAGGGATCCATCACTTCGGTACAAGCCGTGTATGTGCCTGCCGATGACATGTCGGATCCGGCAGTCAGCGCCATCATGAGCCACCTCAACACCAGCGTTATTCTCTCACGCAAGCAGGCTGCCAAGGGTATTTACCCGGCCGTCGATCCGTTGCGTTCGAGCAGCCGGATGATGGACCGACATATTCTCGGGGATCGTCACTACCAGGTGGCGATGGCCGTGCGCGCGCACCTTGCCCGTTATCGGGAACTCGAAGACATTATCACCCTGCTCGGGATGGAGGAGCTTTCCAGCGAGGATCGTCTGATCGTTGCGCGCGCCCGCAAGCTGGAGCGTTACCTGACACAGCCTTTCCAGGTCATTGCCGACCAGACAGGAATCCCGGGTAAATCCGTAACGCTCGACGAAACCTTGCAGGACTGCGAAGATTTTCTTGAGGGACGCTTTGACGCCCTCAGCGAAAGCGATTGCTATATGAAAACGGCCATGCCCCGATGAAAACGTTTTCGCTACGACTGCAAGATGCCGAAAACAGTTACGAATGCAATGCTGTCGAGAGTTGCGTGGTAGCGGACAGCAGTGGGCAGTTCGGCTTGCTGGCAGGTGCCGAGCCTGTCATTGCAGCCCTGCGTTTCGGTTTGGCCCGATTCAAGCCGGCCAACGAGCCCTGGCATTATGTCGCCCTGCCCTCAGGCGTGCTGCAGTTTGATGGAAGCACGGCCGTGATTACGACCACTCACTTCCTGGTGGACACTGATCGCAACGCCATGAGCGAAGCGCTCGACAAGGAGATCGCCGCATCGGAACACGCCGTGTCATCGACGCGTCAAATGATCACCAACATCGAACACACGCTGATGAAAAAGCTCTGGGAAATGGGGCGACAAGCATGATGCACAACAGTGTCATGGAGGCACGATTACGATGAAGCCCATGGAAAAATTACGCGATGCTGTCGAACAAGACAATCAACGCATGCAAAAGGCCGAACGCGCCAAACGCAGTCCACTCATGTTGTTGGTATATGGCGGTACGGTAGGCCTGCTGTTTATAACGCCCATCGTTGGCGGCGCCTACCTGGGCCGCTGGATCGACACCTTGCTGGCCGGGTATTCGGTGCGGTGGACGGTCAGCCTGATCGTGCTCGGCATCGTGCTGGGCGGTTGGAATGTACAACGTTTCATTCGGGAGCATTGAATGGAAGATGCCGGCATCGTATTCATGATGGGGCCACTGGGCATCACGCGCACAGTCGTGACCACCTGGGGCATCATGGTGGCATTGACACTGCTTTCCCTGGTGCTGACACACCGCCTGCAGGAAAAAGAAAACCTGTTGCGTACACTGCTCGAAAGCATCGTCACGGCCATGGATAACGCCGTAAAGGAGGTCGTGCCACAGCATGCTGCAGCGGTATTCCCGTTTATTGCCAGTTTGTGGGTGTTTCTGGTGGTAGCCAACCTGCTGGGCATCGTGCCGGGACTGCACGGGCCCACCGGCGATCTTTCGACCACGGCTGCCCTCGCCAGTATCGTTTTTGTATCGGTACACGCCTATGGCATCCGCTTCCAGGGGCTGCGGCCCTATTTAAAACACTACCTGGCACCGTCACCGATCTTGCTGCCCTTTCACCTGCTGAGTGAAATCACCCGCTCACTGGCGCTCACCATACGCCTGTTCGGCAATATCATGAGCCTGGAAATGGCGGCGTTACTGGTGCTGATGGTGGCCGGTTTTCTGGTACCCGTGCCACTTCTTGCATTACACATCATCGAGGCGCTGGTACAGGCCTACATTTTTGGCGTGCTGGCACTGCTTTACATTGCAGGCGCGCTCGAATCCCAGACGACATCACCATCTTCCGAGGCACAATCATGAATGATCTGCACATGTTCAGCACGGCATCCACCATCATTGCGGCATTGGCCATCGCGCTGGGCACGGCGCTTCCCGCCTGGGCCATGGGCAAGGCGATCAGCCAGGCCCTCGACGCACTTGCCCGCCAGCCCGAGGCCGAGAAATCCATTACGCGCACCCTCTTCATTGGACTTGCCATGATCGAATCGCTGGCGATTTACACCTTGGTGGTAGTGTTGATCATCCTGTTCCGCAACCCGCTGCTTGAGTATTTGCTGAAATAGGTGACGCAACCATGAATTTTGATATCACCACGTTCATTCTGGAAATCCTCAATTTTCTGGTGCTGATGTGGCTGCTCAAGCGCTTCTTTTACAAGCCGGTGCAAGCAGCCATTGCCGCGCGCCAGAAAGCTGTTCAGCAAATCCAGGACGATGCGCGCGCCGACCGCATCAGCGCCGACGCCTTGCGCCAGGACTACCAGCAACGCCTGCAAGCCTGGGAACAAGAAAAGCAGGAGCGCGTGCAGGCGTTGGAACAAACGCTGACCGATGAACGCGAACGGCAAATGATTCGTATCCGCGCAGCCGCAGACGATGAAAAGGCCCGCCTGGAAGCGGTTTGTGAAAAGGAGCGCGCAGCCCTCCGACAGGAACTGCAATTACAGGCCCGACAGGATGCACTCACGTTCGCGACACATCTGTTGCAACGCCTGCAGTCCCCGGCGCTGGAGACCCAGCTATTGCATATTCTCGAAGAAGACCTGCAGCAGCTTACAGAAGAACAGCGCGCGACCTTGCGCCATGCGGCCGAATCCGTCCATGGCCACGTCATCATTCAAAGTGCTTCGCCACTTGAAGAGGCCGCCATCCACCAGCTGCAATCGCTACTGCACGCCGCCATGGAGTTGCCGATACATCTTCGCAACGACATAGACGCAACGCTTATCAGTGGTGTCCGCCTGATTATCGGACCGCAACGATTGCATCTGAACTTGCAGGATGAGCTGCAATATTTCCGTGACCATCTCCTGAATGGGAGTTTCTGAATGCATGCTTTGCAGATAGAACGGGACACCATCGCAACCAGACTGTCGCAATACCGGTTTTCCTTGCGTCAATCCGAGCAGGGCGAGGTCATCGGAATCGGTGATGGCATCGCGTGGATCAAGGGCCTGCCCGGCGCGATGATGGACGAAATCCTGACCTTTGGCGATGGTAGCCAGGCGCAGGTGTTCCTGCTGGGCGAACATCAATTGGGTGCCATTCTGCTGCAACAGACACCGCAACTGATGTCTGGCGTTATCGCCCTGCGCACCGGCAAGCGCCTGAAGATCAGCACAGGCGATGCACTGCTGGGGCGAGTGATCGATCCGATGGGCTTGCCCCTGGATGGAGGCCCTGCCCTTCCAGCCCGACACAAGCGACTGATCGATGCGGGATCGCCGCCGATCATCGACCGCCAGCACGTCACACAACCGCTTTATACCGGCAACAAAATCGTCGATACCCAGATTCCGATCGGCAAAGGTCAACGCCAGTTGATCATCGGCGATGATGGTCTGGGCAAGAGCGCGTTGGCACTCGACGCGATTATTCGTCAGACCAAGGAAAACACCTGCTGTGTTTACGTTGCCATCGGGCAAACCCGGTCAAGCGTAGCAACGGTCATCGAGACCCTGCGCGAGCAGAACGCACTCAACAACACCGTTATTGTGGTTGCCGAAGCCAATGCGCTTCCGGGGCTACGCTATCTTGCGCCGTTCACGGGCTGTGCGATCGCCGAAGGATGGATGGAACACGGCCGAGACACGCTGATTGTTTACGACGATCTCACCCAGCACGCCAACACCTACCGGGAACTGTCGCTGCTTCTGCACCGCCCCCCCGGACGCGAAGCCTACCCAGGCGACATCTTCTACCTGCATTCACGTCTGCTGGAACGCTCGACAGTATTATCGCCTGCACTGGGTGGCGGCAGCATGACCGCATTACCGATCGTGGAAACCAAAGGCGGCGAAATCGCTTCGTACATTCCAACCAACCTGATTTCGATTACTGACGGGCAAATTTATCTGGATCAGAAACTTTTTTCCGCCGGCATGTTGCCCGCCATCGATGTCACCCGTTCAGTATCACGTATCGGTGGCAAGGCGCAGCACTCGCTGATCAAGAAAGAATCGGGCCGCATTCGCCTGGATTACCTGCAATTCCTCGAACTGGAAGTCTTTTTGCGTTTTGGCACCAAACCCGAAAAAGCCATGCAGGAAAAAATCCGGCGTGGCCAGCTGCTGCGGGAAATCCTCAAACAGAACCGCCTGGCGCCCGTATCTGCGCGCGCTCATCTTGCCTGGCTGTTGGCCTACAATGAGCACCTGCTCGATTCGCTGCCGCTCGCCGAGGTAACGCCTGTCCTCGACCGCTTGTTTGCTCAGGTCGATCGCAGCGATCTCGATCTCAACCAATCGCGGGGCAGATGGGTGCAAGCCATCACCGCGTTTCTCCAGCACACGGGTGAAACATGAGCCGGCAACACGAGCACCAGCAAAAGCTGGCGCTTTACCAGGAACTGCAGGACATCATGGGCGCCATGAAAAACATGGCACAGGCGGAAATTCACAAGCTGCGGAGGAGACAGCAGCAACAACAAGCCTGTCTTGATTCGGTTTCACAGGCCGCCGACATGGTGTATCAGCACAGTCAACTGCGGCGAGGCGCAAGCCCGGCACCGGAACGGCACCTATGGCTATTGATAGGATCCGAGCGGGGATTTTGTGGCGGGTTCAATGAGGCGTTGGTTCGGGAGCTGCCGGCACTGCCCAGTCCGCCAATGGAGGATGTCATCATCATGGGCGCGCGGCTGCTGTCCTTGCTGGGCGATGATGCGGCACCGGCGGTGGCCGTCACAGGACCGGCTTCCGAAAAGCAGGTATCCGCCGCCATCACCGACCTGCTGGAACATATTCAGCGGCTACAACAAGCGAGCACGGGGCCCCTGCAACTCACCGCACTTTGTCACGACGTCCATGAGCTGCGGCAGGTACCCTTACTGCCTTACCGGCCCGCGTCTGCGGCAGTCCAGCCCCGGGCACCCGCCTTTCGCCACATGGAATCACTCCCCGATCTCGCCCGCAACATCGAAAACCACTATCTCTACCACGCATTGCTCAGCGTGCTGTACACGTCGCTCTATGCAGAGAATCACCGGCGCCTGGTGCAAATGGAAGGCGCCTTGCAGCACCTGGATGAATTATCGCAACAGACTCGCTTGCGTTTGAATGCGCAGCGACAGGAAGAGATCGTGGAGGAAATCGAGGTGATTTTCGCTTCCTCCACGGGTTTTTG
Source organism: Pseudomonadota bacterium (assembly GCA_052035295.1). GTDB lineage: Bacteria > Pseudomonadota > Gammaproteobacteria > Pseudomonadales > Ketobacteraceae > HdN1. The sequence continues at coordinate 30,548 of JBPOHS010000122.1, forward strand.
AAGCATCCCGCTTAACGCCTGGTGACACACGCATTACACTAAAACCCCAACGGCCACCCCAACCCCACCCAAACCACCAACAAGCACGTCCATGCCAACAAAAACATCATGGAATAAGGCAACATCAACGCTATCAAGGTACCAATCCCTGCATTCCTGTCATATTTCTGCGCAAATGCCACCACCAACGGAAAATACGGCATCAAGGGCGTGACGATATTTGCAACGCTGTCGCCAATGCGGTACGCCGCCTGCGTCAATTCCGGCGGAAAGCCCGCCAACATGAACATCGGCACAAAGATGCTGGCCATCACCGCCCACTTGGCCGACGCACTCCCGATGAACAGATCGAGCACTACCGTAAACAGAATCAGGCCGATCATCAGCGGAATAACGCCAACATCCAGTGCCCGCAACCATTGCGCGCCACTCACTGCCGATACCAACCCCAGATTCGACCACGCGAAGCAGGCAATGAACTGTGCAGTGAAAAAGGCCAGCACGATATAGAGCCCCATGCTTGCCATGGTGGTTTCCATCGCGCGTACTACATCCTTGTCGTTACGAAATGTGCCGGCAGCAAAGCCGTACACCAATCCTGCCCATGCGCCCGCCAGAAAGATAACGGCAACGATGTGCGTCAGCACGGGCGACTGCATGATGTCAGGATTTTGAGGATTACGCAGGAAACCCCTTTCCGGCCACAGGCCGGCGACGATGACCAGCACAAAGGCCAGCAAGGCAACAGCGGTCAAGCGCAAGGCTTTTTTCTCACGGGCGGACAGGCGCTCCATCGACAAATGTGCCACGTCTTGTAATTCAGGCTGTCCCAGATGCGGCTCGATCCAGTGTTCGGTGATCCAGGCGGCCACCAGGGCAATCAATACGGTCGACGCAGCCATGAAATAATAGTTGGCCGCCGGGCTGACGATCACCGAAGGATCCACCAGACGTGCAGCCTCCTGCGTAAGCCCCGCCAACATCGGATCAAGCGGCCCCAGCAACACATTGGCGCTGAACCCGCCCGAAACGCCGGCAAATGCCGCCGCCAATCCCGCCAACGGATGACGGCCCGCCGCCGCGAACACCATCGCGCCCAAGGGGATCACCAGCACATAACCGGCATCACTGGCGACATGCGACAACATGCCGGAAAACACCACGATCAAGGTAACGAGCCGCTCAGGGGCCCGCAGCAACAGGGCGCGCAAGGCCGTACTGATCA
>JBPOHS010000051.1:0-15717 GCA_052035295.1 Pseudomonadota bacterium
CATCCTCAATGGAAATGCCGGCTTTTTTAAGGAGTTTTTGCGTCGCAGGAATCGGCCCTTCAAGCACCATGGTCGGATCCGAGCCGCACACCGTCATTTCGGCAATACGTGCCAACGGCTTCAGACCATATTCCTTGACCGCACGTTCGCTGGCCACCATGACCGCCGCCGCGCCATCGCATATCTGGCTCGACGTGGCCGCGGTCATCAGACCACCTTCGACCAGCGTTTTCAGGTTTTTCATCGCTTCGAGCGACGCGTTTGCGCGCAGGCCTTCGTCGCGATCATGCAGCACTTTCTGGCCCTCAATCTCGACTTCTACCGGCACGAGCTCCTGCGCAAAATAACCGGCTTCATAAGCTGCGCATCCTTTGGCATGACTCTGGTAGCCGAACATATCAAGTTCTTCGCGCGTGACCCCATATTTCTTCGCGACCTTTTCTGCGCCTTCAAACTGGCTGAACGTGGCACCTGGATAGCGCTTCTGGATTTCAGCGCTGTCGAATGGGCTCTTCATGCCGGCTTTGCTTGCCACGACCGACGGGGCACCGATGGGCACCATGCTCATGTTCTCGACGCCACCGGCGATAACCAGATCCTGGTTCCCGGACATGATCGCCTGGGCAGCGAAATGAATGGCCTGCTGGCCGGAACCACACTGCCGATCGACCGTGACGCCCGCCACTGACTCCGGAAGTTTCGAGGCAAGAATGGCCGTACGCGCAACGTTGAAGGTCTGGGGGCCGATCTGACTGACACAACCGAAAATCACGTCATCGACGAGTTCAGGGTTGATGCCGGTACGATCCAGCAGCGCATCGATCACGATGCCACCCAGATCAGCCGGGTGCACGCGGCTCAGGCGGCCGTCACGGCGACCGCCGGCGGTTCTGACTGCTTCTACGATATAGGCGTTGGCCATGGGAATTCCCTCTTGTAATGTCGGTGGATGACGCTGACCGGATTATGGAGAGGGGTGACCGCCGCAAACAATGGCCAAAACGATTAGTCGAGAATGACCGTTTTGTTCCCGTGCACGATGACGCGGTCTTCGATATGGGCCCGCAGGCCACGCGCAAGCACGGCCTTCTCGATATCCTTGCCCAGGCGCACCATGTCTTCCTTGGATTGGCGATGACTGACCCGCGCTACATCCTGTTCGATGATCGGACCTTCGTCGAGATGTTCGGTGACGTAATGACAGGTGGCGCCTATCAGTTTGACCCCGCGTTCGTAGGCTTGCTGATAGGGGTTTGCCCCAATGAAGGACGGCAGGAAGCTGTGATGGATATTGATCACCTGGTTGGGCATCTGCTGGCAAAACCAGGTCGGAAGAATTTGCATGTAACGCGCCAGCACCACCGTGTCGGCCCGATGCTGTTTGAGCAGCCGCATCATTTCCTGGTGCGCCTCCTCCTTGTTCTCACGACTGACCGGAATGTAATAGAACGGAATTTCATACCATTCCACCATCTTGCGCAGATTGTCATGATTGGAAATGACACAGGGAATATCGCAATACAAGTCACCGCTGTGCCAGCGATGCAGAATATCCGCCAGGCAGTGGGAACCATGGCTTGCCATGATCGCGACCTGCTTTTTCTCGGCGCTGTCCGACAGGTACCAGCGCATTTCGAACTGCTCGGCGAGCGGGCGGAACACATCGCGAAATTCGCGAATGCTCAGTTTGAGTGAATTGGCCTTGATTTCATTGCGCATGAAAAACCAGCCGGCCTGCTCATCGGAATGGTAGCTGGCCTCGGTCAGCCACCCGCCATATTCGGAAATGAGCTGACTGACGCGCGCGACAATGCCGACGCGATCGGGACACGAGATGACCAGGCGATAGGTTTGTTCCATGGCTGACTCCAACCGGACTGCGGATATGACGGGCGGCATGTTACCACAGGCATGCGCCAGCGGTCCGCCGGGGTGAAGGCCGGCACGGATTTCCGTGGCTTTGCCAGCCAAGCGGGTATAATGGTGGCCTTCTCCGTTCCGGACCTTCCCGCCATGGTTTCAGATGTTTCGCCTGCGTGTTCCGACACTGTCGCCCCCGCTGCTTCGGCAGATTACCTCGACCGTTTCAATGGCGTGGCACGCCTGTATGGCGAACAGGGATTAATGCAGTTTCATCGCAGCAAGGTATGCGTCATCGGCATCGGCGGCGTCGGTTCCTGGGCGGCTGAAGCACTGGCGCGCTCGGGCGTCGGGCACATTATCCTGATCGATATGGATGACGTTTGCGTGACCAACACCAACCGTCAGATCCATGCCCTGCAAGGCAATTACGGCAAGCCCAAGATCGAGGCCATGCAGCAGCGGTTACACGCCATCAATCCTGAATTGAACGTCGAGGCGCGCTTCGATTTCCTGACGCCAGACAATATCCTCCAGCACATCACGCCCGACATCGACGTGGTCATCGATGCCATCGACAGCATCAAGCCGAAAATGGCCCTGATGAACTATTGCCGTCGTAACAAACGCAAGATCATCACGGTTGGTGGCGCCGGTGGCCAGATCGATCCCACCCGCATCGCGGTCAGTGATTTGAGCACCACCGAGCAGGACCCTTTATTGGCCAAGCTGCGCCGGGAATTGCGTACCCATTATGGTTTCCCCCGGGTCGGCAAGGGCAAGTTCGGTATTGAAGCCGTCTATTCCGATGAACCGGTCAAATTCCCGGTAGTCTGTGCCACCGATGGCCAACCGGGTCCCGTCAAACTGGATTGCAGTGGAGGGTTGGGCGCAAGCACTTGTGTCACCGCGACCTTCGGCATGGTGGCTGCCTCGCGCGCCCTGCTCATGCTGAGCAAACAGGCGCAGACCGGGTCGCGCAAATAATTTTTATCGCGATGACAGGGATCTTATAAAATCAGAGTTCTACCCTTGGCTGTCAGCGTGTTGCATGCCGCCTCAAGGAGGTCTCCCCCATGACTGAAAAGCGTCTGATCGGTTGGCGAGAGTGGCTTGCCCTGCCGGATCTCGATATTCCCTGGATCAAGGTCAAGGTCGACACCGGCGCCCGAACATCGGCGTTGCATGCCTTCGCCATCGAGCCCTATCATAACGACAAAGGCGAGTGGCGCATCCGCTTCGGGATTCATCCGGCGCAGGATGCCAGCATTCCTGAAGTCTGGTGTGATGCACTGATTGCCGATCGCCGCGAAGTCACCGACTCTGGCGGACACAAGGAGCTGCGTTATGTCATTCGCACCTGTTTTTCACTGGGTGCCTGGCAGTGGGAAGGGGAAGTGACCCTGACTGATCGCGAAAACATGCGTTTTCGCATGCTGTTGGGACGCAACGCCATGAAGGAATTTTTTCTGGTCGATCCCTCGCAATCCTTTTTGCTGGGTGGCGACCGTTTTCAGCCGCCGTATGACTGAGTAACCCGTGTGAACCTACTGATTCTCTCCCGCAGTCCCGAATGTTACTCGACCCGCCGCCTGCAGGAAGCAGCCCAACAGCGCGGGCATCAGGTTCGCATCGTCGATACGCTCAAATGTTACATGGATATCACATCGTCGCGCCCCATGGTGCACTACGAAGGGGAAACGCTGCACGATATCGATGCCATCATTCCCCGCATTGGCGCTTCGATCACCCACTACGGCATGGCGGTCATCCGTCAATTTGAAACCATGGGCGTTTACAGTCTGGTCGGTTCGGTGGCGCTGGGTCGCAGTCGCGATAAACTGCGTTGTTTGCAGCTGTTGGCACGACATAATGTCGGCTTGCCGAAAACCAGTTTCGCCAACAACGTCGACAACACCCGCAACCTGATCGAATTGGTGGGCGGCGCCCCACTGGTGGTAAAACTGCTGGAAGGCGCCCATGGCAAGGGGGTCGTACTCGCCGAAACCGACAAGGCCGCCGAAAGCGTCATCGACGCCTTCCGCGAATTGCGCGCCGATTTCCTGGTGCAGGAATTCATCAAGGAAGCGGCTGGCAGCGATTTACGCTGTTTTGTGGTAGGCAAGAAAGTCATTGCCGCCATGCAGCGCACCGCCCAGGCCGGAGAGTTCCGTTCCAATCTGCATCGGGGCGGTACGGCGAAACTGGTGCGCCTCACTGCCGAAGAACGCCAGACTGCCATCAAGGCGGCGAAAACCATGGGGTTGCACGTGGCAGGGGTCGACATCCTGCGTTCCTCGCGCGGCCCTCTCGTGATGGAAGTCAACTCCTCCCCCGGACTGGAAGGGATCGAAGGTGCCACCAGCAAAGATATCGCCGGTGGCATCATCGAGCACGTCGAGATTCATGCCCGGCGCAAACACGCGCTTCCCCTGGGCACCTGATCTGGCAAAATTGCCAACCGTACACCGTCATAACAGCCGTTTTGACGGTAAGATAGGGCGTCCCCTGGTACGCCTGTGCCGCAAGACATATGCGCAACGGAACTGCCGCATCGCGCTGGCTCTGTTCATCGACGAACCGCTTACTGAAGAAAAAGAACTACTATGCGCCGCACTTTTCTCCCTATCGTGTCCCGGACCCTCTTTGTTTCCGTGTTGCTCGGCAGCCCCCTGCACGCCGCAACCGTTCAACACCTTGTCCTCGAAGTTGATGGCCGTCAGGTCGACGTCCAGTTGACCCCGAGAGAACGTCGGGAGAACCCGGCATTTTCCCATGGTGAACATTTTCGGGGGCATATTGCAGGTGAGCCCGGCAGCTGGGTACGCTTCTCACACATCGATGGCCAATGGCAGGGTCTGATCAATACCAGCGATGGTCTGCACGTTCTTGAGCCGGTGAAGAAAGGCGTTAAACGCGCCCGCGCGCTGGCCGACCTGAATGCCCATTTTCAATGCGGTACCCTACCCAGTTTCACGCCCAAGGCATCGGCAGTGGGCCTGAATGCCGCTGTACGCGACACCATCGATGATTTCGAGAACCTTTGCGACGACGCCATCGACGGCGTCTGTGCGGGCGTCGAAGTCGAAATGGTGTTTGACAAGGAATTTGTTGCTGCCTTTCCCGATGATTATGAGGCGCAAGGTGCCAGCCTGCTGAACATGGTCGAAGGGTTTTATCTGGATGGTTTCGGCATTCGCCTGAATGCGCTCGCGATGACTTATCTCGATTCCGATGTATTTATCACCGACGCCACGTCCGAGAATTTTCTGACAGATGTCCGCCTCAAGAAAGAGGCCAACGAACTCGATTTCGTCACCAACCCGAGCGCTATCCTGCACGTTGTCAGGGGAACACCGTTTACCGATCCGACCACCGCCGGGATTGCATGGCTGGGCGGCTTGTGCAGCACCAGCGGTTTTTCCTCGGGCACCAGCGTATTGTATCGGCAGTCGATGCAGTCGACGCCATCGCTGGCAATTACGTCCCTCATCACCACCCATGAAATCGGCCACAATCTGGGCGCCCGTCACGATGACTCATCCGATGTGGGATGTACATCAGGCTATATCATGAATTCCATGGTGGATCCGTTTGCCGACAGTTTTTCCAGCTGTTCGCAGACAGCGATCAAGGGTTTTCTGGGCAATCTGACCACTTGGGCTGCATGTACTGATTACCCGGTCAAAATGGAAGTCACGCCCGATCCGGAAAACGACCTTGCGCTGGAAGCACCATCGTCCATCAGCCACCAATTCACCATCGACTATGTGCAGGGTTACCAGACGCCGGCCGGCCCCGTGATCACACTGACGCTCGAGGGCGCAGAGGCCAGCGCGGCGCAAATTGAGGATCGCCTTTGCGCCATCGCCAGCGACCACAAGAGCGTCACCTGTGCGGTGTCCAGCGCTACCTCCAGCCTGCTGACCCTCACCCTCGATCCCAAGTGGGCTCGGTCAACCGTTACCCTGCAGCCGGAATTCGGCGTATCGAGCAACGTATTCAATCTTGCCGACGACGACGGGCGTTATACCTATGCACTGGTCACTGCAGGACCGGCAGCACCCGGCGACCTGAGAGCCAGCATTGACGGGCGTACAGTCAACCTCGCGTGGGAAGACAACACCAGCGATGAAACCGGGTTCGAGCTTCAAAGACGTGCAAGCGGGGGAACGTGGGACGTCATTGCAACGCTGGGTGTGAATGTCGCACGATATACCGACACCGTGCCTTCAGAAGGAACCTATGAATACCGTGTGCTGGCCCTGCGGGCAGATATCAATTCCGGACCCAGCAACATCGCCAGCACCAGTTACTTCGCTTTCAACCTTGACGACAAACACGGCAGCGGTGGCGGAACCGGTCTCGGCACATGGTTGATGGTCGCGGCGATGAGCCTGTTGCGCATGCAATCCGGTCGCACGCGTCGGCATTAACGATCCACCCACGCTTTCGGTACCCACAGCACCGGGCAAATGGCGTTGCCGGAGACACCTTCGGCAACGCTGCCGATCACCAGATCATACAGCGGCCCGTGCCCCTGTGAATTCACCAGGATCATCGAGGCTGCCACATCGCGGGCAATCTCGAGCAGGCATTCCACCACCGGCCCCTGCAGCAGCAAGGGCGTCGCATCCAGACCGGTGGCAGCCATCCGCCGCGCCAGATCCAGTAACGGCTGGTGTTCAGGGCTGACGGTAACACTTTCCCAACGATCGACATTTTGCAAATTGATTTCACGCACATCCGGATGGGGTTGCGCGACATGAACGAGCCAGATTTTCGCACTCAACTGCTTCGCCATGGATTCGATATAGGCCAGATAACCTGGATGGGTATTCGCGATATCAATGGCAGCCAGCAACGTATTCATTTTGCTTCCTGAAAAAGAGTGGATTCATGGGCTCCCGGCGGGGACAGCTCCGGTGGAGAAAGTTCCGGTGGAGACAGATATTGTCGCGCTGACGCGCCCGATACCGATACTAATCGAATTCACGTCGATCAACCACGCACGGGTGCTGCCCGGACCTTGCCCGACATCAATCCTTGTGCATCGAATTCATGGCGGGGGCTTGTGCTCGCGCCCACATGCGTTATCGTAAGTGAACGACGCGGGAAGCGTCTTATCAAGGATGTACAAATCTTGCAGCTGATTTCAGCAGGCAAGCAATCGTATCGGAATGGACGTCAGCATGTTGAAGAATGCACCCGTGTTCAAGGGACTCACCAAGGCGCAGTTGGAGCACATTGAAAAACGGGGGATACGTCGGCATTTTCCGCGCAACGCGATGGTGATACATGAAGGCGATAACGATACGTCGCTTTATGTCATCGAAAAAGGTCGCGTCAAAGTCTACCTCTGCGGCAGTGACGGCCGCGAAATCATCATCAATACCCATGGGCCGGGGGAACAGTTCGGTGAGCTGGCCGCCATCGATGGCGGCAAACGTTCCGCAGCTGTCATGACCTGCGAGGAATGCCTATTCCTGGTCATTCCCGGTTCGACCTTCAGCGAACTCCTGGCCGAATACCCTGCCCTCTCCTATAACCTGATTACCGACTTGTCGCGCAAGGTGCGACGCCTTACCCACGAAGCAAAGACCCTCGCATTCGCGGATACCTATCAGCGTTTGCGTAGCGTGCTGCAAGACCTTGCCAGGTTGGGCGATGGCGGTGAATCCATTCCTATCCCCATGACTCAACAGGAAATTGCCGACCGGATCGGTGCATCGCGTGAGGTGGTCAGCCGCATGCTGCATGCCCTGGCGCAAGAGGGCCACCTGAGCCGGCACAAACGGCGTTACACGCTACTGTCCGCCCTTCCGGAGACGCTGGATATCCATTGATGCGGCATATTCCACCTGTTTGTTACCGATCTTGAGCCGCCTGTGAGCGGCGTTTTGTGTACAACGTAACATTTTCTATACAATTTAATTCAGCGTGCCGACTAGACTTCAGACAGGGATCCATCAACCTTCGGTTTTTCTTCTGCATGACAGCCCGGTCATCGAACAATGCATCCCCTTCCTGCGCGAAGGTCCGGTTTTCACGCACGCTTGCCAGGGTAAGGCTGCTCTTTGCCCTGCTCCTGTGCTTCAGCGCCGTTCCGGTTCAGGCCAATGAAGGCGCGTTCGATTCCTGGCTGCACGATCAGAAAAACGAAGTGGGTATCCACCAGTTACTTCAGGGTTATGCCATGCAACCCATGAAGTCTCACACTGCCTCTTTTGGGCGTCGCGACGGCACCCTGTGGCTGAAAGCCGAGGTGCCCGCCCACCCCGGCGATGACAATTACACCCTCGAAATCTCCTATCCGCACTTGCGCGAACTGGATCTGTTCTGGGTCAGCAAGGGCGAACTCATTGCCACCCGCCAGGGGGGCTATCACGTGGCCAACGGCAAGGATCTCCCCTGTCGGGGTTTTTGTTTTCTGGTGCCGGACGCGGGTGGCGCCCCCCTGACGCTTTACCTGGCGATTCGTTCGGATTCCCCGATACTTGTGCCCATGCACTTTCATGACCGGGTCGGCTTGCAATGGCACACCCGCACCAGCCACATTCTGCTGGGCGTGTTCTACGGCACCTTTGCCGTCATGTTGTTGTTCAACCTGTTCCTGTATTTTTCCACCCGTGCCAAGGAATACCTGTATTACGGTGCGTATCTGGCGTCACTGTGCGTGTGGGTCGCATCCCACGATGGAACGCTGCGCGACTATGTGTTGCCGTTTGATTCCTGGGCCAACGATTACCGCTTTCACTTTCTGGTCACACTGGTTGGCGTGGTGGCGGGTGGCATGTTCTCGCAATCGTTTTTGAATACCCGCCTGCATGCCCCGCGCTGCGACGTCGTGCTGACAGCCCTGATCGGCGCCGGCGGACTGTCCATTGTCTGGTTACTGATTGATGACGAAAGTTTCTGGCCCCCCACGGTGAATGTACTGACGCTGTTATTGTCAGCGACGGTCATCACCAGCGCCATTCTGGAGCTCAGACGCGGCGTTATGATGGCGCGTTTCTTTTTGGTGGCCTGGGTGTCAGTCGTCACCGGCAGTGTGCTTTGGGTGCTGACACTGGTAGGCATTCTTCCCTACCTGAAAGGCGCCGCCTTTTATGTGCACGTAGGCTGCTTCTTTGAAACCATCCTACTGTCGATGGCGTTGGGGGATCGCATCAATCATTTGCAGGATGAGCGCAACCGCCTGCAAAATCTCGCCAAACAACGTCTGGAAGAAACCAACCGCACGCTGGAAATTTCCAACCGGTTCAAGGACGAATTCCTGTCGACCGTCAGCCATGAGCTGCGCACCCCCATGAACGGCGTTATCGGCTCCACCGAGCTCTTGCGAATGACCACATTGACCGAAGAACAGAATTCGTACCTCAACAATGTCAACCGCTCCAGCCAGAACATGATGCGGTTGATCGAAGACATCCTTACTTACACGCAAATCGAAGCCAATCGCTACGTTATCGATAGCAAGGCCATCAATTTCACCCAGTTTTTTGAAGATCTGTGCAGCCAGTTCCGCGCCCGCGCCCAGTCGCAACAACTGACATTCAGCAGCCATATTGCCCAGGATGTTCCCCGTTATCTGGAGGGCGACGCCGCCAAACTCAAGCTGGTGGTGCATCACTTGCTCGACAACGCCTGCAAGTTCACCGATCAGGGTGGCATCAAGGTCAGCGCCTGTGCCGTCAGTACACCCGCCAACAAACCCGACGGCGCGGTGTGGCTACGTATTTCGATTTCTGACACCGGATGCGGCGTTCCCAAGCACATGCACGATACCGTGTTCGAGCTGTTCCGGCAGGCTGACGGCACCATGACCCGCAAACAGGGTGGCCTCGGCATTGGCTTGGCGTTATGCAAGCGGATAACGGTATTGATGGGCGGCATCCTGGAATTCCATTCCGATGTGCAGCGCGGCACCGATGTACATCTCTATTTGCCCTTCAAGCCCGCCGTTGCCCCGGTACAAAATGTCACGCCCATTGCCAGCAGTGACATTGCCAGCCATGCCGGTAAAACCATCATGGTGGTGGAAGACAACCAGGTGAACCGCCTCGTGCTGGAAGGCATTCTGCGTAAACTGGGTTACGGGTTCATCAGCGCTGTCAACGGCAGGGAAGCCGTGGAAATGCTCAAGACCACGGACGTCGACCTGATACTGATGGATTGCCAGATGCCGGTCATGGACGGTTATGAAGCCACCCGCGTCATCCGCGCCAGTGGCAGAACCAGCGCACAACTGCCGATCGTGGCCGTAACCGCCAACTCCAATCCGGGTGATCGAGAAACCTGCATCGAATGCGGCATGAATGATTTTCTCGCCAAGCCCTATACGCAGCGCGACATTTCCAATGCGCTGGATTACTGGTTGTCGGACAGGAAACAGGCGGCCACGCCGTAACAGCCAACCTGACTGGCCCAGGCATCATTGAAGCACGGAAAGGTCATCATCGGGGTTGATCCCGCACCGACGTCAGCCCGGAATTTCGATCACGAAGCGGGCACCACCGGCAAGACTGTTTTCCAGACGGGTGACGCCACCAAGATCATCGACCAGATCCGCCACCATCGCCAGACCGATGCCCTGACCGGGCATGCTGGAATCGAGCCGCGCGCCACGCTCGAACACGACACGCTTCTGCCAGGCAGGAATACCTTGCCCATCATCTTCGACGATCAGGCGGAAATAACGACCATAGTCATTTTCGTTTTCCGACAGATTGACCTGAATATTGGGCCCACCGTATTTGAACGCGTTTTCCAGCAGGTTGCCCACCAGCTCGTACAAGGCACCCTCTTCTCCCGGAAACAGTACCTGCCCGTCGGAAACCACTTCGACGGTTTTCTTCTTGTATTCATAAGCCTTCTGCAGTGCGGCGAGGATGCGATCCACCACGGGCCGCGCCTGCACGCCGCGACTCCACAGGGCAGTGCCCTTGCTGATGGCGCGGCGCAACTGTTGCTGCACAATGATATTCATCTGGTGCGTTTGTTCATCGACAACCCGGCGTAATTGTTCGTCCTGCAATTGACTCGCATTCTGCATGACGGCAAGCGGCGTTTTCAGACTGTGGGCGAGGTCTGCCAGGCTGTTCTTGTATTTTTCCCGCTGCTTTTGCTCGTAGGCCAGCAAGGCATTGAGGTCATCCACCACCTGCTGGATTTCTTGCGGATATTGTCCTTCGACACGGTCATGTTCGCCCGACTGCATCTTGATGAGCTGCTGTTTGAGCTTCTGCAGGGGCCTGAGCCCCCAGTGCGTGACCATGTAAACAATGACGCACAGTGCGAACGTCAGCACACCCAGCCATTGCCAGAGCGTGGTGCGGAACGCGTAGACCGTGGCCTGGTGGCTGACCTGCGATTCCATCACGTAAAAAGTGTATTGCCGGGTTTTTCCCCTGGATTCCCAAAACGTACCCAGGCCGTAGGCGTAATAATCCTCTTCGCCCAGGCGCACCGAGACGAAACGGCTCGTGCCTTGCGACAAAGTCGAAAATCGGGGGGTATCGATCAATAACGACGAGGCCGATCGCCAGGCCAACTGCCCCTTGTCGTCCAGCACGTAGCCAAACAGCCCACTGTTCTGACGATTGAAGCGGGTTTTCTCGAGCATTTGGCTCAATACCGCACGACGGTCTTCCGATTCCGCCGCGGCCAGCAAAGAATAGGCATGCACCTGCAAACGATCTTCGGCAGCGCGCTCGACGCTGGCCACGAACGCCTTGTCGAGTGCCCAGGCAGTAATGATAACGAACAGGATCAGGGTCAGCAGTTCGGCCAGCAGCAGCCGGCCACGCAGGGAACTCAGGGCTTTCAGCAGCATCAGCGCATCGACCGTCAGGCGGACATGGAAGGATTGAGCCGATACCCCATGCCACGCACGGTTTCAATGGGCTTGAGGGAATTGTCAGGATCAAGTTTTTTGCGCAAACGCCCGATGAAAACCTCGATCGTGTTGCTGTCGCGCTCGAAATCCTGCGCATAAATATGCTCAGTCAATACCGCTTTCGAGATCAACTCATCGGGGTGCATCATCAAGTATTCCAGCACCCGGTATTCGTAACTGGTGAGTTCCAGCGTCTCGCCCGCGAGCCTGACCTGTTTCTTGGTCGTGTCGAGCTCGATGGGACCGCGACGGATACAGGATTGGGCAATACCAGCAGCGCGTCTCACCAGGGCATTCACACGCGCCACCACTTCCTCCATCTGGAAAGGTTTGACGACATAATCATCGGCGCCGGTTTCAAGTCCGGCCACTTTGTCTTGCCAACTGCTGCGGGCCGTGAGCACCAACACCGGGAACAAACGATTGTCGACACGCCAACGACGAATGATTTCCATGCCATCCATCATCGGCAGGCCAAGATCGACGATAGCAATGTCGTAATTGTACTCGGTGCCGAAATACAGGCCTTCCTTGCCGTTACCGGCGCGGTCGACGGAATAACCGGCACGCGTCAGCGCCGTCGCCAACTGTTCCTGCAGATGGGGTTCGTCCTCGATGATGAGTGCTCGCATGCTCCTGCTAATCCTTCTGTAATCTTGCCATGGCGCGTGGTGGTGCAGTTTATCGTCACTGAATACGCTTGGCTATCTGACGCACAAGTCGGGCACGGGATTCTCTGTCTACAGGGTATCAATACCCGTCTTCCGGGTAGGCACTGACCCGCAGGCGTATCGAATCGCCTGGGTCACGGTTCATGCGCGTCTTGTAGACCTGGCCTTCGTAGCGGTACTCCACGTCATAGCCAACAATGCGTTCCTGCATGGATTCGTCATAAACGGTCTCGCAAATATCACGATTTTCAACCTGGGTGTGCGCTCTTGCTTCACTCATGCCATGCCCCACGGTAGCGCCCAGCACCGCTCCGGCCACCGTGCCAATCTTGCGGTTGGAAGAACCATGCCCCAGCTTGTTGCCAATGGCCGCCCCCAACAATCCACCCACTACGGTACTGGTCGACGAGGTATTGGACGGCACCTCGACACGTTCGCGATAACATTTTTCGCGAGGCTCACGATAGACCTCGGTCTGTTTGATCGGGTAAACCCTGACCACCGGTGCATACACGACGGCATCAACAGCCAGAGCCGCTGAAGATACGACGGACAAGGCCAGACAACCCATGAGTCGCGCTAGCGTTTGATGCATGTATGCATGCTCCTGTTTGAGGGTCTACAACCGCAGTCAGGCAAAAGAAAACACACCGACTGATCCTGACACCAAAGCTACGGCAAACGAGCTGAATCAAAACTTAATCAACTCCACGGGTGAATATTCTTTCGCGGCCAGGAGAGGACCTGCGCGAGAGACCGGGAGAGGCTTGACACAGACGCCATACCGTCCATATTATGTCCATGTATTGTCCATCCTGATAATGGGCCTGACAGGACCGGACCGAGTGTGCGACGGCTCACAGGCGAAATGGAGGAGTTGATCCATGAGCAAACCGGTAATTGGCGTCAGCGGGTGCCTGCTGGGCGATAACATCCGCTTCAACGGCGGTCACAAACACAGTCGGATCGTGACCGAACAGCTTGGACAATTGTTTGACTTTCGTTCCTTCTGCCCCGAGGTCGCCGCCGGCATGCCGACACCGCGGCCCGCCGTCAGGCTGGTCAAACGCCCACAAGGCATCCGCGCTGAATATTCAACCCTGCAACCCGGCGTGGAACAGGATGTCACTGCGCCGCTGATGGCCACCAGTGAATCCATCGCCGATACCCTGGCGGATGTCGACGGCTTCGTGCTGACACAGAAATCGCCCAGTTGCGGCATGGGGGGGGTCAAGCTCTACCATCCCAATGGCAATCCAGAGTCTACTACCCGCGGTCTGTTCGCGGCCGCCCTTGCCCGGCGTTATCCGGACATTCCCATGGAAGATTCGGGGCGCCTCAATGACGATGTCCTGCGTGAAAATTTTGTTGTTCGCGTGCTGGTTTACCACGAGTGGAAGCAGTTGCGGCAAGAGGGTCTCACCCCGAAAGCGCTGCTGGATTTTCACACCCGACACAAGTTCGCCGTGATGTCCCACAGTGTGCAGGCTTACAAGGCGCTCGGCAAAATGCTGTCCGATCTGTCGCAGCACCCACTGGAACAGCAGGCGCAGCGTTATTTTTCCGCGCTCATGCAAACCCTGGCCATTCCATCGACGCGAAAACATCACACCAATGTCCTTCAGCATTTGCAGGGTTACGTGAAAAAGTTCATGCAGGCCCCGGAACGACAAGCGCTCGCGCAGTCCATTGAAGACTACCGGCTGGGGCACGTGCCGCTGGTGGTTCCCGTTACCCTGCTGAGTTTCTTCGCACAACGACATGAACCGCAAACGCCCTACCTCAATCAACAGAGCTATCTGCGGCCATATCCGACCGAACTGCGCCTGCGCAACGGTCTCTGAACAGCGTCGAATCCAACCCAGGTACTGACATGACTACGCTCGTCTGGTTTCGCAACGATTTACGCATCCATGACAATCCTGCCCTGTTCCAGGCATGCAAGGCTGATAATGACGTACACGCGCTGTTTCTGATCACCCGCAATCAGTGGGCTCTGCATGACATGGCGCCGGTGCGCGAACAGTTCCTGCATGACCAGGTCAACAGTCTGCGCCTGCAACTGGCACAACTCGGCATTCCACTGCACGTCAAGAATGCTTGCGATTTCAGAATGTCGGTAACGTTCGTCATCGACACGGCCGCAGAACTGGGTGCAAAGGCCATTTATTACAATCACGAGTACGAACTCAACGAGCGTACCCGTGATAACCGCGTTCAAAGTGCGGCGATCCAGGCCGGCATGCGAATTCATGCCTTTCACGACCAGTGCCTGATTCCTCCGGGCATTCTGTTGAATCAACAGGGTGCTTTTTTCAAGGTGTATACCCCGTTTCGTCGGGCCTGTATCAGACAGTTACAAACCATGGATCTCACACCGCTGCCCGCGCCCAAGGCGAAGCGGTCACCGCTAAAGAATCAATCGTTTGCATCGTGGAATGTGCCCTCGTCAACGTTGATCGAACATTGGCCAGCCTCAGAAGCCGAGGCACTCCGTCGTCTGGACACTTTCATTAACACTCAGGCTGAGCGTTACAAGGACCAACGCGATTTCCCTGCGAAAGCGGCTACCAGCACGCTGTCACCGTACCTGGCGGTGGGTGCGATTTCCTTGCGGCAATGTCTGCATGCCTGTCGCATGGCGGGTAACGGTGAACTTGAGCCGACCAACCCCGGTTTGCATACCTGGATCAATGAACTGATCTGGCGAGAGTTCTATCGTCACATTACCTTCGGATTTCCGGAGACCTGTCGCCATCTGGCATTTCAACCGGATACCGACCTGATTCCGTGGCGCGGCGAATCGACACTGTTTGACGCCTGGAGCAAGGGACAAACCGGCTATCCGCTCGTTGATGCCGGCATGCGCCAATTACTGGGACTGGGATGGATGCACAACCGGCTGCGAATGGTCACGGCCATGTTCCTCACCAAGCACTTGTTCACCGACTGGCGACTGGGAGAGAAATTTTTCATGCAACATCTGGTGGACGGCGATTTCTCGGCCAATAACGGCGGCTGGCAGTGGAGCGCATCGACTGGCGCAGACGCCGCCCCCTATTTCCGGGTGTTCAACCCGACGCTGCAATCACAACGCTTTGATGAAAGCGGGGATTTCATCCGCACCTGGGTGCCGGAGCTCAGGCATGTGCCCGCGAAAGAAATCCATGCGCCCTCCCCGCTGGTTGCCAAAAGCGCAGGCTATCCGTTACCAATCGTAGAGCACCGGGCCGCCACTGATCTGGTGAAGCAGCAGTTCGGACAGATCGGCACCATGCGGGCACAACG